>NZ_JBHFFN010000003.1:0-294351 GCF_041927415.1 Micrococcus sp. IITD107 | reverse complement strand
CCCTGGGCCGAACCTTCCTGCCCGTCCTGCCCGTGACGTGGGGGCGTCATCCGGGGCACACTGGGCAGACCCGCACTTGACGCAGGTCACACTGGTGGGATTACCTAATGATCGGTCGGTCGGTTATGAACGGAGTCCCCCTGTGTCTGAGAGCATCACCCGGTCCGTGCACCCCTTGATGGGGCAGGACCCCGCCGCCGACTGGCTCGGCATCGAGGTCGAACATGCCGAGTACGGGCAGGTCACCATGCACATGACCGTGCGTGAGGAGATGCTCAACGGATTCGGGATCGCCCATGGCGGGATGGTCTTCGCCTTCGCCGACACCTGCTTCGCCTGGGTCTGCAACGACCCTGAGGGCGACGGCTCCACCATCACCGTGGCCCAGGGTGTGGACGTGAACTTCATGTCCTCCCCGCGCGCCGGCCAGCGTCTGACTGCCGTGGGCCGGGTGGTCGCCCAGACCGGCCGCAGCGGACTCTATGACATCGAGGTCACCGACGACGCCGGTCATCTGGTGGCACAGTTCCGCGGCCGCAGCCGCACGATCCCCCGCAAGGGCTGACCCCAGCCTCCTGCCGCCCAGCCGCCACCAGACCCCAGAACCCCCACGCCGAGGAAGTGCCCACCATGACTGAATGCTCCGTCCCCAACCCGTACACCCCGTCACCCATCCCGGCCGACCGCTCGGTCCCGGATGCCGAGGAGAGGATGAGCCGGGACCAGATCGAGTCCCTGCAGTACGACCGCCTCAAGTGGGCCCTGCACCACGCCTACGAGAACGTGGAGGCGTACAAGGAGCTCTTCGACGACCACGGCGTCCATCCGAGTGACCTCAAGGAGCTCGAGGACCTCAAGCTCTTCCCGTACACAGACAAGGAGTTCCTGCGGAAGGCCTACCCGTTCAAGTCCTTCGCCGTGCCGATGTCCGAGATCCGGCGCATCCACGCCTCCTCCGGCACCACCGGTCAGCCCACCGTGGTGGCCTACACCGAGAACGACCTGGACACGTGGGGCACTCTGGTGGCCCGTTGCTTCCGGATGGCCGGCGTCCAGCCCGGCATGAAGGTGCACAACGCCTACGGCTACGGCCTGTTCACCGGTGGACTGGGCGCCCACTACGGCGCCGAGCGATTGGGCTGCGCCGTGATCCCGATGTCCGGCGGTCAGACCGAGAAGCAGGTGCAGATGATCCGGGACTTCGAGCCCGAGGCCATCCTCTCCACCCCCACCTACCTGCTGACCATCGCCGACGGCTTCAAGAAGCTGGGACTGGACCCCCGGCAGTCCTCCCTGCAGACCGCCGTGCTGGGTGCCGAGCCCTGGACGGAGGAGATGCGCCGAGAGATCGAGCGGACCTTCGACATCGACGCCTGCGACATCTACGGGCTCTCCGAGGTCATGGGCCCCGGCGTGGCGGGCGAGTCCCGTGAAACCAAGGACGGCTCGCACATCTGGGAGGACCACTTCCGCCCGGAGATCATCGACCCCTTCACCGACGAGGTCTTGGAGACCGGACGTCCCGGAGAACTGGTGTTCACGGCGCTGACCAAGGAGGCGCTGCCGATCATCCGCTACCGCACGCACGACCTCACCCGGCTGCTGCCCGGCACCGAGCGCCCCGGTCACCGCCGCATGGGTCGGATCACCGGCCGTTCGGACGACATGATCATCCTGCGCGGCGTGAACCTGTTCCCGTCCCAGATCGAGGAGCTGGCGCTGAACATTCCGGCGCTCTCCCCGCACTTCACCCTGGAGATCACCCGTCCGAACCGGATGGACCAGATGACGGTGAACATCGAGCGCCGTGAAGAGGTTACCGTGGAGGTGGCCGAGGAGGGCGCCAAGAAGCTGGTGCACGAGATCAAGACCAAGATCGGCTCCGCGTGCAGCATCAACGTCTGCGAGCCCGGCTCCTTGGCCCGTTCCTCCGGCAAGCTGCGCCGGGTCTACGACCTGCGCAAGAACGGCTGACCCGCACCTGCCTGCCGTGCTGCCACGTGGGCCAGGCCGTCCCCGGTCTGGCCCACTGAGTGATATACAGGGACGTCTGCCCTAAGACCAGAGGATCGAACCCCGATGACCGCCACCGCCACACCCCCGGATAGCATGGACTCACCCCGGCGCGGCCGACCCGGCTATGACCGGGAGACGCTGATCCGCGTCTGCGTGGAGGTCTTCAACGTCCACGGCTACGACGCCACATCCATGGGGATGCTCGCCAAGCACCTGGGCATCTCCAAGTCCGCGATCTACCACCACGTGGACTCCAAGGAGGCGATCCTCGACCACGCGGTGACGGACGCACTGGACGCCCTCGAGGCATGCCTGGACGGCGTGGCGGGCAACGGGGCCGACGCTGGCGCGCAGGTCGAGGAGGGCATCCGCGGCACGCTCAGGGTGCTGGTGGAGAAGCAGCCCGAGGTGACCCTGCTGCTGCGCCTGCGCGGGAACTCGGCGGTCGAGCTGGCCGCCGTCGAGCGCCGCCGTGAGCTCACCCGGAGACTAGGTGACCTACTCGAGGCCGCCCAGGCCACCGGTGCGGTGCGTACCGACGTGACCTCGCACAACCTCGCCCGCCTCGCGCTCGGGATGATCAACTCGATCGTGGACTGGTACCGCCCGGGCCGTGGCGTCCCCGGCGAGCAGGGCGCGGGCAAGATGATCGACGCCGTCACCGGCGTGGTGCTCGGGGGCCTGCGGGGCTGAGGATCCTCAGTCCTCGGCGTCGAGCGCGGCGAGCACGTCGGCCACGATCGCGGCCGCACAGCCTCCGCTTCCGCAGACACCCCGCCGTCCGCGTCGGACGGGGCCACGACCACCGTCCGGGCGCCGTCCTGCACGGCTGTCAGGTGGGCTTAGACGGACCCCTCCTGAGCCGGGAGCGGCATGTACGCAGTGAAGGGGGCACCGGCTTCGAGGTGGGCCCGCCGCCGGTGGAGGCGGAGGCGCCGCCCGTGCTCTCCATGGAACCGTCGGTGGCGGGGGTATGCGTCAGGGCCGCCCGATGCGCGGTGCGCACCGGGCGGCCCCTGATCCGTCAGTGGAGGAGGTCAGCCGAGCGGGGTGTCCTTGTCGTCCAGGTTCCAGTCCTCCACCGGGCCGAGGTTCTCCCCGTTCGGCCCGTAGCGGTAGAAGCCCTGGCCGTCGGCCACACCGCTGTGGCCCTCGGCGATGCTCTTCTCCAGCAGCTCAGCGAAGCCGATCTGCCAGTCGGCGCCCGCGTTGCGGGAGACGTTGGCGGCCACGTGGAAGCCCACGACGTCGTAGGTCTGGAACGGGCCGCGCTCGTTGCCGGTGGCCACGCGCCAGGTGCGGTCGATGTCCGCCGGGTTGCCCACTCCGTTCATGTACAGCTTGGAGCCGGCCTGGAGCCACGGGATGAGCAGGGAGTTGAGGAAGTAGCCCGGGATCTCCTTGCGCACGTGCACGGGCACCATGCCGGTCTCCTCGGCGAACTGCAGGGCTCCGGCGACGGCCTCCGGCGAGGTCGTGGGGGTGCCCATGACCTCGGCGGTGTTCTGTGCCCAGATGCGGTTGGCGTAGTGCAGGGCCAGGAAGCGCTCCGGATGGCCGCTGGCCTCGGCAAAGTCCGAGGGCAGCAGGGAGGAGGTGTTCGTGGCGAACAGGGTCTTGGCGGGGGCGAGCTCGCCCACCTGGGCCCACACCTTGCGCTTGAGCTCCAGGTTCTCCGGGACGGCCTCGATCACGATGTCCGCATTCGCCAGGGCCTCGCCGAGGTCCGAGGTCGGCGTGATGCGGGCGAGGGCGTCGTCGAAGCGCTGCGGGTCGTAGCCATCCCCGAGGTCCGCTTCGTAGCCCTGACGGATCCAGGCCCAGCGCCGGTCGATTCCCTCGATGGCAGCAGGGACGGCGTCGTAGGCCATGACCTTCTTGCCGTGGTACGCGGCCTGCATGATGATCTGGGAACCCAGCACGCCGGTCCCCAGTACGGCAACCTGCTCAAAACGTGTGAAATCGGACATGTGTGTCGACCTTCTTCTCTCGCGGTCTGGATGGGACATGCAGGAGAACGCCCCAGGCGCGCTCCTTGTTCCCCGAGGTGACGACGGGCCGCCCGGTGCGCGGGGTACGCACGGGACGGCCCGTCGGGGCAGGGACACTCAGCCCTGGGAGGCCTCGGACGAGGCCATCGGCCAGGTCTTGGACACGAGCGTCAGCACGTCGTACTGGGCGCAAAGCTCGTCCTTCTGGTTGTGGATCTGGCAGTCCCAGGCCACCTCGCCGTACTCGTCGGTGACGCGCGGGGTGATCTTCTTGGCGGTCAGCGTGACGCGGATGGCGTCGTCGTAGGTCACCGGGGTGATGAAGCGCAGGCTCTCCAAACCGTAGTTGGCCAGCACCGGGCCCGGATCCGGGGCCACGAACAGGCCGGCCGCCCAGGAGACGAGCAGGTAGCCGTGGGCCACCCGGCGGGGGAAGAACGGGTTGGCCATGGCGGCCTCCTCGTCCGTGTGCGCGTAGAACTTGTCCCCGGTCTCCTCGGCGAAGTCGGTGATGTCCTGCAGGGTGACGGTGCGCAGCTCGGAAGCGAACTGGTCACCGATCCGCAGGGTCTCCAGCGACTTGTAGAACGGGTGCTCACCGCGGCCTGCCTCCACGTCCTCTCGCGTGACGGTGTTCGCCTCCGCGCCCCGGTGCCAGATGCCGGTGATGGAGGTCAGCATGTCCGGGGAACCCTGGACGGCGGTGCGCTGCATGTAGTGCTTCACCGCGCGCACGCCGCCGAGCTCCTCGCCGCCGCCGGCCCGGCCCGGACCACCGTGGACCAGGTGCGGGACGGGGGAGCCGTGCCCGGTGGAGGTCTTGGCGGTCTGCCGGTTCAGCACGTGCACGCGGCCGTGGTGGGCGCCGATGCCGGCGAGGAACTGGGGGGCGACCTCGCCGTCGTTCGTGCACACCGTGGCCACCAGGGAGCCTGAGCCCAGGGCGGCCAGACGCACGGCGTCGTCGATGTCCGTGTAGCCGATCACCGAGGTGACCGGACCGAAGGCCTCGACCATGTGGACCTCGGGGGTGTCCGAATCCTCGAAGGAGAGCAGCGTGACCGGGTAGAACGCACCGGCGTCCAGGGCAGGATCGGCCTGGCCTGCGGCCTCGGGCCCGCCCAGGCGGACGGTGCCGCCGGCCTGCATGAGCTTCTCGACGGCGGCCCCCACCTCGCGCTGCTGGTCCTTGGAGGCCAGCGGGCCCATGGTGGCGCCTTCGGTGCGCGGATCGCCCAGCACCACCTTCTCGGTGACGCGCGCGGCCAAGGCGGTGACGACGTCGTCGACCCGATCCTGGGGGACGATCACCCGGCGCACGGCGGTGCACTTCTGACCGGCCTTGGCGGTGATCTCCACGAACACGGCCTTGATGAACGCCTCGAACTCGGGAGTGTCCTTCGTGGCGTCCGGGCCCAGGATGGCCGCGTTGAGCGAGTCGGTCTCGGCGGTGAAGCGCAGCCCTCCCTCCTGCACGGAGGGGTGGCGGCGCAGCGTGGAGGCGGTGCCTGCCGAACCGGTGAAGGCCACGTGGTCGCGGTAGTCCAGGTGGTCCAGCAGGTCCCGGGCCGAGCCGGAGACCAGCTGCAGGGAGCCCTCGGGCAGGATGCCGGAGTCCAGCATCAGGCGCACGCACAGCTGCGTCACGTAGCCGGTGGGGGTGGCGGGCTTGACGATGGTGGGCATGCCGGCGATGAAGGACGGGGCGAACTTCTCCAGCATCCCCCAGACCGGGAAGTTGAAGGCGTTGATCTGCACGGCCACACCGGGCATCCGGGAGTACACGTGCTCGCCGATGAACGAGCCGTCCCGGGAGAGCATCTCCACGTCCCCGTCCACGATCACGTTGGCGTTGGGCAGCTCGCGCCGACCCTTGGAGGAGAAGGTGAACAGGGTGCCGATGCCGCCGTCGGTGTCGATGGCGTGGTCCCGCTGGGTGGCACCCGTGGCGAAGGAGAGGTCGTAGAGCTCCTGCTTGTGCTCGGTGAGGTAGGTGGCCAGCTCCTTGAGCTTGAGCGCGCGCTGATGGATGGTCAGCTCGCCCAGCGCCTTCTGGCCGACGGTGCGGGCGTGCTCCACGGCGGCGGCGATGTCGATCCCGTCCGTGCTGACCCGGGCCACGACCTCGCCCGTGGAGGCGTCGGTGACCTCGGTGACCTTCTGGGGGTCCTGGGGCGTCCACCACTGCCCGGCGATGAAGCTGGGCAGAATCTGGACTGAGGCGGTCTGCGCCGGGGCGGATGCGCTGGTGGTCACGGGTGCTCCTTCGATCCACAGCTGCGTGGAGAGACGACGTGTCTGAGATGCCTGACCGATCGGTCAGTATTTGTGGTCCACCATAACGCAGATCACAGCCCCCTGTCAGTGCTCCGGGCACAGTGACTACCCGGGGGGCATGCTCCGGACCATGTTCCACGCCATGATCCACCGCGCTACCGTCACCCAGGCCGATCTGCACTACGTGGGGTCGGTGACGGTGGACCAGGACCTGCTCGACGCCGCCGGGATCCTGCCGGGCGAACTGGTGAGCATCGTGGACGTCACCAACGGGGCACGACTGGAGACCTACACGATCGCGGGGGAGCGCGGCACCGGGGTGCTCGGCATCAACGGGGCCGCCGCCCGGCTGATCCAGCCCGGGGACATCGTCATCCTGATCGCCTACGCCCAGATGGAGGACGCCGAGGCGCGCACCTTTCAGCCCTCCGTGGTGCACGTGGACGCCCAGAACCGGATCGTGGAGCTGGGCTCTGATCCGGCCGAGGGGCTGCTGGACGGCGTGGCCCGCCCGCCGCAGTCCCGCCGACTGGACGAGGCCCAGGCCGACCTCTGAGTCCGGACCCCGGACCCCGAACCCCGGATGCAACTGGCGGTCGGTCATCACTCTCATTCCCTCAGATTCGAGGGGATGCCGGTGATAACTGACCGCCAGATCTAGGGGAGGTTCAGGGGAGTGGTTCAGCCCTGGTCGCTGTAGTCGTAGAAGCCCTTGCCGGTCTTGCGGCCCAGCTCCCCGCGCGCCACCATGTCACGCATCAGCTGCGGCGGGTCGAAGCGCTCGCCCAGCTCGGAGGCCAGGTACTCGGCGATCCCCAGGCGCACGTCCAGGCCCACGATGTCGTTCAACGCCAGCGGACCCACCGGGTGCTTGTAGCCCAGGACCATGGCGTTGTCGATGTCCTCCGGCGCGGCCACGCCCTCCTCGACCATGCGGATGGCCTCCAGTCCCAGGGCCACCCCCAGGCGCGATGAGGCGAAGCCCGGGGCGTCGTTGACCGAGACGGGGGTCTTGGAGATGCCCGCCACCCACTGCACGGCCAGGTCCCGCAGCTCCTGCCCGGTCTTCTCGCCGTTGACGATCTCCACCAGCTTGGAGGCCGGCACCGGGTTGAAGAAGTGCAGACCGCAGAACCGCTCCGGGCGGGAGAGCTTCTCGGCGATCCGGTCGATCGACAGGGACGAGGTGTTCGAGGCCAGCCAGGCGTCCTCGCGCAGGTGCGACTCCACCGAGGTCAGCGAGGAGACCTTCAGGTCGAAGTCCTCCGGCACCGCCTCGATCACCAGGTCGCACTGGGCGAAGTCGGCCTGGTCCAGCGAGAGCGTGAGGTTCTGCGCCCACACGTCCAGGCTGCCGTCGATCGCCCCGCGCTCCAGGGACTTGGCCAGGTCGCGCTCGATCCGCTCCTTGGCGGACTCGGCGGCCTGCGGATCGCGCTCCACCACGGTGACGCGCGAGCCGGAGATCAGGAAGGCGTGGGCGATGCCCGCCCCCATGCGGCCGCCTCCCAGGACCCCGACGACGGCCGGGACGGTCCCTGGCTTCGGTGCAGGTGAGGCGGTGGTCGAGGTCGAATCGGTGCTCATCGGTTCTCCTGGGGTCACGGGGTCGGGGGTCACTTCTTGGCGCTGCGGTCGAGGAAGGCCTGCATGCGATCGAACTTGGCCTCGGACTCGAACAGGATCGCCTGGGCCAGCTCATCCACGTGGGGGTGGGCCTCGCGGGGCATGTGGAACACCCGCTTGGTGATCCGCACGGCCAGCGGGTCCTGCGCGCCGATCCGGTCAGCCAGGGCGTGCGCGCCGTCCAGCAGCTCGGCGGACTCGTGCAGCTCGGTGACCAGGTGCAGGTCCAGGGCCTCTTGGGCGGAGAGGATCCGTCCGGTCATCAGCAGCTCCAGGGCCACCGGCTCGCCGATCAGCTCCTTCAGCCGCCACATGGCACCGGCGGCCGCGGTGATGCCCAGTCCGGCCTCGGGCTGTCCCATCTTCAGGGTGGGGGTGGCCAGGCGGAAGTCCGCGGCGTAGGCCAGCTCGGCACCGCCGCCCAGGGCGTAGCCGTCGATCGCTGCGATCACCGGCAGCGGCAGGCGGTGGATGCGGTCGAAGATCTGGGAGTTCACGCCGCGCAGCGCATCGTCCCGGCGGCGCTCGCGCAGCTGGCCGATGTCCGCGCCGGAGGCGAAGATGCCCTGCATCGTCCCGCTCTTCCTGTTCTCCACCTCGGTGCCGGTGATGACCAGCACGCGCGGGTTGCGCTCCAGCCATCCGCACAGGGCATGGAACTCATCGACCATGGTCTGGTCGATCGCATTGCGCACGCCCGGGCGGTCCATGAACGCGACCACACGGTCCGGGCGGTCGGCCGTGGCCTCGATCCGCAGGGCGGTGAAGCCCTGGGTCAGTTCGGCCAGGCCGGGGAAGTGCTGGTCAGGGGTCTGCTCTGGCTGGTCGGACATGCTCAGACCTTCTCCACCAGCATCGCGGCACCCTGGCCCACGCCGATGCACATGGTCGCCAGGCCCTTGTCCGCGCCCTCGGCCTCCATGCGGCGCAGCAGGGTGACCAGGAGGCGAGAACCGGAGGAGCCGAGCGGATGGCCCAAGGCGATGGCGCCGCCGTCGTTGTTCACGATGCTCGGGTCCAGGCCGAGGCGACGCATGCTGCCCAGCGACTGGGTGGCGAAGGCCTCGTTGAGCTCCACCGCACCGAGCTGGTCTGCGGTCCATCCACTGCGGGCGAAGGCCTTCTCCGTGGCCGGGACCGGGCCCAGGCCCATGATCTCCGGGGCCAGGCCGGCGCTGGTGGCCTCGACCACGCGGGCGCGGGCCTTCAGGCCGTACTTCTCCGCGGCGCGCTCGGAGACCACCAGGATCGCGGAGGCACCGTCGTTCAGGGAGGAGGAGTTGCCGGCGGTGACCACGGAGCCGCCCTTGACCACGGGGCGCAGCTTGGCCAGCACCTCGGGGGTGGTGCCCTCGCGCGGGCCCTCATCGGTGTCCACCACGGAGGTGGCGCCCTTCTTGCCGGTCACGGTCACCGGGGTGATCTCCTGCGCCAGACGGCCTTCGGCGATCGCGGCCAGGGCCTTGGCATGCGAGCCCACGGCGAACTCGTCGGCATCCTCGCGGGAGATGCTGTCCACACGGGCCACCTCCTCGGCGGTCTCCGGCATGGAGAAGGTGAACTTGTCCCCGAACTCCTCGCTGGTGAAGCGCGGGTTCACGAAGCGCCAGCCGATGGAGGTGTCGAAGGTCTCCCCGGGCTTGGCGAAGGCGGTGGTGGGCTTGGCCGTCACCCAGGGGGCGCGGGACATGGACTCCACGCCGCCGGCGACCACGATGTCCGCCGCGCCAGCCTTGATCATGAAGGTGGCCATGGCGATGGCGCTCATGCCCGAGGCGCACAGTCGGTTCACGGTGATGCCCGGGACGGTGTCCGGGAAGCCGGCCAGCAGCCAGGCCATGCGCGCCACGTTGCGGTTCTCCTCACCGGCACCGTTCGCGTTGCCCAGGATCACCTCGTCGACGTCGGCCGGATCGATCCCGGCATCGGTCACCACCTGCTTCACCACCAGGGCGGCCAGATCATCCGGGCGGACGGAGGACAGGGCACCGCCGTAGCGTCCGACGGGGGTGCGAGTTCCTCCGACGAGGAAGGCTTGGGGCTGAGAGGACATGAGGTGACTCCTTAAGTGCGGCAGCAGGGGAGACCGCACGATTTACTGACCGAGTGTTCAGGAATCAGTATTCCGCGCGGATGTGATCTGGGTCAATCCATGGCAGGGCCGCGTCATCATCTGACCGGACCGCAGGCAGGGCCCGGTGCGCTTCTGGAGTCCATCCTCCGTCGAGACCCTCGCCGAGTCCAGTACCAATGAGTCATCACTGATGACTGGTTCGGTATGAATCAGGGGTGGTCCGAGCTGGTCGACTGGTGCGGTGCGCCCCTCAGAGGCTCTTGCCCTGATTCACCATCCCCTGCATGAACTCGGCCACGACCTTCTGGGAGATCGCCACGTCCAGCACGAACACGCCGTCCTGGTCGGTGGCCAGCCAGTCGGTCAGGTGCTGCAGCTCCGCCAGGGTGGTGGCCTTCACTCCCTCGGCGCCGAGGGCCCGGCCGAGTGCGGAGAAGTCGACCTCGTCGATCAGCATGGCCGCATCATGCAGGCCCTTGGAGGCGTACTGGTGCAGCTCGGCGCCGTAGGCGGAGTCGTTCAGGGCCACCATCACGCCCCGGCGGGTGGTGCGGATGAAGGTCTCCAGGTCCGCCAGGCCCATCAGTCCGCCGCCGTCTCCGGTGATGTGCACGGTCAGCCGGTCCGGGCGAGCCACGGAGACCCCGGCCGCCGAGCCCAGCCCCAGGCCGATGGACTGGAACGCGGTGCCCACCATGACCAGGGCGTGCGGATCCGGGACGGAGAGGTACATCGGCGCCCAGCCCAGGAAGTGACCCCCGTCCATCACCACGGACCGGTCCTGAGGCAGGATCTGCTCCAGGGCGGCCACCACGGCGCGGGGGTTGAGCCGTCCGTCTGGACCGAACTCGGTGGGATCCTCCACCGGCTCCGCCCCGCGGAAGTCCGCCGAGGCGACCTCCGGGACCTGCTCACGCCAGGTGAGGGAGCCGGCGTCGGGACGGTCTGTCTTCTCCTGCACTGTCTGCACAGACTGCTCCACTGCCTCCAGCAGCGCCTCCAGGAAGGTGCCCAGGTCAGCGTTGACGTGCTCATCCACGCGCTCGTGGTGCAGGCCGGGCTCGTTGTCCACGCGGATCACGTGGGCGTCCGGGCCGAACAGGGTGCCGTGGCGCATCTGGAACGGGTTCAGCGAGGCGCCGGCCACCAGGACCACGTCCGCCGTGTGCGCCACCTCCCAGCGGTGGGTGCGCATGAAGCCGCCGGCGATCCCCAGGTTCCAGGGGGAGTCCACGGTGTTCGAGGCCATCACGGTGGTGACGAACAGTCCGCCCAGCAGGTCGCCGATGCGCTGGACGGTCTCTCCCGTACCGGACATGGGCACGCCGCGGCCGACCATCAGCAGCGGGCGTTCGGCGGCGAGGAGTCGCTCCGCCACAGCTTGCACCTGCGGCGGGACCGGCGGGTGCTGCGGCTTG
This sequence comes from Micrococcus sp. IITD107, assembly GCF_041927415.1. Classification (NCBI taxonomy): domain Bacteria; kingdom Bacillati; phylum Actinomycetota; class Actinomycetes; order Micrococcales; family Micrococcaceae; genus Micrococcus; species Micrococcus sp. IITD107. The sequence goes on along the minus strand of NZ_JBHFFN010000003.1, from coordinate 282,949 downwards.
GGGGCGAGCGGCTCGAGGGGGACGGGGTCGGTCAGGGGTGCGGTGGAGTGGTCATAGGGGAGGGAGAGCACCACCGGCTGGACGGTCTGCGCAGCGAGGTCGAAGGCGCGGTGGGCCATCGCCTCGGCGTTCTGCGGGGTGGCGGTCAGCGTGGTGACGCCCACGGCCGAGACTGCCTGGACCTGGTCGATGTCGAAGAACCGGGGCCCGGTGGACGGGGCGTCGCCGACCACCAGGACCAGCGGGATGCGCGCCAGCCGGGCCTCGGCCAGGGCGGTGTAGGTGTTGGTGAATCCGGCGCCGTACGTGGTGGTGGCCACGCCCACGCCGCCACCGGCACGGTGGAACGCGTCCGCCATGGTCACGGTGGCCGACTCGTGCCGGGCCGAGGTGAAGGGGAAGCCCCGCTCGGTCAGGGAGCTCACCAGGTGGGCGTTGCCGTTGCCCATCAGCCCGAACAGGTGGTCGGCGCGCTCGGCGATCACATCCGCCACGGCCGTGGAGACGGTGCGCGGCGCGTGGTCCGGGGTGGGAGTGGGGGCCATGCCGTCCACGGGGGCGGTGGCGGTGACGGCGGTGTCCGGAGTGGTCTCGGGCGCTGCGGGGGATTCAAGCATGCTCCGATGGTGGTGGTCAGTGGTGCAGGAGGGCAAGTGAACTCGTGGTGGGTGCGCAGAATGCTGTGCGATGAGCCATGAGGGTGTCAAGATGTCACCTATGAGCACTCCTGACGCCCGGATCGATGCCCTCGACGCGCGCCTGCTGCTCGCCCTGGACGCCGACCCCTTCGCCACGGTGGTGGCCCTGGCTCAACGGCTGGGCGTGGCCCGCAACACCGTGCAGACCCGGCTGCGCCGCCTCGAGGCCAGTGGGGCGCTTGCCGAGGTCACCCGCCGCGTCACCCCGGAGGCGCTGGGCTTCAGTCTGACCGCCTTCCTCACCGTCTCCATCCGGCAGGGCCAGCACGACGACGCTCTGGCCGGCTTGCGTGCGATCCCGCAGATCATCGAGATCCACGCCACCACCGGCGACGCCGATCTGCGCGTGCGGGTGGTCGCCCGGGACACCACGGACCTCTACCAGGTGACCAATCGGATCGTGGACGCACCGGGCGTGCTGCGCACCAGCACCAGCATCTCGCTGCAGGAGATCATGCCGCTGCGCCTGGCCGGCCTGCTGGAGGAGGCTGCGGCCCGCGGATGAGGCACTTCCCCGCCCCGGGCCCGCAGCAGCACAGCACAGAGTGACACGTCCCGGTCACTGTGGCGGGGGTCTGGTCACTCCGTGCCGGGAGGGGAGGGGCGGGACGACGACGGCCAGGTGGCCTTCCGGGGGAAGGCGACCTGGCCGTCGTCGTGGAGTGACCGGACGATCAGTGGGCGTGCTCCTCGAGGGGGGCGTCGTCGTGCTCGCGGTCATGGGTGTGCAGGTCGCGGTCCTGGATGGACTTGGGGACCATGGACACGGCGATCAGGGAGATCAGGGCCAGCACGGCGATGTAGATGCCGATGCTCCAGGACACGCCTGTGTTGTCCAGCAGCAGCTGGGCGATCATCGGGGCGAAGGCGCCGCCGATGATGGAGCCCAGGGCGTAGCCGATGGAGACGCCGGAGAAGCGGACCTTGGCGGGGAACATCTCGGCGTAGAGGGCCGACTGCGGTCCGTAGGACGGGCCCAGACCGATGGTCAGGACCACGATCGCCAGGGTGAACAGGATCAGGTTCGCGGTGTCCAGCAGGAACCACATGGGGATGGCCCACAGGACGATGATGCCGTAGCCGATCTGGAAGGTCAGCACGCGGCCGATCTTGTCCGAGATCCATCCGCCGAACATGGTGAAGATCAGCCAGCCCAGTCCACCGACCAGAGCGGCGATCAGGGTCTCGGTGCGCTCCATGTCCAGGTTCTTGGTGCCGTAGGAGCTGAAGAATGCGATCACCAGGTAACCGGCGGCGTTGTTGGCGGCGAAGATCAGGGCGGCGAGGATGACCTCCTTGGTGTGGCCGCGGAACAGCTCGCCCAGCGGAGCGGAGGCCTCAGCCTTGAGGTTCTGCATCTCCTTGAAGACCGGGGACTCCTCCACCGAGCGGCGGATCAGGTAGCCCACCAGGATCAGCACCACGGAGAACAGGAACGGGATGCGCCAGCCCCAGTCCTGGAACTGCTGGTCCGTCATGAAGGTGGACAGGCCGAACATGAACAGGGTGGCCATGATCATGCCCAGGGGGACGCCGATCTGCGGGTAGGCGCCGAACAGGCCGCGCTTGCCACGGGGAGCGTGCTCCACGGACATCAGGGCGGCGCCGCCCCACTCGCCACCGGCGGAGAAGCCCTGCATCAGGCGCAGGAGGATCAGCAGGATGGGGGCCCAGACGCCGATCTGAGCGTAGGTGGGCAGCAGGCCGATCAGTGCGGTGGCCGCGCCCATGCCGACCAGGGTCATCACCAGCACGACCTTGCGACCGAACCTGTCGCCGATGTGTCCGGCGATGATGGCGCCCAGCGGACGGACCAGGAAGGAGATGCCCAGGGAGGCCCAGGAGGCGATCTGTGCGCCGGTCTCACCCATGGGGGCGAAGAACAGCGGGGCGAGCACCAGGGCTGCGGCCTGGGCGTAGATGAAGAAGTCGTACCACTCGATGGTGGTGCCCACGAGCGTGCCCGCGAGGACCTTCTTCTCCTCGCGAGTGCGACGTGCCGGGGGCATCGCGGTGGTGGATGGGTGGGCCATGGAGCCTCCAGGATGATTCAGCTCGTCAACGAATGACGGGCGGACAGCGGGGATGACGGTGCGGTGTCCGGGCCGAGGCCTGGGCGAATGATGACGCGGTCGGTGCGGGGTGCGACGGTCGAATTAGTGACCGACCGATCGGTCATGTAGAGACACTATGCACGAAAGTGACCCGTTTCACAACCATTCGGACCTGACGATCCCGAATCGAGATCCTTTCCTCAGGCTGTCCCTCCTCCTGCTCCTCAGCGCCGGCCCGTCATGACCTCGGCGATCTGTGCCACGCACGGCTCGTTCTGCAGGCTGGTGGTGTCGCCCAGCGTGCTGCCCTCGTAGAGCTGGGTGAGCAGACGCCGCATGATCTTCCCGGAGCGCGTCTTGGGCACATCAGGGACCACGACGACGTCACGCGGCTTGGCCACGGGCCCGATCACCCTGCCGACGTGGCCGCGCAGGGCCTCGGTGAGCTCCGTGGGGTCGGCGCCCTGGGGCAGGGCGTCCTCGCGGACCACCACGAACGCGACGGCGGCATGGCCCGTCTTGGCATCCGGCACCGGGCAGACCCCGGCCTCCACGACGGCCGGGTGAGCCACCAGGGCCGACTCGATCTCGATGGTGGAGAGGCGGTGCCCGGAGATGTTGATGACATCGTCGATCCGGCCCAGGATCCAGATGTCCCCGTCCTCATCGGTCTTCGCGCCGTCTCCCGCCAGGAACCAGCCGCGGTCCGCGTACTTCTCCCAATAGGAGGTGTAGTACCGCTCCGGATCGCCCCACACGGTCCGGGCCATGGCCGGGCCGGTCCGGGTGACCACGATGTACCCCTGCTGTCCCTGCGGAACCGGCCGGCCGTCGTCGTCCACCACCGCCGTCTCCACCCCGGGAAGGGGACGTGACCCGCACCCCGGCTTGAAGCGGGTGTCCGTGGGGCGGGGGGAGAGGACGGTGGCGCCGGTCTCGGACTGCCACCAGGTGTCCACGATGGGCACGCCGGCGCCGCCGCAGGTCAGGGCGTCCCGGCCGATCTGGGTGCGCGCCCAGGTCCACGCCTCTGGGTTGACGGCCTCGCCCACGGTCCCGATCAGACGGATGCTGGACAGGTCCCAGCCGCCCTGCTCCGGGGTGGGGATGCCGTCCGGGAACCAGCCCATCAGTGAGCGGATCAGCGTGGGTGCGGTGTAGTACGTGGTGACGCCGTAGCGCTCGATCACCTCGAAGTGCCGGCCGGGGTGCGGCGCGTTCGGCACCCCCTCGTAGATGACCTGGGTGACGCCGTTGGAGAGCGGCCCGTAGATCTCATAGGTGTGCGCGGTGACCCAGGCCAGATCCGCGGTGCACCAGTGGACGTCCTGCTCGCGCTGCGCCGGGTCCGGGTGGGAGAAGAGCAGGTCGTAGGACCAGCTGGCCTGCGTGAGGTAGCCGCCGGAGGTGTGGACCAGTCCCTTGGGCTTCCCCGTGGTGCCGGAGGTGTACATGATGAACAGCGGCGTCTCGGCGGGGAAGGCGCGCGCGGTGTGGGTCTGCGGCTGGCGGTCCACCACGTCGTGCCACCAGAGGTCGCGTCCGGGGGTCCAGGGGATCTGCTCGGCTTCGGGCGTGGTGGGGGCGCTGTGGCCGGTGCGGTCGATCACCAGGACGTGCTCGACGCCGTTCTGACCGGACACCGCCTCGTCCGCGTTGGCTTTGACCGGAACGGCCTTGCCGCGGCGGAACTGGCCGTCCGTGGTGACCAGGAGCTTGGCGCCGGTGTCCTCCACGCGGAACTTCAGCGCCTCCGCCGAGAACCCGCCGAACACCAGCGAGTGCACCGCCCCGATCCGGGCGCAGGCCAGAGTGATGACGATCGTCTCCACCAGCACGGGCAGGTAGGCCACCACGCGGTCGCCCTGGGTGATGCCGAGCTCCTCGAGCGCGTTCGCGGCCTGGGCCACGCGGCGCTGCAGGTCGGCGTAGGTCACGGTGATGCGGTCGCCGGGCTCGCCCTCGAAGTGCAGGGCCACCTTGTCCCCGCGTCCGGCGGCGACGTGCCGGTCCACGCAGTTCTCCGCCACGTTCAGCTCGCCGCCCTCGAACCAGCGGATGTCCGGACCGCGCCGGGTCTGCGGGTCCGGTGCGGTGCGGGAGTGGGCGGTGTGCCACGGGGTGCGCCAGTCCAGCCGCCGGGCGGCCGCCTCCCAGAACGCGATCCGGTCGGCCTCCTCGACGGGCTGGCCGTCACCACGCCCGCCGTGGAGCAGGTGGGCGGGGCGGCCCGGGTGGACGTCCGGGTCGGCGGCGTGGACGACGGCGGCCGGCAGGGGACCGGGGGCAGGCTCCGGCGCGCGGGGGGCGGGGGAGGGCTCCGGGGTGCTGGGTGCGGAGGAGGGGGCAAACGCTGCCTCGGGTGCGGCGGGGAGTGCCGCCTCAGGTGCGTGCTCAGGGGACATGGCTCAGACCTCGATTCCATCGGTCCTGGCGGCGCCGTCCCGGTGGCCTCCGGCGGCCGGGGTGAGGCCGTGGTGGTCTCGGTGCGCCAGGTCCTCCGTTTGCTCGGGAGGGGTTCCGGCGGGGTGCGGGGACGTGACCTGACGGGTCAGGGCGGCCGCACCCACGAAGAGCGCGAACACCACCAGGAACAGGCTGAGGCCGGTCAGTCCGAATCCGGCCAGCCAGGGCCAGAGGGTCACGGTTGCCGCGAGCAGCGCGCCCGCGACGATCAGGGCGGTCACGCCCCGCTGCCGACGGCGTCCGGCTCCCACCACCGTCCACCGTCGCTGCACGAGGGTGACCACCACCAGTCCCGCGAGGTTGGCGATCATCCCGACCCACACCGGGTGCACGCCCAGGAAGAACTGCTGGGGGCTGAAACCGGAGGCGGTGTACCAGCCCAGGCCGGCGCCGAATCCGGCCAGCAGGGCCGTGATAGCGGCGGACCGGGTGGCCAGCGGCCAGAAGAACGCGGCCATCACGGGGGCGAAGGTGGCCCCGTTGCGCAGGGTCCAGGCCATCACGTTCCACCATGCCGACTGTTCGGTGCGCAGCAGGGCGAAGAGGACCATGACCACGGTCAGGCCCACCAGGGCCCACCGCGTGTAGCGGACCAGCTGCGCCTCGGTTGCCCGGGGGTTCACGGCCGAGCCGAGGTCGCGCCCCAGGGACGTGGCCCCGGAGAACTGGCATGGCCCGGCCCAGCCCAGGGCGCAGGCCCACAGGCCCACGAAGAACACCCCGGCGGCCCAGGCGGGCAACACACCGGTGATGTACTCCGGGATCGCCACGAGCGGCAGGGGCGCACCGGGGACCACCATGGCCGCGGCCACGCCGATGAACACGCCCAGCAGGATCAGGGGGATGCCCATGACCGCGGCTCGGTACAGCCCTCGCTGGCCGTCCTCCGGCGTCCGGGCGGACATGGACATCTGGAAGGCCGCCTGTGCCAGGGGGACGTTGACGATGAAGGTGCCGAACCAGGCCACGATCAGCGAGACCCCCGCATTGGACAGCTGGAACATCTCCGGGCGCGTGCCGCTGAAGGCGGCGATCCCCCCGGCTCCGGGTGAGACCGCCAGCGCCCACACGCCGACCACGAACATCAGCCCGATCATCAGGACGTTCATGGTCTGGCTGAAGGCCACCGACCGCATGCCGCCGGTGGTCAGGAAGGCCAGCAGCACCACGGCGGTGGCGGCCACGGCCAGCGGCAGGGACAGTCCGGTGACCACGTGCAGCGCCGAGGCGAAGGCGATGGTGGTGGCCACGGAGTACATGGGGAACGTCAGGCCGGTGATGATCGAGCCGATGGCCTTGGCGCCGCGGCCGAACCGATCGCCGATGATCCCGGTCACCGTGACCACGAGCTTCTCGCGCAGCGGCTTCACCAGCAGCAGCGCGATCAGCAGCACCTGGACGGTCTCGGCCACCCCGTACCAGACAGCGGACACCCCGGTGCGGTAGCTCAGCTCCAGGATCGCGATGTAGGAGGATCCGGAGAACAGTCCGGTGATGCAGAACGCCACCGTCCACGGGCTGAAGGTGCGTCCGCCCACGAAGAACCCGCCCTGGCCGGTCTCCTGCCGGCGCACGGCGATCCGTCCCCCGACCACCAGCCAGGCGGTGTAGACCACGGCCAGGCCGATCGTCCACAGTCCCACGGCGGTCATGCGCGCGCTCCGATCGTGACGGTCGGCCCGGTGGATCCGGTGGAGGGTGCATCGGCGTTGACCAGGGTCAGGACCGGCTCCGGCGCGTCCTGGGGGAGCCGCTGCGGCTCGTATCCGCAGGCGGAATTGCAGGCGGCCTCGGCGTCGTGCTCCACGGTGCGCTCCGCGAAGGACCATGCGACCTCCAGGTCCACGTGCGCGTCGCGGAGCAGGTTGACGGCCGGACAGGAGTGCTCGACGTCCGCGGCGAACTGCCGCAGGACGGCCGGATCGGTCTGCGGAGTGCCGATGCAGACCTGGAGCCGGAAGGTGTGGAAGTAGGGCTGGACGTCGGCGGTTCCGGCCAGTCCGCGCTGGTCCTGGCGGGCGAGGGCGTAGGTGTGCACCCCGGTGAGCTCCAGGCCGTGCCGCTGCGCGAGCTGGTCGATCACCACGGTAATGCACGCCCCCACCGAGCCGGCGAGGTACTCCATGGGCGTGGGCCCCTCATCGCGGCCGCCGATCCGCTCCGGCTCGTCCACGGTGAAGGTGAAGTCTCGGACCGCCACCCGGGTCTGCTGGCGCCCGGTCCAGGTGCCGGCGGCCCGCAGCGTCTTCGACGCGTCCTCCCGAGGGGCCTGGGGGAAGCGGTCATGGGAAGTGGAGAGCATGGGTGGTTCCTCCCGGTGATGGGTGACGGGGATCGATGGTGGGGGTCGTGGGTCAGGCCCAGCGGCGCACGGCCCACCGCTCCACCACGCCCAGCAGGGCGTCCGAGAGCTTGCCGAGCACGGCGAGCAGGATGATCGCCAGGATGAGCCGGTCGGTGCGGCCGTTGTTCTGCGAGTCCGTGAGCAGGAAGCCCAGTCCCATGGAGGAGGCGATCAGCTCAGCGGCCACCAGGAACAGCCAGGCCTGGGCCAGGGCCAGCCGCAGGCCGGAGAACACCGCCGGGATGACCGCAGGGAGCTGGACCGTGCGGAGCAGATGCAGCCCGTGGTATCCGAAGGCTCGGCCCGCCTCCACCAGATGGGGGTCCACATGCTTCAGGGCGTAGTAGACCGTGGTGAACACCGGGAAGAACGCGCCGATGGCGATCAGGGTGATCTTGGACTCCTCGCCGATCTTCATCCACAGGATCAACAGGGGGACCCAGGCCAGCGACGGCACCGCTCTGACTGCCCCCACCAGCGGAGAGAACAGGGCATCGGCCCAGCGGGAGAGGCCGAGCAGGGAGCCCACCGCCAAGCCGAGCAGGCCGCCGGCCAGGAAGCCCAGGATCACCCGCTGCGTGGAGATCGCGATGTGATGCAGCAGCTCACCGCGGGTGGCCAGATCCGTCCCGGCTTCGAAGACCGAGGCGGGCGAGGGCAACTGGACAGGGGAGAAGAGCCCCGCTGCGGTCGCGGCCCACCACGCCACCACGAGGATCGCCGGGACGATCAGCCCGATCGCCGCGCGGACCACCGGGCGCGCGGACCCCAGGCGCACAGAGGTGCTGGACGCGGAACCGGAGGATGCGGTGGCCGCACCGGTGACCGTCTCGGGGGAGGCCCTGCGTGGCGCCCGGGTCGACGTCGGGGTGGAGGTGGGGGTGGAGGCGGTCACTGGAGGGCCTTCTGTGCGTAGGTGGGCTCAAGCAGTTCGGCCAGAGCTTGGTCGACGGCGGCCTGGTCGCGGACATCGCCGGTCTCCACGAAGATCGGGCCGACCTTCTCCAGCACGTCCAGCTGCGCCTGGCCGGGCACTGGGTCCACGTCGAGGTTCGAGCGTTCCTCGATCACGGTGGTGGCCACCTCGAGGTCCAGTCCGGCCACATCGGCAAGGATCTGGGCGGTCTCCTCGGGGTTCTCCAGGGCCCAGGTGCGGGCCTGCTCGTACACGTCCACCACGGTCTGAGCCAGCTCGGGGGACTCCTCCAGGAACGACTCGGTGGCGTTGAGGAACCCGTAGGTGTTGAAGTCCACGTTGCGGTAGAACAGCGTGGCCCCGGCCTGCTCGGCGCCGGCCATGATCGGATCCAGACCGGACCAGGCGTCCACGGAGCCGTTCTCCAGCGCGGAGCGGCCGTCGGCATGCTGCAGGTTCTGCACCGTCACGTCGGCGGGATCCACACCGGCCTCTTCCAGCGCCTGGATGAGGAAGAAGTAGGGGTCAGTGCCTTTGGTGGCCGCCACGTTCTTGCCCTCGAGCTGGGACACCTCGGTGATCTCCGAGTCGGCGGGCACCACCAGGGCGGACCACTCGGGCTGGGAGTACAGGCTGATCGTCTTGATGGGCGAGCCGTTGGCGCGGGCCAGCAGCGCGGCCGAACCAGCGGTGGAGCCGATGTCGATCGCCTCCGCGCGCAGGGCCTCATTGGCCTTGTTCGAACCGGCTGACTGGACCCATTCCACCTCGACGCCCTCGTCCGTCAGTTCCTCCTCCAGCCACCCCTTCTCCTTGATGACGAGGGAGAGCGGGTTGTAGGTGGCGAAGTCGATGGACAGCGTGTCCGCGGAGGAGCCGCCCCCGGCGTCCCCTCCGGCGCCGGTGCCGCCGGACGCGGAGTTCTCACCGGCCACGCAGCCGGTCAGGGCCAGGGCGGACACGGCGACGACGGCCAGCCCGGTCAGGGCGCGGGCGCGGCGGGGCCGACCGGCTCGTCGGGTGGGGACAGAGGGGGCGATGCGCATGAGTGGCCTTTCGAGACGAAGCGTTCAGGTGAGTCGAGTCAGACGGTCGATGACCGCGAGATGGTGCCACGTGTCAGTGCTGTCAGAACTGACGAGCATGACAGGGTGATGAGGTGAGGCCGCAGTCGGGACCAGGTCCACCGGGGGTGGACCGGCTCCTGGCCCGCAGGCGGGCCGAGGTCAGTGGGTCAGTGTCGGTGGGAGTCCACGCCGAGCCCCTCGAGCAGGGAGGAGCGCAGGGCGGCCAGTTCGGCCGAGCCCCGGTCGCGCGGGCGGCTGCCCGGGACGGTGAGCACCTGCCGCGTGGTGGCCCCTGGACGGTCAGGGTCGGACGGATCCGCGCCCAGCAGCAGGATGCGGTCGGCCAGCTGCAGGGCCTCGTCCACGTCGTGGGTGACCAGCAGGACCGTGGTTCCGGTCTGGGCGTGGATGTCCAGCAGCAGGTCCTGCATCTTCAGCCGCGTCAGGGCATCCAGCGCACCGAACGGCTCGTCCAGCAGCAGCACCCCAGGACGCCGGGCCAGTGCTCGGGCCAGGGATGCGCGCTGGGCCATGCCGCCGGAGACCTCTCGGGGACGGCGTCCGGCTGCGGCCGAGAGTCCCACCAGCTCCAGCAGACGGTCCACCTGCTCTGCACCGGCACTGCGGCTGGTCCGGGAGGGCAGCCCCAGGGCGACGTTCTGGTGGATGGTGCGCCACGGCATCAGGCGCGGCTCCTGAAAGCCCATGGCCGTGCGGTGGTCATGCGGACGGACCGGCTCCTCGCCGATCAGCACGCTGCCGGAGAACCCCTGGTCCAGTCCTGCCGCCGCACGCAGCAGCGTGGACTTGCCGCAGCCGGAGGCGCCGACGATCGCCAGGATCTCGCCGGGGGCGACCGTCAGGCCCACGTCACGCAGGACGGTCCGCGTCCCACCGTCCACGGGGAAGGACCGGCCCACTCCACGGAAGGTGACCGGAAGGCTGCTGGACGCACCCGCTGAGGTGCGGGCGCCGTCGTCGTGAGCGGTGGACTGTCCGGGAGCGGCGGAGGAGGCCGGGCTGGACAGGGAGGGGGCAGTGGTGACTGCGGTCATGGTGAATCACACTCCATCGGTCCTGGCGGTAGCACCCTCGCCCACGGGGTGAGTGGGGGGTTGCTGCGGCGTCACGGAGCCAGATCTCTCAGCCGCTCTGGATGGTTCGTCTTTCCAGTAGGCCTGATTTTGCGCGGAACTGTCAATTTCTGCGGGCCTGTTGGCGTCATGCGCGGTCACGGGAGATGTCGCGGAAAGTCTGGACGAATTGTCGGTCGAGACGGGGACGAAATCGTCAGCCCATGTGAGCAGGCGGTGAGGGGGCGGTGGTGGGCGGATTCATGACGATGTGTGACTTGAGCGACGTTTCGGAGCTGGCGCGACCCGGGCATCAGGGTGCTAAGTTGTGACCACCCATCCAGAGCGGCCGAGAGATCTGGCTCGATGACGCCGCAGCAACCCGCCCATTACGGGGCCAGGGTGCTACCGCCAGGACCGATGGAGCAGTCACGCGACGATCCCACGGAAGAGCCCTGACGGGACGCGCTCGCGGGCTCTTCGCCAAGACGTTGTGTGGGCTTCCGAGGTCATGAACCGAGGAGCATCACATGAGCAAGATCATCACTCGCAGCCCGGGATCTCGCCAGCGCGGAGCCTTCACCGTCGGCCTGGTCGCCATCGCCCTGACCCTCTCCGCCTGCGGAAACGGTGCCCAAGCACAGAACCCCACCACTGGCCCTGAGTCCGCTGCCGCCTCGGGTGAGCCGGTCGAAGGCGGCCACCTGGTATTTGCCGACGTCGTGCCCGCACCGCGCTGGCAGACCCAGTCGGCTACCGACTACCGCCAGGCGAACGTGCTGAATTCGGTGCTGGACCGCCTGACCTACTACGACGCCGAGACCGAGACACTGGTGCCGTGGATCGCCACGGATTGGTCGCCCAATGACGACCTGACCGAGTGGACCTTCACCATTCGCGAGGGCGTGACCTTCTCTGACGGCACTCCTCTGGACGCAGAGGCCGTGGCACGGAATCTCCAGGTCTTTGGCGAGGGCATCACTGACGCGCAGATCCAGCCCAACCAGGACTACAAGAACTTCGTCTCGGCAGAGGTTACCGGCGACGATCAGGTCACCGTGACCCTCTCCGAGCCCAACGCGAACTTCGTCCGCGCCACCTCCTCGGTGACCAGCGGCTTGGTTGCACCCTCGGTCTTCGAACTCGACAATGCCGGTCAGAACGACATTGCCCAGGTCATCGGGTCCGGTCCTTTCACCTTCGAATCGCAGGTGCCCGATCAGGAGATCGTCTTCACCGCCCGTGAGGACTACGCCTGGGCTCCCGAGACCGCGGAGAACCAGGGTGCGCCCTATCTGGACGGCTTCACGCTGCGCTACCTGCCCGAGGTCGGCCACCGTGCCGGCTCCGTCTCGACGGGTCAGGCGGACCTGGTGCGCGGCATCCAGCCGGTGGACGAAGCCACCCTGGAAGCCGCTGGCCACAGCGTCTATGCAGCACCCGGGACGGACCTGTCCTCCAACCACATGGCCGTCCGCTTCGAGAATGAGGAAGTCTCCGACGCACGCGTGCGTCAGGCCCTGCAGATCGGTACCAACCGCGAAGCCATCAAGCAGACCGTGCTCTCGGACAGCTACCAGCTCTCCGGATCGATCTTGAACCACGGTGCCCCGGGCTTCGTGGACCTCTCGGAGGACTTCGCCTACGACCCAGAGCGGGCCAAGGAACTGCTTGATGAAGCCGGGTGGACTGTCGGCTCGGACGGTATCCGTGAGAAGGACGGCCAGCGACTGGAGCTGACGGTTTCCGCCAGCTCGAACTCGGTGGTCATCAAGCCAGTGTTCGACCTGATGGTCCAGCAGTGGGCGGAGCTCGGTGTGAAGTTGACCAGCCGCGCCGGTGACAACACCTTCTTCTTGCAGGCCCAGACCGACGAGACGGTGCCGCTCTATGGCACCCGCGCCTTCAGCTACGGCGGGCTCGGTCCGCTCTACGGCTCCGGTGGAACCCTGACCTTGGCCGACGATCCCGAGTTCGACGAGCTGGTGGACCGCGCTAACGCCGAGGCCGACGAGGACGCCCGCAACGAGATCCTTGCCGAGCAGCAGGACTACATCGTCAACGAGCAGGCCCACGCCATCGTGCTGTGGGACGAAGTTCAGGTCTATGGCGCTCACTCGGGCACGCATGTGGAGTTCACCACCGGTGCGGCTCCGATCTTCCAGGGTGCCTGGAAGGAAGGAGAGTAAGCAGATGGCACGGTATGCCCTCGGTCGTGTCGGCCAGGCGCTGATCGTGATCTGGCTGGCCTACACCGTCGTGTTCCTGTCGGTGCAGCTGCTGCCCAGCGACCCGGTGACGATTTTCCTCTCAGCTGACGCTGCCCCGGATCCGGCGGTGGTGGCCGCGATGCAAGCGCAGTACGGCTACGACCAGCCACTGATCGTGCAGTACCTTGGCCAGCTGGCCGGACTGTTCGTCGGTGACTTCGGCTATGCCTTGAGCGCCGGGCAAACGGTGGTCGAACGCATTGGCGGCGTCATCGGTTCCACCCTGGAATTGGCGGGCTGGGCGTTCGTCTTCGCCGTCGTCCTCTCCTTTGTCTTGGTGAGTGTGGCGAGCTTGGTGAAGGTGCGCTGGGTGCGTGCCGTGCTGGAGGCTTTGCCGCCGTTGTTCTCCTCGGTCCCGGTGTTCTGGGTCGGTCTGATCGCGTTGCAGGTCCTCTCGTTCCAGCTGGGCGTGATGTCGATATTCCCTGATGGATCGTTCCTCTCGCTGACGGTTCCGGTGGTGCTGTTGGGTGCTTACGTCTCCGCACCGATCGCGCAGGTGCTGTTCAAGGCGATCGAGCAGACCTACGCCCAGCCCTTCGTCGACGTGCTGCGAGCCAAGGGTGCCTCAGAAACGCGGATCTTCTTCGCGCACATCCTCAAGAACTCGGTCGCGCCAGCCTTCACCGTCATGGCGATGGCCGTCGGTGCGCTGCTGGCCGGATCGGTCATTACCGAGACGGTGTTCTCCCGCTCCGGGCTGGGCCAGATCGTCCTCCAGGGCGTCACCGCCCAGGACATCCCCCTGGTCCAAGGGCTGGTCCTGATCACGGCCACAGCGTTCGTGGTCTTCAGCCTCATTGTCGATCTGCTGCACCCGCTACTGGACCCCCGGGTCTTGAAGGCTCATCCGGCTGCTGCGGGAAGGACACGGTAATGGCACTGGCAATCGTAGAAGATGTGGTCGCTCACCAGCCCGGCCCAACCGCTGGGCCCGCTGCTGGACCCCATGATGCCAACGATCTGGCACCGGCCCGCGCTCGCCGTCGGCGCCGCGTGGACTGGCCACTGCTGTTGTCCGGTCTGCCGCTGCTGCTGATTCTGGGCTTTGCGTTCTTTCCGGGGGTCTTCACCTCGCAGGATCCGTTGAACGGCATCGCCACGCAGGTGATGCAGGGCCCCTCGGGTGAGCATTGGTTTGGCACCGACCACCTGGGCCGAGATGTCTTCGCTCGAGTGGTCTACGGGACCTCGCAGACTTTCTTGACCGCCGGGTTGGCTGTCTTGGTCGGGCTCGTGGTCGGCAGTGCGCTCGGATTGGCATCGGCAACGCTGGGCCGCTGGGTGGACCCGGTCATCATGCGCCTGATCGACGTGCTGTTGGCCATCCCGTCCTTCCTCATCGCGCTGATCATCGTCACCGCCAGCGAGCCTGGACCGATCTCCTTGGGCATCGGCGTCGGTATCGGGTCGATCGCGACCTTTGCCCGGCTGACCCGCACCGAGGTCATGCGCATCCGTGCCTTGGACTACGTCGAAGCGGCACACCTCAACGGCGGCAACGCCTGGTCTGTGGCGCGTCGACATGTCGTGCCGAACGCGGCCGGGCAGATCCTGTCCCTGCTGGTCGTCGACTTCGGCGTCGCCATCCTGGCGATCTCCAGCCTCGGATTCCTGGGCTTCGGCGCCCCGCCACCCACCCCGGAATGGGGACTGATCATCGCCGAGGGGCGCCAATACTTGGGTGCCGCCTGGTGGATGACCACACTGCCCGGTCTTGTCATTGTCCTCACCGTCGTCCTGCTGGGCATCTTCGGACGACGCGTACAGAAGCTGCTGCGGTTCTAGGAGACTCTCATGACCATCCACACAAACAGTCCCGCACACACGACGGCGGATTCCGCCCCAGTTCTTGTCGATATCCAAAACCTTCAGGTCACCTACGGGGACAGCTCGCCCGCCCTGGACGGAGTCGACCTAACGATCCGCCCCGGCGAGGTCGTCGCCTTGGTCGGCGAGTCTGGGTCCGGAAAGTCCACCCTGACCAAGGCCATCATTGGGCTGCTCTCGGGTAGCGGTCGTGTCACCGGCGGCACTCTGACCTTCGACGGTCAAGACCTGGTGAACGCCTCCACTGCGGAGTTCCGCAGGGTCCGGGGAACCAGGATCGGGTTGGTGCCTCAGGACCCTGGGGCCTCGCTCGACCCGGTCCGCACCATCGGATATCAACTCACCGAGGTGTTTCGCATTCACCCGCAGAAGGAGCTGCGATCCAAGGAATCCCAGCTTGCCGAAGCTGCACGCCTGCTGGACTTGGTGGGCATCGACCGTCCTGAGCAGCGCCTGCGTCAGTTCCCCCACGAGCTGTCGGGCGGACTGAAGCAGCGTGTGCTGATCGCCATGGCCTTCGCGCTCAAGCCCGATCTGCTGATTGCCGATGAGCCGACCTCGGCCCTCGACGTCACCGTGCAGAAGCGTGTGCTGGAGGTCTTTGACCGGTTGGCCAAACAGACCGGTACAGCGGTGCTGTTCGTGACTCATGATCTGGCGCTGGCCACGGACCATGCCAGCCGAATTGTGGTGTTGCAAAACGGTCGCATTGTGGAGGACCGTGATGTCCGGGCCATCGCGACCGACCCGCAGCATGAGTACACCAAGCTGCTCGTTGATGCTGCAGGGCAGCGCACACCGGCCGATGATCTCCTGGAGCGCGCTCTGGCCGCCGCCGGGATCAAGGATCCGGTGCCGGATCTGGAGGCTCAGCTGTTGCCCGCTGTGGAAGTCCACGGACTGACCAAGGTCTTCGGCACGGGCGAGGCGGCACGGCGCGCCGTCGACGATGTGTCCTTCTCGGTGCCCGCGGGAACGACTTTCTCTTTGGTGGGAGAGTCCGGCTCGGGCAAGTCCACCACGGCACGACTGATCTTGCGACTGCTGCACCAGGACGCGGGAACCGTGCACGTCCACGGTCAGGACGTCAGCGACCTGACAGGTCGGCAGCGGCGTGACCTCTGGAAAGACCTGCAGTTGGTCTACCAGAACCCCGATTCTGCGCTCGACCCTCGGATGAGCATCGAGAAGATCGTCTCCGAACCCCTGGACAACCATCGGATCGGCACCCGCGCGGAACGCAAGGCGAAGGTCGCCGAACTCCTGGAGCAGGTCAACCTGCCTCCTCGGGTGGCAGCCGCTCGGCCGGCTGAACTCTCCGGAGGGCAGCGTCAACGCGTCGCAATCGCTCGAGCCCTGGTTCTGGGTGCCCGCACCATCGTGTTGGATGAAGCGCTCTCGGCTCTGGACGTACTCACCCAAGCGCAGGTCCTGGACCTACTTGATGCGCTGCAGCGTGATTTGGGCTTGACGTACATCTTCATCTCCCACGACCTGCACATCGTGGAGCAGATCTCCGACCGCGTCGGTGTCATGCAGGCCGGCCGCCTTGTGGAGAGCGGAACCGTGCGCGAGATCTTTGACTCTCCTCGCGAGCACTACACCCAGGCGCTGCTAGCAGCGAACCCCGGGAACCTGCTGCGCGAGCTCACCCCGGTCCACTAGGAGGACACAGCTCATGACGAACCACTCCACTACCGCCACAGGCGGTGCACAGGGGACTCGCCCGCGACTGATCATCAACGCTTTCCTCATGAATACTGGCAGCCACATCCAGGGCGGCCAGTGGCGACGCCCGGAAGCCCAACAGCACCGATTCAATGAGCTGAGCATGTGGCAGGAGCTGGCGCGGGAACTTGAAGACGCCAAGTTTGACGCAATGTTCTTCGCCGACGTCGTCGGCCTCTATGGGAATCACGACGGCGGATGGGCTGAGCACCTGCGCCATGGACTGCAGATTCCCTCGAACGACCCGGTCGTGCTGCTCTCTGCGCTGGCGGCGACGACGGAGAACATCGGCCTGGCCGCCACCAGCTCGATCATCCAGTCCCACCCCTTCCAGTTCGCCCGTCAGATGTCGACCTTGGACCATCTTTCCGGCGGCCGGGTGGGATGGAACATTGTGACGTCGGCCCTGGAAAACTCCCATCGGAACTTCGGTGCAGCTGGTCTGGAGAAGCACGATGACCGCTACGCCTGGGCTGATGAATACATGGACGTGGTCTACAAGCTCTGGGAAGGATCCTGGGACGACGGGGCACTGCTGCAGGACAAGGCCGGAAGTGTCTTCTCCGACCCAGAGCGGGTTGCCAAGATCCACCACCAGGGTGTTCGCTACTCTGTCGAAGGGCCGCACCTGTCCAGCCCTTCCCCGCAGCGGACCCCTCTACTGTTTCAGGCTGGAGCCTCCCCGCGAGGCCAGGAGTTCTGTGCCACACACGCCGAAGCCACGTTCACGGCGCTGGTGGATCCTTCCCATGCGGCCGAGTACACCGCCAAGGTGCGGGACCGTGCCGAATCCTTAGGCCGCGCGCGCGACAGCATCAAGTTCCTCCAAGGCTTCCACATCATCGTGGGGTCCACGGAGGCAGAAGTGCAGCGCAAGAGTGATGACCTGGAGCAGACTCTGGACATGGACTCCCTGTTGAGCCACATAGGAGGAAACCTCGGAGTGGACTTCGGCGGGCTCCCCTTGGACACCAAAATGAAGGACCTCACCACCGAGGGCGGCCAAGGACACTTGGCGGCTGTCCGCCGTGCGGCGAATACCGAGGACCCCACACTGGAGGACTTCGTGCGCTACCGGTCCATCAACAACCGACTGGCCGGAACACCCGAGCAGATCGCCGATGTCTTGGAACAGTGGCAAGACGCAGGCATCGATGGCATCAACATCATCAATTCCACTCTGCCCGGCACATATACCGACATCATCCAGGGGCTACTGCCCGAACTGAGACGCCGGGGGCTTGCGCAAGTTGAGTACGCGCCGGGCACACTGCGCCAGAAGCTCACCGGACAAGGCGACCGTTTGCCCGAGGGCCACCCCGGAGCAACATACCGCGGCGCGTTCGTTGAGTACTCCGCAGCAGCCACTGAACGCCCCCGGGAGCAGACTGAAGTGGAACCACTTCCCGTCGGCTCATGAAGGGAGTTCACCTGAGGCACCTGTCATGGGACGACACTTGGTTCGACCCGGTGCCCGCGGTGTGCTCGAATGAACCACGTACCCATCACGAGCGGCCGAGAGACCTGGATCGTTGACGCCGCAGCAACCCCCGCATGGACGGATCGGTGCTACTGCCAGGACCGATGGAAGGAGCATCATCGTGCCTGAATCCACTTTCCCCACCACCGCCTCCGGTCAGCGGGAGATCCTCTTCAACGCCTTCGACATGAACTGCGTGGCCCACCAGTCACCGGGTCTGTGGCGTCACCCGGAGGACAAGTCGCGCACCTACAACACCCTGGGCTACTGGACCAACCTGGCCCAGACCCTGGAGCGTGGCCTATTCGATGGACTGTTCATCGCCGACGTGCTCGGTCCCTATGACGTCTACGGCAACTCGGACGAGGCGACTCTAAAGGCCGGCACCCAGGTGCCCACCAATGACCCGATCCTCGTGGTGCCACCGATGGCCGCCGTCACCGAGAACCTCACCTTCGGCGTCACCGCCGGAACCGCCTACGAGCACCCTTACTCCTTCGCCCGCCGTCTGGCCACGCTGGACCACCTCACCGAGGGCCGCGTGGGCTGGAACGTGGTGACCGGCTACCTGCCCTCGGCAGCCCGCAACTTCGGTCACGACGACCAGATGGAGCACGACGAGCGCTACAACCACGCCGACGAGTACCTCGATGTGGTCTATAAGCTGCTCGAGGGCTCCTGGGAGGACGACGCCGTCGTCGAGGACCGTGAGAACGGTGTCTTCATTGACCCGACCAAGGTCCACCGCATCGAGCACGAGGGCAAGTACTTCAAGACCCCCGGCATTGCCTTCACCGAGCCCAGCAAGCAGCGCACCCCGGTGATCTACCAGGCCGGTGCCTCCACCCGTGGCCGCGCCTTCGCCGGCAAGCACGCTGAGGCCGTGTTCATCAACCCGCCGACCCCGGACCTGATCAAGGCCACCACCACCAAGCTGCGCCAGGCTGCGGTGGAGGCAGGTCGCGACCCGTACGACATCCGGATCATGTCCATGCAGACCATCGTCACCGGTGCCACCGACGAGGAGGCGCAGGCCAAGTACGAAGAGCTGGCCAGCTACACCGACGT
Organism: Micrococcus sp. IITD107; assembly: GCF_041927415.1. Taxonomy (NCBI): domain Bacteria; kingdom Bacillati; phylum Actinomycetota; class Actinomycetes; order Micrococcales; family Micrococcaceae; genus Micrococcus; species Micrococcus sp. IITD107. The sequence goes on along the minus strand of NZ_JBHFFN010000003.1, from coordinate 263,955 downwards.
CGAGGGCGGCCTGGTGCTGATGAGCGGCTGGATGGGCATCGACCTGTCTCAGTTCGACCTGGATGAGCCGCTGGGCGACGTGGAGTCCAACGCGATCCAGTCGACCATCGAGACCTTCAAGAAGGCATCCGGCGACGACGAGAACCCCTGGACCGTGCGTCGCATCGCCGAGTGGTGCGGTGTGGGCGGCTTCGGCCCGGTGATCATCGGCTCCGGTGAAACTGTGGCTCGCCGCCTGGCCGAGATCCAGGACGAGACCGACATCGACGGCTTCAACCTGGCCTACCACATCACCCCGGGCACCTTTGAGGACATCGTGGAGTACGTGGTGCCGGAGCTGCAGAAGCTCGGCCGCTACAAGACCGAGTACCGCGAGGGCACCATGCGCAACAAGCTCTTCGGCAAGGGTGACCACTTGCCGGAGAACCACTACGGCGCCCGGTTCGCCCTGAGGAACCGCAGGCCGGTGGGCTGAGCGGACACGGCCCGTTCCGGAGGGGCTCCGGAAGGGCCCCCGACGACGGCACCCCAGGTTCCCTGCGCAGGGAACCTGGGGTGCCGTCATCGTGAGAGGTGAGCGGGGGCTCACCGGGCGGGCGCGTGGCCCACGGGGAGCCGTGGCTCAGTAGCGGGTGAGTCCGCCGCCCTCGTTCTCGAGGGACTGCGAGGGGTCGGACACAGCGTCCTTGCCTGCGGTGGTCTTCTCTGAGCCGGCCGTGACGTTGCCCTTGGTCGGATCTGCGTCGCCGGCGTCCTTCTCGGAGCCGTCCTTGACCTCGTTGACCTTGTCCGTCACTTTGTCCGTCACATCCTTCGCGGTGGTGGAGACCTTGTCCGCCACCAAGGGGGCCTTGGTCTTCATGGTCTCTGTGGCCTCATGGACCTTCTGCTGCGTCTTGGGGTCCTGCCAGAAGCTCTTGGCGTTGTTGCTCATCTTCTCCAGGTTGCGGCGGCCTTCCTGGCTGCCCAGCAGGTAGCCGAGCGCGGCGCCGATGCCGAGGGTGATCAGTCGCATGGTGTGTCTCCTAATCGTGGCGGGGACTCAGGGGGACTCCGCCTGTGGGGTGTCCTCTGTTGAGTCTTCTCCGGATGCCGCCGCCGGTCAACTTGTTCCCAGCGAACGCCCAGGGAACTCGTGCTTCACATCACGTCGTAGCGGCTGCGCACGATCTGGTAAGCGCCATAGCGCATCAGGCCGATCCCCAGCGCCCCGAGGGCGATCTCGCCGAACGGCTGTGCCTGGGACAGGGCACGACGACGCCCAGCGAGTGGGCCATCAGGGTGGCGGTCAGCGACTGGGTGGACTCGGTGGAGTAGCTGCTGCCGCCGAACCCATAGGTGCCGAAGACTACGGTGAGCGCGGAGAACACGACTGCTTGGCCCAGGGCCTTGCCGCGGGCCTTCCAACGGTCGGCGCGGTCTGAACCCCTGCCGGATCCGGTGGAGGACCCGTTCGGGACCAGGGCCTGCAGGAGGTTCCACAGGACCAGCGCCGCGCAGCCCAGCAGGCAGAACCAGATGAGCACCATCCCCCAGGGCACCCCGGCCACGGTCTGGGCGGCGGGGGCCGTGGTGGTGGCTCCGTCCTTCACCGCTTCCGTGGTGCGGCGGCCTTGTCGGAGAGGCTGTGGTCCAGGGGATCAGAGTGCCAGACTGTCGGGGTGAACGGTGCAGACAGAGCGGACAGTGCAGGCGGGGAGCAGCTGGCGTGGGCCCGAGGGTCGGACTGGGCTTGGCAGGTCTGCGCAGACCAGACAGGGGCCTGGTTGGACTGGCCCTTCGACCCCCGCACTCCGGTGTTAAGGTGCGAGGGCGGCCGCAGGGGCCGGCCCGGATGTTCGCGTTGATCTCCGAGCACCGTCTGCACCTCAAGTGTGACCCGGAGCTGGCTGTCCGCCTGCGGGCAGCGCACGAGTTCGTCGAGCCCGGCTGGCACATGTCCAAGAAGCACTGGAACACCGTCCGCCTGGACCTGCTCGGCGAGATGGACGGGGCCGCGCGGGACGCCGCCCTGGACCTGGTCCGGGAGATGATCGAGGACTCGTGGGACCTGGTGGTGGAGCAGCTGCCGCGCGCCGACGCAGAACGACTGCGGCTTGCCGAGGCGTTCACCCCGGACCCGTAGTCGTCCGGCCATCCGACGGGGACTCGCCCCGGGACTCCCACCGGGACTCACGCTGCGGGCCGCGGGTCCTCCGGGGCCAGGCTCAGCCGGGCGTGGTGCCAGCGGTGGATGCCCTCCAGCAGCAGGCAGGCCACGGCACCGATCGCCACGGCGGCCAGCCCCAGGTCCAGCGGCGGCAGCTCGAACTGGTGGAACTGCTGGGAGATCGGCACGGTCAGCACCAGGAACAGCAGCACGTGCATGGACCCGATCAACAGCAGCTTCCACCGGTTGAGCGGACGCGAGATCAGGTTCAGCACCCACAGGCCCATCAGGGTCAGCGTCATCACCGAGGAGGTCTGGATCTGCTGCACGGACACCGCCGCCGGATCCTCCACGAACCACCGCGCGAAGGCGTTCACCGCGAGCATGCCCAGCAGGATCACCACACCGGAGGGGATGGCGAACGTCAGGGCCCGGCCCAGGAACCCGGGCACATACCGCCGCGGGTTGGGCATCAGGGCCAGGAAGAACGTGGGCAGCCCGATCATCAGGAAGTCCACGGTGGAGGCCTGCCTCGGCAGCAGCGGGAACTGCCAGGCGAACAGGGAGAACACCACGCCGAACAGCACGGCGTAGGAGGTCTTGGTCAGGAACATGTGCGCCAGCCGCTCCATGTTCGCGATCACCTTGCGCCCCTCGGCCAGCACGGAGGGCAGCCGCGCGAACTTCCCGTCCAGCAGCACGATCCGGGACACCGCCTTGGTGGCCGGCGCTCCGTTGCCCATGGCGATCCCCAGGTCCGCGGTCTTCAGCGCCAGGGCGTCGTTGATGCCGTCGCCGGTCATCGCCACCACGTGCCCGCGGGACTGCAGCGCCTGCACCATCGACTTCTTCTGGTCCGGGGAGACTCGCCCGAACACCGAGTGCTCCTCCAGCACCCGGGCCAGCTCCTCGGGGTCCTCGGGCAGTCGCCGCGCGTCATAGCCGTCGCCCACCAGCTCCATCCCGACCTCGCGGGCCACGGCGGCCACGGTGCGCGGGTTGTCCCCGGAGATGACCTTCAGCGCCACGCCCTGTTCGCGGAAGAACTCCAGGGTCTCGTGCGCGTCACTGCGCACGTTCTCCCGGAAGGTCAGCACGGCCTCCGGCATCAGCGCTGCGGGCAGGTCCTCACCCTCGCCGAACCACAGGGACGGCCCCTGCACAGCGCGCTCTGCCTCCTCCGTGGCCCCTGCAGCCCCTGCAGCCACAGCATTCCCGACGGCGGCGGGAGAGAGGGAGCGGGCCAGCACCATGGTGCGCAGTCCCTGGGACGCGCTGGACTGGCACTGCCGCTCGAGCCGCTGCAGGTGGTCCGGATCCAGGTGATCGCCTGCGGCGTCCAACACCACTTCGGGTGCGGCGAGCACCCAGGCGCCTCGGAGACTGTCCGCTGGGGCTGACGCAGGAGCGGAGGGGACGGCGGAACCGGACGTGGCAGCGGAAGGTGACGGGCCGTCGTCGGGAAGGCCTGGAGAGGTGGGGGTGCCGAAGGCGACCGCGCTCCACCGACGGGCGGAGGAGAAGGCCACCTGCGCCTTGGAGCGCTCAGCGGGACGCTGGGTGAAGGCCTCACGCAGGGCCAGCGTGGTGGGGTTGGCATTGGGGTCCGCGCCGAACCAGGCGAGCACCTGCCGCCAGGGCTGGGGCTCGGCGGGCTCGGCGGCGTCGGAACCGGCGGCCATGACCACGCCGGGCCGGGCCGGGGTGACGGTGTCGAAGACGATCCCGCCCTCGGTCAGCGTGCCGGTCTTGTCCAGGCAGACGGTGTCCACGCGGGCCAGGATCTCCACGGCGGGCTGCTCCTGGATCAGCACCTTCTCCTGCGCCAGCTTCAGGGCCGCCACCGCGAAGGAGATGGTGGTCATCAGGGCCAGTCCCTGCGGGATCATCGAGGTGATGGAGGCGACGGCGGCGACCACGGCGGGCTCGAAGGCGTCGTTCTCCAGCACGTACGCCCAGCCGCCCACGGCCTGGACCTGACCGTGCACGATGATCGCCACGATCGGCACCAGGGCGATGGTCAGCCACTTGGCCACGGTGTCCAGGGCGCCGCGCAGCTCGGAGTGGATCTTGGAGAACTTGCGCGCCTCGATCGCCAGCTGGGAGGCATGGGAGTCCGCGCCCACGGCGGTCACCCGGAAGATGCCGTAGCCGGAGAGGACCGCCGAGCCGGAGAGCACGCCGTCCCCCACGGACTTGGCCACCGGATCGGACTCGCCGGTGAGCAGGGACTCGTCGATGTCCAGTCCGTCGCTGGTCAGCACGATCCCGTCCGCCGGGACCTGGTCGCCGCGGCGCAGCACCACGGCGTCGTCCAGCAGGATCTCCTCCAGGCGCACGTCCGTCTCGGCGCCGTCCCGCAGCACGTGTGCGGCGTCCTGGTGCAGCAGCGCGATCCGGTCCAGCTTCCGCTTGGCCGAGTGCTCCTGGATCACGCCGATCACCACATTGGCCACGGCGGCCAGGCAGAACACGAGATCGAACCAGCGCCCCAGCACGATGATCGCCACCGCGCAGGCACCGATCGCCAGGTTGAACAGGGTCAGCACGTGCACCCGCAGGATCTTCCAGATCGAGCGGGAGGTGTCCTTGGGCTGACGGTTGGTCAGTCCGGCCTCTTCACGGACCACGACGTCGGCCCCGTCCAGTCCGCGTCCGGCCAGGACGTGGTCCTCGGGCCGGGTCAGGCCGTGCACTCCGCGCCGACCCAGGTGGTGGCGGCGCTTCTGTTCGTGGGGGTGCAGGTCGGCGCCGTCCTCGTGTTCGGCGTGGGCGCCGAGGGGGGAGGCGTCAGCGGTGCGCAGGTCCGTCACTCCGGGGGGCACGTCACGGTCCGGCTCGCTGTCCTGTCGGCGCCTCACGTGCGATGTCCCCCTGGTGCTGCTGTCGGTCGTCAGTGGTGCCGGTGCAACCCGGTGCGGGTGCCGTGCCGGCGGGTGGATGCGATGCGGGCACAGCGCGGTGCGGCCCACCCTCGAGAGTAGTGGCCAGGGAAGCGCCGCGCCCTCCCTCTCCGGGGCGAATCCGGGGCACGCCCGGGTCATCCCTGAGGATGACGCACGGGGACCTGGGTGGACGCCGGCTCCGCGCGGGACGGAGTAGCCTGGCCGGATGGCCCAGCGGATCTACAGCACCACCGTGACCAACGACGGCGGCACCGCCGGGTGGGTACGGGTCAGTGACGGTCCGCAGGTGCAGACCGGTCCGCCGAGCGATCCCTCGCAGGGGGTGAATCCGGAGCAGTTCCTGGGCATGGCGTGGAGCACCTGCCTGAATGCGACCGTGGAGGCCGTGCTGCGTGACCGCGGCGTGCTGGGGGCGGACGGTGCTCCGGTGCGCAGCCGGGTGAGCGTGCAGGTCAGCCTGATCCGCGAGCCCGGTGGGGAGTACGCGTTCGTGCCGGAGGCGACCGTGTCCGTGGAGGAGTCGGCCGGCCTGTCCGAAGGCGAGCTGCAGGACGTGGCGCAGGCGGCGCATGCGCGGTGCCCGGTGTCCAAGCTGCTGACCGGACGCGGGGATCCGGTGGTGGTCCGGGCGGCTGCCTGGGACGAGGGCGCCGAGGGCGCCGAGGACGCCGAGGGAGGAGCTCACCGCGTGGCCGACCCTGTTCGTGTGACCGGAGAGGGCCCGGAGAGTACTGAAACGGTCACAGGAACGGTGACGGACACGCGCGCTCAGGTCGATGACCCCCTTCCCGGGACAGGGCGGACCTCGGGGACGGGCGGATCTGTCCCGGGAAGGGGGTCGGAGCAGTCCGGCCCCGCATCCGATGGCGCAGGGGAGGCTCGGTGAGCGCGCAGCCCGCATCTGCCGACCAGCCCGACACCGCAGCCCCGCAGCCCGCCGCAGCGCCGAACACCACCCCGTTCATCGAGTTCCGCGGGGTCTCCAAGACCTACCCCGCACGGCGCCGGGCCGGGACCGTGCACGCGCTGCAGGGCATCGACCTGCAGATCACTCCGGGCGAGGTCTTCGGGGTGGTGGGCGAATCAGGCTCCGGCAAGTCGACCCTGCTGCGCCTGGTCAACCGCCTGGAGACCCCCACGCAGGGCAGCGTCCTGGTGGACGGCACCGACCTCGCCACGCTCTCTGCTGCCGCCACCCGGGCTCGCCGCCGCCGGATCGGCATGGTCTTCCAGCAGTTCAACCTCCTGGCCAACCAGACCGTGTACGCCAATGCCGCCATGCCCCTGCGCCTGGCGACGCGAGGCAGTGAGGTGAGCGGCCGTCGTCGGGAGACAGCGCCACAGGCGCTGAGCGCACCCTCGCGCCGGGAGGCCGAGCGAGCGCGCGTCATGGAGCTGCTGGACTTCGTGCGGATGTCCTCGCATGCGGACAAGCATCCGAGTCAGCTCTCCGGTGGGGAGCGGCAGCGGGTGGCGATCGCCCGGGCGCTGGTGACCGAACCGGACGTGCTGCTGTGTGATGAGCCCACGTCCGCGCTGGACGGGCATCACACGGAGGAGGTCATGGGGATCCTCAGCCGGGTGCGGACCGAGCTGGGCACCACCATCCTGCTGGTCAGCCACGAGCTGGACGTGATCAAGGGGATCTGTGACCGGGCCGCGGTGCTGGAGGGCGGGCGGCTCACCGCGCTGGTGGACGTGGCCCCGCCGGACGCCCGCGAGGCCTTCGACTCCTACGCCGAGCGCGCCCAGCGGTTCCTCGGCCCGCACACCCCGGCCGCCGAGGCCCCAGGCGCCCCGGAAGGTGAGGGCTGATGGAACAGATCCTGCAGAACCTGCGCGACCAGCTGGACCGCTACCAGTCGGAGATGCTCGGATCCATCCTGGAGACCGGGGTGATGCTGGGCAACGCGCTGCTGGCCGCGGTGCTGATCGGGCTGCCGCTGGGCACGCTGATGTACCTGACCCGCCCGGACGGGCCGCAGCCGCGCCGCACCGTGTACGCGGTGGCCAACGGGTTCGTGAACGTGGTGCGCTCGGTCCCGTTCCTGCTGTTCGTGGTGGCACTGATCCCGTTCACCCGGTGGCTGGTGGGGACCTCGTTCGGGACCACGGCGGCCTCGGTCCCGCTGGCGTTCATTGCGGTGGCGCTCTACGCCCGGTGGGTGGAGCAGACCCTGCTGGACGTGCCCGAGCAGACGGTGGAGCTGGCCGACTCGCTGGGCGCCACCACCGGCCAGCTCGTCACGCGCTTCCTCTACCCTGAAGCGAGGTCCGGTCTGGTGCTGAGCCTGACCACGGTGACCATCTCCCTGATCTCCTACTCGACCATCATGGGCGTGGTGGGCGGCGGCGGTGTGGGCGACTTCGCCATCCGCTACGGCTACCAGACCTATGAGGAGGAGATCATGTACCTGACCATCCTCATCATGATCGTGCTGGTGATGCTGGTGCAGCTGCTGGGCAGCACGATCGCCCGCGGACTGGACCGGCGCCGCCGCTGACCGTTTCCCCTGAATCACTCGACCGCATCATTCACATCCCTGAAAGAGGTAACCCCCGTGCTGTTCTCCCGTTCTGACCGCTCCTCCGGATCTGCCGGCTCGTACTCCCGCCGCGCCCCGCTGCGCGCCCGAGCTCTGGCCGCCACGGTGCTGGCCGGTTCGCTGCTGGCCGTGACCGCCTGCGGCGGTGGAGCCAACGACGACGGCACCGCGGGTTCCGCAGGCGAGGGCGGCTCCGGCGGTGGCCAGGACACGGTCATCAAGGTGGCCTCGCACCTGCCCCCGATGACCGATGTGGTCAAGAAGGCCGGCGAGGTCGCCGCCGAGGAGGGCTACACGGTGGAGCTGGTCCAGGTCAGCGACAATGTCCAGTACAACCGCCTGGTGGCCGACGGTGAGGCCGATGCCTCCTTCGCCCAGCACAAGCCGTTCATGGAGAAGTACAACCAGGAGAATGACGCGGACCTGGTGCACGTGGCCCCGATCTACGACGCCAAGGTCGGCTACTACTCGAAGGACTACACCTCTCTGGAGGAGATCCCGCAGGGCGCCAAGGTGGCCATCCCCAACGACGTCTCCAACGAGGGCCGCGCCCTGGCGATCCTGGACGACCACGGGCTGATCACCCTGAAGGAGGGCGTGGGCTTCGAGGGCCGCGTGGGCGATGTGGAGGAGAACCCCAAGGACCTGGAGTGGGTCCAGGTGGACCTGCTGAACCTGCCCAGCGCCTACGAGGAGGACGGAGTCGCCCTGGTGTACTCCTACCCCAGCTACATCGCCAAGGTGGGGTTGACCCCGGATGACGCCGTGGTGCTGGAGGAGAACGTGGACCAGCGCTTCTCCATCTCCCTGGTGGCCCGTGAGGACAATGTGGACTCGGAGAAGATCCAGGTGCTCAAGGACGCCTTCACCTCGGACGAGGTCAAGGAGTTCCTCGAGGCCAACAACACCCTGGTCCCCTCCTTCTGATCCAGAGCACGAGGTCCAGCGCGGTGAGTTCATCGATTCCTGCCCCGATCCACTCGATGTTCCCTGAGGTGGCCGCCTGGCTGGTTCAGCGTGGGGCCGAGGGGCTGGCACCGGACCTGCGGTACAGCGCGGTCTTCTCCGAGCAGAGCCTGGCACCGGGCACCCAGGAGTTGGACGAGCTCTGGGAGACCGGAGGGTGGATCAGCTGGCTCGGCGGCCCGGCGGTGGACCCTGGCCTCTGGCCATGCAACGCCGAGGGGCGGCCACTGGCCCATGTGGCCACGTTCCATCTGGGCGGCGTGGACGCCCTGCATGTGGAGAGCCGCCGCGCCTGGCCGCAGGAGCAGATCCAGGAGGGCCTGCCCACGGAGGGGGTGCTCCAGGTGTTCCACGATCTGCAGACCTACGGGTACGAGCTCGAGGACAGCCAGGCCCGCGGCTGGCTCGTCCAGTGGCTGCCCGGTCCCGAGCAGGATGCCTCTCGCCGGCCGCTGGTCCGTCCGCCGGAGGATGTGCAGGTTCCCAGCGAGGTGTGCCAGCCCGGGCTGTTCATGCCCGGGTTCACCCTGCCCTCGTCCTTGGAGCACCGCGACGATCAGGCGCATTCCTTCGAACAGCATGACGAGCTGGTCGAGGAACTGGCCGGCAGCTGGCAGGTCCAGCGCGGACTGGAGCCCACCCCGGGGTGGACGATCCCGTTCACGCACGTCTACGGGCACAGCTCCTCCGGGTCCGCCGCGCCCCTGGACGAGGTTCTGCCGGAGGCACTGCCCCTGGAGGGGGAGGACGAACACCGGCTGGTGTTGGAGATCGAGTCGTGGACCACGCTGAACGGGTGGTTCGGGGACGCGTCCAGCCTGGAGGTGTGGATGCGCGCCTCGGACCTGGCCCAGCGCCGCTTCGACCACGCCTGGTGCATGATCCGCACCGACTGAGACAGCTGGTCCTGTTCGAGCAGCGGGCGGCCGGTACCCTCGAGACATGCGGCTGACCACCGGACTGTTCTCGGCACCACTGGAGCGGCTCCGCGGCAGCCTGCTCTACACCTTCTCCGGGGACCGGTCTGGTCAGGTGCCCGCCTGGCAGCTGGAGCTCGCCCAGGGAGGGGATCCCGGGCACTTCGGACCGGACTCGGCGGTGTGGACGGTGCACGGCGGGATGTCCACCATCCCGGCGGGCATCCGGGCGCTGCTGGTCCAGGCGCTGCACCCCGGGGCGCTCGCCGGCGTGGCCGAGCACTCGGACTACCGGGCCGATCCCTTCGCCCGGCTGGCCGGGACCATCCGCTGGATCTTCACCGTCACCTACGGCTCCCGCGAGCAGGCGCGTCAGGCCTGCGAGCACGTGCGGCGGCTGCACGTGCCGGTCCGGGGCGAGTACACCGCCGGCGACGGCAGCCGGCGGCGGTACTCCGCCAACGATCCGGGGCTCTCGGAGTGGGTGCACCTGGCGTTCACGGACGCGTTCCTGTCCAGCTACGAGCACTTCGTGGGGCCGGTCCCTGCCCCGCCGGGAACGCCGGAGGGCGTCTCCGGTGCGGACGCCTATGTGGCCGAGTGGGCGGTGGCCGGCGAGCTGATGGGGGTGCAGGATCCGCCGCGTACCCGGGCGGCGCTGAGGCAGCGCCTGCAGGACCACGACGACGACCGGCAGCTGGCCGGGGGCGCGCGGGTGCAGAAGGTGGTCGGGTTCCTGAAGGACCCGCCGTTGGAGGCGAACCTGAGGCCCGGGTACCGGGCACTGTTCCTGGCAGTCGTCGACTCCCTCCCGGCACGGCACCGGGAGCTGACCGGACTGCGCGGGACCCCGGCCCCGGCATTCACCCGGCTGATGGGCAGGGTGACCCTGCGGGTGATCGGGCGGGTGCTGCCCCGGCCGGGCCCGGCCGAGCAGGCCGCGCGCCGCCGCCAGGACAGGCTGGGGACTCCCGGGCGGTGATCTGATCCCTCTGGCAGAGTGGGAGCGGATGCAGGTGGACGGGAGGGACCGGCGGAGCGGCCGCCGGGACGTCGCCTGGAGTGGAGGGACGTCATGGAGCAGACCGTGTGGACTCGACCGATCGGATGGGGTGCGGCCGCCGTGCTGGCCCTGGGGCTGACGGCCTGCGGGGCCGGCGGCGACGGCGGTCAGGATGCTGGCGGGGGTGCCTCGCCGTCCGGCACGGACAGCTCGGCCGCGGCAGCTCCCACGCCGTCCCCGGAGTCGGAGTCGGACGCTGACCAGGCGCCCCGGCTGTCCGAGGTCTGGCCGGAGGCGCGGCAGCAGCTGGATGAGGCCACCAGCGTGCGGATCACCGGGAGGATGCCCTCCGGGCGGGACCACGCGGACATCGACTACCGGGGCCAGCTGGACGGCAGCAACTACCACACCGTGGTGGAGACCGACGGTGGAGACGTGGTGGACGTGATCAGCGACGGGGATATCGCCCATGCCCATCTGCCGGACGCCGCCCTGGACCGGATGGGTCCTCCCGGGAAGGTCAAGGACCTGCTGGACGGCCAGCGCGTGCAGCAGCCGGAGTCCAGCCTGGGCGTGGGCGTGGAGATCCTGTTCCAGGACATCACCCAGAACCTGCCCGAGGGCGAGACCTGGGACGGAGAGGACACCGAGGCCACCGTGGTGGAGGAGGACGGGCGCACGCTCTACAGCTATCCGGACACCGAGCGGCGCGGCGTGATCCTCTTCGATGCGCAGGACCGGTCCCTGGCCGGGCTGCGGCAGGGGGAGTCCGCCGTGGGCTCTGAGGGGGCGGGCAGCGCGCGGCCGGACGCCGACACCCTGGACGCCTGGTTCGCCTTCTCCGAGTGGAACGCCGTGGAGCCGGTCCCCATGCCGGACGAGAACGAGACCGTCACCGAGGACGAGCTGGTGGCCCTGATCATCACCGGGGACTGACCCCTGACGCTGTCTGGGCCGCGCGCTACCGTGGTCCCATGGACGACTCGACCGGCACCGCCGGAGCACCGCACACCAACGATCCGGCGACCATCCGCCGACTGATGGACGCCCGCGGAAGCCGCTGGGCCGTCGTCGGGCTGACCCCCAATCCGCGGCGTGCCGCGGTGGGCGTCTCCCTGTTCGTGCGGGACACCCTGGGGATGGAGATCATCCCGGTAAATCTGGGCGCTCAGGAGGTGCACGGGGAGACCGGCTACCGGAGGCTGGCGGACGTGCCCGGGGAGATCGACGTGGTGGACTGCTTCGTGAACTCCCAGAAGGTGGGGGCGATCGTCGATCAGGCGATCGAGGTGGGGGCGAAGGCCGTGTGGCTGCAGGTGGGCGTGGTGGACGAGGCCGCCGCGCAACGCGCCCGGGACGCCGGGCTGGACGTGGTGATGGACACCTGCCCCGTGATCGAGGCGAGGCGCTGAAAGGAGCTAGTCTTGCACATCTTTCGATTCCCGATTGATGCTGGTGAGTGAACCATGGTGAGTTGTCTCCCAGTACTGACCCCGGGCATCTCTAAATGCCACTACTGTTTGATTCTGTAGTGTTAATAAGTCTGTGAGGCGAATTTTTAAGTTGTGCGTGTAGGTCGAGCCCGGTCTAATCAGTGGGAGTGATGCAGGGACTAGTTTTGACCATGATCCATCTCCCATTTGGTACTCGTAAGGATCAAACTTAGGAATCGATGTCTTCACGTCGAATACCGGAGTTGTGCCATAATTGGTTATGAGTACTGAACACTTGAACTGCGTTTCGGAAACGACCTCGGCAGTCTCAGGAGTGTCGACTAGCGGCACCGTATCATTGAGTCCTACATTTACAGTTACATACTGAGCGAACTCGCGTTTTCGGATGAAAGAAATCTCATCCTGTTCAGCCCGAAGTCGACGGCGATCTTCCGCAGACTCAGCTCTTTCAATGGCGGCTGCCTCTCGATCTCGCTTTGCGTCTCTTCGCTCGTCATCTAGCCGGCGGGCGTCTCGATGGGAAACGAGAAGTGCAGTAGCAACCGCTCCGATTGTGCCGAAAGCAGCGAACCATTCTGGAACAGTGCCCCAGTCAATTTGTTCCCAGTCGATCGAGTGAAGAATCATGACCAGTTCCAACCAGGAGCGAATGCAGATAATCACTATTCCGTCTTCCATCGCGATTGTGATCGCGTATCAGGCGTCACGTTGACGAAAATCGAGCGCTGCCAGTGGGCGTGGTCAGCTCGGTGGAGGCGCTGCGCCGAGACTGAGCGACTGGAGCAGAGGGCTGGGTCGAGATGACAGGTCCTGGCGAAGTCGCAGCCGCCAGGACCTGTCACATCGACCGTGAGACTCAGCCGAAGTGCGTCGGCAGGGTCGACTCCCATGACTCACGCAGCTCGGCGATCGGCAGGCTGAACGCGCCCTGGACTTCGAGCGCCTCGGACGCCCGGTCCACCACGCCGATCCGGGCCACCGGGAAGTTCCGCGCGGAGGTCATGTCCTTGAACCGGACCTCCTCGGTGCGCGGCACAGCCACCACGGCGCGGGCCTGGGACTCGGAGAACAGGGCCGTGAACAGGTCCACGCCGTCCCGCTCGAGCACCTCGTCCAGCGAGACCCGGGCGCCCACGCCGAAGCGCAGCACCATCTCGGACAGGGTCGCGGCCAGGCCGCCCTCGGAGAGGTCGTGCGCGGCGTCGATCATCCCGTCCCGGGAGGCGTTGATCAGCAGGTCGCCGAGCAGCTTCTCCGCGGCCAGGTCCACCTTCGGGGGAACTCCCCCCAGGTGCCCGCGCAGGTGGGCGAACTCAGAGCCGTCCAGCTCATCACGCGTGACACCCATCAGGTAGACGGCCTGCCCGTCCGCGTCCGCGGTGAAGCCGGAGGGGGTGCGGCGGGAGACATCGTCGAATCGGCCCAGGGTGGCCACCACCGGGGTGGGGTGGATGGCGGTGGACCCGGTGGAGTTGTACAGGGAGACGTTGCCGCCGGTGACGGGCACGCCCAGCTCCATGCAGGCGTCGGAGAGCCCGCGGATGCCCTCGGCCAGCTGCCACATGACCTCCGGGTCCTCGGGCGAGCCGTAGTTCAGGCAGTCGGAGACGGCCATCGGCACGGCGCCGGTGGTCGCCACATTGCGGTAGGACTCGGCCAGGGCCAACTGGGCGCCGGCGTAGGGGTCCAGGTAGGCGTAGCGGCCGTTGGCGTCGGTGGCCAGGCCCACGCCCATCCCGGTCTCCTCGTCCACGCGGATCACGCCGGCGTCGTCCGGTGCGGCCAGGGCGGTGTTGCCGCCCACGTACCGGTCGTACTGGCGGGTGATCCAGGACTTGTCGCACATATTGGGTGCGGCCATCAGCTCCAGCACCGCGGCGCGCAGGTCCTCTCCCGACGACGGCAGGTCGGCTCCCGCGGCAGAGTCACGGAAGCGATCGGCCACCAGAGCGTCCTGGTAGGAGGGGCGATGGTACGGGCGGTCGTAGACGGGGCCGTCGTGGGCGACGGTCTTGGGGTCCACGTCCACGATCACCTCGCCCTTCCAGGTGATGATCAGCCGGTTGGTGTCGGTGACCTCGCCCAGCCAGGAGTACTCCACGCCCCAGTGGGCCATGACCGCTTCGAACGCCTCGACGTTGTCCGGGCGGACCACGGCCATCATGCGCTCCTGGGACTCGGACATCAGGATCTCGCCCGGGGTCAGGGTGGGGTCACGCAGCAGCACGTCGGTCAGCTCCACCTGCATGCCGCCCTCGCCGTTGGAGGCCAGTTCGGAGGTGGCGCAGGAGATGCCGGCGGCGCCCAGGTCCTGGATGCCCTCCACCAGGGAGTTCTTGAACAGCTCCAGGCAGCACTCGATGAGCACCTTCTCGGCGAAGGGGTCACCGACCTGAACAGCCGGACGCTTGGAGGGCTTGGTGTCGTCGAAGGACTCGGAGGCCAGCACGGAGGCACCGCCGATCCCGTCCCCACCGGTGCGTGCGCCGAAGAGCACGATCCGGTTGCCCACACCCGAGGCGTTGGCCAGGCGCAGGTCCTCATGGCGCAGCACACCCACGGCCAGCGCGTTCACCAGCGGGTTGCCCTGGTACACGGGGTCGAAGATCGTCTCGCCGCCGATGTTCGGCAGGCCCAGGGAGTTGCCGTAGGAGCCGATCCCGGAGACCACGCCGTGCACCACGCGCTGGGAGTCGGGGTGGTCGATCGCCCCGAAGCGCAACGGGTCCATCACGGCCACGGGGCGGGCGCCCATGGAGATGATGTCCCGGACGATCCCGCCGATCCCGGTGGCCGCGCCCTGGTGGGGCTCCACGAAGGAGGGGGAGTTGTGGGACTCGATCTTGAAGGTCACGGCCCAGCCGTCGCCGAGGTCGGTGACGCCGGCGTTCTCGCCGATGCCCACGAGCATGTCCTTCTTCATCTCCTCGGTCAGCTTCTGCCCGAACTGGCGCAGGTGGACCTTGGTGGACTTGTAGGAGCAGTGCTCGGACCACATGACCGAGTACATGGCCAGCTCGGCCGCGGTGGGGCGGCGGCCGAGGATCGTCAGGATCTCCTCGTACTCGTTCTGCTTCAGGCCCAGTTCGGCCCAGGGCAGCTCGACGTCCGGGGTGGCGGCGGCGTTCTCCACGGTGTCGATGTTGAACTGCTCGCTCACTTGCTCACTCCTGCGTTCGCTCCTGCTTCTGCTCCGGCCAGTCCTGCCAGCACGGAGGTGAACACGCCCAGCCCGTCGGTGCCCAGGCGCATGCCCTCGGCCGAGTCGGGACCGAATCCGGCCTCCACGGCGTGCTCGGGGTGCGGCATCAGGCCGACCACGTTGCCGGCTGCGTTGGAGATCCCGGCGATGTTCCGCCGTGAGCCGTTGGGGTTCCAGCCCACGTAGCGGAACACCACGCGGCCCTCGCCCTCGAGCTCGTCCAGGGTCTTCTCATCGGCCACGTACTGGCCGTCCTGGTTCTTGAGCACCACGGTGATCTCCTCGCCGGCGGCGTAGTCCCGGGTCCAGGCGGTGGTGGTGTTCTCCACGCGCAGCACCTGGTCGCGGCAGAGGAACTTGAGGTGGTCGTTCTTGATCATCGAGCCGGGCAGCAGGTGGGCCTCGGTGAGGATCTGGAAGCCGTTGCAGATGCCCAGCACGGGCAGTCCTGCACCGGAGCCGTCGCGGCCGCCGGCGGCCTGGACGATCTCGTCCATCACGGGGGCGAAGCGGGCGATCGCCCCGGCGCGCAGGTAGTCGCCGTAGGAGAAGCCACCGGGGATCACGACGGCGTCCAGCGCTCCCAGCGCAGCGGCGGCGTCGGGCTCGGCATGCCAGAGGGAGACGGGCTGACCGCCGGCCAGGCGCACGGCGCGGGCGGCGTCACGGTCGTCCAGGGTGCCGGGGAAGGTGACCACGCCGATGCGGGCACCGGACAGCGGGGTTTCGGGCGAGGAGTAGTCCCCGATCAGGGGCAGGTCGGAACGAGCGGTCATCAGGACTGGACCTCGACGTTCACCACGTCCTCGATCACGGGGTTGGAGAGCATCTGCTCGGCGGCCTCCCGGGCCTGGCGCAGCACGTCCTCGGTGACCTCGCCCTCCACGGTGAGCTCGAAGCGCTTGCCCTGGCGCACTCCAGAGAAGGCGGAGAAGCCGAGTCGGGGCAGTGCTCCGGCGATCGCCTTGCCCTGCGGGTCAAGGATCTCGGGCTTGGGCATGACGTCGACGACGATCGTGGGCATCCAGCGCTCCTGGTGTGGAAGAACAGTCTCTGGCAGACCGATGTATGGGTGGTGTGCAGCCCGTGGAGGAGGGGGGAGGGGCATCCGGTGCCCGGTGCCGTCTCACGCCGAACGCACACCGTTCCCGGTCTGTTCGGACGCTCCGCGAGCTTGCCCGTCCAGTCTACCGGCGGCGCCGGACACCCCGTGCCCTGTGAGCCGGCGGCACTTAGGCTGGGTCCATGTCAGCCAAGAACTCCTCTCGCCCCACCGGTGCCACCGGTTTCTCCGTCCTGCTGCCCCTGATGGCCGGGGCCGTGCTGGCCGGCGTGGTGGCCATCAGCCGCTCCGTCCGCAAGGACCGCGCAGTCGGCATCCGCCGTCCCGGCAACGGGCGCGATGTCGCCCGGATCTCGGCCGAGAAGCTGCCCCAGGACACCCAGACCTCGCAGCTGAGCGCTGTCCCGCCCGCGAAGGGCACCGGGGCCTCCTCATGAGCGCACCCCAGGACGAGCGTTGTCCCTGCGGCACCGGTGAGGTCTACAGCTCGTGCTGCGGTCGCTTCCACGGCACCTTCGCTCAGTCCCAGGAGCTGACCGCTCCCACCGCGGAGGCGCTGATGCGCTCGCGGTACACCGCCTTCGCGCTCGCCTCGCACGGCACGTTCGCCCAGGCGGAGCAGTATCTGCTGGCCACCTGGACCCCGGAGACCCGGCCGCGGGAGCTGGCCCTGGACGCGCCCGGCCAGGGGCCGGACGAGGCGCTGGACTGGGTCCGTCTGGACATCGAGCAGGTCGAGGGCGGCGGTCCCTTCCACGACGACGGCTCCGTCACCTTCACGGCCCACTTCCGGACCCCGGGCGGCACCCGCCAGCAGCGGGAGCGCTCCCAGTTCGTCAAGCGAGGGGGCGTCTGGCTCTACCGCGACGGCGATGTCGACTGAGGCTCTGACCTTGCCTGCACCTCACCCCTAGGCAAGCGAGTCAGGATCGTATACGATCGTCGGTGAGCGGTGTCACAGCCGCAGGTCCGCACTCCGCCATCAGGGAAGCAGGCACACCAGACATGACCTCCGCGTCAGAGCAGATCGTCCCCCAGCCCGTCGACTTCACCGAGCGCGCCAACCGCCCCGGCAAGGTCGTGGCACTCCACCTGAACTACCCCTCCCGGATCGAGCAGCGCGGCCGCTCGCCGAAGTTCCCCGGCTACTTCATCAAGGCCGGCACCTCCATCGCCAACACCGGCGACTCCATCGAGCGCCCCGCCGGCACTGAGCTGCTGGCCTACGAGGGCGAGATCGCCCTGATCATCGGTGAGACCTGCCGCCGGGTCTCCGCGGAGGAGGGCTGGTCCAAGGTCTCCGGCATCACCGCCGCCAATGACTGGGGCCTGTACGACCTCCGCCACGCGGACAAGGGCTCGAACGTGAAGAACAAGTCCGGTGACGGCTACACCCCGCTCGGCCCGGCCGTGCTGCCGGCCGCGGGCCTGGACCCGAAGGCCCTGCGCGTGCGCACCTGGGTCAACGGCGAGCTCGTCCAGGACGACACCACCGAGGGCCTGGTCTTCCCCTTCGGCCAGCTCGTCGCCGACCTCTCGCAGCTGATGACCCTCGAAGAGGGCGATGTCATCCTGACCGGCACCCCCGCCGGATCCTCCGTGGCCCAGCCGGGCGACGTCGTCGAGGTGGAGGTGGACGCCCCCACCGCTCCCGGCGCCCCCAGCACCGGCCGACTGGTCACCCGCGTGGTGGCCGGCGAGCACGAGATGGCCCCCTATGGCGCCCAGCCGCAGGTGGACGACACCCAGCGCGAGGAGGCCTGGGGCTCGCGTGAGGCCGCTGGCCTGTCGGCCGCTCCGGAGAAGGCCAACGACGACGGCCCCGCACTTGAGCAGGTCAGCGACCATTACGTCCCCTCGGCTCCCGTGGCGGACCGCTCCCTGCTGACCGAGGAGCTCAAGGCCAAGATCAACGAGACCGCGGTGGCCACCATCACCGCCCAGCTGCGCAAACAGGGGATCGACAACGCGACCATCGACGGCGTGCGCCCCACCCACCCGGGCCGCCGGATCCTCGGCTACGCCAAGACCCTGCGCTACGTGCCCAACCGTGAGGACCTGTTCAAGGCCTTCGGCGGCGGGTTCAACGCCCAGAAGCGTGCCATGGACTCCGTCCAGCAGGACGACGTGGTGGTCATGGAGGCCCGCGGGGAGAAGGGCACCGGCACCCTCGGGGACGTCCTGGCCCTGCGCGCCCAGGTCAACGGCGCCAACGCGGTCATCACCGACGGCGGCGTCCGGGACTCGGAGGCCGTGGCCGGCGTCGGGATCCAGGTCTACTCCAACGGTGCCCACCCGGCGGTCCTCGGCCGTCGCCACGTGCCCTGGGAGGTCGGCGGGACCATCGCCTGCGGCGGCACCACCGTCCAGCCCGGCGACATCATCATCGGCGACGACGACGGCGTGGTCGTGGTCCCCCCGGCCCTGCTGCACGAGGTGGTCGACGCCGCCTACGAGCAGGAGCAGCAGGACGCCTGGGTCTACGACCGCGTGGCCGAGGGGCACCCGGTGGACGGGCTGTTCCCGCCCAACGCCGAGTGGAAGGCCAAGTACGCCGAGTACCGGGCCCAGCAGGACGGCCAGGGGACGGCCTGATCCCATGACCATGACCCAGCAGGACCGGCGGGCGGAGGAGGTGGGCCCGGTGACCTCCAAGGCGGATCTGGCCTACCAGACCATCCTCAGCGGCATCCAGCAGGGCCGTTTCGCCCCGGGCAGTCGCCTGGTGCTGGCCCAGCTGGCCGAGGAGCTGGGGATGTCCGTGGTCCCGGTGCGCGAGGCCGTGCGCCGGCTCCAGCAGGACAACCTGGTGGCGTACGAACGCAACGTGGGGGCCACCGTGGTGGGGATCGACCCCATCGAGTACCTGCACACCATGGAGACCCTCGCCCTGGTGGAGGGCTTCTCCACCGCCCAGTGCGCCCCGCTGGTCACCGCCGAGGACCTGGAACGGGCCCGGCAGATCAACGAGCGCATGCGTGAGCTGCTCGAGGACTTCGACCCGGTGGAGTTCACTGCGTTGAACAAGCAGTTCCACTCGGTGCTGTTCGAACACCATCAGAACCCGCATGTGCTGGACCTGGTGCACCGAGGCTGGAACCGCCTGGCCGCCCTGCGCTCCTCCACCTTCGCCTACGTCCCCGGACGGGCCGCGGCCTCGGTGGACGAGCACGATCACTTGCTCGAGCTGATCCGGGACCGCGCCCCCTTCGAGGTGATCGAGTCTGCGGCTCGCCAGCACCGCGCCAATACCCTGACCGCCTACCTCGACTCCGTGGAGTCCGGACCGGAGCACGCCTCCGGCACCGGACACTGACCCACTGACCCTTCCTGACCTACCCGTACTGACCAGTCTCCACCGAAAGGACACACTGTGAGCGAGCAGAAGACCGAGAGCTTCCGTCCCAAGAACCTGCCGGAGAAGATCCAGCACTACATCAACGGTGAGCACGTCGACTCGATCGACGGCGACACCTTCGACGTCCTGAACCCCGTCACCAACGAGGCCTACATCCAGGCCGCCTCCGGCAAGGTCGCGGACATCGACGCCGCTGTGGCCGCCGCCAAGGACGCCTTCGAAAATGGCCCGTGGCCGAAGATGCTGCCGCGCGAGCGCTCCCGCATCCTGCACAAGATCGCCGACATCGTGGAGTCCCGCGGTGACGACCTGGCCGAGATGGAGTGCTTCGACACCGGCCTGCCGATCAAGCAGGCCCTGGGCCAGGCCCGCCGCGCCGCCGAGAACTTCCGCTTCTTCGCGGACCTGATCGTCGCCCAGCATGACGACGCCTTCAAGGTTCCGGGTCGCCAGGCCAACTACGTCAACCGCAAGCCGATCGGCGTGGCCGGGCTCATCACCCCGTGGAACACCCCGTTCATGCTGGAGTCCTGGAAGCTGGGCCCGGCCCTGGCCACCGGCAACACCGTGGTGCTCAAGCCGGCCGAGTTCACCCCGCTCTCGGCCTCGCTGTGGCCGGAGATCTTCGAGGAGGCCGGGCTGCCGAAGGGCGTGTTCAACATCGTCCACGGCTATGGCGAGGAGGGCTTCGCCGGGGACTCCCTGGTCAAGCACCCGGACGTCCCGCTGATCTCCTTCACCGGTGAGTCCCGCACCGGCCAGATCATCTTCGGCAACGCCGCCCCGTACCTGAAGGGCCTGTCCATGGAGCTGGGCGGCAAGTCCCCGGCCGTGGTCTTCGCCGACGCCGACCTGGACGCCGCCATCGACGCCACCATCTTCGGCGTCTTCTCCCTCAACGGCGAGCGCTGCACCGCCGGCTCGCGCATCCTGGTCCAGCGGGACATCTACGACGAGTTCGTGGAGCGCTACTCCGCTCAGGCCAAGCGCGTGAAGGTGGGCCTGCCGCAGGACGAGACCACCGAGGTGGGCGCCCTGGTGCACCCGGAGCACTTCGAGAAGGTCATGTCCTACGTGGAGATCGGCAAGTCCGAGGCTCGTCTGACCGCCGGCGGCGGCCGTCCGGAGGAGTTCCCGGAGGGCAACTTCGTCCAGCCGACCGTCTTCGCCGACGTCTCCCCGGACGCCCGAATCTTCCAGGAGGAGATCTTCGGTCCGGTCGTGGCCATCACCCCGTTCGACACGGACGAGGAGGCCCTGGAGCTGGCCAACAACACCAAGTACGGCCTGGCCGCCTACATCTGGACCAACGACCTCAAGCGTGCGCACAACTTCGCCCAGGACGTGGAGGCCGGCATGGTGTGGCTGAACTCCAACAACGTGCGTGACCTGCGCACTCCGTTCGGCGGCGTGAAGGCCTCCGGCCTGGGCCACGAGGGCGGCTACCGCTCGATCGACTTCTACACCGATCAGCAGGCCGTGCACATCAACCTCGGCGAGGTCCACAACCCGGTCTTCGGCAAGCAGGAAGACGCCGCCGCCAAGATGGACGCCTGAGCCACTGGCTCCAGCCGCCCCCATCACCCCGTACCCACCCCCTCGTTGAGAAGGACATCATCATGACGAACCCCGCTGACCGGACGAAGACGTCCTCGGGCTTCTATGTCTCCCAGGAGGCGCCCATCGAGACGGGCAACCCCATCCAGACCCCGTCGGCACCGGCGCCGGACATCCTGCGCTGTGCCTACATGGAGCTGGTGGTCACCGATCTGGCCAAGTCCCGTGAGTTCTATGTGGACGTGCTCGGCCTGACCGTGACCGAGGAGGACGAGAACACCGTCTACCTGCGCTCCATCGAGGAGTTCATCCACCACAACCTGGTGCTGCGCCAGGGCAATGTGGCCGCTGTCGCCGCGTTCTCCTACCGCGTGCGCAGCCCCGAGGACCTGGACAAGGCCGTGGCCTTCTACGAGGAGCTCGGCTGCCGCGTGGAGCGCAAGGCCGAGGGCTTCACCAAGGGCATCGGCGACTCCGTGCGTGTGGAGGACCCGCTGGGCTTCCCCTACGAGTTCTTCTACGACGTGGAGCACGTGGAGCGTCTGGCCTGGCGCTACGACCTCTACACCCCCGGGGCCCTGGTCCGCCTGGACCACTTCAACCAGGTGACCCCGGACGTGCCGCGCGCCACCAAGTTCATGCAGGACCTGGGCTTCCGCGTCACCGAGGACATCCAGGACGACGAGGGCACCGTCTACGCCGCCTGGATGCGCCGCAAGCCCACCGTGCATGACACCGCCATGACCGGTGGCGACGGCCCCCGCATGCACCACGTGGCCTTCTCCACCCATGAGAAGCACAACATCCTGGCCATCTGCGACAAGCTCGGTGCCCTGCGCCGCTCGGACATGATCGAGCGCGGCCCCGGCCGTCACGGTGTGTCCAACGCGTTCTACCTCTACCTGCGTGACCCGGACGGGCACCGCGTGGAGATCTACACGCAGGACTACTACACCGGAGACCCGGACAACCCCGTGGTCACCTGGGACGTGCATGACAACCAGCGCCGCGACTGGTGGGGCACCCCGGTGGTCCCGTCCTGGTACACCGAGGCCTCCCTGGTCCTGGACCTGGACGGCAACCCGCAGGAGGTCGTGGCCCGCACGGACGACTCCGAGATGGCCGTGACCATCGGTGCCGACGGCTTCTCCTACACTCGCGCCGACGAGGGCGAGGAGTCCATGCCGGACTGGAAGAAGGGCGAGTACAAGCTGGGCCACCAGCTCTGAGCTCACCGTCTTCCACCTCCTGATGAGGTTCCCGACGACGGCCGTCACCTTCCCGCCGGAAGGTGCCGGCCGTCGTCGGGCATCCTTGTCTTCAGCCACCCCCAAGGAGCGCAGAACGCATGCTGGACCATCAGACACACGTGAAGATCGCCGATGAGCTGCATCAGGCCGGACAGGACCGCAAGCCCGTGCCGCTGCTGACCGCGCGGTACCCGGAGATGGAGATCGAGGACTCCTACGCCGTGCAGGGCATCTGGGCTCAGCGTCAGCAGGAGTCCGGGCGGAAGAAGGTGGGCCACAAGATCGGGCTGACCTCCAAGGCCATGCAGGACGCCACCGGCATCACCGAGCCGGACTACGGGGTGATCTTCGATGACATGGTCATGGAGTCCGGCCACGTCTACGAGTGGGCCCGCTACACCCACCCTCGCGTGGAGATGGAGCTGGCGTTCGTGCTCAAGGACCCCCTCTCCGGTCCCGGTGTGAACCTGTTCGACGTCCTGCGGGCCACCGAGTACGTGGTGCCGGCGCTGGAGATCCTGGACTCGCGGATCGAGATGGAGGGCCGAACCATCACCGACACCATCTCGGACAACGCCGCCATGGGGGCCATGGTGATCGGCGGAAACCCGGTCAAGCCGGACGCCGTGGACCTGCGCTGGGTCTCCGGGATGCTCTCCCGGAACGAGGAGATCGTGGAGACCGGGGTGGCCGCCGGCGTGCTGAACCACCCGGGCAACGGCGTGCACTGGCTGGCCAACCGGATCGCCGGCCACGGAGACGTGCTCGAGGCCGGAGAGATCATCCTGGCCGGATCCTTCACCCGGCCCATGTGGGTCTACGCAGGGGACACCGTGTACGCCGACTACGGACCGTTGGGGACTGTGACATGCCGATTCGAGTGACCACGGAGCCGAGCCTGAAGGACCTGTTCACCCCCGAGGCCGTGCAGGCCCGCGGTGGACGTCCGGTGGCCGGCATGTTCCTCTCCTCCGGTGACGTCACCGCAGCTGAGATCTGCGCCGGTGCCGGACTGGACTACCTGCTGATCGACGGGGAGCACGCGCCGCTGTCCCTGGAGGGCATCTTGGCGCAGCTGCGGGTGATCGCCGGGACCGGGACGCTGTCCCTGGTGCGGGTGCCCGCCCTGGACGAGGTGATCATCAAGCAGGTGCTGGATCTGGGCGCCCAGAATGTGTTGGTGCCCATGGTGCACACCGCCCAGGATGCTGAGGCCGCCGTGCGGGCCATGCACTACCCGCCGAAGGGCGTGCGCGGGGTCGGTTCGGCCCTGGCCCGCTCCGGCCGGTGGAACCGCACCTCCGGGTACCTGCAGGACGCGGGGGAGCAGGTGACCCTGTTCGTGCAGATCGAGTCCGCCGCGGGCGTGGAGAACGCCGCTGCGATCGCCGCCGTGGACGGGGTGGACGGGATCTTCATCGGCCCCTCCGATCTCTCGGCCACCATGGACCTGATCGGCCAGCAGGCCCACCCGGACGTGGTGGCCGCGGTCAAGAAGGTCATCGCCGAGGTCAAGGCCGCCGGGAAGATCGTGGGCGTGAACGCCTTCGTGCAGGCCCACGCCCAGGAGTATGTGGAGGCCGGGGCGGACTTCGTCAACGTGGGTGCCGATGTCGCCCTGCTGGCCCGCGGGTCGGAGGCGCTGGCGGACACCTGGTGCCCGGCTCCGGGCGCCGAGGACTCTGACGGGCAGGCGCCGCGCGGCTCCTACTGAGCCAGGCGCTGACCCAGCCGGGCGGCGATCTGAGCCGCGCTGGACGTGAGCCGTGCACCCACGGCGGCCACGTCCAGCTGGCGGGTCGCGTACACCACCGCCACGGCGGCGGGCAGATGCCCGTCCACACGCAGTGGCACCGCCACGGAGGAGACCCCGTCCAGCACCTCATCGTTGCTCACGGCGAAGCCGCGCTGGCGAGTCTGCTCCACCTCGTCGCGCGGTCGGACGCCGCCGGTGAGCTCATCCAGCTCCTCCAGGCCCATGCCCGCCTGCACGGCCAGCCCGGGAGCACCGCGGTCCAGGGGGTGCCGCGTACCGGGCCGCTGCGTCACCGCGTGGCCGTGGGAGGGCTCCACCGTCACCAGGGTGATGCACTCGCCTTGGCCCCACACCGCCACGAATGCGCTCATCTGCAGCTCGTTGGCCAGTGTGGTCAGCTCCGGCAGGGCGGCTGACTGCAGATCCTGCTGCACCCCGCGAGCCAGCACCGCCAGACCGGGCGCGCCGATCAGCCGCCCCGAGGTGTCCCGGGTGAGGAGGCCGTGGTCCTCGAGGGTGCGCAGGATCCGGTAGGCGATGGAGCGGTGCACCCCCAGCTGCGCGGCGACCTCGGCGATGGTCGGCGGCTCTGGAGCCGAGACCACCAGCTCCAGCATCTGCAGTCCGCGGGAGAGCGTCTGGGAGTGCGCGCCCGAGGTGGGACGGGGAGCGCCGGCAGGGCCGGCAGCGCTGACAGGGGTGACCATGAGGTGGCCTCGTCTCGGGAGTCGCAGGCGGAGAGGTCCAGTCGTCTGGACCTGGGCAGGAGGTGGACGGTGGGGGAGGATGACCCAGCCGACAGGGTCTTGTGACCACAGTCACCTAACGTATATGATCTGAGTCACGTGTTCGGTATATGAACGACTCGTTCGATTATAGAACACAGCTCAGACCCTCGCATCCTCTCATCACCAGGAGCCCCCATGCTGTTCCATCACCACGGATATGTCTCCACCGATCCCCGCGTGCTGCCCGCATCCGGCGTCGGCGTGGACCGCTCGCCCGAACTGCCGGACACCATGGACGTCCTCGTGGTCGGCGCCGGCCCGGCTGGCATGACCGCCACCGCCCAGCTGGCCATGTTCCCCGAGGTCATGACCTGCCTGATCGACCGCCGCGACGGCCGTCTGGAGATCGGCCAGGCGGACGGCATCCAGGCCCGTTCCGTGGAGACCTTCCAGGCGTTCGGCTTCGCCGAGGAGATCATCGCCGAGGCCTTCGACCTGACCGAGATGAACTTCTGGAAGCCGGACCCGCAGAACCCGGAGCACATCATCCGCACCGCCCGTACCGTGGATGATCCCGCCGGCGTCTCCGAGTTCCCGCACCTGATCGTCAACCAGGCCCGCGTGCTGGACTACTTCGCCCGCTACGCCAAGAACGCACCCTCCCGCACCGAGCCCTACTGGGGCTGGGAGTTCGTCTCCCTGGAGGTCGGCGAGGGCGAGTACCCCGTCACGGTGACCCTCAAGCGCTCCGGCGAGGCCCCGAACGGCGGCACGGCGCAGGGCGAGGAGCGCATCGTGCGCGCCAAGTACGTCCTGGGCGGTGACGGCGCGCACTCACGCGTCCGCAAGGCCATCGGCGCGCAGCACGTCGGTGCCGTGTCCTACCACGCCTGGGGTGTGATGGACGTGATCGCCGAGACCGACTTCCCGGACATCCGCACCAAGTGCGCCATCCAGTCCAAGCACGGCTCCATCCTGCACATCCCCCGTGAGGGCGGGTTCCTGTTCCGCATGTACGTGGATCTGGGTGAGGTGGATGAGAACGACAACGGTGCCGTCCGCAAGACCCCGCTGGAGACCATCATCCGCAAGGCCAACCAGATCGTCTCGCCGTACTCGGTGGACGTGAAGGACGTGGGCTGGTGGAGCGTCTACGAGGTCGGACACCGCGTCACCGACCGGTTCGACGACGTCCCCACCGAGGAGGCCGGCACCCGCACCCCGCGCGTGTTCATCGCCGGCGACGCCTGCCACACCCACTCGGCCAAGGCCGGCCAGGGCATGAACGTGTCCATCCAGGACGGCTTCAACATCGCCTGGAAGCTGGGTCACGTGCTCACCGGCCTGGCCCCGGAGTCGCTGCTGGCCACCTACACCGCCGAGCGCCAGGAGATCGCCCAGAACCTGATCGACTTCGACCGCGAGTGGTCCTCGATGATGGCCGCCAAGCCCGAGGAGCTGGAGAGCGCCTCGGCCCTGGAGGACTTCTACACCAAGACCGCCGAGTTCCCGGCCGGTTTCATGACCGAGTACAAGCCGGGACTGCTGGTGGGGGAGAACACCCACCAGGAGCTGGCCGGCGGCTTCACGCTGGGCAAGCGCTTCAAGGCCCACCCGGTGCACCGGGTCTCGGACACCAACCGCAAGTACCTGGGTCACCAGCACACCGCTGACGGCCGCTGGCGGGTGTACGTCTTCGCCGACGCCGCCCCCTCCGGCTCCCAGGACTCGGCGGTGCGCACTTGGGCCGAATGGATGGGCGGGGAGAACGGTCCCGTTCGCGCCTTCACCCCGGAGGGCTGGGATCCCGACTCGGTGTTCGACGTCTCGGTGATCTACCAGCAGCCGCATCAGGAGGTCGAGCTGATGGAGGCCCCGCGTGTCTTCCGTCCGCAGGTCGGCCCGTTCCAGGTCTCGAACCTGAACAAGGTCTACGGGATCGACCCCGAGGATGACATCTTCGTGGCCCGCGAACTCAGCCGCGAAGGCGTGGTCGTCGTCGTGCGCCCGGACCAGTACGTGGCCAACGTGCTGCCGCTGAGCTCCACCGACGAGCTGATGGAGTTCTTCCGCCCCATCTTCACCCGGTGACCCACGGTTCGGTCCTGGTCTGAACCGGGCCTGAGTTCCCGACGACGGCGCGCCTCCTTCCTGACGGAGGCGCGCCGTTCGCGTCCGTGGGGCCCGGAAGAGATGCGATGTAGGTGGTTCCAGTTATAGGCATAGACGATGGCCTCTATAAATAACTTCCGGTTTCCTAATGGATGTCACTGATGAACACTGGGATCTACGTCACACCCGGCTACCCCGCCGGGACACCGGGAAAGGAAAAGGCGCATGAATCGTCGAACATTCACAGTGGGTCTCGCCGTGGTCGCCGCTCTGGGAGTCACAGCTTGTGGACCTCAGGGTGGATCGGGAGGTTCCGCGGAGGAGTATCCGACGAAGAACGTCGAACTGATTGTGGGATTCGCCGCTGGCGGACACAACGATGCGACTGCGCGCAAGTTCGCGGAGGGGCTCGAGCGAGAGCTTGGACGGAAGGTGCTTGTCGTGAACCGGGAGGGCGGTGGCGGAGCCATTGCGTCGACAGAGGCTGCGAATGCCTCAGCCGATGGGTACAGCCTTCTCTTCGCTCCGACGGGTGCATTCACCTCCAGCATGCTGCAACAGGATGTCTCTTATGAGATCGATGACTTTAGGTCGATCCAGCCTGTTGCTGAGAACACCTTTGTCGTTGCTGTGCCAGCAAACTCACCGCTGGAGAAGTTCGAGGATCTGCAGTCTGCAGACGGCCGCCTGACGTACTCCGCATTCGGCAAGGGGCATCCGACCCACCTGATTGGCGCAGGGATCTTGAAGGACTATGGCCTCGACGGAGAGGTTGTCGCCTACAACGGCTCGCCTCCAGCGCTTCAGGCCATTGTCAATGGCGATGTCGACTTCGGAATCCAGGACATCACCAGCGCGTTGCCGCGCATCAAATCCGGCGAGATCCGAGCGCTTGCGGTGACGACTGATTACGTTCCCGAGGTTCTGGGCGACGTTCCCTCTATTAAGGAGTACGGGATGAGCGATTATCTATTCGCCGGATCTCAGGCACTGGTGGTCCAGAAGGACGCTCCTCAGGAAGTCGTGGACGCCCTCACCGAGGCATCGACTGCGGCTGTGGAATCCGACGACTTCATCAAGTTCGTCGAAGATTCGGGAGGCATCATCCCCGACGTCGGCGGTGAAGCGTGGTTCGGTGACTATATGCCCAAGGAGCTGGAGCGTTTCCGGACGCTGTACTCCGAACTGGGAATCCAGTAGGTCCAGGGCGGTGAATGCCATGGCATCGTCCTCGAACTCTCGCCCAGCGGATCATCCGTCGCCCGCTTGGGGCGCGGAGCAGCTCGACGACTATGAAGGTCACCCGCAGCGGGACGAACCAGGGCCAGTGGATTGGTACTCGGCCGTCGTTCTGGCCGTTGTCGGAGTCATTTTTCTGATCCCGTCACTGCAGCTTGGAATCGGATCCTTCGATCAGCCGGGAGCGGGTCTCTGGCCATTCCTGAACTGCCTGGTCGTGTTGCTGCTGGCGCCGGTCATCCTGTTGTCGCGTCATCGGTTCCATCCGCCCAGCAGGAAGGGGCTGCTGCGTGTTGCGGGCGTTGCAATACCCTTGTTGATCTTCGTGCCTCTGTACGACTGGGCCGGGCTGATTGGCGCAGGAGCTCCGGCGCTTCTCATTGTCACTCGTTTTGTTGGGGGTATGCGCTGGGTACCCGCCGTCATCGTCTCGATCCTGACCCCTGTCGTCGTCTATATCCTGTTCGCGTTGCTTCTCGGCGTGAATCTACGGGCATTCTGACCGGCGTCTGAGAAAGGCCACTTTCCATGAACGACATGCTCAACGGGCTAGGTCACGGATTCGGTGTCGCCCTCCAGCCGGAGAACCTCCTCTTTGTGCTCATTGGCGTTACAGTGGGAACACTGATCGGACTGATCCCTGGGCTGGGGCCAGTCGCCACGATCGCTCTGCTCCTCCCACTGACTTTCAACCTTGAACCCGCTGGTGCCATCATGATGTTGGCTGGCATCTACTACGGATCGATGTACGGCGGTCGTATCCCAGCGATCCTGCTCCGCCTTCCCGGGGATGCATCGGCGGTGGTAACGACCTTCGATGGGTATCCTCTAGCGCAACAGGGCAAAGCTGGGTCTGCTCTCGGAATCACAGCTATCGGATCCTTCATTGGAGGAACTATCGCGATTCTGGGACTGACGTTCCTGGCACCCTCCCTCGCGAGAGTCGCCGGGTCGGTCAGCAGTCCTGACATGTTCGTGCTGGCTGCCATGGGCCTGCTCATGATCGCGTTCATCGGGTCCGGATCTAAGGTGAAAGCCTTGGTGGCTGTTGCATTGGGGATCATCGTGGCAGTCATCGGATTGGATCCGAATACGGCGGAACCCCGTTTGACGTTCGGAAACTTCGAACTGACTGCAGGCATCCACATTGTCGCGGTCGCTGTGGGGCTGTTCGGCATCGGCGAGATCATGTTCAACGCCGAGAAGGGCTTCTACGGGGGGCTTGGGAAGACCAAGCTGGCTCGTATTCTGCCTACGAAGGCCGAGTGGGTCAAAAGCCGACTGGCGATTCTGCGGGCATCGGTCATTGGATTCTTCATCGGCATCATCCCTGGAGGCGGAGGAACGATCTCCTCGGTGGTGGCGTATGGAACTGAGCGGCGGTTCTCGAAGGAACCAGAGAAGTTCGGCAAGGGAGCGATTGACGGCCTGGCCGCCACAGAGACCGCGGACAACGCTTCCTCCAACTCGTCATTCCTTCCGCTGCTGACCCTCGGCGTCCCGCCGAACCCTGTGTTGGCCTTGATCTTCGGTGCCCTGCTTCTGCAGAACATCACACCAGGGCCCCAGCTGGTGAATGAACATCCAGACGTCTTCTGGGGCGTCATTGCATCGATGTACGTCGGCAATGTTCTCCTGCTTCTTCTCAACCTGCCGTTGATCGGCTTGTTCGTGAAGATGCTGCGGATTCCTGGCAATGTCATGGCGCCGATTATCCTTATCGTGGCGGTTGCGGGCGTGTACTCGGTGCGCAACTCCATGTTCGACGTACTGATGTGCATCGTCTTCGGAGTGGTGGGCTACTTCCTCCGGACGTTCAACTTCGACTTAGGTCCGTTCATTCTCGGATTCATCCTGGGACCGATCCTCGAGGACCACTTCCGGCGTTCGATGGTCCTGTCCGACGGATCGTTCTCCATCTTCTTCACGAGACCGATACCCCTGGTGCTGATGGGACTGTTGCTGCTCGTCGTCATCTGGGTCGTCATTGACACGCGTCGGAAGTCCCGCCGTCCTACTTTCGATCAGTTCGCCGAAGCGGCTCGGACAGTGGGAGATGAGGACCAAGGAGGGGAAACTATGCGTCGTGATTCCGGCTCTGATGTAGGCCAGTCGTCGCACCCGCGCCATTCGACAGGCTCTCCTCGCAGAATCGACTGACTGCGTCGTTTCGAAACCCGCAGTCCTGACGGGTCCTCCTGCCGCATTAGCCGCGCAGGAGGGCCCGTCGCTCCGTGAAGAACTTCAGAGCTGCGCGAACTCGCGCCACGTGATGCGCGTTTGGCAAGGTCATGGCGACAATCGGGTTGGCTGGGATGTCGTCTGCGATCGGGACGTAGGCGACTTCTTGTCCGTTGTAGGTGGTCGTACTCGCGGGAATCACGTTGACGAAAGACCATCCCAGGCCGTGTGCAACGAGGGATCGGACTGTCTCGAAGTTCTGCGACTTCCATGCCAGGCGAGGCGAGACACCTAGGTCCAACATCAGCTGAGTGATGCGTTCCACGCTGGGAGGAATGTCCACCATGATGAAGGGGTCCTCCTCCAATTCCTTCAAATGAACCGAGGCTCGAGCGGCCAAGCGATGACCTGCAGGAATCATCACGTGTTGGCGCACATCATCGACGAGTGTTTCCTTGAAGTCCGAGCTGGATTGGCGCTGATACCCCAATCCGAGGTCAGCTTGCCCTGTCCTGATCGACTCATGGATGTCTGCTGGGCTGGCCTCGGAAATTCGCACCATGACGTCCGGGAACTGTCGTTTGAAATGTTCGAGCATGGGCGGCAGCACGTGCGGAGACACATTGACAGTGCTGATCACGCGAAGGGTTCCTCGGAGCTCCGTCCTGTCATCCTGTACCGACTCAGCTGCGTCAGCCAACGCAGCCACCACGCGTCGAGCGTGGGGGAGGAGTGCCTGTCCCGCCGGAGTCGGCAGAGCCCGCCGTGCCGGTGCGCGGCTGAGAAGATCTGCGTTCAATTGCCGTTCCAACTGCTGAATCGCTACGGAAACGGCAGCCTGACTGATGTGAAGATGGCGGGCTGACGCGCTGATCGACCCGTGGTCGACCACGGCAAGAAAGTACTCCAACTGCCGCACAGTGATGTCTGCCATGGATGCCTCCCAGATACCCAGCGTCGTGGGCATAAATAAAACCGATGGTGTACCCCACCAGATCGATCTTTTCACGATATGTCTGAATCGGCAGACTCATTGGAGACCTGATCATTTCTCCTGAAGGGCAACCTCATGACTTCAACGTCCACAGCGCCGCATCATGTGATCACTTTGGGAACTGCTGGTGGTCCTCGTTTCTGGCGGGGAGCAAGCCGAACTGGGATCGCGACTGCTGTCGTTGTAGACGACGGCTTCTACTTGGTGGACTGCGGCCACGGGGTGGGTCGCCAGATAGAACGAGCAGGTTTAGCCCTTGGAGATCTCAAGGGGGTCTTCATCACTCACCTGCACTCCGATCACACGGTCGACCTGAACACGCTCGGGCTGTTCGGTCTCTACGAACTTCAGCACCGGCTGGACGATCCGGTGCCGATCTACGGGCCCGGCGACCGAGGGGTCCTGCCCCCGGTGTCGGCGTTGGCTCAGACTCCACCCCAGCCTGTCGCCCCGCATAGTCCGACTCCCGGCACCGCGGAGATGTTCCTGAAGTTGATGGAAGCCCACGCCACAGACTTGAACGACAGGGTCATCGATTCGCTGCGTCCGTCGCCGCTCGACCTCTTCGACGCGCGTGACATCGAGATTCCTTCGCACGCACAGTTCCACGCCAATGACAACCCTGTGCCGACGATTGAGCCGTTCGAGGTGTTCAGAGATGATCAGGTGGTGGTGAGTGCAACTTTGGTGCAGCATCCACCCATTGCACCCGCCTTTGCCTTCCGTTTCGACACGGATCTGGGGTCAGTCTGCATCTCGGGTGACACGACCTACACGCCGAACATGGTTCGATTGTCCCAAGGTGCCGGGCTGGTCCTGCACGAGGCTCTGGACTTCGAGTTCATCGAGAAGATGTATGAAGGGAAGGCAGACGAAACGTCTCGTGCCTCGCTGGAGCATCACCACAAATCTCACACCTCCCTCCGTGACGCTGTTCGGGTGGGAGAAGAAGCGGGTGCCCGTCGACTCGCACTCCATCATTTGGTGCCGGGTGTAGACCAGACTGCGGCCTGGGACGCAGGCCGGGAACATTTCTCCGGAGAGTTCTTAGTGCCGGATGATCTTGATGTCATCCCCTTCACTCACTAGCACAGTCGCCATACGTAGTCAGGCCCCGCGAGCGAGGGGGAAGGGGGGCTCAGGTGTCACCGTCGCCGGGGGTGAAGAGGTCCTCGATCCGGCAGCCGAACGCCGAGGCCAGGCGGAAGGCCAGGGGCAGGGAGGGGTCGTAGCGTCCCTTCTCAATCGAGATCACAGTCTGCCGGGAGACCCCCAGCTCATCGGCCAGGCGCTGCTGGGACCAGCCCGCCCGTTCTCGGGCCTCCTTGAGGCTGTTCTCCATCAGGAGTCCACCCGCTTGGCCCACAGGTAGGAGCCGGCGAAGACCAGGATCATCAGCACGGCGATAGCCATCAGCAGCAGCCCGGTGTCGGCCTGCCAGCGGGTGATGGAGGCCAGTCCGGCGCCCACCCCCACCACAGGCAGGACCACATGGAAGGTGGCCTGGGCTGCGCGGTCGTACCACCGGTTCTCGATCGAGTCCTCGGGGTTGCTCGTGGCGCCTCGGACCGTGCTTCGGTCCACGAGCAGTGCCCAAGCCGCCATGCAGGCGACCGGCGCCGCGAGGCAGAAGAAGATGACCGGGAACAGCCACGTCCAGGCCTCGGGCATCTCGGGGCTGGCCGCACGTCCGAGAGCGGTGGCTCCCGCTGCCAGGGCGAACGCGCTGGCCAGGCCCAGGGAGAGGCTGACGGCGATCAGCCGCCCCGAACCGCCACCGAGCCGCGCGGAGCGTCCCCAGAATGAGCTGTGCCGGTGGATCTCGGTCGACTGACTGCTCTGTGCACCCGTACTGCGGTCCATGGTGTCCCTCCTGCTGACTGAGCCGATCGCATCGTCGAGGCTCGGCTGTGTACAGCAAGCTTGACAGTCAAGTCTGCTTGACGTCAAGGTAGCTTTATAGGATCGCCGCTGAGCGCCTCCAGGTGGTCCAGGGCTGCCAGCAGACGCCCGCGCAGCTCCTGTGCCCGCTCAGCGAAGGCGCGCTGATGCCGGACGTACTCCGCCCGACCCTCGGCCGTCTCGATCCGGATGGGCTCGTAGCCCCAGTCGGCCAGGTCATAGGGTGAGGCCTGCATGTCCACGCCGCGGATGTCCCATGCCAGCTCGAAGCAGTCCGCCACCAGGTCCGAGCTGATGGCCGGCAGCAGCTTGTACGCCCACTTGTACAGGTCCATGTTCGCGTGGAGGCAGCCGGGCTGCTCCAGCTCCACCTGCCGCGCCCGCGTGGGCTGCAGCTCGTTGAGCTCCACCGCCTCCGGCGCGAAGAATCGGAAGGCGTCGATGTGCGAGCAGGTGATGCGGCTGCCCTCCACCACCGCATTCGTCCCCTCCGCGCCCAGCCGCAGGGGAACCGTGGAGTGCCGCACGCCGTGCACCTCCGCACGGTAGGCCATCGCCCATTCGTGCAGGCCGAAGCACGCCAGCCGTGCTGGTCGTGAGGCAGTGGCGGAGAGGATCCGCCGACCGAACTCCACCATGGATGCCCGCCGCTCGCAGAACTCCTCCACATCCACCTCCCAGCCGCCCTGCGGCGCCTGGTCTGAGGGTGCCACCTCGCGGTAGAAGCGCCAGGTGGCGGGGCCGTCGTCGGGAATCTCCTGGTCTGGGTGGGTGCCCTCACCAGCGCTGCGTGCCAGCACGACGCCGGCCCCCGGGTGCCAGCGCTGCAGCGCACCAGGGGTGAGCGAATAGTAGGAGAAGAGGAAGTCGTGCACCGGGTGCTTCTCACCACGGTGATGCAGTTCCACGATGGGGTCGGTGAAGGCTGCGATACGTGCCCGGTGACCCTCGGCCAGGGTCTGCCACTGATCCGGCGCCAGGACCAGCGGGGTCCGAGCGGCCGCGAGGGCGGGGAGCGGCTGTGAGGTGGGCATGACCCCCAGCGTAGTGAGATCTGACCTGTACGCGACCTCTGCTGTGACCTGCCCGACTGTGAACAGATCGCGTCATCCATGTTGAAGATTCGTTTCAGGTCTACCCACTCAGGAAATGCTCAGGTACTGTTTCGAACATCCCAACGTGTCCGTGGTCACATGTGCCGTCACTCACTCGTGCGACTCCGATCCGGGCCGCGTGGAGTTCGTAACACCCCTTGGTCGGCACAGCTGTGTCCGTCCAGCACTTTTGGTGAGGAAAGGCGAGGTTCATGTCTCAGAACCCGAAACCAGCTCGGCGTCGCCGGGCTATCACAGCGGCCCTGGCCGGGCTGCCCCTGATCGCAGGGACATTCCTGGCTCCGGCCGTGGCAGCGCCGGACGGCGC
This sequence comes from Micrococcus sp. IITD107, assembly GCF_041927415.1. NCBI lineage: Bacteria > Bacillati > Actinomycetota > Actinomycetes > Micrococcales > Micrococcaceae > Micrococcus > Micrococcus sp. IITD107. The sequence continues at coordinate 229,250 of NZ_JBHFFN010000003.1, read as the reverse complement.
TGGCGGCGCCAGCTCAGTGGACTCGGTCCTGCAGAGCGGCGTGGAGAACTACAAGGACGGCAAGTACTTCGTGGTCCTGAAGGACGCCCCGGCGGTCACCTACACCGGCGGCACCCAGGGCTACGCGCCCACGGCGGCGCCGAAGGGCAAGTTCAACCCGAACTCGGCACACGTGCGCAAGTACGAGAAGTTCCTGGAGAAGAAGCAGCGTGATGTCGCCGCGACCGAGGGCGTGCAGGTGGACCGCAGCTTCTCCGTGGCCTTGAACGCCTTTACCGCGGACCTGACCGCTGAGCAGGCGCTGGACCTCTCCCGCAACCCCAACGTGCTGGGCGTGGCCGAGAACACCCAGGCCGCTCCGGACTACTCCTCCACCGAGTTCCTGGGCCTGCCGGGCAACAAGGGCGCCTGGAAGCAGACGTACAAGGGCATCGAGAACGCCGGCAAGGGCACTGTCGTGGGTGTCATCGACACCGGCTACTACCCGGAGCAGGACATGCTCACCGGTGAGCCGGTCCGCCCGCTCAAGGGCAAGCCCAAGGTCGGCGAACCGTACCTGACCGCTGACGGCAAGATCGCCATGCTCAAGGCTGACGGCACCACCTTCATGGGTGAGTGCGAGCCGGGCGAGGACTTCACCGGCGACGAGTGCAACTCCAAGGTGCTCTCGGCCCGCTACTACTCCGAGGACTTCGAGGCCTACGTGCCTCCGGCACAGCGTGATCCGGATGAGCGCCTGTCCCCGATCGACGTCTCCTCCCACGGCACCCACACCGCCACCACGGCCGCGGGCAACCACGGCGTGGACCAGGTGCGCGACGACGGCGACTTCGGTGAGGGATCCGGAGTGGCCCCGGCCGCCAAGGTCTCCGTGTACAAGATCTGCTGGGAGGACACCGATCCTAACACCGGCGGCTGCTACACCTCCGCCTCCGTGGCCGCCATCGAGGACGCCATCATCGACAACGTCGATGTGCTGAACTACTCGATCTCCGGCAACAACAACTCCGTGGTCGACCCCGTCGCCCTCGCGTTCAAGTCGGCTGCCTCCGCAGGGATCTTCGTCTCCGCCTCGGCCGGCAACTCCGGTCCCACGGCCAACACCGTGAACCACTCCTCCCCGTGGCTGACCTCGGTCGCAGCGTCCACCTTCTCCAATGAGATGAGCGGCACCGTCGAGTTCGCTGACGGCACCAAGGTCCGCGGCGTCTCCTCCATGGGCGAGGGAGTCGGCCCCGCCGACATCGTCCTCTCCTCGGAGGTCGCCAAGGCTGACGCGAACCCCGCTGACGCGGCCCTGTGCTTCCTGGACACCCTGGACCCGGCAGCCGTCGACGGCAAGATCGTGGTCTGCGACCGCGGTGGCAACGCCCGCGTCGAGAAGTCCGAAGAGGTCGCCAACGCCGGCGGCGTCGGCATGGTCCTGGTGAACATCGGCGGCGGCTCCGAGGATGCCGACCACCACTCGGTGCCCACCGTCCACACCTCTGACGAGAGCGTGAAGGCCCACGTGGCCTCCACCGACGTGCAGGCCACCCTGGTCCGCGGCGACACCACCGGCCTTCCTGAGCCGGCTGTCCCGCAGATCGCTGGCTTCTCCTCGCGCGGCCCGTCCAACGCGGTCAGCTCCGACCTGCTCAAGCCTGACATCGCCGCACCCGGCGTCAACGTCATGGCAGGTGTCTCCCCGCTGGATCCGAACTACGGCGGCAACCAGTACGGCCTGATGTCCGGAACCTCCATGGCTGCGCCGAACCTGGCCGGCATGGCGGCTCTGATGGCCGGCAAGCACCCCAGCTGGTCCCCGATGGCCATCAAGTCGGCCATGATGACCACCACTGAGGACGTCTACAACGCCGACGGCTCGGTCAACCTGGACAACTTCGCCACCGGCGCCGGCTCTGCCGACCCGGCTGCGATGGCTGCCCCGGGACTGGTGTACGACGCCGATGAGGAGCACTGGAACGCGTTCCTGGCCGGTGAGATCGCCGCCCGCGACGTCAACGTGCCCTCCTACGCCGTGTCCAACGTGGCCGGCTCGGCCACCGTCACCCGTACGGTGACCGCCCTGGAGAACGGCCGCTGGTCCCTCGAGGCCAACGTCCCCGGCTTCACGGTGACGGCATCGCCCTCCACCCTGAACCTCAAGCGCGGACAGTCCGCCGAGGTCGAGGTCACCTTCACCCGCGACGGTGCCGAGGCCAACACCTGGAAGCACGGCTCGCTCACCTGGGCCGGCGGCAAGAAGAACTCTGCCGATGTCACCTCCGCCGTCACCCTGCGTGCCGTCGATGTGGCTGCACCGTCCTCCGTCACCGGTTCCGGTGCCTCCGGTTCCACCGAGATCGAGCTGACCGGTGGCGTCACCGGCACCGTGAGCCCCTCGATCGTCGGCCTGACCAAGGCTGTCGAAGAGAACTTCAGCAAGGTCCCGGGTGCGCTCTACGGCGGGAACAACGCCTCGAACCACCTGGCGTTCACCACCGTGGAGGCCGGCACCACCTCGGTGACCTGGTCCCTGCTGGCTGCTGACGATGCGTCCGACTGGGACATGTTCGTCATCACCCCGGCCGGCCGCACCGTGCAGGTGGCCACGGCCTCTGCCTCGGAGCGTCTGACCCTGACCAACCCGGCACCGGGCACCTACGCAGTGGTGTCCAACCTGTACGACTCGCCGAACCAGGCCTCCACCGATGCCACGCTGCAGACGGTGAAGCTGACCGGCGATGAGGGCAACCTCACCGTCACGCCGAACCCGATCTCCCTGACCCAGGGTGAGAAGGCCACGGCGACTGCCAGCTGGTCCGGTCTGACCGAGGGCTCCTGGCACGGTGTCATCACCTGGACCGAGGGCATCTCCACCGCCGTCACCGTCGAGGTCGGCGCCGACGGCACCACCACCGTGACCGACGTCAACGGCCGCGTGCTCACCCCGGAGCAGGTCGAGGCAGCCCCGCTGTCCGATCTGGTCAAGCAGTGACCCACGGCTGACGCCTGACACAGACAGACGTGCCCCGGACCAACAGGTCCGGGGCACGTCTGTCTGTTCGGAGTGGCCGCAGAGTCAGCGGCCGGTGCCGCCGTAGACGGTGGCCTCCTCCTCGGCATCCAGACCGAAGGCCTCGTGGACAGCGCGCACGGCAGTGTCCAGCAGGTCCTCGCGGGTGACCACGGAGATACGGATCTCCGAGGTGGAGATCAGATCGATGTTCACCCCGGCCTGGTGCAGCGCCTCGAAGAACCGTGCGGAGACGCCGGGGTTGGAGCGCATGCCGGCCCCGATCAGGGAGAGCTTGCCGATGTTGCGGTCATGCACCACGTCCTCGAACCCGATGTGCTCCTGAGCGTCACGCAGGGCCTGCATGGCCGCCTTGCCCTCCACGATCGGCACCGTGAAGGAGATGTCTGTCCGGCCGGAGCCGGCCCGGGAGACGTTCTGCACGATCATGTCGATGTTGGAGTTGGCGGAGGCGATCACGTTGAAGATCTCCGCGGCCTTACCCGGGATGTCCGGGACGCCGACGATGGTGACCTTGGCCTCGGACCGGTCGTGTGCCACGCCGGAGACGATCGGCTGTTCCATGGGTTCGCCTTCCTCAAAGGTGATGATGTCGTCGGGGTTGGGCCGCACCCAGGTGCCCTCGTTCTGGGAGAAGGAGGAGCGCACGTGCAGCGGGACGCCGAAGCGGCGGGCGTACTCCACGCAGCGCAGGTGCAGGATCTTGGAGCCGGAGGCGGCCATCTCCAGCATCTCCTCGGAGCTGATCTCCTCGATCTTGCGCGCGGAGGAGACCACACGCGGATCCGCGGTGTAGATCCCGTCCACATCCGTGTAGATCTCGCACACCTCGGCGTCCAGGGCGGCCGCCAGGGCCACTGCCGTGGTGTCGGAGCCGCCGCGGCCCATGGTGGTGATGTCGTTGGACTCCCGGCTCATGCCCTGGAACCCGGCCACGATCGCGATCTCCCCGCGCTCCACGGCGGTCTTGACCCGGTGCGGAGAGACATCGATGATCCGGGCCTGGCCGTGCAGCGAGTCGGTGAACATGCCCGCCTGGGACCCGGTGAAGGACTGCGCCGAGGATCCCTCGGCGTGGATGGCCATGGCCAGCAGCGCCATCGAGATGCGTTCGCCGGCCGAGAGCAGGATGTCCATCTCGCGCGCCGGAGCGTCCTCGGTCAGCTGAGCGGCCAGGTCCAGCAGCTCATCGGTGGTGTCACCCATGGCGGAGACCACCACGACCACCTCGTGGCCGGCCCGCTGGGTCTGGACGATCCGGCGCGCCACCCGCTGGATGCCGGCGGCATCCGAGACGGAGGAACCGCCGTACTTCTGGACTATCAGGCTCATGCAGACCTCGCTGCGTCTGGGCCGCGCCGCGGCCCGATGGGTGGGGAACTGGGGGCAAGTCTAGATCCCGAGACCTGCGCCCTCCTGAAGGTGACCACGACGACGTCACGCACGTGACGTCGTCGGGATCAGGAGGGACGGTGGCCGGGTGAGGCGGCCCGCCCGTGGACCAGCCAGTAGAGGACCACGGCGAGCGCGCCGGTGACGGCCAGGGCCAGGTACATCCCGGTGTAGCCGACCAGGGGGATGAGCAGGCCGAACACCACGGGTCCGATCGCCACGCCCAGGTCCAGCATCATGTAGTGGGTGGAGGTGGCGATGCCCAGTCGTTCGGGACGGGCGCGGGTGACGCCGATGACCTGCAGGGCCGGGGTGATGCCCCCGAACCCGATCCCGCCCAGCACACCGGCGGCCAGCACCACCCAGGTGTGCTCGGCGACCGCCAGCATGACCAGGGAGAGGATGAACAGGGCGAACAGAGGCAGCATCACGGTGTTGTCCCCGCGGGTGTCCTGGATGCGCCCGGCGAACAGTCTGACCAGGAGCATGCCGGCGGCGTAGGCCACGAAGAACAGGGACGCGGCGGTGACCATGCCCCGTTCCAACAGGGCGGTGTTCAGGAACGTGACCACTCCGGCGTAGCCCGAGGCCGCCAGGAACAGCACGAGCGCCGGGGGCAGGGCATCCGGGTCCAGCACATCCGAGAGGCTCAGACGGAAGCGGCGGGCGTGCTCCTCCGGGGTGGGGGTCCGCTCGGGGAAGCGTCCCAGCAGGACCGCACCGAGGGCCACCAGGGAGGCGCCGGAGATGAACCAGAACACGGCGTCCGCGCCGAACATGCCGGAGAGCTGGACGGCGGCGAGCGGTCCGAGGGCGGTGGAGATGGTGGAGGCCGCGCCGAAGTACCCCACGCCCTCGCTGCGCCGGGCCCGCGGGACCAGGTCCACCACGGAGGCGGTCAGGGCGGTGCCGGCACCGCCGAACGCCATGCCGTGCAGCAGACGCAGCCCCACCAGACTCGTGAAGTCCCACGTCAACGGATAGACCAGGCAGCAGGCCAGGAACACGATCAGGGCGATCAGCAGCAGCCGCTTGCGCCCGATGAAGTCCAGGTACTTCCCGGAGACGATCCGCACCAGCGCTGCGCCGAGGATGAACGAGCTGGCCGCGAATCCGGCCACGGCGTCCTGCACCCCGAACCGCTCCACGGCGTAGAGGGCCATGTAGGTCATCGTGGTGATGAACACCATGGACACGCCGAACATGGCGACCACTGCGGCCCAGAAGCTGGGCGTCCAGAGGCGAGGGGCGTCGTCGGGACGCTGGCGGTCCTCAGCCGGTGACATTGCGGCGGCCCTCGAAGGCTCGGCCGAGCGTCACCTCGTCCGCGTATTCCAGGTCTCCGCCCACCGGCAGGCCGGAGGCCAGACGGGTCACGGTGATGCCGGTGGAGCCGAGCATGCGTGAGAGGTAGGTGGCCGTGGCCTCGCCCTCCAGGTTGGGGTCGGTGGCGAGGATGACCTCCTGGATGGTGTCGTCCTGCAGACGGGTGAGCAGCTCACGGATGTGCAGCTGGTCCGGGCCGATCCCGCCGATCGGGTTGATGGCACCGCCGAGCACGTGGTACCGGCCACGGAAGGTGCGCGTGCGCTCGATGGCCATCACGTCCTTGGACTCCTCGACGACGCAGATCGCGGTCCCGTCACGCCGCTCGTCCCGGCAGATCCCGCAGGTCTCCTGTTCGGAGACGTTGAAGCAGATCCGGCACAGCTTGACCTTGTCCTTGACCGTGCGGATGGAGTCGGCCAGGCGGATCATGTCCTCGGTGTCGGCCTCCAGGATGTGGAAGGCGATCCGCTGGGCGGACTTGGGACCGACCCCGGGGAGGCGTCCGAGCTCGTCGATCAGGTCCTGGACGGCGCCCTCGTACACGGTGCCCCTTTCGGTGGGTGGGTCTGACGGGGCCTCAGCCCAGCGGTCCGCCGTCGAGGCTGCGTTCCTCGATCAGGCGTGCCCCGAGGATGCGCTCCACCACGGGGCGTCCGGCCAGGCCGGAGTCCTCGATGGTCTCATCGTCATCACTGGGGGTCTCGTCCGACCAGTCTACGGAGCCGTTCCCGCCCGGGGCGTTCACCCCGCCGGTGGAGTGGGCCGCGCCGGTGGCGCTTCCGGCTCCGCCAAGGCGTCCCGACGGCGGCTCCTCACCTGAGGCGTTCGCCTGCGGTGAGGAGGCGGACGGCTCTGAGGCGCCGGGTTCGTCTGCTGGGGATGACGCTGTGGGCGCGCCGGCCGGGGTGCCAGCGGACATCGAGGAGGCCTGCGGGCTGGTCCCGGGGTGAGGCGCCGCGGCCCCGGCCTGGGTCCTGTTGTACTGCTCCATCATCTGCTGGAACCTGCTGGCCCGGCGGCCGTGCGGCGTGCCGGAGCTGTCCGGGGCGGTCTGATCGGACGTCGTGGCGGAGGACTCGCCTGCGGTGGATGCGGCGGTGAATCCCGCGCCACCGGCACGTTCGGCACGCATCTCGGCCTCGGGCCGGGCGAACACCGGGATGCCCCAGCCGGGTTCGGGCCGGGAGACCTTCGGCTCCTCGGGGGCCGACTCCTCGAGCGTCGGTTCTGCTGGTGCCGGAGCGGCGGGTGCTGGAGCGGCGGGAGAGTCGGACGCAGGGGTGGCAGCGGCGTCGGACACCGGGATGCCCTCGGCGTCCAGGGCGCCACGGTCCGGATCCTGGTCCGAGGATGAGGCAGAGGTGTCCAGGGGAGCGTAGGGATCGTCCTCGGGGGCGTACTGCTCCTCGTAGGGATCGAACGGATCCTCGTCCGGCTCCGGGGGCAGGGCCCAGGGGTTCTCGTCAGCAGGCGGGGGTCCCTGAGGCTCGGCGGGGCGGCCACCGGTGGGACCGGCCGGACGGTCTGGCTGCGGAGCCGGGGCCGCTGGCTGATGCTCACGTTCCGGGGCTGGGGCCGGTGCGGCTGGCTGCCGGCCTGCTGCGGGTGCCGGGGCAGGGGACTGCTGCGGCTGGGGGGCCGCCGGGGTGGGGCGGCCCTCAGCTTTTGGGCCAGGACCACCTGCCGGAGCAGCCCCTCCCGTGATGAGGTCGATCTGCGGCTGCATGCCCAGGACCTGGTTCACCGCACGGGCGATGTCCTGATCGCCCCCGCGCTGCTTCACGCGATCGCGGGCGCCGTCATTGGCGAAGCCGATGGTCAGCAGCTGGCCGTCGAACCCGGCCACGGAGGCGTTCTGGCTGACCACGATCCAGATGAACCGGGCGTTCTCCTGCAGCACGTCCAGGACCTCGGGCCAGGCACGGCGGATCATCTCCACCGAGTTGCCGCCACCGGAGGGCTGCTGCGGTGGGCCCGCAGGGGACTCGGGCTGCTGGCCGGGAGCCTGCTGGCGCTGCGGTGCCCCACGATCGGCAGCCGAGGCCGACGGGCCATCCGGGGCCGGCGGTGCGGGGCGCAGCTGCTCGCGCTGGTTCGGCGGGGTCTGCCGCGCCTGCGGTTCCTGCTGGGCCGGTGCGGGATGCTGTGCCTGAGACTGCGCCGGCCGGTCCTGGCGGGCGGGCTCCTCCGGCGGCACGGCCCAGGTGCCGCCCCAGTCGGCGGACGGTGCAGGGGCAGCGGGACGCTGAGTCTGCGGTGATGACTGGGAGGGCGCCGGGGCCTGATCGGTCTGCACCGGCTCGTCCTGCTGGCGCGGTGCGGACTGATCATGCTCGGGCACGCCGGGCTGGTGGTCCGGGCCGGCCGCGGGCTCGTCGGAACGCTGGCTCTGCGGCACGGGCGTTGCGGCGGCGGGGTGCTGTTCGGCCTGTTCCTCGCGCTCCTGCTCTGCCTCGCCGGACACAGCGGCCGGAGGGATGGTGGGGGTGTTCGGCGCGGACGGCGGGACGGGGGAGTCCTGAGCGGGCTGGACCGCCGGTGGGCGCGCGGCCGACTGCGGGGTCTGCGGCGCCTGGTCGGGTCGCTCGGCTGGCGCTTCGCCCTGCTGGTCCCGGCGCATCGCCGCGCGGGCCAGCGCGGCACCGGAGAGGCCCTGCTGACCCGGAGCACCCTGATCCATCCCCTGGCCACCCTGCTGAGGTGAGGCGCCAGGAGAGGGTGCGGGGCCGGCGTCGGGAAGCCCTGCCTCTGCCTGTCCTCCGTAGGAGAGGCGGCGCTCGATCCGATCCAGCCGCGCGGCCAGGCCACGTTCGGTCTGATCGGTGGAGGGCAGCATCAGCCGGGCCATGAGCAGCTCGAGGTGCAGCCGCGGACTCGTGGCGCCGACCATCTCGGTCAGGGCGTGGTTGGTGATGTCCGCCGCGCGGGATAGCTCGCCGCCGCCCAGCTGGGCAGCCTGGGTCTCGAGCCGACGCAGCTGGTCCTCGGGCATGCCGTGCAGGACGGAGGAGGCGGCATCCGGCATGGCCTTGACGATCACCAGGTCGCGGAACCGCTCCAACAGGTCTTCCACGAACCGGCGCGGGTCCTGACCGGACTGCACCACCCGGTCCACCACACGGAACACGGTCTGCGAATCGGAGGCGGCCACAGCGTCCACCACATCGTCGAGCAGGGCATCCGGGGTGTACCCGAGCAGGTTGACGGTGAGGTCATAGGCCAGCCCGTCCTCGGTGGCGCCGGCCATCAGCTGGTCCAGCACCGAGAGGGTGTCACGCACGGACCCACCGCCCGAGCGCACCACCAGCGAGAGCACACCGGGCGCCACGGCCACGTTCTCCTGGGCACAGAGCCGCTCCAGGTACTCCATCAGCGGCTCCGGCGGCACCAGCCGGAAGGGATAGTGGTGCGTGCGGGAACGGATGGTCCCGATCACCTTGTCCGGCTCGGTGGTGGCGAAGATGAACTTGATGTGCTCCGGTGGCTCCTCCACGATCTTCAGCAGCGCGTTGAAGCCCGCCGAGGTGACCATGTGGGCCTCGTCGATGATGAAGATCTTGTAGCGGTCGCGCACCGGGGCGAAGGTGGCCCGCTCGCGCAGATCTCGGGCGTCGTCCACACCGCCGTGGGAGGCGGCGTCGATCTCGATCACGTCCAGGGCGCCCGAGCCACCGGTGGCCAGCTCCTGGCAGGAGTCGCACTGACCGCACGGGGTGGGGGTGGGGCCCTGGGCACAGTTCAGACAGCGCGCCAGAATGCGGGCCGAGGTGGTCTTGCCGCAGCCGCGGGGGCCGGAGAAGAGGTAGGCGTGGTTGACCCGGTCCTTGGACAGCGCCTGCATGAGGGGTCCGGTGACGTGCTCCTGCCCGATCACGTCCTCGAAGGAGTCGGGGCGGTAGCGGCGATACAGGGCGGTGGTCACCCACAGCACCCTAGTCGCTGCAGGGCGGTGCTGCACGGTCGGTCCACAGGAACGGAGGGCACGCGCAAGGGGACCGGGAAGAACCGTGCCGCAGGGTGGGTTGACCACTGGTGGACCCTGACCCCGACTCCCCGAGGAGCCCGCCCGTGACGACCTCTGCCGCCACCCTGACCGACCTCCCCGCCCTGACCCAGGAGCAGCTCGCCGTGCTGTTCGAGGGCGCGCACACCACCAACACCTTCACCGACGAGCCGGTGGACGTGGCCCTGGTCCAGAAGGTGTACGAGGACCTGCGGTGGGCGCCGACCGCCATGAACATCCAGCCGCTGCGTCTGACCGTGGTGGACTCGGCTGAGGCGCGCGAGCGTCTGATCGCCCACATGGCCCCGGGGAACCAGGACAAGACCGCGGCCGCACCGCTGGCCCTGGTGGCCGCCTATGACCCCCGCTGGCACGAGCACATGCCGCACCTGGCGCCGCACCGCGAGGGCGCGCGCGAGGAGTTCGAGAGCAAGGCTGAGGTCCGCGAAGGCATGGCACGCACCAACGCCCTGATCCAGACCGGCTACCTGATGCTGGCCCTGCGCGCCCACGGCCTGCAGGTCGGCCCCATGGGTGGCCTGGACACCTCCGGTGTGGACGCCGAGTTCCATGCGGAGAACGGCTGGAAGACCCTGCTGGTGATCAATGTGGGTCACGCCCCGAACCCCGAGGATGAGGACGCGCAGCGCCCGCGTGCCGGCCGGCTGGAGTTCGAGCAGGCCGCTCAGGTGCTCTGAGCCTGCACCGAGCTCAGTCGAGGCCGGTGAAGATCCAGGGGGTGCGGGGGAGACGGTCCGGGGCGAACGCGTCCAGGGCGGCGTCCAGACTCTCCCCGGGCAGTCCGACGGACTCCAGCAGCACCGTGCGCACCCGGTCGGCCGTCCACGGTGCGGGCTCGGTGTCCGGGCCGTCCAGGCCGTCCAGCACGCCCAGGTCCTCCAGGGTCACCGCACCGTCCCGCTTGGCCAGCCGCTTCCCCTCGGCGTTGAGCACCAGAGGCACATGGGCGTACTCCGTGACGGGCCTGTCCTGTGCTTCACCGGGCACCTCGATCGCCCCGGCCTCCCACAGGACCCCGGCCAGCCAGGCCTGACGCGGAGCCGAGCTGAGCAGGTCGTCGCCGCGCACCACCTGGCCCACGCCCTGCGTGAGATCGTCCACCACCACAGCCAGGTTGTAGGCGAACGCGCCGTCATTGCGCCGCAGCACGAAGTCGTCCACCGCCGCCCGCACCGTCCCGTGCAGCACATCGGTCACCTGGTGGGCCGGTGCCCCGTCGGTTCCCGCGGCGCGCGCAGCGTCGATCCGCAGGGCTGCAGGGCGGTCCCGACGACGGCGCTCGCGTTCTGATTCCGATAGGTTCCGGCAGGTGCCCGGATAGGAGCCGGGCGGAAGCAGCAGGCGACCCGCGCTGTGAGTCGAGGGGCCGTCGTCGGGAAGCTGTGCAGAGGAGGCGGGGGACTGCGTGGGATGAGGGGCGCTGGTGGCCTCGGCGATGTCCTTGCGCGAGCAGAAGCACTCGTAGACCAGGCCGCGCTCGCGAAGGACGTCCAGGGCGTGCTCATAGAGGTCGATGCGCTCGGACTGGCGGACGGGCTCGGCGTCCCAGTTCAGGCCGATCGCCTCGAGCTCGCGCAGCTGCTGGGCCTCGGCGCCGGCGCGAACCCGGTCCAGGTCCTCGATCCGCAGCAGGAAGGTGCGCTCGGTGTGCCGGGCGAAGAGCCAGGCGAGCAGGGCCGTGCGCAGATTGCCCAGGTGCAGCTGACCGGTGGGGCTGGGGGCGTACCGTCCTGCGCGCATGGGTGGGAGACCTTTCCGAGAACGTCAAAGACCCCCCACGCACCTGCCAGAGCCCACCTACCCTTGCTACCTTCCGGTCCTGGGGGAGTTCAGCGAGATGACACCACGTGAGGGGCCGCCGACCATACTACCAGCGTTGGGACGGTGGCGGCCTCCCGGGGCCGATTGGTCCCCGAGGGGCGGCGTCCGTTATGATGGACTCTGCTCGTGCGACGGTCACCCCGGTGATCGGCGTGTGAGTGCATGAGGAGGATTCGCCTAGCGGCCTATGGCGCACGCCTGGAACGCGTGTTGGGTTCACGCCCTCGGGGGTTCAAATCCCCCATCCTCCGCAGTGGAACAGCCCCGGTGACTCGGTTGAGTCGCCGGGGCTGTTCGCATTTCCGGGTCTGGTCCGACCCCGTCCGTGCGCGTGGTGGCTCCATCTCCCGACCCGCCATCAGGCAGGCTGGACGGTGAGCACACGAGCGCAGGGATGCACAGAAGTACGGGAGAGGAACGGGAGCTGCGATGACGCACTACGCATGGATCGGACTGGGGAACATGGGCGGACCGATGGCCGCCAACCTCGTCAAGGCAGGGCACCAGGTGTCCGGAGTGGACCTGAACGAGTCCGCCTGCGCCGCCGCGAAGGACGCCGGCGTGCGGATCGCCGACTCCGTGGCCGATGCCGTCAAGGATGCCGATGCCGTCTTCGCCATGCTCCCCAAGGGGGACCATGTCCGTTCGGTGTTCGACGGACCGGACGGGATCTGGGCCCACGCCCGCCAGGACGCACTGCTCTGCGACTCCTCCACCGTGGACGTGGAGACGAGTCGCTGGTGCCACGAGCAGTCTGCCGAACGTGGCTTCGTCTTCGCGGACACCCCGGTCTCGGGCGGGATCTCCGGCGCGGCCGAGGCCACCCTCTGTTTCATGATCGGCGGGGAGCCGTCCGCCGTGGAGCGGGCGAGCGCCCTGGTGGAGCCGATGTCCGGCAGTGTCATCGCCGCCGGCGGCCCCACCTCCGGCATCGCGGCCAAGATCTGCAACAACATGATGCTGTTCATCCACCTGATGGCCAACGCCGAGGGCAGCCAGCTCGCCGAGCAGCTCGGACTGGACCCCCAGGTCTTCTGGGAGATCGTCTCGGTCTCCTCCGGCCGGTCCTGGTCCCAGCAGACCTGGTATCCGGTCTCGGACATCATCCCGACGGCGGCCGCGAACCAGAACTTCACGGCCACCTTCTCCGCGGAGCTGGCCGCGAAGGATGTGGGGCTGGCGCTGGCGGCAGGGGAGCAGACCGGCGTGCATCTGCCCGCAGCGCGGATGGTGTTCGAGCAGCTGCAGGAGCTGATGGCCCAGGGCCTGGGTGACCGTGACTGCTCGCTCGTGGCCAAGCTGGCCACCCCGGACGGTCAGCTGCGCGGGTTCGGCCCGGACGCGGCCTGACCGGACGCAAGCCCACCCTCGGGCCGCAGCTGACGGAAACACACCCCCGCACCGGAAACTCCTCTCCCTGCGTGGCGGGGAGTTTCCGGTGCGGGGGTGTGGAACGGCGCTCAGGGCTGCCGGCGGGGGACTCCGGCGTCCGCCAGCCACTGCGGCACCCGGCCGGGCACCTTGAGGTCGGCCCAGGTCCAACGGACGACGCGGCGACCTGAGCGGTTCAACGCCTCCTCGCGCCGCTTCTCCTGGACGACCACCTGGTCGGCGGACTGCCCGGACAGCGCCGCCGCCCGGCTGTACTTGATGATCCCGTCGAACTCGCCGATCACCCCGACATCCCGCCACTCCATGTCCGGGCGGACGATCCTGCCGTCCTCTAGGCGGTGCTCGGTCTGCAGCTGCGGCAGCTGGAGCCCGGCCTCCCAGATCTGAGCGCGTGAGGCGGACTCGCCCGGTGATTCGGCACCTGCATCACCGAGCTCCAGGGCCAGCTGGGCCCGCTCACGCTTGCGGCGGACCGGAATCAGGTCCACCCAGTGGTGGATCTCGGCCACGGTCAGCCGCCGACCGCCTGCGGTGCGGCCGCTGAGCACGCTGTCCACCACGGCCAGGGCCTGCTCCAGCGGGACACGGCAGATCACATCGGCGACCGCCAGGGCCAGGGGGTCGGTCTTCACCTGGTGATCCAGACGGTGGAGAGGTCCGCCACCGGATGCGCGGACGAGCGCAGGCCAGCCCTCACCCAGTCGCGCGGCGTCGGTCGACTCTGGGGATCCGCCGGACCACGCGGAGTACGCCAGGACGTACTCCAGCAGAGGCACCGCGGGCAGGGAGGTGAGGGGCCGACCCGCCCTGGCTGGCTGACGATTCTGGAGCTGGCGTAGATGCTCCTGCATCACGGCCGAGCTCGGCCAGGCACTCAGCCGCTGTCGGCGCCCTGCACGGCCACGGGTGCCAGTGCGCACCTGGACGCGGTCGGCAGCCCAGATCTGCTGAACGCCGTGGAGGTGGAGCGCGGTCTCGCGGCAGAAGACGGATGGCGGGTGCGCCGCCGCACGGGCCGCCACGGCAGCCGCATGACGCACCCACGGTGGAGCGTCGATCCAGGACTCGGCGTGCGCATAGACGCCGCGATGGAGACGGACCAGTTCTCCGCGACGCCAGCGAACGCGGATGGCTTCAGCGGGTCGTTCGTCCCCCGTGACGGACTGGGTGAGCAGTAGCGAAGGAGCAGCGGTGGTGGCTGCGGCCGGGTGCGTGAGGGTCATGACTCATGGTGATCACGGTGGCCGCGCCCCGGGCTGATCCGGCGGCAGGTTGTGGGCGTTGGGATGCACGCGGTCCCCTGTGGAGGAGTTGGGCGCAGGGCTCTCACTCGATCAGCACCCCTGCCCCGGAAGCCCACCCTCCCATAGGGGGCGGCGTTTCCGGGGCGGGGGTGCAGAACGGCGGCAGGGGCCGCTCAGCGAGCCAGCAGCTGCGGGTGGAACTTCTCGGTGACCTTCGGGTGAGCCCGGGCGAAGCCCTTGAGCATGTTCGCCCCGAACGAGGAGAGCATGGGGTTCTCCGGGTCGTCCGAGGCCCCGCGTGCGGCAGCGGCCAGCTCGGCCGGCAGCTCCACGGGCTCGATCACGGCGTCCAGGCGCGGGGAGTAGAAGAACGGCACCGCGTACCGGTCCACATCCTGGTCCGGGGCGATCACCCGGTGGATGGTGGCCATCAGGTAGCCGTTCGTGGCGACCTCGAGCATCTCGCCCAGGTTCACCACCAGCGCCCCGTGGATCGGCTCCACCGGCAGCCACTCGTCCTGGCCGTACGGGCGCACCTCCAACCCGCCGACCTGGTCCTGCAGCAGCAGGGTGATGAACCCGTAGTCGGCGTGCAGCCCCACGCCCTGCGTGCCGGCCTCCTTCACCCCGCCCACATAGTGCGCCAGCTTGGCCATCCAGGCACGGTCGCCGGTGAACGCCTCGGCGAAGTGGTCCTCGTCCAGCCCGATCGCCACGGACAGCGCCTTCAGCAGGTCCTCGCCCACGCGGTCCATCAGTGCGGTCCACTCCATGGCGGTGCGCTCCAGCTGGGGCAGGTCCGCCGGCCACTGGTTGGGGCCCTGCAGCACCCAGTAGTGCTCACCGGGCTGGATCTGCTCGGCCGGCACCGGCGCGCGCTCGGGGGAGAAGTCGATTTGCTCCCGTGAGTCCGGACGGCCCTGGGTCCGCTCGGCGCCCACGCTGGAGTACCCGCGGTAGTGCGGTGAGTTCTGGTTGTGCAGCGCCAGCTTCTCCTGCTCCGGCCGGGCGAAGAAGTCCGCACTGACCTGGAACAGCTCATCGACCTGGCCCTCGGCGGCCCCGTAGTCCACGATCTGGAAGAACCCCACGTGGTGTGCCGCGTGGCGCAGCTCATCCAGGAACTCCGGGTCGAAGGACCCATCCTCACGGCGCATCCGGGCCAGCGAGAGCACAGGGATCTCCAGCTCGGCGGTGTCCGCTGGGGCAGTGAGGGTTGCGGTGTCAGAGGTCATGGACACCAGTGAACGACGACGGCACCCCCTCCCAGCGCGGGTTGCCTCGCGCGACGCCCCGTGACGTCACGTCGTCATCTTCTGGTCATCGAGCCGGTGATCCGGGAGAATGTCTGCTCCAGCAGCGCCTGACCGGCCTCCTCATGGATCGCGTCCTCACGGCCGAACCCCTCGGTCGCCAGGTCCGCCGGCGTGAGCACCGGGTAGGCGGTCTCCGGCACACCGTCCCCGGGCCGGACGTCCACATGGGTCACGGAGGCACCTCTCGCGTGCAGCCACTCGGCCATGGCATAGTCCGTGCGCGAGTCCCCGCAGGTGATCCAGCGGACCGGCATTTCCCCGTCGGCCGAGAGCAGCTCCCAGGCCCGCTCGGCGCCCAGGTCCTTGCCGCTGCGGACGTGTTCGATGTCCGAGGAGATGATCGTGGAGTCCACCTGGAACGCGGTGGACAGCCCGGTCTGCGCCAGCGCCGCCTGGGCGAACTCCTCGAACTCGGCCTGCGCCGGACGGTAGTCCTCCAGCGCCAGTCCCACGGTCATCTCTGCGCTGACCATGGCCAGCTTGGTGTCGTCGAAGAACATGCTCTCGCCGTGCGTCTCGCGGATCTGCTGAGCCAAGCGCTCGGCGAGGTCGGCTGGGGCTCGCATGCCGTCGTCGGGACGGATCCACTCCGGGACCGGCCCCGCCGGGGTGACCTCTGGAAGCGGGCCGTCCGGAAGATGCGCCGCGGAGAACCAGACGGCTCCCTTCTCGCAGACGGCGTGCACGCGGGCGGTGGGGGACAGGCCTGCCTCGCGCAGGGGAGCCAGGAGCTGGTGGAGCACGAACTGGGCGGAACGGCCGGTGTTGAACACCACGGGGATGCCGCGGTCGGTCAGCTCCACCAGGGTGTGCAGGATGCCGTCCGGGACGGTGCGGGTCTGCGGGGAGGCGAGGGGGCCGTCCACATCCAGCAGGAGGCCGACCGGGGGAAGAGTGCGCATGGCACCAGCCTGCCACCCGCAGCCAGGTGAGGCTCCGGGCGCCGAAATCTGCAGATGAGACGTGACTCATAGTCGGGATAGTCTGTGCGGGTAGGCTCCCGACCGCATCCGAAGGAGAATCAGCCGGTGTCCACCCCACCCATGCCGTCCTCCGGCGCGCCGGAGGATCCGGACCCGCACAAGGAGTGGCACGGACAGCGGATCTTCACCGAAGAGGACCTGGGCCGCTACTTCGAGCAGGAGGATCCACGTGCGGCCGTCCAGCTGCGCCGCCGGCGCCGGCGGCGGCACACGGCGGTGATCGTGGTCCTGGTGCTGCTGCTGGTGGGCGTGCTGCTGGCCGCCTGGCAGGTGCTGCGGGGGAACTGGGAGATCCCCGGCTGGGAGGCGGCGCCCCCGCCGGCCCCGCTGTCCTGCCCCGTGGATCCGGTCTCCTTCAGCCAGGCCTCCACGGTGCACGTGTACAACGGCACCTCGATCGGCGGGCTCGCCGGTGAGGTGGCCAACGACCTCGAGGCCAGGGGGTTCACCATCGGCACCGTGGGCAACAAGCGCCTGGGGAACCAGCAGCGCGTGGGGGTGGTCACGGCCGGCCCCGAGGGACAGGACACCGCCTTGGCCGTGCAGCGAATGATCGAGGGCACCCAGTTCCAGCCCGATGACCGTGAGGATGACTCCGTGGACCTCGTGCTGGGCGTGCGCTACCAGCAGCTGGTGGCCGAGGACGCCGTGGACACCACCGCCGGGCCGCTGCTCTGCCCCGAGCCGGACACCGAGGGGCAGACCTCGTCTGCCTCCACCACGACGACGGCCCCCTGAGTCACCCGGTCAGGGCGAGTCAGAGGCCGCTCGGCAGGGTCGCCGGGAAGGTGAGGCGGCGAGGTGCCGTCCTTACAGGCTCACGCCGAACACCAGCGGCACCAGCGTGTACATGACCAGCATGACCAGGCCCAGTGAGATCACGTTCAGCCAGACGCCGGCGCGGACCATCTGCTTGATCGAGACCTCACCGGAGCCGAACGCCACGGCGTTGGACGGCGTGGCCACCGGCAACATGTAGGCCGAGCAGACGGCCAGCGTGACGGCGATGGTCATCAGCAGCGGGCTGATGCCCAGGCCCACGGCCACGGCACCGAAGATCGGGAAGAACGCGGCGGCGGTGGCGGTGTTGGAGGTCAGCTCGGTCAGGCCCAGACCCACGATGATGACCACCAGGATGATGACCCAGCTGGGCACGCCG
The DNA here is from genome assembly GCF_041927415.1 of Micrococcus sp. IITD107. Lineage (NCBI taxonomy): Bacteria > Bacillati > Actinomycetota > Actinomycetes > Micrococcales > Micrococcaceae > Micrococcus > Micrococcus sp. IITD107. Next base: position 211,571 of record NZ_JBHFFN010000003.1, on the reverse strand, counting down.
GACAGCCCGCCCACCTGCTCGCCGATCCACTGGGACAGGCCCGTGGCGGAGAACATCGCCGAGAGGGACAGGCCGCCACCGAAGAGCAGCAGCAGGCCCCACGGGATCTCCTTGGAGGCGGACCAGCGCAGCAGCGGGGTGCCGTTGGCGTCCACCGAGCGCTTCTGGGCCGGGACCAGGAAGCAGGCGATCGCAGCGGCCATGGCCACCTGGGTGTCGGAGATCGAGCCCAGCCACGGCATGGCCGCGGCCACGGCGGGGATGTCGGCGATGAACGGCACGAACACCCAGAAGAAGATGGCCACCAGGAAGATCAGGCCCACCCGGCGCTCCGGGGTGGTCATCCGGCCCATCTGGGCCAGCTCGTCACGGATCATCTCAGCGCCGCCGGGGATCACCTTGGCCTCGGGGCGGAACACCAGCTTGGTCAGCACCAGCCAGGCCACGAACAGCATCACCACAGCCCACGGCACGCCCACCAGCATCCACTGGCCGAACTCCATGTCGAAGCCCTGGGACTCACCCAGGTAGGCCTTCATCAGGGCCATCGGCGGCTGGCCGATCAGGGTGGCGGTGGAGCCGATGGTCACGCCGTAGGCCACGCCCAGCAGCATGGAGGCGGCGAACTTGGGGCCGGCCGCGGCAGGGTGCACGCGGCGGACCAGGGTCAGGATGGACACGGCGATCGGCACCATGATCACGGCGGTGGCGGTGTTGGAGACCCACGCGGAGATGAACGCCGAGGCCACCATCAGGCCCAGCACGATCTGCGCCGGCTTGGTGCCGATCGTGCGGATGGTCAGCAGCGCCACGCGCAGGTGCAGGTTGGACTTCTCGGTGGCCAGGCCCAGGATCACGCCGCCCATCACCAGGAACACCACGGAGTCGGCGTACGGTGCGGCCACCTCCTTCATCGGCGCCATGCCGAACAGCGGGAACAGCACCAGCGGCAGCAGGGAGGTGACCGGGATCGGCGCGGCCTCGGTCATCCACCAGATCGCCATCCACAGGGCACAGCCGGCCACGGCCCGGCCCTCGAAGGACAACGACGCCGGCAACACCAGTGCCAGCACCAGGCCGGCCACCGGCCCCAGGGCCAGCAGCCACCAGTTGCGCTTGCCGCCGGCGTCCAGGGAGTCGGCCTGGGCGGCGGTGGCGGCCGCATCGTCAGCGACTGCCTGCCGGGCATCCGGGGCGTGCGCGGCAGGGGCAGTGTCGCGTGGGCTGCGTTCAGCGGCCGCCGCGGAGGGGTTCTGTGGTGCGGACATGAGGACCTCGGTGTGTAGAAGCGATGGGACCCGGCGTGTGGGGCGGCACAGCGTTCGTCATGCGGGCAAGCGTTGCGTGTGGACCACCTCACGCGTCCAGGTGATGGGATTCACCGTAGGATGCCTGGTCAAGATTCAGAAGTACACATTCACCACGCATTGAGAGGTCGAGCGTCTCAAACCGGCCTGGATGGGTCTTTCACCCCGCCCGGTGTGCGGACCTACGCTCTGACGTGAGGTCCAGCACACGCCGGGCCACCGGATCGGACGCCGAAGGAGGAGCCATGGACCTGCGTCAGCTGCGCTACTTCGTGGCCGTGGCCGAGGAGCGTCACTTCGGCCGCGCCGCTGAGCGCCTTCACATGGCCCAGCCCCCGCTGTCCCAGCAGATCAAGCAGATCGAGGCCGAGCTGGGCGTCCAGCTGTTGGAGCGCACCACCCGCAAGGTGGATCTCACCGACGCCGGGCGTCTGCTGCTGGACCGGGCCCGGCAGCTGCTGGCCGATGCCGAGGACCTGGTCGCCGATGTCCGCGAGGTCGGCCAGGGCGCCGCGGGCGTGCTCCGCGTAGGATTCGCCGGCTCAGCCACCTACCGCCTGATGCCCTCGATCGTCCGTCTGGCCCGCACCGAGCTGCCCGGCGTGCGCCTGCACGTGATCGGCGAGCTGCTCACCCCCAAGATGGAGCAGGCGCTGCTGGAGAACCGCTTGGACGTGGCCGTGCTGCGTCCTCCCGTGGAGTCCACCGAGCTGGCCTTGGACGAGGTGGCCGAGGACCGGCTGCTGGTGGCCATCCCCAACGCGCACCCGTTGGCCGCCGAGTCCGGGCCCGTGGAGCTGGAGCGCCTAGCCGGTGAGGACCTGGTCGGCTACCCGCGCCAGTCCGCAGTCTCCTCCATCGTCTGGGAGGCCTGCCGCCGGGCCGGGTTCCGTCCCCGGATCGTGCAGGAGGCCACGGAGACCTCCACGCTGCTGGCCTTCGTCGCCTCGGGCATGGGAGTGGCCCTGGTTCCCGACGGCGCCCGGCCGGCCACCGCGGCCCGGGTCACCTATCGAGCGCTCGCCGATGCTCCCGCCGTCGGGCTCTCGCTGGCCTGGAAGGCCGGCGCCACCTCGCCCCTGATCCCTGCCTTCCAGGCGATCGCCCACCGAGCCGCCGACCAGGTCCGGCAGGACCTGCTCGCCTCACCGCTGGCCCCCGTGGAGGGCGCGCCGGCGGCCCCCTGACCTGTCCGATCCATCCGATCCATCCAGCCAACCGGAGACACCGTGAAGATCCAGCGCATCGAGGCCATCCCCTACGCCATCCCGTACCACCACCCGCTGAAGTTCGCCTCGGGCGAGGTGCACACCGCCGACCACGTGCTCATCCGGGTCCACACGGACGAGGGTGTGGTGGGCGAGGCCGACGCCCCGCCACGTCCCTACACCTACGGTGAGACCCAGACCTCGATCAAGACCATCGTCGAGGAGGTCTTCGCTCCGCAGATCGTGGGTCTGGACGTGTTCGACCGGGAGAAGGTCCATGCCGTGATGCACCGGACCATCCACAACCAGGTGGCCAAGGGCGCCGTGGACATCGCCCTGTGGGACGCCGCCGGCAAGGCGCTGGGCACCCCGGTGCACAAGATGCTCGGCGGTTGGACGGACAGCATGCGGGTCAGCCACATGCTCGGGTTCAAGCCCGCCCAGGAGCTGCTGGACGAGGCCCTGCGCTTCGGCCAGGAGTACGGGATCACCACCTTCAAGCTCAAGGTCGGACGCTGTCCGTTGAGCCTGGACATCGAGGCCTGCCACGTGCTGCGCGAGGGCCTGGGGGAGGACGTGGAGCTCTACCTGGATGCCAATCGCGGCTGGACCGCCAATGAGGCCATGGAGGTGCTGCGCCGCACCGAGGGGCTGGGGCTGAGCCTGCTCGAGGAGCCCTGCGACGCCAAGGAGGCCATGAGCCGGCGCCGCCTGGTGGAGCACTCACCCATTCCCGTGGTGGGCGACGAATCCGTGCCCACGGCCGGAGACGTCTCCCGCGAGCTGCTCTCCGGTGGCTGCAACGCCATCTGCATCAAGACCGCACGGTCCGGGTTCACCGAGGCCACTGAGATCCTGGGACTGTGCACCGGCCTCGGTGTGGACGTGACCATGGGCAACCAGATCGACACCCAGGTCGGCTCCCTGGCCACCGTCACCTTCGGCGCGGCGCACCAGGCCACCTCGCGCCGGGCGGGAGAGCTCTCCAACTTCCTGGACATGTCCGATGACCTGCTGGCCGAGCCGATCACCATCCAGGACGGCCGGATCTCCGTCCGGCACGAGCCCGGCGTGGGTGCCGGGATCAACGAGGCCAAGCTGGAGCGGTACCGCACCGATCGCTGAGGTGCGGGGCCGTCGTCGGGCCATCCAGACGCTGGTCGTCTCAATGGCCGCGCAACTCGACCTACCCACTCTTGACCCGTGACCCTAGGCTCACAGCGCAGGGTGTGACCGGGATCTCACCGGAACCCGCACCCAGACACCGACCCCAGGAAGGTTGACCATGACCCCCAACGAGCACGAGGCCTCAGCCGCCGCTTCCGGCGCAGCCGCCACCGACCGCTTCCGCCAGTCCGGCAAGACCGGGCATGCCGTGGCCGATCAGGCCCGCGTCAACGAGCTGGCCTCGGCCCTGATCCAGGCCGCCAATGACATCGTCCTGGAGAAGAAGGTCACCTACGACGAGTACAACGCGCTGAAGTCCTGGCTGATCCAGGTCGGCGAGGACGGCGAATGGCCGCTGTTCCTGGACGTGTGGCTGGAGCACTCCGTGGAGGAGGTGGCCACCAGCCACCGCGAGGGCAACAAGGGCTCGATCGAGGGACCGTACTACGTGCCGGACGCCCCGCAGCCGCAGGACAACCGCACCATCCCCATGCGTGAGGACGAGTCGGGCACCCCGCTGCTGTTCAAGGGCCAGATCACCTCGACGGACGGCACCCCGCTGCCGAACGCCAAGATCGAGCTGTGGCACGCCGACGCCGAGGGCTTCTACTCCCAGTTCGCCCCGGACCTGCCCGAGTGGAACCTGCGCGGCACCTTCCACGCGGATGATCAGGGCAACTTCGAGATCGACACCGTCCAGCCCGCTCCGTACCAGATCCCCACGGACGGCGCCTGCGGCAAGCTGATCGCCGCCGCCGGCTGGCACGCCTGGCGTCCGGCCCACCTGCACCTGAAGTTCTCGGCCGAGGGCCATGAGCTGCTCACCGCCCAGCTGTACTTCCCGGGTGACGAGCACAACGACGACGACATCGCCACCGCGGTCAAGCCTGAGCTGATGCTGGACATCCAGCCGGCCGAGTCCGGCACTGGCGTGCAGACCACCTATGACGTGCGTCTGGACCCCGTCTCGGCACAGACCCCGGACACCGTCCCGGGCGAGTGACCCGCCTCAGGGCAGCGTCGCCCTGACCATCAGGACCCCCGGAGCCGCATGCTCCGGGGGTCCTGTGCATCTCACCGTCCGTCGGGGTAGAGGCTGCTGGACAGGCCGTACTCGGGATCCAGCTCCGAGCGCAGCATCTGATGGTCCTCAGGGTGTGGCTGGCACGGGGACTTCGCCAGCAGCTCGACCTGGTCCGTGCCGCCGCTGAGCGAGTGGGTGACCACGGCGGAGAGCTCACCGCGGCGGGTGTAGGTGGTGGTGAGGTCCCCGTTCTGTCCGGATCCGCCGTCGGTGGGGCCCGCCACGGTGTTGCGGACCTCGAATCCGGCCTCCTCGAGCTGCTGCACGAGCTGGGACTGGTAGCCGGCCGCACCGGACGGGACGGCACCGGAAACCACCCCCACCCAGGAGGTCTCGGTCTGCGGCGCCTCGTCTTCAGGACGCAGGCATGTGGTCTCACGCAACTGGGTGATCTGGACCTGCGAGCCCTCTGGTGCCAGATCCGGCAGGGGCGAGAGCAGCTCCTCGAGTGCGTGCTGGTGGTCCGAGGCCGTGGAGACCGCGTCCGGGGTGGTCTCTCCGGTGGTGGAATCCATGGAGCAGCCTCCGATCAGAGTGGTGGTCAACAGGGCTGCGATCGCGACGCCGAGGGTGCGCGGTCGGCATTGAGGTCGGGTGGTCATGGGTTCAGCCCCTCGATGGCAGGTGCAGTCCTCATTCCAGGGTATCCGTGGGCACAGTCGGCAGCTGTCCGTCGGTGTAGTCCTCGGGACGGGTCTCCAGGGGTGATTCCAGGTAGCTGTAGCCGAAGCCATAGTGGTGTTCGTAGGGCACGAACTCGGAGACCTGGGTCCCTTCGATGACGCCCTGGATGTTCTGCGCCGAGGTCGAGCCAGGGATGAAGTAGTCGGTGTGGCCGCCCATGACGCTGGCCGGATCGGTGGGGTCCTTGAATCCGGTCTCCAGCCGCGTGGCACCCATCTGGTGGACCGGGTTCGACCCCTCGAGGAAGGATCCGCCGTGGTAGCCGCCGCCGAAGCCTTGGGCGTAGGCGATCGGATCGTCACGGGTCTGCAGCAGGTATCGGTGGGCGTCGGGATTGGCGGTGTCACCAGGGCTGGAGACGTTGTGCCCCGTTCCTGCAGGTGCCACGTACAGGATATTGGTCGAGTCCAAGCCCTCCCGTTCGGCCGTACCCAGCAGTGAGCCGCCGGCGCTGTACCCGATGTAGGTCGAGCGCACGTCCGGGGACAGTTCCAGGTCCAGTGCGCGGTCGAAGGCTGCCAGGTGAGGCGCACCCTGCTCGTTGTAGCTGCTGGTGAGGTTGTCCGGAATCTCGTCGGGCAGATCGGTGCCCTGCCAGTAGATCGAGATACGGTCATCTCCCTCAGCTCCGTCTACGGCGTCGAGCTTGTCGGTGTAGGACTCGAGGCTGCCCAGATCAGCGCCAGTTCCGGGCACCATGACCGAGGCGATCTGGGTGTCCGCCGAGGGAGTGCCCACCATCGTGGCGATCCGGCCATCGCCTTCCAGCGAGACGTAGAGCACCTGAGTGTCATGGTCCAGGGCATAGTCCAGGCCTTGGGCCAGGGCGGTCAGTCGTTGATCCTCAGCGCTCCAGGCTGCGTGGGCCGCTCGCCATGCGTTGTAGGCCTGGTGGTAGTCCGCCCGATGGGTGCCGCTGGCTTCGTCCAAGAAGTCCTGCAGAGTCGGTTCGGATCCAAGCTCCTGTCGCGCCTGCGCGACAGTTTCCCGGTGGCCGGCCACGCTGATGGTGTTGGCGGTGACCCGCTGGGAGAAGGGGATGCCGTTGAGATTGCCGAAGACGCCGGGGTAGAGCAGCAGCAGCCGTTCCTGCTCGTGGTCCGGGAGGCCTGCAAAAGCTGTCCGGATGCCCGCGATGCCCTCTTCGGTGAGAGCAGCGTCTCCAGACATGGCCTTGTTCATGATGTCTTCGGCGGAACCGGGGTCGAACGGCCCCATCAGCACGTTGTTCGCGAACAGCTGGGCCGCCTCGGGGTTGGCGTCGGCCCAGGCGCGCAGTTCATCGTCGCTCAGTCCGCGCAGTGACGCCAACAGCTGGGCTGGGGTGACGGTGCCGAAGCGCTCATTGAGGCCCGAGGTGAAGGTGGCCCAGCCGGACTGGGCGAGGCTGTCCAGGGCCGCCGTGCTGGGCAGGTCGGCACCGTCTCCGCCGGTGATGGACTGCAGGGCGGCTGCGGTCTCGGCCACACAGTTGTCCCACGAGGTGGTGAGGGCCGTGGCACGACCGTTGAACGCGGCCGCGGCGGCTTCGGCCGCTGCGATGACGGAGGGGTCGTCCGACCCCGTGGCTGCCGCCAACTGAGCCTCCACAGACGGTTTGAGCTGGGTGAGGGCCTCGGACTCGTTCTGCAACGAGGGGCCTGTGAAGGCGAAGTCCACCAGCGCGTCTCGGGCGGCCACCAGGGCTGCGGACCACTCTGCGGCAGGGGTACTGAGGTCGTCCAGACCGGCGTAGACCTGCGCCTGAGTCTGGGCCTCTTGATACCCCGACCGCAGCCGGGACCATGCGATCTGTGCATCGCCGAGATACTCGTCGGCCTTCTCGGCGTGGCTGGCCATGTCGTGGGCAGCCTCGTCCAGATCCGTCCACGGGACCTCGATGTGAGGGAAAGATGCCAGCGTCGTCACGATCCACTCACAGCCGGCAGATTGGACAGTGCGGTGGATGCGGCGTCGGTCATCTCGCCGTCTGCATCGATGAAGGCTTCCGCTGCGGTGGCGACACAGCCAGCCTTGCGGAGCACGAGGGCGGCGATCCTCGTGCCGACGTCATTGCGGGACGCCCAGAACGCTGAGAAGGCGGAGGAGACCTCTGCAGCTGTGCCGAACTGGCCGCTGACATTGTCGCCGGCGGTCGAGGCCATCTCGGCGCTACCGCGCAGGCTCTCGCCGTCAGCGGCGACGTCGACCAGGACTGCGTGGATGATTCCGGGTGTGACCTCGTAGGACATGTGGCCCCCTTCCCGATCCCATCGTTGCGGTTCGGGCACCTGGACACGATGGGGAGAACTCCCCATCGAAGGGGCTCAGCCGGTCTTGACGCGGACCGAGGACCACTCCTCGGACAGGGAGATGTTGGCGTTGAGCGTCCCTCCGCGCGACTCCAGATCCTTCCAGATCGAGTCCCGGTTGAGGTCCGAACGTCCGCCCTTGGGGTAGCCGATCCAGAACACCCGTGCTCCGGCCCCGGAATCCAGCCAGTCGTCCAGCAGGCCATCCAGCGTGGTCTGGTCCTGGGCGAAGAGCACGACGGCGGAGGCCTGGTCGATCTGTCCGGTCACCTCGGTGCCCTCTGGCAGGGGGTCCAGCAGCGCGTGCAGGCCCTGGTTGCCGCCGGCCAGGAAGAGGGTGTCGCCGGGCTTGATGAACAGCTTCTGCGCTGTGGTCTTCGTGCTCATGCGTCCATTCTGACCTGACGGCGACCGTAAGGTGAGGGGCGAGATCTGCTGATCCGCACGTCGCGATGCCCGAGGAGGACCTGTGGCCCATGGACTGTCCCGCCGTCAGGCGCTGCTGGCCGCCGGCCTGACCGCCACCGCCGGGTTCGTGGACGGGCTGGCCTTCATCCACTTGGGCGGCTACTTCGTCTCCTTCATGTCCGGCAACTCCACGCGGGCCGGCTCCGACCTGGTGCAGGGTGATCCCTGGGGCTGGGCCAAGGCCATGGGCTTGGTGGCGTTCTTCGTGGTCGGCGTGGTCATCTCCTCGTTGGCGCTGCAGCTGCAGGACCGTCGGATCGGGTTGAGCCGAGAGAACTCGCCTCGGACCCTGGCGGTCTGGACCTCGTGGGCGCTTCTGGTGCTCTCAGCCGTGCTGGCGATGGTCCCGGGAACCCAGGCCGCCGTCCCGCCGGCCGTGGCCGCAGCCATGGGCGCGGTGAACAGCACCTTCACCCGTGGGGGAGAAGTCACCGTCGGGCTGACCTACATGACCGGGACCCTGGTGAAGACCGGCCAGCACCTGGCCATGGCCCTGACCGGCGGTCACCCCACCGCCTGGCTGAGGTTCCTGGTGCTGTGGGGCGCCATCGCTCTGGGGGCGCTCGCCGGATCCTGGACCTACACGCAGATCGGACTGCATTCGCTCTGGGTGGCCGTGGGTCTGCTGACTGTTCCGGCGGTGCTGCTGACCTGGCGCTCACGTGCGCTCGGCGCCACCTCTCCTCAGCGGTCCGCCGTCACCAGTTCGTAGTGTCACCTCGGGACAACGGTGACATCTGACCTCGGAAGAGCGGAAGGGCAACGCTGCTCGGCGAGAATGGGAGTGCCCGGTCGCAATGGGGCATCGGGCGTCACAACTGAAGACATGAGGAACACGTGAACAGCAGCGCATCCGGTGAGGATTCGATCCTGAGTCCTGCGGGAGAGGTGGCGGCAGAGGCCGTCAAGAAGACATCGTGGTGGAAGGTCGGCACCGGAACGGTCCTGGTGGTCGGTGTGCTGGGTGCCGGTGGCGCCTTCGCCGTCAACCAGAGCCAGCGGGCGAAGGACGACACCTGGGCCACCGTGGTCCGGGTGGTGGACGGTGACACGTTCGAAGGGGTGATCGCCGGTGAGCAGAAGACGGTGCGTCTGCTCAATGTGGACACCCCGGAGACCAAGCACCCGCAGGAGCCGGTGCAGTGCATGGGCCCCGAGGCCACGGAGATGCTCAAGGACCTGCTCGAGCCCGGAGACCGGGTGAAGCTGGAGTATGACATCGAGCGGACCGACCGCTACGGGCGCACCCTGGCCGGAGTGTTCGAGGACGATTCACTGGTCAACGCCGACCTGGCGCGCGCGGGTCTGGGCGTGGCGGTGCTGTATGAGCCGAACCGCAAGTTCTACGACGAGGTCTGGCAGGCGCAGCAGGAGGCCGAGGCCGCCGGCCACGGGCTGTTCGATCCCCAGATCGACTGCACCCTGCCAGCCGACGAGCCGGCCCTGGCACCGCTCGAGGCGCTCCCGCTGGATGAGATCCCCACCGATCCGGCGGCCATCGCTTCGGCGTTGGCGGCTGTGGCACCGGTGATCGCCGCGGGCGAGGGGCTGGACGCGATGCTCGGTCTGGTCGGCAGTGCGGGCATGCCGCATCTGCACGCCGCCTACGGCAAGCGCGCCGAACAGCTCCAGCCCCGTGTGACGGCGGCGCTGATGTCCGCCCGCGACTACCAGAGCGAGCTGCAGCAGGCTCAGAAGGCGGCCGAGAAGAGGGCCGCCGAGGAGCGCGCTCGGGCCGAGGCGGAGGCGAAGGCCGCGGCCGAACGGGCCGCCGCGGCGAAGAGGGCGGAGGCTGAGCGGAAGGCCCAGGCCGAAGCTCAGGCCGAGGCCGCACGGCGCGCCGAGGAAGCCCAGGCGGAGGAACGTCGTCGTCAGGCAGCTCTCGAGGATGAACGGCAGGCGGCTGCCCAGCGGGAGGCTGAGCGGCGTGCCGCGGAGCGCGAGGAGGCCCGTCAGCGGCAGCAGCAGGCTCCTGCGCCGAAGCCGGCACCCCTCCGGCAGCAGGCCCCGGCGCCCGCCCCCCAGCCCGCCCCCACTCGGACTGCGGCGCCGCAGCTGGCCCCGGCCCCCGCGCCCGCCGGTGGATCGGTGCGGGGGAGTGGTGGACAGTGCCCGGCCTCTCACCCGATCAAGGGCAATGACAATTCGGGCATCTATCACGTGCCCGGTCAGCGTCACTACCACCAGACCAACGCGAGGAACTGCTTCCCATCGGAGGCGGCGGCCAGAGCCGCCGGATTCCGCAAGTCCAAGGTCTGACCCGGACAGGACAGCGGCGGGGCACCCTCCTGGACCATGGTCCGGGAAGGTGCCCCGCCGTCGTCGGGAAGCTGATGCTCCGGTGAGCTCAGCGGGCCCCTCAGCTGTCCGCGGCGCTGGACCCGCGGCCGGTGCTGCCCAGGTTCGGCCCCACCGCGCCGGGGCGGTCGCCGCCAGGCTCACCCAGGCTGGGCTGCGAGTCTGCGGAGGACTGCTCGCCGTGGGTCATGCGCAGGATCCGTCCCTCGGTCTCGAGCTGATCGCGGGTCTCCTTCATCTTCTCCACCTTGGCGGTGTCCCGCGGCGGCAGCTGGATGGACTCCTCGGCGGGGATACCGGCCTGCAGCTCGCGGGCCCGCTCCACCTCGGCATCCACCTCGGCGCCCAGCAGCAGCACGATGTTGAACACCCAGAGTGCGAACAGCAGGGCCATCACGGAGCCGATCGCCCCGTAGGAGCTGTACCCGGCGAACTGGGCGAAGTAGATGGACAGGGCCACCGCGGCGATCGCGATGCCGATGATCGCCACCACGGCGCCCATGCTGATCCAGGTGAACTTGGGCTGCTTGACGTTGGGGGTGGTGTAGTACAGCAGGGCGATCATGCCGATCACCAGTGCCAGGATGAACGGCCACTTGGCCCAGGCCCAGATCGGCAGGAAGGACTGGGTCAGGAAGGTCAGCATCCCGCCCAGGCCCAGCGGCTCGGCGATCGGGCCCAGCACTGCGGTCACCACGGTCTCGTTCAGGGCGATGGAGACCAGGATCAACACGATCCCCAGCAGCATGGCCAGGGTGGTCAGCAGCATGGTGCCGGTCTGCTTGATCAGGGTGCGGCCCTCGGTGCGGCCATAGATGGTGTTCATGCAGCGGGAGAATGCCTTGACGTACGCCGAGGAGGACCACAGTGCGGTGGCGATACCGATGATCAGCGCGATCACGCCGCCGGTGGCCGAACTGGTCATGGTCTCCACCAGGTTGGTGACCAGACCCTGATAGTCGGCGGGGACGTACTGCGTGACCACGTCGTCCACGAGTCCGGTCACGGTGTCCGCGTTGTTGGCCAGCACCAGGGAGACGATCGAGAAGATCGCCAACAGCGCCGGGGCCAGCGAGAGCACCGTGTAGTAGGTCAGCATGGCCGCGAGGTCGGTGCCGCCATCCGCGGTGAACTCCTTGACGGCGCGCTTGAACGCGTACTTCCAGCTGGTGCCCTTGAGCTTGACGGGCGTCTGCGGCTTCTTCGTGCTGTCCGCCGCGGGCGCGTCTGAGGTGTCCAAGGTCTCATCGATGTGGTTCTGGGTCGACACGGGGTGTCCTCTCCGGATGTGTGGTGGCGATCTGTCCTGCAGTCTGAACATCTGCTTGACTCCTATCTCAGCACATCCCGCGCGTCAGACCTGAGGAGATCGATGGACCAGCATCCCCGTGAGCAGTCGGACCAGCCCGCCGAGGCCCCCGTCTACACCTTCCCGCTGGAGCTGCGGTGGTCGGATCAGGACCTCTACGGGCACGTGAACAACGCCCGGATCGTGACCCTGGCCGAGGAGGCGCGCGTGCGCTTCGCGTTGGAGACCGCCGGGCGGGAGGATGACGGCAGACGCGAGGCTCGAGTGGTGGCCCGGCAGACCGTGGACTACCACGCGCCGGTGCACTACGGCCCGGAGCTGACCATGCACGTGGGCGTGCTGCGGGTCGGCACCTCCTCCTACACCCTGCGCCAGCAAGGGCACCAGGACGGCCGCGCGGTGTTCACCGTGGACACGGTGATGGTGGTGCTGGGCGAAGACCATCGTGCCCGTCCGCTGACCGATGCCGAACGCGCGCATCTGCAGGAGTGGACCTGGCCCGAGGGCGGCACGGACGCCGAGGCCGCGCGCTCCTGACCGGTTCCACCCGTTCGCGACTACGCTGGGCCTGACCAACCGTGTCGGCCCGGCCGGCGTCCCAGCAGGAGGCAGCACCATGAGCTCCACCCCCGCCAGCACCGCAGACCGCCCCGCCGCCTCCGGCTCCGGCGGACGTGGCGGCTTCCTGTCCACTCTCCCCGGGAAGGTCACGACGGCGGCCCTGACCGTCATCGCGATCGTCACCGCGGCCTTCGGCGCCGGCGCGTTCGGAGGGACCCCCATCCAGGATGCGGCGGGTGGCTGGTTGGGCCCGGACGGCACCTGGATCGCACCGGCCTCCACGGCGTTCTCGATCTGGAGCGTGATCTACCTCGGTCTGATCGCCTACACCGTCTGGCAGTTCCTGCCCTCATCCGACAGCGCTCGGCATGATCGCCTGCGCCCCTGGATCCTGGCCGGCATCCTGCTGAACTCGCTGTGGATCTGGACCGTGCAGGCCGGCTGGCTGGCCATCAGTGTCCTGGTGATCGCCGTGCTGCTGGCGGTGCTGTGCCGGATCCTGGTGATCAAGGAGAACCTGCGCGTCAACGGCTGGGGCGAGCGGATCCTGGTGGACGGCGTGCAGGGCCTGTACCTGGGCTGGGTCTCGATCGCCACCGTCGCCAACGTGGCCGCCTGGCTGGCCTCGATGGGCTGGACCGGTTCGCCCCTGGGACCGATCGTCTGGACCAACATCATGATCGTGGTGGCCACCCTGGTGGGTGCCTTCACCGCCGTGTACAGCGGCGGTCGGCTCATGCCCGCCGTGGGTCTGGCCTGGGGTCTGGTCTGGGTGGCAGTGGGCCGCTCGGACGGGACCGGACTGAACTCGGCCTCGGTGGCGATCACCGCCGCCGGTGCCGCGGTGATCGTGATGATCGCCTGGGCGGTCTCCCTGTGGCTCTCCCGCCGCTCGGCCACCGGAGAGGCTCGCGACCTGATCCTGGACGCCCTCGGCGGGGACGGCGACCCCGTGGACGGCCGCCGCGCCTGACGGTCGGCGCCGCTGCTCAGTAGTTCGAGGGCGGATCCGAGGCCGGGAACGACTCCCGGTCCCACTCATCCACGATGTCCATCCCGCCGGCGGCGTCGCTGTCCGGGAAGGTGAAGGGCTCGCGCTGATCGTCTTCTGCCGGGGCCCGAGTGGGCTCCAGACCCTCGCCGGGCAGGGGCGAGGTCGGCGCAGAGGCCACGGTGAGGTCCTCGGTGCCCGATCCCTCCGGGATCTCTGGGTGCAGGGTGGTCATGGGGTCCTCCTGACGTCGATTGGCTCACGGTCCGACCTGCCTCCCAGTGTCCACCGACACAGCTGTGGGCGACCAGAGATGGTCGCCCACAGCTGACGGAACGCCTGCGTCAGGCGGCCGCTCCGGAGAGCTCACGGCGCAGCGGGGCCTCGGCGGAGAGGAACTGACGGTAGGCCGGCAGGGTCAGGAAGTCCGGGAACTCCTCGGCCAGGGCGGAGGCGGCGAACACCTCGCGGGCGTCGTCGAACCGATCACCCTCCTGGCGCCCGATCCGGGCGAACTCCTCCTCCATCAGCGTCTCCACCCAGTCGCGGGTGACCCGCCGGGTGCCTTCACCGGAGGCCAGCTGGGCCTGCGACCCGGCGTTGATCCACTGCCAGATCTGCGAGCGGGAGATCTCCGCGGTGGCGGCGTCCTCCATCAGGTTGTGGATGGCGGCGGCGCCGTTGCCGCGCAGCCAGGACTCCACGTAGCGGATGCCGACCTCGATGTTCATCCGCACACCGGCCTCGGTGATCGCTCCCGGGGTCTGGGACACGGCCAGCAGCGCCTGGGCATCCGGCTGGACATCGTCCCGGCGGCGCGCCCGGATCTGGTTGGGCAGCTCGCCCAAGACCTCGTCGAACACCTCGCGGGCCACCGGCACCAGGTCCGGGTGGGCCACCCAGGAGCCGTCGAAGCCGTCTGCGGCCTCACGGGTCTTGTCCTCACGGACCTTCCGCAGCGCGGCCTCATTGGCCTCCGGGTCGCGGCGGTTGGGGATGAAGGCCGCCATGCCGCCGATCGCCGAGGCACCGCGGCGGTGGCAGGCCCGCACCAGCTGCTCGGTGTACGCCCGCATCATCGGGGCGGTCATGGTCACGTCTGCGCGGTCCGGGAGCACGAAGTCCTCGCCGCGATCCCGGAAGTTCTTGATGATCGAGAAGATGTAGTCCCAGCGCCCGGCATTCAGACCGGCGGCGTGGTTGCGCAGCTGGTAGAGGATCTCCTCCATCTCGAATGCGGCGGTGATGGTCTCGATAAGCACGGTGGCGCGCACGGTGCCCTGCGGGATGCCCAGGGCGTCCTGGGCCACCACGAAGATGCAGTTCCACAGCCGGGCCTCGAGGTGGTTCTCGGTCTTGGGCAGGTAGAAGTACGGTCCGCGGCCGCGGCGCAGCAGCTCCTTGGCGTTGTGGAAGAAGTAGAGCCCGAAGTCCACCAGTGCGCCGGCCATCGGCTGACCGTCCACCAGCAGGTGGTCCTCCTCCAGGTGCCAGCCGCGGGGACGCACGATGATCGTGGGGCGGTCCACCAGCTGCACGCCGCCGAGCCGGTACTCCTTGCCCTCGGGGGTGGTGAAGTCGATCTGCCGGCGGATGGCGTCCTTGAGGTTCACCTGTCCGGCGAGCATGTTCTCCCAGGACGGGGTGGAGGAGTCCTCGAAGTCGGCCAGCCAGCACTTGGCCCCGGAGTTCAGCGCGTTGATCGTCATCTTCCGGTCCACGGGGCCGGTGATCTCCACGCGGCGGTCCTTCAGCCCGGGGGCCAGCGGGGCCACGCGCCAGGAGTCGTCCTCGCGGATGGTGCGGGTCTCCGGCAGGAACCCGGGGGTCCACCCCTCGGCGATCCGACGGCGGACCTCGCCGCGCGCCTGCAGCAGCTCACGGCGTCGGGAGTCGAAGCGGCGGTGCAGCATGGCCAGGAAGTCCAGTGCCTCGGGCGTGAGGATCTCCTCCTGGCGGGGCAGATGCGGACCCTGCAGGGTCACGCCGTTGATGGTGATGGGCTGATCGGTGGGGTACATGGTGCTCTCCTGTGGAGTGGGGCCCACACCGCGCGGTGCGCGGGGGCCGGGGGAGTGGTGTCAGGTGCCCCGTGGCGGGTGGTGAGGGGAGGATGTCCCGACGACGTCGCCACAGGTGAGGCGGCCGGCGTCGGGAAGGTGGGGTGAAGGCGGGTGACGCGGGAGGTGAGGTGACAGGTGGGGAGAACCAGGTGGCGGCCAGGCCGGGGCCCGGCCGCCACCGGTGCTCAGCGGGTCAGGGTCCGATGGGACCCCTCGCCGATCCAGGTGCGGCTCAGTGGAACTGCCCGGCCTCGGTGGAGCCGGTCAGTGCGGTGGTGGAGCTCTCCGGGTTGATGGCGGTGGAGATGGCGTCGAAGTAGCCGGTGCCGACTTCGCGCTGGTGCTTGGTGGCGGTGTAGCCGCGGGCCTCGTCGGCGAACTCGCGCTCCTGCAGCTCCACGTAGGCGGACATCTGGCGCTCGTTGTAGCCCTTGGCCAGATCGAACATGGAGTGGTTCAGGGCGTGGAATCCGGCCAGGGTGATGAACTGGAAGGTGTAGCCCATGGCGCCCAGCTCGCGCTGGAACTTGGCGATGGTGTCATCGTCCAGGTTCTTCTTCCAGTTGAAGGACGGCGAGCAGTTGTAGGAGAGCATCTGGTCCGGGAACTCGGACTTGACGGCCTCGGCGAACTGCTTGGCCAGCTCCAGGTCCGGGGTGCCGGTCTCCATCCAGATCAGGTCCGAATGCGGGGCGTAGGCCTTGGCGCGGGCGATGCAGGGCTCGATCCCGTTGCGGACCTTGTAGAAGCCCTCGGCGGTGCGCTCGCCGGTGATGAACTCGGCGTCGCGCTCGTCCACATCCGAGGTGATCAGGGTGGCGGCCTCGGCGTCGGTGCGGGCGATGATGACCGAGTTGACGCCGGAGACGTCAGCGGCCAGGCGGGCGGCGTTCAGGGTGCGGATGTGCTGACCGGTGGGGATCAGCACCTTGCCGCCCAGGTGGCCGCACTTCTTCTCGGAGGCCAGCTGGTCCTCCCAGTGCACACCGGAGGCACCGGCGGCGATCATGGCCTTCATCAGCTCGTAGGCGTTGAGCGGGCCGCCGAAGCCGGCCTCGGCGTCGGCCACGATCGGCACCAGGTAGTCCTCAACGGACTGGATGCCCTCGGAGAACTCGATCTGGTCGGCACGCAGCAGGGCGTTGTTGATCCGGCGGACCACGGCAGGGACCGAGTTGGCCGGGTAGAGGGACTGGTCCGGGTAGGTGTGGCCGGAGAGGTTGGCGTCCGCAGCGACCTGCCAGCCGGAGAGGTAGATGGCGCGCAGGCCGGCCTTGACCTGCTGGACGGCCATGTTGCCGGTCAGGGCGCCCAGGGCGTTGGTGAACGCGCCCTCGGCGTGCTCGGAGCTCAGCTGGTTCCAGAGCTTCTCAGCTCCGCGCTTGGCCAGGGTGTGCTCCTCCTGGACCCGGCCGCGCAGCTTGACGACGTCCTCGGCGGTGTAGGTGCGCTCGATGCCGGCCCAGCGCGGGTTGTGGTCCCAGTCGTGCTGGAGCTGCTCGGCGGAAGCGGGAGTGTGCGTGGTCTGCTCGGTCATGATCGACTCCTTGCTGATGGTGTGACCCGGAGTGGTCCGGGGCGGCCCGGCAAGGTGCCGGGGTCCGCAGGTCTGAGGGGCGGGTGGAGCGGTGGTGCTGCTCCGTTGCCCTCAAGTCTTCACTCGTCCGGCGTCGCGCAGGCCGGTTTCAGTGGAAAAGATCACCCAGAGATGACAGCAGTCAAGAAACGTCGTCTAGTGCCAAGCGTTCGCACATGCGCCCGTCAGATGGCGCCCTCTGGTTGTAAAAAATGGTGAACATGACAATTCAGGGTGAGGTCGTCGGTGGCGTGATGGTGACGGCGGCGGGATCGGCCTCAGGCGGAGCGAGGGCGATGCGCGTGGAACTGCTCCAGGTCCAGTGCATAGACCTCATGGTCCGGGAAGTCCACGATCCGCCGCGGCGTCCCACCCTCGGAGCGCGGCGTCACGGGTACTTCCTGACCGGGCAGGTGCAGGGCCTGCTGCACCGTGGCGGCCTGGGCGAGCAGCCGCAGCTGGGCCCAGGTGGGGGGCATCAGGAACCGCTCGCCCGCCCGGAAATCGCTCAGCGCCTGTTCGGGGGTGAGCCACTGCCAGGAGACGGACTCGAAGCTGAGCTGGCGCGGCTCCTGCCCGGCAGGGACGGCGGCCACATAGAACCGGGTGTCATAGCGCCGCGGCTGATCCTCCGGGGTGACCCACCGGGAGATCAGATGCATGCTCCCCACATCGGCCTGGACGCCCAGATCTGTCAAGAACGGGCTGAAGCGCGCCGCGTCCTCCTCGATCTGGCCCTGCGTCTGCGCGGGGAGCGCCGCCAGGTCCACGTCCGCGGGGGAGCCGTCCGGGCGCACGGCCAGCAGCACGCCGGTCTCCTCGAACGTCTCCCGCACCGCCGCATACTCCGGTGAGGGGTCGGTGTCCTCGATCCGTCCGCCGGGGAACGCTGTGGCTCCGGCACTGAACACCAGCTGCGTGGACCGGGTGAGGGTCAGCACCTCCAGCCCGGGGCGCTCGGGTGTCTCCACCGGCCGGACCAGAAGGATGGTGGCGGCCGGACGCACCGGTGGGGGGCCGTCGTCGTGGTGGTGGTCCTGTCCGGAACGGCTCACTGCTGTCTCCTTGATCGCTGGCCTCCCCTGAGGATAGCCAGCCACGGCACAGCCGCACCCACGCGTCCCCTGACGCCGGAGCCGACCCGCGGGTAACGTGGACTGGCAGAGACATGCAGTGACGCACTGACCCCATGCCGCCCACGGAAGGACCCCCGAGTGAAGATCGTCGTGTTGGCCAAGCAGGTTCCGGACACCTGGTCGGACCGGAAGCTGGATCTGGAGACGGGCATGTTGGATCGTGCTGTCTCGGAGCCGGTGCCGGATGAGATCAGTGAGCGGACCATGGAGGTGGCTCTGCAGTTCAAGGATGCCCACGCTGACACTGAGGTGGTGGCGGTGAGCATGGGGCCGGAGGATGCGACCAAGACGTTGCGGAAGATGCTCTCGATGGGGGCGGATTCGGCGGTGCTGGTGACTGATCCGGTGTTGGCTGGTTCGGATGTGGTCCAGACCGCGCAGGTGCTGGCCGCGGCGGTGGAGCGGATCGGTGCGGACCTGGTGCTGGCCGGAGATCAGGCCACGGATGGCCGTGGTGGTGTGGTGCCGGCGATGATCGCGGAGCTGCGGGGGATCCCGGTGCTGCCCTCGGTGGATCACGTGGAGATCAGCGCCTCTGAGGTGAGTGGTGTGGTGCAGGCCGAGTCCGGTGCGCTGAGCGTGGCGGCCCCGCTGCCGGCGGTGGCGTGCGTGACGGAGAAGGCCGCTGAGCCGCGGTTCCCGAACTTCAAGAACATCATGGCCGCGAAGAAGAAGCCGTTGGAGTCCTGGTCGTTGTCGGATCTGGGCATTCAGGCCGGTCCGGAGCAGGCCAGTGTGCGTTCGGTGATGGTCTCGGCCCAGGCCCGCCCGGAGAAGCAGGCCGGGCCGAAGGTGACTGATGACGGCACGGCCGCAGCTCAGCTGGTGGAGTTCCTGGCCGCCCAGCGTCTGGTCTGAGCCGACTGCCGCGCCCCTGTATCTGAGCGACCTGAGAAGACTGGAGTAGGACGATGACTGAACAGAACGAGCAGAACCCGCAGAGCACCGCCAGCGCCGCACCGATCCTGGTGTTGGTGGAGGCGGTGGCTGATGGCCGCCCGTCCAGCACGGCCGCTGAACTGCTGGGTGCGGCATCCCTGGTGGGAGTGCCGGTGGCGGTGGTGACGGCCGCTCCGGGTGCTGGTCAGGGTGTGGCTGAGCAGCTCGGTGCTCTGGGTGCCACCCAGGTGCTGGTGGCTGAGTCCGAGCAGGCCGGTGCGCAGCTGGGCTCGGTGCAGGTGGCCGCGCTGGCCGCGGGCGTGGGGCAGTTCTCTCCGGAGGCGGTGCTGGTGCCCAACACTCCGGAGTCCCGCGCGGTGGCCGGCCGTCTGGCGGTGCGGGTGAACGGTGCGGTCTGCGCCGATGCGGTGGGACTGCGCTGGGCCGATGAGGAGGTGATTGCCCAGCATTCGGTGTTCGGCGGTGACTTCACCTCTGAGTCCACCGTGGAGGGCGGGCCCCGGATCATCACCGTGCGCCCGGGGTCGATCTCCCAGCGTGCCCAGTCGGTGCAGGCCCCGCAGATCCACACCGCCACGCTGGAGTTGTCCCAGGGTGCCGCCGGTGCCCAGATCCGTGAGGTCTCCGAGCACGCTCCGGCTGGGGATCGTCCGGCG
Source organism: Micrococcus sp. IITD107 (assembly GCF_041927415.1). Taxonomy (NCBI): domain Bacteria; kingdom Bacillati; phylum Actinomycetota; class Actinomycetes; order Micrococcales; family Micrococcaceae; genus Micrococcus; species Micrococcus sp. IITD107. The sequence goes on along the minus strand of NZ_JBHFFN010000003.1, from coordinate 191,872 downwards.
CTGCGTGGTGCCAAGACCGTGGTCTCCGGTGGTCGCGGCCTGGGTTCGGCCGAGGGGTTCGGCTTGGCTGAGCAGTTGGCCGATGTCCTCGGTGCCGCCGTGGGTGCCTCCCGTGCCGCGGTGGATGCCGGGTATGCCGCCCCGGAGCTGCAGGTGGGTCAGACCGGTGTCTCGGTGACCCCGGACCTGTACGTGGCCCTGGGGATCTCCGGTGCCATCCAGCACCGGGCGGGCATGCAGACCGCCAAGACGATCGTGGCGATCGACAAGGACCCGGACGCCCCGATCTTCGAGATCGCCGACTTCGGGGTGGTCGGGGACGCGTTCGAGGTGGTCCCGGCTGTGATCGAGCAGATCCAGGCCCGCCGCACCCAGTGAACCGGTCCGGTCCGGGCCCAGCCATCCGCTGAACGAGCACCAGGAGACAACACATGGCCAAGCAGCGCATGGCCGGCTACACGCCGTTGCGGGGCGCGCCCCAGGCCCCTGAACAGGAGTCGGACGCCCTGGCCCACCAGGCCCCCGTCCAGCAGGGCCCGACGACGGCCACCCCACTTCCGCATCAGGGTGCGGCGCAGGCGTCAGCACCAGTGGAGTCCATGGCGCCCGTGGAGACCCCGGCGCCGGCGGTGAGCCAGCCTGCCGAGCCGGCACCGGCCCCGGCTGTGGCACCAGCCGCTGCGGCTGCGGTGCAGAAGCAGCGCATGGCCGGGTACACCCCACTGCGCGGCGGCACGAACACCCCGGGCACAGCGGCGTCAGTGTCGGCACCGGCCGCAGAACAGCCGACCACCACGGCCCCTGCGGCACAGGCCGCCACCGAGGGCACAGCAGCCAGGCAGGAGGTGTCCTCGGACGGTGCTGACATCGCCGCGCAGACCGCACCGGCACCTGCCCAGGCAGCACCGTCCGCTCCTGCGGCGCAGAAACAGCGCATGGCCGGGTACACGCCCCTGCGCACACAGTCGACCTCCACGCCCACGGCCGAGGTGCCCGCAGCTCAGTCCGCGCCGCCCATCGCTGGTGCGGCCCCGGCCGCCGAGCAGTCCAGCCCCGCTGCGGCCCCGGCCAGCGACCAGGCTGCCCCGGCGCCGGCGAAGCAGCGGATGGGCGGACAGCCCCGGCGGATGGGGGCACCTGCTGCCCCCTCAGCCGCGCAGGCCTCCGCCCCGGCCGCTGCTGCGGGCTCGGCCGACACCGCCTCATCGGCCCCGGCTGCTGTGCCGGGCCCCTCGGAGCAGGAACAGGAGCAGGCCCCGGCCGCGCCGAAGCCGGCCGCTGCCGCCGTCCAGAAGCCGGTTGCCGCCGCTGGTGGCGCCGAGACCGAGCCCGCGCAGAAGGCGCCGTGGCCGCTGTGGAAGCGGGCCGTCGTCGGGGTGGGTGTTGCGGTGCTGGCCGCTCTGGTGATGGTGCTGTTGGCCCGGTGGGCCAGGACCATGCCGGGGGTGCAGGAGTTCATCGCCACCTATGACGGGCATGCCCCGCAGCCGCAGGGCACGCCGGAGGGGATCCCGGCCTGGTTGGGCTGGCAGCACTTCTTGAACATGTTCTTCATCGTGCTGATCGTCCGGACGGGTTTGCAGGTGCGGATGGAGAAGCGTCCTCCGGGGTACTGGAAGCCCAAGCAGGGCGGGTTCTTCTCCCCGAAGGGCAACACGGTCAAGAAGGTCTCGCTCTCCCAGTGGCTGCACCAGGTGCTGGATGTGGCCTGGGTGGCCAATGGTGCGGTGTTCATCGTGCTGCTGGCGATCACCGGGCATTGGGCGCGGATCGTGCCCACCAGTTGGGAGATCTTCCCGCACATGGGTTCGGTGGCCATCCAGTACGCCTCCCTGGACTGGCCCACCGAGAACGGGTGGATCCACTACAACGCCCTGCAGGTGATGGCCTACTTCATCACCGTGTACATCGCCGCCCCGCTGGCCATCCTCACTGGGCTGCGGATGTCCACGTGGTGGCCGCAGAAGGCCACCGGGCTGAACCGGGTCTTCCCCATTGAGGCCGCCCGGGCCCTGCACTTCCCGGTGATGCTCTACTTCGTGGCGTTCACCCTGGTGCACGTGTTCCTGGTCTTCTTCACCGGTGCCCTGCGCAACCTGAACCACATGTACACCTCCCGGGACGTCACCGACTGGTGGGGACTGATCATCTTCCTGGGCTCAGTGGCCGTGATCGCCGCCGCCTGGTTCCTCACCCGCCCGGTCTTCACCACACCCCTGGCACAGAAGACCGGTACTGTGACCAAGAACTGAGACGCGCACCACACCCCGTCTCGCCATCCCTGTCCCGAACCCGGTGAAGGAGTCATGCCGTGACCGAGGAGATCATCGTCCGTCAGCAGGGCCGTCTGGGCCACCTGATCCTGAACCGGCCCCGCGCCCTGAACGCGCTGACCCGGCAGATGGTCGGAGAGATCAAGGACCGGCTCGAGGCCTGGAAGGACGACGACTCCGTCCAGACCGTGCTGGTCAGCGGTGCGGGGGAGCGTGGCCTGTGCGCCGGGGGCGATGTCCTCTCGGTGCGCACCTCGGCTCTGGAGGGCCGCCCGGAGGAGGCTGACGAGTTCTTCGGCACGGAGTACACCATGAACTCGCTGATCTCGCAGTTCCCCAAGCCCTACGTGGCGTTCATGGACGGACTGGTGCTCGGCGGCGGCGTGGGCGTCTCGGCGCACGGCTCCCACCGGATCGTCACCGAGCGGACCCGGATGGGCATGCCGGAGACCGGGATCGGGTTCTTCCCGGATGTGGGCGGCACCTGGCTGCTCTCTCACACGCCCTCGCAGTTCGGCCTGCACCTGGGCCTGACCGGCGAGCACATCTCCGGGGCGGACGCCTGCGCGCTGGGCCTGGCCGACCACTACGTCCCCTCGGACCGCCTGGACGAGCTGGCTCAGGCGCTGGAGACCACCCCGGCGGACGAGGCGATCGCCGCCGTGGCTGAGCAGGCACCGCCCTCAGAGCTGTGGGAGCACCGCCCCTGGATCGACTCCGCCTATGCGCAGGACACGGCCGAGAAGATCGTCGCAGCCCTGCAGGACCACGAGGATCCCGCCGCCCAGAAGGCCGCCGAGACCATCCTGTCCAAGTCCCCCACCTCGGTGAAGGTCACCCTGGCCGCCATCCGTCGCGCCCGGGGCCTGCGCTCACTGCAGGAGGCGCTGAACGTGGAGTACCGCCTCACCCACCACATGATGCGCGGGCAGGACATGCCCGAGGGCATTCGCGCCCAGCTGGTGGACAAGGACCGGAACCCGCAGTGGAGCCCCGCCACCTTGGAGGAGGTCTCCGCCGAGACGGTGGACTCCTACTTCGCCGAGCCTGCCGGGGGAGACCTCGGGCTACGTGCCTGAACGGCGCCCTGACCAGCACCAGCAAGACCGGACCACACAGACACACCACGACGACGACGCAGGAGCCTTCCGCATGACCGATCAGCAGACGCACGGCGAGACCAGCAGCGACACCGGCTACGAGACCATCCAGGTCCGCACCGAGGGCCGGGTGGGCATCATCCAGCTGGACCGTCCGAAGGCGCTGAACGCCCTGAACAGCCAGCTCTGCCGCGAGGTGGTCCAGGCTGCGGCCGCCTTCGACGCCGACGAGAACATCGGGGCGATCATCCTCACCGGTTCGGACAAGGCCTTCGCCGCCGGAGCGGACATCAAGGAGATGGCCTCCAAGGACTTCGCCCAGGTCTACGCAGAGGACCTGTTCGGCCTCTGGGACCGCTTCGCCGCCACGCGCATCCCGGTGATCGCCGCGGTGTCCGGGCACGCCCTGGGCGGCGGCTGCGAGCTGGCGATGATGTGCGACATCATCCTCGCCGCGGACAACGCCTCCTTCGGCCAGCCCGAGATCAAGCTGGGCCTGATCCCCGGCATGGGCGGCTCCCAGCGCCTGACCCGCGCCATCGGCAAGTCCAAGGCCATGGAGATGGTGCTGACCGGCCGGACCATGAAGGCTCAGGAGGCCGAGCGCAGCGGACTGGTGGCACGCGTGGTGCCCCTGGCCGAGCTGCAGCAGACGGCCCTGGAGATGGCCACCGCCATCGCCTCCATGTCCCGGCCGGTCGCCATGCTCGCCAAGGAGGTCGTGGACGCCGCTTACGAGTCTTCCCTGGCCGAGGGTGTCCGCCTGGAGCGCCGCCTGAACTTCGCCTGCTTCGCCCTGGAGGACCGTCGGGAGGGCATGGCGGCCTTCGTGGAGAAGCGCGAGGCGGACTTCACCCACCGCTGAGCCGTCGGGGGCGCCCCGTCAGCGGGTGGTGCGGAAGACCGATTCGGTGTGGATGAACGGCTTGCCGGCCACTCCGATCAGTTCGACCTCCACCACGCGCAGCGACCGGCCCGCGTGCCGGACGCGAGTCCGGGCCGTGATGGGGCCACCGGCGGGGCGCAGGAACACCACCCGCAGGGACTGCAGGTCGAAGTCCAGCCGGTCCGGCATGGCCTGTTGCGCCGCCAGGGCGGCCATGGCGGTCATCGCCCCGCCGTGCACCGCCCCGTGGGGATTGCGCAGCTGCGGCAGCTCCTGGAACCGCAGTCCGTCCTGGAACTGATCGGCGACAGTGGGGCGGTCCGCGCCCGGGGGAGTCAGAGAGTCGGAGTCCAGGCCGAGCAGGGTCCCGAGCGGTGACTCGGTCTCCGGTCCCAGCGGCAACTGAGCCGCCTGCTCGAAGTCGCGCAGGGCCTGTGCCGGGCTCTCACCGACCGACTGGAACCAGCCCGAGGCCTGGACGTACTCGGTGCCGTCCGTGCCCATCAGGGTCCCGGTGGCCAGCCCGCCGCCGTGGTCGGCCACCCGCGTGCGGGTCCAAGCTTCGAGTTGGGCACCGTCCTGGGGGAGCGGACGCAGGACGTTCAGCTGCAGCTCGGTGGTGACCAGCCACTGCAGGGCCGGTTCTGCGGCGTGCAGGGACGTGGCCAGGGTGTTGTCCATGATGACCGAGGCAGCGGCACCGGTGGGACGTCCGTCCGGGTCCAGCACCCAAGGCCCGGTGGTCATCAGGCCGGTGCGTGCGCCTTGGACGCCGTCGAGCGGATCGCGGAACAGCCGGACCCGCAGGAGCCGTTCCGTTCGGCCCAGAACGTGTCCGAGCGGACCGCGGGCGCCGGGTGCAGGGCGATCATGGAAGGCATCGTCAGCAGAGGTCACCGCAGCAATCTACCGCCCCTTCTGGCTGCCCGGAGAGCAGAACGGCAGTGCGGGCGAAAATCCCGACGTTCTTGACTAGCATGCGTGCATGGCAGATCGAACCTCGGCAGGCCCCGAGACCGTCCCCGCACTGGACCCCGTGGTGCTGGGCCGGCGGTTGAGGCATCTGCGCAAGCAGACCGGCCGGACCCTGGACCAACTGGCCGCAGCGGTGGAGGCCACCCCGTCCCACCTGTCCCTGATCGAGAACGGCAAGCGCGAGCCGCGCATCAGCCTGCTCAGCCGACTGGCGTCCGCCCTGGGAACCACGCTGGAGGACCTGCTCTCCGCGGAGGCGCCCAGCCGCCGAGCCGCCCTGGAGATCGCGGTGGAGAAGGCCCAACGCGGTGCCCACTACGCCACCCTGGGCCTGCCCCAGATCAAGATCACCCCGCGCACCCCCACCGAGGTGCTGCAGGTGATCGCAGGGCTGGAAGGGGAGCTGCGCCGTCGTCTGGAGGAGCAGGCGGCCACGCCGGAGGAGGCCCGCCGCGCCAACGCCGAGCTGCGTCAGGAGATGAAGGAGCGGGACAACCACTACCCGGAGCTCGAGCGCCGTGCGCAGGAGCTGCTGGACGCCGTGGGCCACTCCGGCGGACCGCTGAGCCACCGTGCGGCGGCCGGTCTGGCTGAGCATCTGGGCTTCAGCGTGCGCTTCGTCTCCGATCTGCCCCACTCCACCCGGTCAGTCACCGACCTGAAGAACCGCAGGTTCTTCCTGGCTCGGTCTCGGCACCCGGACCATGACGCCCGATCGGTCCTGCTGGGGGCCATCGGCTCCTATGTGCTGGGCCACGGCGAGCCCACGGACTACTCGGACTTCCTGCGCCAGCGGGTCTACACCAACTACTTCGCAGCAGCCCTGATGATGCCGCAGAAGGAGACCGTGAAGTTCCTCAAGAGCGCCAAGGCCGAGCGGGATCTGGCGATCGAGGACATCCGCGATGCGTTCGGGGTCTCCTATGAGTCAGCCGCGCACCGCTTCACCAACCTGGCCACCGAGCACCTGGGCATCACCTGCCACTTCCAGAAGGTGCACGAGTCCGGGATCATCCACAAGGCCTACGAGAACGACGGCGTCTCCTTCCCCGCCGACCACACCGGGGCGATCGAGGGGCAGCAGGTCTGCCGCTACTGGACCTCCCGTGAGGTCTTCGACGTCGGCGACGGCTTCCGCGCCTTCAACCAGTACACCGACACCCCCGCCGGGACGTTCTGGTGCACCGCCGTGGTGGAGGGGCACTCCTCCGGGTTCTACTCGCTCTCCATCGGCGTGCCCTTCGACTCCGCGCGCTGGTTCCGGGGCAAGGAGACCACCTCCCGCTCGATCTCCCGGTGCCCTGACCCCAGCTGCTGCCGTCAGCCCAACGCCGAACTGGAGGCCGCCTGGGGAGGCCATGCCTGGCCGGCCGCCCGCGCCAACGCCCACCTGCTGGCGGCCATGCCCTCCGGGGCCTTCCCCGGGGTGGACGAGGTGGAGGTCTTCGAGTTCCTGCAGGCCCAGGACCAGGCCGATCTGCAGGGTGACCTGCCCGGATGAGGGGGGTGGCGCCGTCGGGAGGGGTGTTCCCTCCGTTGTCAAGGGGGCGAAGCCTACATGCGAATCCACTCAGAGCGAACCATCTGAGCAACGTGTGAGAAAATGGTGTGAGCCAACTCGCTGAGATCGCATGGTCGCCACCGCCTCATGACGGGGCTGACCGGTCACAGCGTGCCTGAGACTGCTGACACGGGCAGCTGTCTCGGGATGACTGTCCCCGAACCAGTGTGGGAGTGCGCGAGCGCCCCGCCGGGCCCGGTGTCGTCGAGGGTGGTGCCCGTCGTCAGGAAGGTCCAGATACATGCAGTTCACTCCAGGCCAGCTCGTTGTCCACCCCCACCACGGTCCGGCGACCATCGCCGACCGCAAGGTGCGCAAGGTCAAGGGGGATGACGTGGCATACATCACGCTCCAGATCCATCATCAGGATCTGACGATCTCCATTCCGGAGTCCAAGGCGGAGGAGGTCGGCGTGCGCGAGGTCTGCGACCGCGTCCGACTGCGCCGCCTGCTGGAGATCATCCAGGAGCCCACCACCTCCGAGGAGCAGCAGTGGTCCCGCCGGATGAAGGCCAACCAGGAGAAGATCGCCACCGGTGAGCTGGAGCGCGTGGCCGAGGTGGTCCGTGACCTGGGCCGCCGCCGCGACTCCAAGGGCCTGTCCATGGCCGAGAAGGACCTGTTCCGCGACGCCCAGTCCCCGCTGGTCGCCGAGGTCGCCCTGGCCCTGGAGGTCGACCAGGACCGCGCCACCGAGATCCTTGAGCTGGTCGCCACCGGCACCCCGCTGACCGAGTTCGGCTTCACCGAGGAGAACGAGGACGCCGCAATGGTCTGACCGGCAGGCACGTCACTCAGGAACACTCAGGAACACCCAGCAGCACCGCACGGGGCGGGACGGACCATCACGGTCGGTCCCGCCCCGTGCTGTGTGCTCAGCCTTCGTTCCGCTCCCAGCTCTCCACGGGGCCGGGCGCCACGGTGAACAGCGGATGGGCGCGCAGGGTGCCTTCAGGGCCAGGCCTTCCCGACGACGTCGCACCGGCAGGTGCCTTCCTCAGGCGGGCATGGCGGTCTGGATCGCGGACTTCGAGCTTGGCCAGCAGGTGGCGGAACTCCAGGTCCAGCTGACCGGTGGTGACAGCGATCGGCGCGGGGCCGTCGTCGGGCCCTGACGTCTGCTGAGGCGGGCACACGATCAGGTCCCGATTGAAGCGGTACCCGCGGGCATCGGCCTCGTCGGCCACCCCGGAGAGGTAGGAGCCGATCGCTGCCAGCGGATCCGGATGCGCGCGGAACCGCTCCAGCTGGGGGTGGTTCCGGTACCCGGAGGTCCGGCCCTGCAGCACCTTCTGGGCCAGCAGGGTCTCCCGCCAGCACGCCACCAGACCCTTCTGGTCCAACAGGGACGGGTGCAGGCTCCAGATGCGCATGGAGTCAGCGTACGGCCTGGAGCTCAGTGGCCCACGGGTTCAGCAGGCTGGGGCTCAGCCCACCAGGACCGCGCCGAGCCCGCCGATGGTCAGGATCACGACCGTGGAGATCACGCCCAGCAGCACCGGGCGAGGGCCGACCTGGGCCAGGGTGCGCAGGTGCACGCCCAGCCCCAGGGCGAACATCGCGGCGGTCAGCAGCAGGCTCTGAAGGACGTCTGCCGGTCCCAGCAGGGCCTCCGGGACCAGCCCGAAGGTGCGCAGCAGCACCATCGCCAGGAAGCCCAGCACGAACCCAGGGACGATCGGGGGCAGCTTGGTCCTACCACCCTCGGCGTCAGACCTGTGGGTGGCGGTCTCCAGGGTGGCGGCGCGGCGCATCCACCACGCCATGCCGGCCATCACCGGGGCGAGCATCAGCACGCGGGCCAGCTTGACGGTGACGGCCACGGCGAGCGCGCTGCTGCCGATGATGCCGCCGGCGGCCACGGCCTGGGCGACCTCGTGCGCGGAGGCACCGGCCCAGAGCCCGCCGGCCTCCTCGTCCAGCCCGAACAGCGAGACCAGGAACGGGATGGTGGGGATCATCAGGGTGCCGAAGAGCACCACGAGCCCGATCGCCGCGGCCACATGCTCCTTCTTGGCCTTGAGCACGCCTTCGGCGCCGGCCACGGCGGCGGCACCGCAGATGGAGAAGCCGGAGGCCACCAGCAGGGTCAGCGGGGTGGGGATCTTCAGCCAGTGGCCCACCAGCACGGTCACGCCGAAGGTGATCCCGACGGCGGCCACCACCACCACGATCACGCCCACGCCCAGCTCGGCGATGGCACCCAGGGAGAGCTTCAGACCCAGCAGGATGATCCCGGCCCGCAGGATGTGCCGGGCCGAGAAGGCGGTGCCGGGCTTGAGCGCGGCGGGCACGGGGGCCAGGTTGCACCAGATCACACCGAGCAGGATCGCCACCAGCAGGGTGCTCAGCCCGGGAACCAGCTGCGCGATGCCCCAGGCGAGGCCGGCGCCGATGAAGGACACCACGATGCCCGGCAGCAGCTGGGGCGCCTTCTGCCACCAGTGGGTGCGGACGGCATCGGGCGTGCGGGCAGAGCCGGTGGCAGAGGGAGCGGACATGCTCCCAGTCCACCCTCCATCCTGCGGAGTGGGGAGACTCCCACAGCACATGGGGGGATATGCTGACGATATGACATCTGAGACACCCCGGGCGGCGCGTGGGGCATCACTGGCTCGCTGGGTGCAGATCCCCACCCTGCGGCTGCTGGTCTCGATCGCCGATGAGGGGAGCCTGGGAGCAGGAGCGCGGGCCCAGGGGGTGGCGCAGTCCAATGCGTCGCGGTCCATCGCGCTGATGGAGCGTCGGCTCGGGTACCCGCTGCTGGTGCGCTCGCCGCAGGGGTCGGCGCTGACCACCGAGGGCGCGCTCACGGTGGAGTGGGCGCGGACGGTGCTCTCCGCAGTGGATCAGATGGACGCTGCCGTGGCAGCGCTGACGGCGACGGCTCCGAGCGGCGGTGAGCTCTTCCGGGTCGGCGCCTCCATGACGGTGGCCGAGTACCTGGTGCCCGAGTGGATCAGCCAGCTCACCCACACCCACCCCGGTGTGCACCCCGTGCTGGAGATCTCCAACTCGAGGGACGTGATCGCCAAGGTCCGCCAGGGCGCCGTGCCGCTGGGGTTCGTGGAGACCCCGGAGATCCCCGGGGATGTGCGCAGCACCCTGGTGCGTCATGACCAGCTGGTGGTGGTGGTCGCCCCTGGGCACCCGTGGGCAGACCGCGGTGGTGCGCTCTCGCTGGACGAGCTGGCCCGGACCCCCTTGGTGGAGCGTGAGGCAGGGTCGGGCACGCGGGCCGCCTACGAGGCGGTGCTGGCGGCTCGACTTCCCGGGACGGTGCGCGCTGAACCGGTGGCCGAGTTGAACGGCAACGCCGCCATCCTGAACTCGGTGGCCGCTGGGCTGGGCCCAGCGGTCCTCAGCGAACTGGCCGTGCGTCAGGTCCTGCAGGACGGGCGTCTGCTGCGCGTCCCGGTGGCCGGGGGCGAGCTCGGCCGGGAGCTGCGGGCTGTCTGGTACGGGGTGCGCGAGCCGATCGGGCTGGCCGGAGACCTGCTGCGCATCGCCCGGGGTGAGGCTCCCTGGCCCCGATGAGCGTGCGTTCTGCCTCCGGCGTGGAGGCTGGCACGCCCCTGGTGCGGGCGAGCCCGGGTTCCTAGGGTGGAGTCAGCGTCAGCACGCGCCTCACACCCCGGCGCGGCGTCAGAGCAAGGAGAACGTCATGAACGACCAGCCTGAAGTGCAGCGGCACGCGGAGTCGATGACCGACGCGGACGGGACCATGCCCGCCCAGCAGCAGGAGCCGCCCGGACTGACCGCGCAGATGGACCCGGTGCCGGACCACGGTGAGTCCAGCTGGGTGGGACGTGGACGGCTTGAGGGCCTGAAGGCGCTGATCACCGGTGGTGACTCCGGGATCGGGCGGGCCGTGGCGATCGCCTTCGCCCGCGAAGGGGCCGACGTGGCGATCAACTACCTGGAGGAGGAGGCTGAGGACGCCCAGGACACCGCCGGGTGGATCGAGAAGGCCGGGCGGACCGCCGTGCTGATCCCGGGTGACCTGCGGGATGAGGACACCTGTGCGCGGATCGCGCAGGAGGCGGTGGACGGACTGGGCGGGCTGAACATCCTGGTCAACAACGCCGGCTACCACTGGGCGCGCGGCGAACCGGGGATCGAGGGGCTGCGCACCGAGGACCTGGACCGGGCGGTGCGGACCAACCTCTACGGGACGCTGTGGCTGACCCGGGCCTGCGTGCCGCACCTGTCTGCCGGGGACTGCATCATCAACACCACCTCGGTGCAGGCCTACGAGCCCTCGGAGACGATGGTGGACTACGCCGCCACGAAGGCCGCGCTGAACAACGTCACCGCGAACCTGGCCGGCGAGCTGGGGGAGAAGGGCATTCGGGTCAACGCTGTGGCCCCCGGGCCGGTGTGGACCCCGCTGCAGCCGGCCACCAAGGAGCCTGGAGCAGTGTCCCACATGGGCGCTGACACTCCACTGGGACGGATCGGCCAGCCAGCGGAGCTGGCCGGGGCCTACGTGTTCCTGGCCTGCCCCGCAGAGGCCAGCTACGTCAGCGGGTCAGTGCTCGGCGTGACCGGGGGCATGCCCGTGTTCTGAGGTCTGTCCTCGTTCGAGGACGCGGACTGTCCTCGAACGAGGACCGACCTCTGACGGACACCCTATGCGCCGGTGACCACAGCGCGACGGCCACCCTGGCAGATGCCGGGGTGGCCGTCGTCGGGAAAGTGCTGGTCCGGGGGAGCCGGACGCAGGATCAGTATCCGGAGTAGCCGTCCTCGGACAGGGTGTGCTTCTCGTTGCCGGTGATCGGCGGGTTGAAGATGGAGACCAGGACCAGGTCCTCGTCCTCGCCGCCGCGCAGGTCGTGGGCGTCGTGCTCGTCCAGGACGTAGATGGTGCCCGGGGTGATCTCGTGGACGGTGCCGTCCTCCTCGACCACGGAGCCGGAGCCGGCGATGCAGTAGCAGGCCTCCAGGTGGTTGGTGTACTGCAGCTTGGACGAGGTGCCCGCCTTCACCACAGTGTGGGCGACGGCGAAGCCCATGTTGTCGTCAGCGACCAGGAGTCGGTCACTCGTGCCGCTTCCCCAGTCGACGGTCTCGGACTGTTCGCGGGTACGGGTGAACATGCATTCCTCTCGGTGGGGATCAGATGGGATCGTGCTGTCCTTCGACCCTAGGAAGGTCTCCCCGCCCCTGTCACCCGGGTGTCGACCGGCTTCAGCCGTCCGCTGAAACGCTCGTGGGGACCGTCACGATCATGACGGTCCCCACAGGTCTCAGCCCTGCTGCTGGGGCAGGCCGTTGCGGTCCACGGAGAAGGTGATGACGTCGTCGTACTCCCGGCGCTCGGTGCGCACCAGCTCGTAGTCCTCATCCAGCACCGGGAACACGTAGACCGGGGTGAGAGTCAGCTCGGCGCCCTGCCCCTGACGGGTGATGTCGATCTGCAGGTGACCGTAGTGCAGGCCGCCGTCCACCAGCTGGCGCACCCCGTCGACGTCCTCCCAGTGCTCGGGCTCGTCCGCCGCGGCCATCCACTCGGAGTGGGAGTTGAAGCGGATCGGCTCGTAGACCCCGTCCTCGTTCCGGGCCAGCTGCTCGCCGCGCAGTCCGTCCGAGGCCACGCCCACGTCGTAGGAATGGAAGCCCCGTCCGTCCCCGTCGGTGTCCACCCAGGAACGCTCGAACATCTCGTCGTGCCCGGAGATCACCGCGGCCACGCCATACTCCTCGAACATCGGGGTGTAGGCGCGCATGGCCACACCGGACTGGTTGTCGGCGTGCTCGTGGTTCGGCGGAGTGCCGTGGACGCCGTTGGAGTAGGCCGCGTGGTGGAACTGCACCAGCACGATCTGCCCCTTCTCCCGGGCGTCGGCCAGCTGCTCCTGGGCCCACTCCCACTGGGCGGTGCCCTCGTTGACGTTGGGCAGATCCGAGTCTGCGGTGGTGGTGCCGGGGAAGACCTCGGTGAACGCACGGTCATAGTCCTCGCGGGTGAACTCGCCCTGGGTGTCCGTGGAGAGGCTGTCCTCGGTCAGGTTCGTGTCGTCCCCGGAGAACACCGGTCCGGACAGGGTTCCGGTCTTGGTGTTCTCATCCGGCAGGCCGTTGGTGGAGTCCAGGGTCAGCACGGTGACCGGCCCGTGGTCCGTGCGGTAGTAGGAGCCCCGGTACTGGGGGTTCGCCTGATCGGTGCCCTCCCCGGTGCGCTCGAAGTACTCGTGGTACTTGTTGCGGCTGATCACGGCCGGGGACTGGTCCTGCGGGGTCCCGTAGCCCCCGTTCAGCGCCGCATAGGTCTCCCAGTTGCCCAGCGCGGTCAGCAGGGGAGTGGTGGAGGCCAGGGTGCCGTGCTCCCCGGCGAAGTGCCGCCAGAACTCATCCCACGCCGGCTGGTACCCCGAGCCCTGGGAGAGGTCCCCGGCGATCATCATCAGGTCCGGGTCCGCGGCCTCGATGTGCTTCATGTTCTCCCGCATGGCCGTGTCCTGGCTCAGCGGGTAGCGCAGGGTGAACTGACCGTAGCGGGTGGTGTGGCCGAAGATCCGGTCCCATGCCGAGCCCTCGCCCGGGCGCGGCAGCGAGTCCTCGGTGTAGCCGTTAACGGGGGAGAGCTCCCATTCGCGGTGCTCCACCCGGCCGTAGGGCTCGGTCTCGGAGTCGGAGAAGGCGATGATCCGGATCTCGTCCCAGGAGTTGGCCTTCGGGGCGGTCTCGAAGCTGGCGGAGTGGGTCTGTCCGCCCTGGATGACGGTGTACCGGTAGGTCTTGCCCGGCTTCAGCCCGGTGATGGAGACCCGGTGCCGGTAGTTCGAGTCGGCCTTCAGCCAGGAGCCCTTCACCAGGCCGGTGATGGACTGGTCCAGCTCCTTGTCCGTGTACTCCAGCAACGGGCGGTACTGAGGATCCGAGGTGTAGCGGCCGGCGTCGTTGCCCTTGCCCTTCCCGCCGCCCAGGCCTGGGCCGGAGACCTGGACGGTGCCGGGCTGGTCTGTCTCGGAGAACCAGACCAGGTCCATCGAGTCTGCAGTGGGCTCCATCAGGTACGGCAGCACCCGGAACCCGTCCTGGGGTGCAGGAGCCGGGGAGGCGTCGGTCTGCGGGGCCGCAGGCAGCGTGACGGAGGGCCCGACGGCGGCCGCGGGCGTGGCCACGAGGGTTCCGGTGATGACGGCGGTCGCCAGCAGCGGCCGGAGGCCGCGGACAGGGCGGCGACGGCTGCGGGCAGTGGGGTGCGATGCGGTCATGGCTGAGTCCTTCATGGTCCGGGGGGTGGGGCAGAGCGAACACAGCATGCCCCGCCCGGGCGAATCCCCGGTGGTCTTCACGTGACGGAACCGGTGGTCCTGGGCTACGTCCAGGTGAACGCGGGTGACCGGGCACGTGCGGTGTGACACACTGGGAGGCACGCCACTGTCCCCGCACGGGAGAGTGCTGATCGGGTCGGACACCGGCCGGATCGGACGCCGAAGGAGCAACTCCTCCCCAGGAATCTCTCAGGCCCCAGAACCGTGCGGGAAGGCGTCTCTGGAAAGCGTCACGGCAGCCAGCCGCGACCACCGACGGTGCAACGACCTCCGGCCCCGGGCGCACGCCGCCACAGGACCTGACAGTCGAAATCTCTCAGGTCCATGACAGAGCGGGGAGGTTGAACGTTGCCGCACCGTTGTCCGCCTCAGCATGGGAGAAGCCATGACCGCCACCGCCTCCACCCCGTCGGCCAGCCCCGCCACTCCGGCCGGGCACCCTGCCGGCCATCAGCCCCGTGACACCGCCTCGGCTCCGTTCACCGCACGCCACATCGGTCCGCGCGCCGAGGACGCCCAGCACATGCTGCAGACCCTGGGCTATGACTCCCTGGACGCCCTGGTGGACGCCGCCGTGCCGCAGGACATCCGGCAGGAGCAGCCGCTGGACCTGCCCGCCCCGCTGACCGAGGCCGCCGTGATGGAGCAGCTGCGGGAGATCGCCGGCCGCAACATCATGAAGACCCAGATGATCGGCCAGGGGTTCTATGACACCGTCACCCCGCCGGTCATCCTGCGCAAGGTCCTGGAGAACCCGGCCTGGTACACCGCCTACACGCCCTATCAGCCGGAGATCTCCCAGGGGCGTCTCGAGGCACTGCTGAACTTCCAGACCATGGTCTCTGACCTGACCGGTCTGCCGATCGCCAACGCCTCCCTGCTGGACGAGGCCTCCGCCGCCGCCGAGGCCGTGCTGCTGATGCACCGTGCCAACCGCAAGAACTCGGACGGCATCACCCTGCTGGACGCCGACCTGTTCCCGCAGACCCGCTCCGTGGTGGAGGGGCGCGCACAGGCCCTGGGCCTGACCGTGCGGACCGTGGACCTGACCGCCGGGCTGGAGCACCTGCCGCAGGACGTGGCCGCGGAGCTGGAGGAGCGCGGACTGTGCGGCATCGTGCTGCAGCAGCCCGGTGACTCCGGCCGGATCGCCGACCACGCACCCGTGATCGCCGCCGCCAAGGAGCGCGGTGCCATGGTGACCGTCGCGGCGGACATCCTCTCCCTGGCGCTGCTGGTGCCCCCGGGCGAGCAGGGCGCGGACATCGCCGTGGGCAACACCCAGCGCTTCGGCGTCCCGCTGTTCTTCGGCGGCCCGCACGCCGCCTACATGGCTGTCACGGACGGACTGCAGCGCCAGCTGCCCGGTCGGCTGGTGGGCGTCTCCCAGGACTCCTCCGGCAAGCCCGCCTTCCGCCTGGCCCTGCAGACCCGTGAGCAGCACATCCGCCGGGAGAAGGCCACCTCCAACATCTGCACCGCCCAGGCGCTGCTGGCCATCGTGGCCTCCATGTTCGGCGTCTACCACGGCCCGGAGGGTGTGCGGGCGATCGCCGAGCATGCCCACCGGCAGGCCTCACGTCTGGCCACTGCGCTGAGCGGCGCCGGCCAGGAGCTGGTGCACGAGTCCTTCTTCGACACCGTTCAGGTGCGCACTGCCGGCCGGGCCGAGCAGATCGTGCGCACCGCCGAGGAAGCCGGAGTCAACCTGCGCCTGGTCGACGCGGACACCGTGGGCGTCTCCACGGATGAGACCACCACGGACGAGGACCTGGTGGCCGTGCTCTCCGCCTTCGGTGTGGACGCCTCCGGACTGGAGGGCGCCTCCGTGCCGGCGGACGGCCAGCACGACGACGCCGCCTCCTCCCAGCACCTGCCCGCCTCCCTGCGGCGCGAGTCCGAGTACATGACCCACGAGGTGTTCAACACCTACCGGTCCGAGACCCAGATGCTGCGCTACCTGCGTCGCCTCTCCGGATACGACCTCGCCCTGGACCGCACCATGATCCCGCTGGGCTCGTGCACCATGAAGCTCAACGCCACCGCGGAGATGGAGTCCATCTCCTGGCCGGAGTTCTGCTCCATCCACCCGTTCGCCCCGGACCACCAGACCGAGGGCTGGCGGCACCTGATCTCGGACCTGGAGGCCAAGCTGGCCACCATCACCGGGTACGCCGGTGTCTCCGTCCAGCCCAACGCCGGCTCGCAGGGCGAGTACGCCGGTCTGCTGGCCATCCGCCGCTACCACCTGGACCAGGGTCAGGGGGAGCGGGACGTCTGCCTGATCCCGGCCTCGGCCCACGGCACCAACGCCGCTTCGGCCGTGCTGGCGGGGCTGAAGGTCGTGGTGGTGGCCACCGCCGAGGACGGCACCATCAGCGCCGAGGACCTCGATGCGAAGATCGCGGCGAACGAGGGCAAGGTCGCGGCCATCATGATCACCTACCCCTCCACGCACGGTGTCTACGACGCCGACGTGCGCGAGGTCTGCCGCAAGGTCCACGAGGCCGGCGGCCAGGTGTACATCGACGGCGCCAACCTCAATGCCCTGGTCGGACTGGCCCAGCCCGGGCAGTTCGGCGGCGACGTCTCCCACCTGAACCTGCACAAGACCTTCTGCATCCCGCACGGCGGAGGCGGACCCGGCGTGGGCCCAGTGGCCGTGGCCGAGCATCTCACTCCGTACCTGCCGGACGCAGAGCACCCCATCACCGCCACTCCGTACGGTTCGGCCGGCGTGCTGCCGATCTCCTGGGCCTACATCCACCTGATGGGCGGCGACGGCCTGACCGAGGCCACCCGCCAGGCGCTGCTCTCGGCCAACTACCTGGCCCGGCGGCTCCAGGACCACTACCCGATCCTCTACACCGGCAACTCCGGGCTGATGGCCCACGAGTGCATCCTGGACCTGCGCGAGCTCACCGCCCGCACCGGTGTCACCGCCGAGGACGTGTGCAAGCGCCTGATCGACTACGGCTTCCACGCACCCACCCTGGCCTTCCCGGTGGCCGGCACCCTGATGGTGGAGCCGACCGAGTCCGAGGACCTGGCGGAGATCGAACGGTTCATCAACGCCATGGTCTCCATCCACGCCGAGATCGAGGCGACCACCAAGGAGACCCTGAACGAGTCCGTTCTGCGCAACGCCCCGCACACCGCCTCGGTGCTCACCGCCGACGACTGGGACCGGGCGTACCCGCGCTCGCAGGCCGGCTACCCGGTGGAGTCGCTGCGCCGGGACAAGTACTTCCCGCCGGTGGGACGGATCGACGGCGCTCACGGCGACCGCAACCTGATCTGCACCTGCCCGCCGCCCGAGGCGTTCGAAGACTGAGCCCCGGCGGAACCGATCGAGCACACAGGAGTCTGAGATGACCACCACCCCGTCCCAGCGGACCACCCCCCTGCACCAGGTCCACGAACAGGCCGGTGCCTCCTTCACCGACTTCGGTGGCTGGCTGATGCCCCTGAAGTACGGCTCGGAGCTGGCCGAGCACCAGGCCGTACGCAGCTCCGCCGGACTGTTCGACCTCTCCCACATGGGTGAGGTCAGGGTCAGCGGACCGGAGGCCGCCGCCGCCCTGGACTACGCCCTGGTCGGGAAGATCTCCGCCGTCAAGCCGGGCAAGGCCAAGTACTCCCTGGTCTGCACCGAGGCCGGGACCGTGCTGGACGATGTCATCGTCTACCGTCTGGACGCCGCCGAGCCGGACGCGGACGGTGTGGTGGACCCGGGGACGGAGTTCCTGGTGGTGCCCAACGCCGGCAACGCCTCAGCCGTGGCGGCCGCGCTCAGCGAGCGGGCCTCCCAGTTCGAGGCCACCGTGACGGACGAGTCCGCTCAGTCCGCCTTGGTGGCCGTCCAGGGTCCGGAGTCCGCCCGGATCCTCACCGCCGCCCTGGTGGAGTCCGCCGCGGCGGAGGTCGCCGAGATGAAGTACTACTCCGCCCTGGAGTCCACGGTCCGCACCGAGCAGGGCGAGGTGCCGGTCCTGGTGGCCCGCACCGGCTACACCGGGGAGGACGGCTTCGAGCTGATCATCGGGCCCGAGCCGGACGCCGATCAGCTCAGCGCCCAGGCCACCGCCGTCTGGACCGCTCTGGTCTCCGCCGCGGGGCAACTCGGAGTCGATCTGCTCCCGTGCGGGCTGGCCAGCCGTGACTCCCTGCGCCTGGAGGCCGGCATGCCGCTGTACGGCAACGAACTGGACCTGGAGCACCTGCCGGCAGAGTCCGGTGTCGGCCCGGTGGTCGCCTACAAGAAGGAGGGCGACTTCGTCGGCCGAGCCTCCCTGGAGGCCGCACGCGAACGCGCCGAGACGGAGGCCGCCGAAGGCACGGACACCCGTCAGGTCCTGGTCGGGCTGCAGGGCGAGGGCCGCCGTGCCGCCCGCTCCGGCTACCCGGTGCTGGACGGTGACGGAGCCGTCGTCGGGAAGGTCACCTCCGGGGCGCCCAGCCCCACCCTGGGGCACCCCGTGGCCCTGGCTCGCGTGGACGCCCGGCACAGCGCCGTGGGCACCGCTCTGCAGGTGGACCTGCGAGGACGCCCGGAGGCGTTCACCGTGGTGGAGCTGCCGTTCTATCAGCGCGAGCGCTGAGTCGGCCGAAGCGGCGTGCTTGATAGGATCGGGTGACCCCAGACCGGCCCGTCGGCCACCCGCCCTTCGGCACCCCTCACTCCAGGAATCAGATGTCCGAGTCCACCAGCCGCCGGTTCCCGCGCATCGGAACCATCGCCTTCCTGGCGCTCGCTGCGCTGCTGCTGACCCTTGCCGTGCTCAGCGCGCTCAAGGACATCCGGACGGTTGAGTCGGCCGGTCAGGTCATCTCCGTGCAGGACGGCCAGACGGTGGTGGTCAACTTCAACGGGAATGAGGAGACGGTGCGTCTGGCCGGGATCATGGCGCCCGTGCTCGCCGGGGAGGGCGAGGAGCCGGGGCCGGAGCAGTGCCTGGCCCAGAAGTCCGTCGACCAGCTGCGCGCGGTGCTCGAACCCGGCGACTCCGTCCGCCTGGAGTTCCCGGACCAGCGCACCGGACCCCACGGGACACTGCTGGCGCAGGCCCACCATGCCGGGCAGATCGTCAATGTCCAGCAGGTCGAGCAAGGACTGGCCGTCCCCGTCCGGGAGCAGCCGCTCGCCGAGCTGGGGGAGTCCGTGCGCGCTGCCCAGGCCGAGGCCCGGTCCGCCAAGAAGGGTCTGTACTCGGCGGGGTACGAGTGCACCCTGCCCGGGCAGGTGCTGCCCACGGTGCAGGAGCTGGAGGAACTGGAGAGCGTCCAGCCGGGCACATCAGCTGCCGCCAGTGAGGAGATCGCGGAGCTGGCGGCACTGCTCGAGCGGGGCACCGCAGCACAGAAGATGATCGCCGCCGTGCCGGACGAGGGCTCCACCCTCAGCTCGCTGGCCTGGGCCGCAGACAAGGAGGGACTGCAGGAGCGCCTGGGTACGGCACTCTCCCAGGCCCAAGCCCGCATGGTCTCCCTGGAGAACACCCAGGAGTCTCTGCTGGCTGCCGAGCAGCGTCAGCGCGAGGAGGAGGCCCGCCGAGCCGAAGAGGCTCGGCGGGCTGAGATCGCACGACAGCGCGAGATCGCCCGCCAACAGGAGATCGCGCGTCAGCAGGAGATCGCTCGCCAGCAGGAGGCCGCTCGGCAGCGGGCCGCTGAGGAGCAGCGCCGCCAGGAGGAGGCCCGCCGCCGAGACCAGGCCAGCGCCTCCGCCTCGCCCAGCCCCTCGCCCAGTGCCTCCGCCTCGCCCAGCGAGTCTCCGTCCGAGAGCCCTTCGCCCTCGCCGAGCGTCACAGAGTCTAGTGCGTCGCCCTCGCCGAGCCCCACCGAGTCGAGCTCGCCCTCCCCGTCGCCGTCCCCGGATGAAGACGAGGACGAGGACGAGTGAGGCGAGCATGACCGTCCAGCCCGCCGGAGCAGGACAGTCTCCTCGCGCCCACGGCTTTCCCTCCCCGGCCCGGGACTACCTGGACGGCGGGATCGATCTGAACCGAGAGCTGATCCGGGACCGCACCTCCACCTTCATCCTGCGCGTGGCCGGACAGGCCATGTCCGGGGCGGGGATCAGCGACGGCGACGAGCTGATCGTGGACCGGGCCGCCGTGCCCCAGGACGGCTCCGTGGTGGTGGCCGTGGTGGACGGGGAGCTGCTGGTGCGTCGGCTCCTGCTGGAGGTGCGCGGGGGCGAGCGCGCCGTCGCCCTGGCCACGGAGGACGGCGCTGCGCCGCTGGTCCTGGAGGATCCTGATCGGCTGCAGGTGTGGGGCGTGGCCACCTGCTGCCTGCACCGGCTGTGAGCGCGATGCCCGGCGTCGGGTCCCGTCCTGCCACGCTGGACCGGATCGCCCTGGTGGACGTGAACAACTTCTACGTCTCCTGTGAGCGGGCCTTCGACCCCTCCCTCGAAGGCCGTCCCGTGGTGGTGCTCTCCAACAACGACGGCTGCGTGGTCGCCCGCTCCCCGGAGGCCAAGGCCCTGGGACTGAAGACCGGCGTTCCCTGGTTCCAGATCGCCCGGCAAGCCGAACGCTGGGGCCTGGTGGCCCGTTCGTCCAACTACGAGCTCTACGGGGACATGTCCGCCCGGGTGATGGAGCTGCTGGGCCGGTTCGGCACCTGGCAGCAGGTGTACTCGATCGACGAGTCGTTCCTGGGACTGCAGGGCGATGCTGAGCGGCTGCAGGCCACCGGACGGCAGCTGCGGGAGGCCGTGGCCCGGCATGTGGGACTGCCGGTGTGTGTGGGCATCGCCCCGACCAAGACGCTGGCCAAGTTCGCCAACCATGTGGCCAAGCACAATCCCGACGACGGTCGGCTGGGTGGGGTGATGGCCTGGGACAGTGTGCCCCGCGGGTCGGTGGAGGCGCTGCTGCGCCGTCTTCCAGCGGGGGAGGTGTGGGGTGTGGGACGCAAGACCTCGGCCCGGCTGGAGCAGCTCGGGATCCACTCGATCGCTGACCTCCGCGATGCCGATCCGGGGTGGATCCGGTCTCGATTCTCCGTGGTGCTCGAGCGCACGGTCCTGGAGCTGAGGGGCACCCCCTGCGTGCCGGACGTGGATGAAAGCGCCGGTCCGGCCCAGGTCATCTTCTCCCGGTCCTTCTCCCGCCCGGTCACCACCCAGGCCGAGATGGCCGAGGTGATGAACGTCTACGCCCAGCGCGCTGCGGCCCGCATGGCCGCTCAGGGCCAGCGGGCACGCGTGCTGACCGTGACGGCGGGGACCTCGCGGTTCACCGGGGAGGACGGTTCCGTGGCCCGGACGGTCGCCCTGGACCGGGCCACGGCGGATCCGGTCGCCATCACCCGTGCCGCGGCCGCCGCCATGCGTTCGGTGATGAGTGAGGGCATCCCCTACAACCGTGCCGGGGTGATGCTCTCCGGCCTGGAGTCCGCCGCCCAGCAGAATCCCATGCTGGAGGTGTTCGAGTCGGCAGAACCAGATCGGCATGTGGAGGACGTGCTCGGGGCGGTCCGCGGCCGCTTCGGCGCGGGGGCGATCGGTCTGGGCCAGGGCGGGCTGGTGGAACAGGGCCAATGGAGCATGCGGCGGGAGTTCGCCTCCCCGCAGTACACCACCCGGTTCGCCGAGGTACCGGTGGTCCGGGCCTGATCCGCGGAGCTCAGTCGAGCGAGAGGGTCACCAGCCCCAGCTGGGCGGCGCGGATGATCACCTGGACGCGGTCGCGCACCTCGAGCTTGTCCATGATCCGCGTGAGGTTGGCCTTGACCGTGGACTCGGAGAGGGAGAGCGACTGGGCGATCTCCGGGTTGGACCGGCCCCGGGCCAGCAGCTGCAGGATCTCCCGTTCCCGCGGGGTCAGATCGGAACCGTCCGGATCCCCGGGCTTGAGCTGGGCCCGTCCCACCACGGGACGGTCATGCTCGATGGAGGCCAGCAGCTTGGCGGTGACCGCCGGGGCCAGCACGGACTCACCGCGGTGGACACCCCAGATCGCCCCGAGGATGACCGTGGGCTCGGCATCCTTGAGCAGGTAGCCGGCGGCACCGGCACGCAGGGCCGGGACCAGGTACTGCTCGGACGTGAAGGTGGTGATGGCCAGGACCCGGGTGTCCGGGCAGGCCTCGGTGATTCGGGCGGTGGCCTCCACGCCGCCCATGACCGGCATCTGCATGTCCATCAGGACCACGTCCGGCCGCACCGCGATGCAGGCTTCGACCGCCTCCTCGCCGTTGGCGGCCACCCCGACGCATTCCATGTGCGGTGCCGAACCGATCAGCGTCTTCAGAGCCCCGCTCATCAGGGGTTGATCGTCCACCACCAGCACCGTCAAGGGGCGGCTGTGCCCGGGAGCCGGAGTCATCGCGGGAGGAGTCTGCACCATGGCGTCAGCGTACCGGGCCGCAGTGCCGCACGGAGAGTGACCCAGACGGTGACCTGCACCTCTGGTCTGACTGGGTGTCATGCGGAATACTGGTGTCATGAAACGGACTGTCTACACCTCCCTGGCCGCTGTGGCCGCCTCTGTCGCCCTGATCGCCTCCCCGGCTGCGGCCGCGCCCGCGGGTTCGCCTGCCCCGGTGGCCCCTGGCCCCTCCGTGTCGGTCACTCTTCCGGAGACCGCCAGCCCCACTGGCGTGACCTCCGCTGGAGGCAAGTGGCTGTGCAAGGTCTTCGGCATCTTCTGCGGCTGAGTCAGGTCCTTCCATCGCATGACGGCACCGGCGTCGCCTGATCTCCTGGAGAGGTCAGGCGACTTCTGGCGTGCGCGGCCCCTGAACCGGGCCGTGCTCATCCTGATCACCGTGTTCATGGGCGCGTCCATGGTCTCGGACATGGTCCTGGGCGATTGGACTCAGGGTGACCGTGCCCCCAACGTGCTGTTGACCCTGCTGACGGGCATCCCCTTCTTCCTGCTGTGGATCCGCAGCACCGTGGCCTTCACCGCCTTGATCCCGGGGCTGATCGCCAGCCACGTCTTCGGGCTGCACGTCTCACCGTCACTGCTGCTGCCCGTGATCCTGGTGCTGGTGGCGGCGTCGGCGAATCTCCCGTTCAGCCTGTTCGCCCTGGCCGTCTCGATCTCCTGGGCGGCGTCCATCCCGATCACCACGCCCGAGGACTCCAGCAGCCTGTGGGTGGTGGTGCCTCTGCTGGCCGGGGGCTGGACCATCGGACATTTCATCCAGCAGAGCCTGGCTCGCCGTGAGCGGGACCTGCGCCGCGTCGCCGAGGCCACGCGCCGTGCCGCTGAGGTGGCCCAGGAGGAGCGGAGACTGCTGGCCCGGGACCTGCATGACATCGTGGCGCACAACCTGACCATCATCGCCATGCAGACCAGGACGGCACAGTTCGTGGGGACGGACGAGGCGGCTCGGATGGCGGTGCAGGTGGCCGGTGATTCTGCCAAGGAGGCGCTGGGCGACCTGCGCCGGATGCTGACGCTGCTGCAGGCCGAGGGCCTGGTGGCCGATCCCGCCAACGCCTCCGAGACCGACGCGCAGGACGGGGCCTCGGCTCTGGACCTCGAACATGGAGCGGTGAAGTTCGGGCGGGGCCTGGAATCGTTGGGGATCTCCACGGCCGTCAGGACGGAGGGCCTGTCCGAAGGCATCTCCCAGAGTGTCCAGACCGCCCTGTACCGGGTCATGCAGGAGGCGGTGACCAATGTGGCCAAGCATGCCGGAGGTGGCAGCGAAGCGGTGATCGAGCTCGACGCCGATGACCAGGAGGTGCGGTTGGCCGTGGGCAACAGTCTGGGCATGACACCGCGCGGACGAGGTGCCTGGATGTCCTCCGGTCATGGGCTGATCGGGATGAGGGACCGCGTGAGGGCCTTCGGAGGGACCTTCACCTCCGGTCGAGAGAAGGACTGGTGGTGGGTGCGTGCGGGGGTCCCGATCCTCTCGAACGGGCACTCCTCCCGCCGGATGTGATGTGGATCACACTCGGGACCGAAAGTCTGTCCAAAGGTCCACTACCTGCGCAGACTGTGCGCTGACTACTCTGAAAGAGCCCCATGAGACGGTGCGACGGAACAGATCAGATGGAATCAGCCCGGGGGGATGCGGGCTCCACTGATCCAGATCCGCTGAGAGGCGGCAGCCACGGCTGCCGCCTCTCAGGCCGTTAACGGGCCGGTGCGCACGCCACTGTCGTGTCGTGTCCCACTAGGGTGTCGACATGCCCCCTTCGTCCCCGCAACGCGCCACGGCCTCTGGCGGATCACGTGCCTGGATCATCGTCGTGGTCGCAGGAGTCGCCTCGGCCATGCACATCTGGAAGCTGCCCGGCGCCCTGGACTTCATCCGAGCCGATCTGGGCCTGTCCCTCGTGGACTCCGGTGTGCTGCTGGGCATCGTGCAGGTCGGCTCCATGCTGCTCGGGCTGGCCGCCTCCCTGTTCTCGGAGATCTGGGGGCTGCGCCGAACCCTGGTGGTCGGCATGGTCCTGCTCGCCGTGGGCTCTCTGGCCGGTGCCTTCGCCACGGAGACCTGGTTCCTGATGCTGACCCGCATGCTTGAGGGCGTGGGCTTCCTGATGGCCGGGGTGGTGGCACCGGCCCTCATCCGCCGGGTGGCGCACCCGGCCTCTGCGAACATCGCGATGGGCTGGTGGGCCGGCTTCCAGGGCATGGCCACGTTTCTGGCGGTGCTGGCCTCCACGCTGCTGCTGACCAGCGTCAGGTGGAACACCTGGTGGATCATCATGGCCGTGATCACCGCGATCACCGTCCCGCTCATCCTCGCCTGTGTCCCTGCGGATCCGGACACCGGGCCGCCCCAGGTGGGCGCCGCCGTCGTCCGCATCCGCCGTACCGTGGCCACCCTGACGCCGTGGATCGCCGGCATCGTCTTCGCCTGTTACACCCTGCAGTGGGGAGCGGTGATCGGCTTCCTGCCCACCATCTTCCGCGAAGCCGGTGTGGGTGGACTCTGGCCGGGGGTGGTCACCGCCGTGGTGGGCGGAATGAACGCGGTGGGCAACATCCTCTCCGGCCGACTCCACCAGCGGGGCGTCTCGGCCCTGCCGCTGCTGCTGATCGGACTGATCACCATGGCCGTCACCACGGTGGTCACCTTCGCCCCGGACTGGACGTCCGTGCCCGGTGGACTGGTGGTGCAGATCGTGGCCGTCACCCTCTTCTCCGGGGTGGGTGCCCTGATCCCGGCCACTCTGACGCGGATCGCGGTGGACGTGGCACCCGAGGACGGATCGCCGGCGGCCGTGATGGGGCTGATGCAGCAGATCTACAACGCGGCCAATCTGGTCGGGCCGATCATCCTCGCCGCGATCGCCACGGCGAGCGGAGGGTGGCGTCTGTCCTGGACCATGACGCTGGCCGCCTCACTGATCGGCATCGCGCTGGCGGTGCGCTTCCTCGGGGCCCGCCGACTGGGGCTGGACTTCCGGCACACTGACTGAGGCGCTGGGACCCCTGCTGCGGGGGCCCGGGAGTGACGGTGCTCAGTCGCATCCCTCGGGGCCGCAGACCTGACCGTCCAGACCAGCCTGGGGGCCGTCGTCGGGACCCTGGCCGGGACCGGCCGTGGGGGAGACCATCTGCAGGGGCTGGTGTTCAGCCCAGGCCTGCTCCAGTGCCTGGGCGAACAGCTCGGTGGGCTGCGCCCCGGAGATGCCGTACTTCCGGTCCAGGACGAAGAAGGGCACCCCGGTCACACCCAGGGCCCGGGCCTCCTGCAGGTCCGCGCGGACCCGGTCCTCCCAGCTGGAGTCCGAGAGCGCTTCCCCGACCTGCTCGGCAGTCAGCCCGGCCGCCTGGCCGAGCTCCGCGAGCACCTGCTCCGAGCCGATGTCCTCGCCGCGCTCGAAGTGGGCGGAGAACAGCTGCTCCTCCAGCTCCTCCGCTGCGGCCAGTGAGACCGCCTTGGCGCGCTGGATGAGACGGTGGGCCTTCCAGGAGTTGGCCACCACCAGGGAGTCGAAGTCGTAGTGCAGGTTCTCGTCCAGGGCCTGGGCGGTGACGTGACCGAGCATCTGGCGCACCTGGCCCTCCGGCATCCCTTTGGCCTGAGTCAGGTACTCGACCTCCGAGCGGGCATCATGTTCGGGCAGGGACGGATCCAGCTGATAGCTCTTCCACTCCACCTGCACCTGGTCTCGGTGGGGGAACTGGGCCAGCGCCCGTTCGAAACGCCGTTTGCCGATGAAGCACCATGGGCAGCCGACGTCCGAGAAGATCTCGATCCTCACCGCAGTCCGCCCTGCCAGAGGGCATCGAACGGGGTGTTGCCGGCCACCCGTTGATGGATGCCGGCGGTGACGAACTCCTTGGCGCGACGTGCCGCCTCCACGGGGGTGGCGCCCTTGGCCAGTTCGGCAGTCACGGCCGCGGCCAGGGAGCAGCCGGCGCCGGAGACCGCGTGCTCACCGATCTTGGGCACCGAGAGGATCTCCTCGGTGGTGCCGTCGTAGAACACGTCCACGGCATCCGGGCCGTCCAGACGGATGCCGCCCTTGGCCAGCACGGCGGCTCCGGAGACCTCATGGATGCGCCGGGCGGCCTGCAGCAGGTCCTCCACCGAGGAGATGCTCATGCCGGAGAGCTGCTCGGCCTCGAAGTGGTTGGGGGTGGTGAAGGTGGCCAGCGAGAGCAGCTCGGCCTTGAGGGCCTGATCGGTGTCCAGGGCGTGGCCGGGCTCCTGACCCTTGCAGATCAGCACCGGGTCCAGCACGATGTTCTGCCACTGCTGGTTCTTCAGCGCCGTCGCCACCGTGGAGATGGTGGCGGGGGAGCCCATCATGCCCAGTTTGGTGGTGGTCAGCTGGTCGGCATAGTCGCCCTGGATGGCCTCGAGCTGGTCGGCGATCACCTGGGCCTCCACGGGCACGAACCGGTGGCCCCAGTCGTTCTTCGGGTCGAAGGAGACGATGCAGGTCAGGGCGACCATGCCGAAGACTCCCAGCTCCTGGAAGGTCTTCAGATCGGCCTGGGCGCCGGCACCGCCGGTGGCCTCCGATCCGGCGATCGTCAGCGCCAGGGCGGGGGAGGAGAGATCGTAGGGCTGGCCGGGAGTGCGGGCATCAGTGCTGGACATGCCGACCATGGTACTCCTGCCCGCGAGGTGCTTCAGCTGTGCACGCGCACAGCCCCGTTCGGCTCAGTCAGTGCTGTTCGACGGGGAGGGGGCCCGGCTCGTCCAGGTCTGTCTCGATCGGCTCACCCTCAGCGTCCACGACGTGGGCCAGCGGGCGGGCCAGGGTGCGTCCCAGGGCCATCAGCACGGCAGCCGGGAAGCCGATCAGCGGGATGAGCATGGGCAGCAGGCCCGAGCCGCCATAGAGCAGCACGGCCAGACCGTAGAGCATGCCCACCAGGGCGTAGCCCATCACGTGCACCCACTGGTTGAGCTGGTGCCGGAATACCCAATTCACCAGCAGGCACAGCGGTAGGCCGATCACCAGGCCGGCCACCCCCACCACGGTCAGCAGCGGGGAGAGCGAGCCGTAGACCTGCAGGTCCGGGATCAGGCCCAGGACCATGACGACGACGGCCATCACCAGGTTGGGCAGCAACCACGCCACCAGGAAGCCCATCAGCCCCAGCCGCAGCCGTGGGCGCTCGGCATCCTGGACACGAGCCCGCTGGCGACGTGAGGGCTTCTCCGGGATGGGCGTGGTCATGAGGAGGACTCCAAGGGGTGGGGATCGGGCTGAGCCCGGCGTGCGGGACGGCACAGAACGGGCCGCCTCAGTCTATCCGGGAAGCGTTGCGGCCCCATGGGTGTTGAATGTGCAGTGCAGGGCGCCGAGAGGACGGATCCGAACCACGGGGCGTCGGTGGGCTGCAGAAGACCGGGTGCACCATGCTCGAATTCCTCACCGGCACCGGCCTGGCCAGTGCCGCTGGGCTGAACGCCTACATCCCCATGCTCGTGCTGGGCCTGATGGACCGGTTCACCTCCTTCGTGGAGCTCCCGTCCGCCTGGGCCTGGCTCTCGGCTGACGTCACCCTCTGGATCATCGGCGGTCTGCTGGTGCTGGAGGTGGTGGCGGACAAGATCCCTGTGCTGGACAGCGTCAACGACGCCGTGCAGACCGTCATTCGACCGGCGGCTGGCGGCATCACCTTTGCCTCAGGCATGGGATCGGAGACCGTGACGGTGCAGGACCCCGGGTCGTTGTTCGCCGGAGAGGCCTGGGTTCCGGTGGTGATCGGTGCCGGCATGGCCCTGCTGGTGCACCTGTTCAAGGCGACCACGCGTGCCGGTGCCAACACCGTGACGGCGGGCGCGGCTGCCCCGGTGCTCTCCACGGTCGAGGACGCCGCCTCCACGTCCCTGGCTCTGGCCGCCGTGTTCTTGCCGGTCCTGGTGGTGATCCTGCTGATCGGCGCCCTGGTGGGCTTGTGGCTCCTGGCCAAGAAGCTCTTCGGACGGCGCCGCCGGGACGGCTCGCTCAGCGCCGAGGACCGCTTCTATGCGGCCTGAGCGGCGTTCCCGCCCCCAGGGCAGACCGACGCCGGTCCCGCAGGTGCGGTGCCGGCGTCGTGGTCTATGATCTGTCAGTCTTGCCCGTCCATGACGAAGCGCATCTCGGCCACCTCCGGCCACTCGGTCATCTCCTCCAGGATGGTATGCGCACGCTCCTGCTCGGAACCTTCGGCGTAGTCAGTGTCCTCCTCGTCGCGGTCCGCACCCCAGGGCGCATCCGGGACCATCAGGGAGATCATCGACAGGCGGCCCTGGTGGATCTGAAGCTCAATGGCCAGTTCCTCCCCGTCCCGGGTGAAACGGCCCTGCACTGGCCAGACCTGGGTGTAGGGAACCGCGCGCGGTGCGTCCTCGTCCACCTCCAGTTCCAGGTCGGTGTCCGATGACAGCTCCGGGTGCAGCTGCAGGACGCTGTCCAGCTGCTGCCGCAGGGCAACAGCACCGGGCAGGTCATCACGCAGCAGGCGCTCCAGGATGGCGATCACCCTGCGGTCCAACGGTTGAGAGGGGCCCGGCTCCATCTCCTGAGCATCCAGGTCATGAGTCATCTGCAGGGTCTCGCGGCGGTCGGTGAACCACATCGCGCCCATCAGCGCCGCGCCCACGCCGGCCAGCAGTGCACGAGGGTGGGAGACACCGCGGTTGCCGATCCAGTCCACGAGCTTCCCGTCGATCGCTTCGTTCAGCTCGGCCAGCCCCAGGGTGGCCCCGGCGGCCAAGGGGCCGACCACGCTCGGACGGATGGACTCCGGGGGGAACGGCTCGTCCTCGATCAACAGTGCCTTGGCGGTGGACACGACGTTCTGCTGCTGCGTGATGGCTGCGCCGTAGACTCCGGCGCACCCGGCGTAGGCCAGGCGGTAGGCGGCCTTGGCCACGGGGCCCAGGTTCCGGTGCTCGACCAGGGTGAGCCCGGCCACGGCCGCGGCGGACAGTGCACCGAAGGCGGGGGTGGAGGCGATGGTCTCAGAGGTGGGGGACAGGTCGCGGTAGCGGGAAGGTATTCCAGGGATCATGCTCTGAGGCTACGGACCAGCGGGCCCGCAAGGGATCCGCCCGGAGACGGAGATCAGGACGCGCTCCGGCCATTCTGGGGGCAGCGGAGGAGCTTCAGGACCCCCGACTGTGGGAGAATCATCAGGTTCCACCGCCACCTGGGGCAGCAGGTGTGTGCGGGGCCGCCGAGGCCGTTCCACCGCAGCGGCAGGAGTTATTGGACGTGCTAATACAGCCGACCCCCGGGTCCGGCGAACCACCCCCAGAGGAACCCACCGTGACTGAATCTGTCTCCCGCGCGCCCGAGCGCGCCCACTTCGCCCCCACCGGCACCGGTCTCTACGCCATCTTCGTGGCCGTGATGGCCGCGGTGCTGCTGCTCTCCAACATCGGTGCCTCCAAGGGGGTGACCTTCGGACCGATCATCACCGACGGCGGCTTCTTCCTCTTCCCGCTGGCCTACATCGTGGGCGATGTGGTCTCCGAGGTCTACGGCCTCAAGGCCTCCCGCCGGGCCATCCTGACCACCTTTGCCCTCTCGGCTTTCGCCGCGCTCTGCTACTGGATCATCATCGCCCTGCCCGGCGCCGAGTGGTACGACGGACAGGAGGCGCTGGCCCGCACGCTGGGCCCGGTGCCGATGATCGTGCTCGCCTCGCTGCTGGGCTTCCTGGCCGGCCAGCTGACCAACGCCTGGTCCATGGTCCGCCTCAAGCGCCGCTCGGGCGAGAGGCTGCTGTTCGGCCGCATCGCCCTGTCCACCTTGGCCGGGGAGTTCGTGGACACCCTGGTGTTCTGCTCGATCGCCGCCGGGGTCATCGGGATCACCGGCCTGCCCGACTTCCTGAACTACGTCCTGGTCGGCTTCCTGTTCAAGTCCGCCGTGGAGATCATCCTCTCGCCCGTGACCATGTGGGTCATGGGCATGGTCAAGCGAGCCGAGCCCCACTATGGCGAGGCGCCCGCCTGAGCCGAGCGCCGTCGTCGGGAAACACCCTGCCCACCGGCCCAACGGTGATCACGTGCACGCCAACTGTGGCGACACGCCGGGCCGGAGCCGAGGTGGCGCGCACGTGATCATGGCTGTGGGGCGGTGGCGTCCAGCTCGGCGATGAGGCGCTGGATGCGGGACTTGATGTCGTCGCGGATGAGGCGGGTGGCCTCCACGCCCTGGCCGGCCGGGTCGTCCAGCTCCCAGTCCTCGTACCGCTTGCCCGGG
Organism: Micrococcus sp. IITD107; assembly: GCF_041927415.1. Classification (NCBI taxonomy): domain Bacteria; kingdom Bacillati; phylum Actinomycetota; class Actinomycetes; order Micrococcales; family Micrococcaceae; genus Micrococcus; species Micrococcus sp. IITD107. Next base: position 161,149 of record NZ_JBHFFN010000003.1, on the reverse strand, counting down.
AAGATCGGGCAGGTGTCCCCGCAGCCCATGGTGATGACCACGTCCGAGGCGCGCACCGAGTCCGTGGTGAGGACCTTGGGCTGCTCGGCGGAGATGTCGATCCCCTCCTCGGCCATCACCGCCACGGCCGAGGGGTTGACCGACGCGGCCGGGGCGGATCCGGCCGAGAGCACCTGGATGCGGTCGCCGGCCAGATGCTGCAGGTAGCCGGCGGCCATCTGCGAACGGCCCGCGTTGTGCACGCAGACGAACAGGACGGTGGGGCGGGTGTCGAACTCGTCCAGCAGTCCGGACACGCGACGGGAGATCTCGTCCCGGATCATCGTCATCCGTTCCTGGCCCTCGATCCCCCGCAGGCTCGGCTCGTCGGTGCCCCAGACCTCGATCTCGGCCCTCATCCCATCCACCGGCTCCACCTGGGCCGGACCGACCACGATCACACGGTCTGCGCAGCGCAGGATCTCCGGGTCGATGTGCTTGGGGTGCTCGCCGTCCAACGAGGCCCCGACCGCCTTGAGGGAGGCCGCCGCCTCGGTGTTCAGAGTGGTGCCGTCCGGATTGCCCGGAGAGATCCGGGCGCCGGCGGTGTGCACCTCCACGTCCATCCCCCGCTCGGCGGCCTGCTGCCGCATCAGGGCGCCGGCCATCTGGGACTTGCCGGCGTTGGAATTGCAGATGAACAGGACTAAGGGGTTCATCGGATGTCCTTTCCGGAGTCGGTGGTGGCGGTGGAGGCGGAGACTGCGGGCGCCCGGTCCGGCATGCTCGGGTCGCCGGGGAACAGCTTCGGTGCCAGCCAGATCGCCACGTAGACCAGCCCAATCAAGATCGGCACCTCGATCAGGGGACCGACCACGCCGGCCAGCGCCTGGCCCGAGGTCACGCCGAACGTGGCGATGGAGACCGCGATGGCCAGCTCGAAGTTGTTGCCCGAGGCGGTGAAGGCCACCGTGGTGGAGCGGGCGTAGTCCAGACCGACGGCGCGGGAGAGCAGCAGCGAACCCAGGAACATCACCACGAAGTAGACCACCAGCGGGATGGCGATCCGGGCGACGTCCAGCGGCTGGGAGAGGATCGCGTCCCCCTGCAGGGCGAAGAGGGTGACGATGGTGAACAGCAGTCCGTACAGCGCCCACGGGCCGATCCGCGGCAGGAACCGCTCCTCGTACCAGGTCCGTCCCTTCGCGCGCTCACCGACCGTGCGGGTGAGGAACCCGGCCAGCAGCGGGATGCCCAGGAACACCAGCACCGAGAGGAAGATCGCCCAGACGCTGAAGTCCACGCCGGTGGTGGGCAGTCCCAGCCAGCCCGGCAGCACCTGCAGGTAGAACCAGCCCAGCCCGGAGAACGCGATCACCTGGAACACCGAGTTGATGAACACCAGCACGGCCGCGGCCTCCCGGTCCCCGCAGGCGAGGTCGTTCCAGATCAGCACCATGGCGATGCACCGGGCCAGCCCCACGATGATCAGCCCGGTCCGGTACTCCGGGTGGTCCGGCAGGAACGCCCAGGCCAGGGCGAACATCAGTGCCGGGCCGATGATCCAGTTCAGCACCAGGGACAGGGCCAGCAGTCGCCTGTCCCCGGTCACGCGGTGGGTCTGGTCGTACCTCACCTTGGCCAGCACGGGGTACATCATCACCAGCAGACCGACGGCGATCGGCAGGGACATCCCCATCACCTGGACCGACTCCAGCGCCTGGTCCAGACCGGGGATCAGGGCGCCCAGCGCCAGTCCGGCGCCCATGGCGAGCAGGATCCAGACCGCCAGGTAACGGTCGAGGAAGGACATCCGTGCGGCCACCGGGGTGTCCGTGGGCGCAGGCTGCGGTGGTGCGGTGGTCATCTGGTGGGCCTTCGGTCGGCGGGAGCGGGGCAGGTTCAGGATGCCTGACATATTGATGGTCGTCAATGTATGGTGAGGTGATGACCACCACGACGACGGCCACGCATCTTCCGCTGAAGGGTCCGCCTCCGTGCTGCGCAGGTGACGAAGCAGCTGACGAGAGGTCCTCGGAGGGCGGCTGTTGCCTGGGCAGGACGCCGCTGGGGCGGCCCGATGCCGAACGGCTCAGCGTCAAGCTCAAGGCGCTGGCGGATCCGTCCCGGCTCCAGCTGCTCTCGCATCTGGCGAGCCGAGGCTGTGGCGAGGTCTGCTCCTGTGACCTGGGGGCCGACGTCGGGCTCTCCCAGCCCACTGTCTCTCACCACCTGAAGAAGCTCGTGGAAGCTGGGCTGCTCACCCGGGAGCAGCGCGGGCGCTGGGCGCACTACTCGGTGGTGCCGGGGTCGCTGGACGAGCTGCGGGACCTGTTCGACCTGCGCTGAGCGCGTCCCCGCGGAGGACGCGGCGAACATGACGGCCCGTGACGGGGCCCACTGGACACCCCTCGCCGGGCGCGCCTAGGGTCAGGCACAGAATCACGAGTTCCGGTGCGAAGCCCTGGCTGGCCGGACAGCAACCCTCTCGCTGTAGCGGGGTGCTCCAGGTGATGATTCGGTCGGCACGAACGTGACCGGCAAGTACGGCGCTCCCGTGGGCACCCGACTGACTCGTCTTCCGGCCTGCTCGTGAACTGTCCCGCTGGTCCTGCGGTGCGCTGATCCACCGGAAGGTCAGCTCCGTGACTTTACTGCATCAACCCGACGCGTCCACCGATGCCGCTACCGTCAGCGCGGCGTCCGCCACCTTCGAGCAGCTGCGCCAGGCCGTGGGGGAGAACGCTCCCACCGACGAGCAGCTCACCGCCCACTTCGCCCCGGTCTTCGCCGCGATCGCTGCAGGTTCCGACCAGCGCGAACAGGACCACACCTTGGCGTTCGACGCCATCGAGCTGCTGCGCCAGAGCGGCTTCACCCGGGTCCGCCTCTCCCACGAGCGTGGTGGCATCGGGGCGAGCCTGCCTCAGCTGGCCCTGCTGTTGGTGGATCTAGCTGCCGCCGACTCCAACCTGCCTCAGGCCCTGCACGGGCACTACATGTTCACCGAGCAGCACGAGGCCGAGTCGCAGGGCGAGGTCTCGGACTGGTGGATCGGCCAGGTCGCCGAGGGCAAGATCTTCGGCAATGCCCTGGTCGAGCTTCCCCCGTCTGCTGGCAAGCGACCGGTCATCTGGACCCCCGTCGACCCGGCGGCAGCTCCCGCCGCCGAGGGACCGACCCCGCTGGCCCACATCACCGGGGACAAGTTCTACTCCACTGGGGCACTGTTCGCCGACTACCTGCTGGTGACCGCCACCCAGCCGGGCCAGAACGGCGACGACGACGCCGTCTACTTCACCATCGTCGACGCCACCGACCCCGGTGTGCGCCGGATCGATGACTGGTCCGGATTTGGTCAGCGCCTAACCGCCTCAGGCACCACCACCTTCGACGACGTGCCGGTCTACCCCCACCGGCTCCAGGAGTTCGACACCCCTACGGGAGTGCTGGCCTACACCGTGCTGTGGATCGTCCTGGCCGCCACCCAGACCGGGATCGGTCAGAACGCGTTGCACCAGATCACCCAGTTCGTGCGCGAGCGCCGACGGACGTACAACCACGCCGCCGCCGAGACCCCCGCTCAGGACCCCCTGGTGCACGAGGTCATCGGCGCGGTATCGGCCAAGGTCTCGGTGGCCCGGTTCGCCGTGGCCGGGGCGGCCGCCGTGGCGGAGAAGTCCTTCCGCGCCGTCGGCGGCCACACCGACCTGGAGGACCCGGTGGTCATCCAGGCCCACACCGAGGCGAACATTGCCCTGTCGGAGACCACCGCGGTGGTCTCCGAGCTGATCCTTCAGGCGACCAACCAGATTTTCGAGTCCGGCGGTGCCTCCACAGTCGACACCGGAAAGCACCTGCACCGCCACTGGCTCAACGCCCGCACGATCGCCAGCCACACCCCGCTGATCTACCGCGTCCAGGCGGTGGGAAACTACCGGATCAACGGCATCACCCCGCCGTTCCACTCCACCGCCCGCAACTCCGACCCGAACGCCGCAGCCGCCGCCGCTCAGACCACTCAGGGAGCATGATGACCGCTCAGACCGAGACCACCCAGACCATCAAGACCGCGAACGCCGGCTCTGAGAAGCTGGCCGCACTCCGCGAACGCCTGGCCCCGGAGTTCGCCGGCATCGCCGCCACCGCGGTGGAGCGCGAAGCCGACCACGTGATCGACCCGGAGGTCGTGCGCCGACTGGCCGCGGCCGGCTTCACCTCCCTGCGCGTGCCGACCGAGTACGGCGGGGCAGGACTGTCCTTCGCCGAACAGGCCGAGCTGATCGTGGAGCTGGCCCGTGCCGACTCCAGCATCGTCCAGGCACTGCGTGCACACCTGATCAACCAGGAGTCCGTGCTGGGCCACCCGAACCCGGCCTACCGCGAGCGCTGGCTGCGCCGGATTGCGGAGGGCGCCGTCGTCGGGAATGCCATCACCGAGATCAACAACGCGGTGGGGGAGGGCACCACTACGCTGACCCGCGATGCGGAGGGCACCTGGCGGCTGAACGGCACGAAGTACTACTCGACCGGCACGCTGTACGCCGACTGGATCATCGTCGCGGCGGTGGACGCTGAGGGCGAGGAGACCGCCGCGATCGTGGCGGCTGACGCGCCGGGCGTGACCCTGCTGGACGACTGGGACGGCTTCGGCCAGCAGCTCACCGCCTCCGGCACCACCGTCTTCGAGAGCACGCCCGTCGCGGAGGAAGAGGTCTTCGACGGCGGGCTCGACGACGGAACCCGCGTGGCCACCGGTCAGGCGGCTTGGCAGTTCCTGCACCTGGCCGCCCTGACCGGGATTGGGGAAGCCATCGTGCGCGACGCCGCCGAGTACGTCCGCGGGCGCCGTCGCAGCTTCTCCCACGGTGCCGCCGAGCTGCCCCGCGACGACGCCCAGGTGCTGCAGGTCGTGGGCGAGCTGTCTTCGGCCGCGTTCGCCGCCAGGGCGGCCTTCGACTCCGTGGTCGCCGCCCTCGGCGGTGTGCTGGAACGCGAGGGCTCGCTGGGCGCCGTGGGCCTGCAGCTGCCCGAGGACGTGGTCGACGCCCTGTACGTCCGCGTCTACCAGGCCCAGCAGGTCATCGCCAAGACCGTGCTGGGCGCGGCCACCGCCCTGTTCGAGGTCGGCGGCGCCTCCGCGGTCAGCGGCAGCCGCGGTCTGGACCGGCACTGGCGCAACGCCCGCGTGCTGGCCCAGCACAACCCGCTGATCTATCGCGCCCGACTGTTGGGCGACTGGGAGGTCAACGGCACCGCCCCGGGACGTTCATACCGCCTGGGCTCGGTCCAGAACTGATCTGGCCCTGACCCGGCCCTGACCCGGCCCTGACGGCCGAACCCCGGCCCCATCGCTGACGGACTGTTCACGGTCCGCCGGCGGTGGGGCCACACTGGTGCCCATGGCTCACCCGGTGATGTACGACGACGCGGACCCGCACTTCCAGCGAGTGAGCACCCTGGCCCTGGCTCTGCCGCAGGCCCAGATGAAGGTCTCCCACGGCCGTCCGGCATTCTTCACCCAGAAGGTCTTCGCCTACTGCGGCGCCTCGGTGAAGGTCGAGGGGGCCGACGTCGACGTCTTGGCGCAGGACGCTCGAGCGTTCCGGCCGGCGTATCTGGCCAGCTCCGGCTGGTGGGCCCTGGACCTGTCCGGCCCCAACCCGGACGCCCCTGCTGACAACGACGCTGGACGGAAGATGCCGAGTGGATCGAGATCAGCTACCGCTCGACGGCTCCGACCCGCCTGGTGCGCCAGCTCGAGCCCTGAATGTGACGCAGATTGGCTGCTGACAAGTCACACAACGTCGTTGTGTTCAACATGACGCCGGGTGACCACGCTCACTGGACACGTCCCCGCCGATCCCCCTAGGGTTATTACCAGAATCACGAGTTCCGGTGCGAAGCCCTGGCTGGCCGGACGGCAACCCTCTCGCTGTAGCGGGGTGCTCCAGGTGATGATTCGGCCGGCACGCACGTGACCGGCAAGTACAGCGCTCCCGTGGGCACCAGATGCGAATGTCACCGATCTGCTGTGTCCTGCCCCGCTGGTCCTGCGGCGCGCTGCGATCGAAAGGTTCGCCTCCATGGCCCAGCCTCACCAGTCCTCGCCCACGCCGCTGCACTTCAACGCGTTCGTCATGAACACCACTAGCCACATCCATCACGGACAGTGGCGACGTCCTGACGCTGGCCAGACCGAGTTCGCCGATGTGAACACGTGGATCAACTTGGCCAAGACGCTGGAAGAGGCGAAGTTCGACGCGATGTTCTTCGCCGACGTCGTGGGTCACTATGGCGACGCCGACGCTGACTGGTCGGTCTACGTCGAGCAGGGACTGCAGATTCCTTCCAACGACCCGACCGTGCTGCTGGGTGCCCTGGCCGTGGTGACCGAGAACATCGGCCTGGCCACCACCTCCAACGTCTTCCAGTCCCACCCGTACCAGTTCGCCCGCCAGCTCTCCACGCTGGACCACATCTCCAACGGCCGTATCGCCTGGAACATCGTCACCGGCACCCAGGACAACGGCTCGCGCAACTTCGGTCTGCCGCGGCTGACCGACCACACCGAGCGCTACCGCTGGGCTCAGGAGTATGTGGACGTGACCTACAAGCTTTGGGAAGGCTCCTGGGATGAGGGCGCGGTGCTCAAGGACCGCGAGGGCTCCCGCTACTCTGATCCGGCCAAGGTGCACAAGATCCACCATGTGGGTGAGCGCTACTCGGTGGAGGGCCCGCACCTGCCTTCGCCCTCCCCGCAGCGCACGCCGTTGCTGTTCCAAGCTGGCGCCTCGGCTTCCGGCAGGGACTTCGCCGCCCGCAATGCCGAGGCCGTCTTCATCATCTCCGCCACCCCGGATGTGGCCCGCCAGCAGATCGAGGACACCCGCCGCCGTGCGGTGGAGGCCGGCCGAGCGCCGGAGGACATCAAGTTCTTCCAGGGGCTCAGCTTCATCATCGGGGACACCGAGGGGGAGGCGCAGGCCAAGCTGGCGGAGGCCGAGCAGTTCGCCTCGGTGGACGGCTACCTGGCCCACGCCGCGCTGGTGGACCCCGACGGCCGCGTCTACCCGCCGGACACCCCGCTCTCCGCAGTGGACACCAACACGCAGAAGGGCTTCACCGAGTGGGTCTCCAAGGCCATCACCGACCGTGAGCCCGTGGTGGCGGATGTGGCCTGGCGCAGTCACCGCAACAACCGCCTGGTGGGCACACCGGAGCAGATCGCCGATCAGCTGCAGCTCTGGCAGGACGCCGGGGTGGACGGGATCAACGTCGTCAACTGGGTGATCCCGGGCTCTTTCGAGGAGTTCGCCGAGAAGGTCCTGCCGGTGCTGCGCGAGCGCGGACTGGCCCCGAGCGAGTACCGGCCGGGCACGCTGCGGCAGAAGCTCTTCGGCCGCGACCGCCTGCCGGACACCCACCCGGCCGCCCAGTACCGGGGCGCCTTCGCCGAGACCGATCAGGTCCTCCGATCCGGTGAGCCCCGGGATGCGGCAGCCGACCACGAGCCGGCAGCGGCCGGCGTCGGGAACTGACCGGCACCTCCATTTGCCCGGGTGACGGGCGAGCGGTTGGCCCCAGACCGTCCGTCACCCAGTGCCTCTCCTTGAGTGACCGGCCCCTGAGCACCTCGCCGTGCACGTCGCCGGTCGCCTCCCACTCTCGCCGAAAGGGCATCATGAGCACCCCACCTTCACCGAACGCGCCCGGGAACGGGCACTTTCACCCACCACGAGGCGCCGATCGCGCCCGCAATGCGCGCCGCATCTCCCTGGCTGCCGGGGCGGCTGTCTCCGCGCTCACCCTGGCCGGCTGCGTGGCCGGTTCCGGAACCATCGAGCGGACCTCGGCCACCGAGAAAGACGGCGGCATCATCCGCTACGCCCACTTGCAAGAAGTCCCCTGCGTCTACGGTGGCTGGGTTCAGCAGGCCTTCACCTCACGCCAAGTCCTGGACGCCCTGGTGTCTGCCGAACCCGACGGATCGGTGGTCCCCTGGATCGCCACCGACTGGTCCGTGTCCGATGACCGACTGACCTGGACCTTCACCCTGCGCGAGGACGTCACCTTCACCGACGGCACAGCGCTGGACGCCGAGGCCGTGGCCTACAACTTCGACTACTGGATGAACGGCGGCAATGGCACCGCGGCCGCACATCTGGGCGGGTTCTACGAGTCGGCGGAGGCCACCGGGCCCTACGAGGTCGCGGTGCACCTGTCCAAGCCGTACAGTCCCTTCCTCTCCAGCGTCAGCCAGCCCTACTTCGGCCTGCAGTCACCGACCGCACTGCGCGAGCGAACGGCCGAAGAGAACTGCGAGCAGCCGATCGGGTCGGGTCCGTTCGTGGTGGAGGAATGGCGGCGTGGTGAGTACCTGCAGTTCACGCGCAACGAGGACTACAACTGGGCCCCGGCCAACGCGGATCATCAAGGACCGGCCCACGTGGCCGGGATCCGGTGGAGCTTCGTTCAGGACAACACCTCTCGTTACGGATCTCTGCTCAGCGGGGAGTCCGACGCCATCGGCGAGATCCCCGCGGTGAACATGGCCGATGCTCGGTCCCGGTACCAGGTCGATCAGTACATCACCCCGGGCCGGCCAGTGACGCTCTCGCTGAACACCCAGCGAGGACTGTTCCAGGACGAACGCCTGCGCAAGGCGCTGGCCTACTCCCTGGATCGGGAGGCCATCGTCGACTCGGCCTTCCTGGGCACCGTTCCCTTTGAAGGCAACGGTTCGCTGAGCCAGAGCACCCCGGCCTACAACGCCGACGTCGCCCAGGACTACCCGTTCGACCTCGACCAGGCCAACGCCCTGCTCGATGAGGCCGGGTGGACCGCACGCGATGCCGACGGGACCCGACTCCAAGACGGGCAGCCCCTGGAGGTCACCTTCGTGTTCGGCCTCAATTCGATCGTCACCCAAGAAGGAGCCACGGCCATGCAGTCTCTGCAGGAACAGGCACGGGCCACCGGCTTCCGCGTGGTGCTGCGCCCCTTGACCCAGTCCGAGCAGTTCTCCGGGGCCTTCTCGACCCCGGACAGCTACGACGGCTACCTGGGCTACTGGACCAGTCCGCACGCGGGCATCCTGAACATCAACTACCGCCCGAGCACGCCGGCGAAGCCCAACGGGGCCAATTCGACCTTCCTGGCTGATGAGCAGGTCTACCAGACAGTGCAGGACGGGCTGTCAGCGGCCACCACGGAAGACGCCAACGAGCACTTCCTGGACGCCCAGCAGCAGCTCAGCGACCAACTGCCCGCCATCGGGCTCTACACCCAGACCTCAACCCTGGCGGTGGACTCGGTCTTGCAGGACGTTCACACCGAAGCCTCCCAGGGCGGGCCGCTGTTCTACGACGCCAGCTTTGTGAACGGTGGTGAGCAGCAGTGAAGATCATCCTCCGCCTCGCCCAGGCACTCTTCGTCGTCTGGGCCGCTGCCACCGTGACGTTCCTGATCCAGGCCCTGCTGCCTGGCGACCGGGCCACCCTCCTGCTGAACCAGCGCACCGGTCAGGTCCAGGAACGCTCACCGGAAGAACTGGCACCGATCAATGAGATGTTCGGGTTCAACGACCCGCTCATCGTGCAGTACCTGAACTATCTGGGTGGGCTGTTGCGCGGTGACCTGGGCACCTCCTACCAGTTGTTCACCCCCGTGGTCGACGTGATCGGTGACCAGCTGTGGCCCACCGTCCTGCTGAGCTTCAGCGCTCTGGTGGTGGCCTGGGTCGTGGCCATCGCCATGCTGGTTGCCACCGCAGGCCGAGCCCCCTGGGCCACCCGACTGTTCGAAGGGATCGAGGCCGCCGCCGCGGCACTGCCGCAGTACTGGCTGGGCATCATCCTGCTGGTGGTCTTCGCACTGGGCCTGGGGTGGTTCCCCGTGGTGGGCGGCGCCGGCCCGATCAGCCTCATCCTGCCCGCACTCACCCTGGGCATCCCGCTGGCCGGGTTCCTCGGCCAGGTGATGCGCACCGAGTTCGAGAGCGCTCTGGAACAGCCCTTCGTGTTGACTGCCCGCGCTCGCGGAATGGGCGACACTGCGGTCCGTCTTCAGCATGCTCTGCGGCACGCCCTGCTGCCGGGGCTGTCCCTGACCGGCTGGGCCGTGGGATCGCTCTTCTCAGCGGCCGTGATCGCCGAGTCTGTGTTCAGTCGCCCGGGCATCGGACGAGTGTTGGTCACCGCCGTCAACGGTCGCGACCTGCCGGTGGTCTGCGGGATCGTCATGCTGATCGCGGCGATCTATGTCGTCGTCAACCTTCTGGTGGACGCGGCCTACCTCGTCGTCGATCCCCGCCTGCGTCCGAGCAGCTCGGCCCCCTCAGCGTCGAGCACTGACACCACCGAGCCCGAGGCGCCCAGCGTGCCCGGACTGCGTACCCCTGTCCCTGCAACCACCGGGAGCCCGGCATGAGCGCCACCACTCTGATCGACACAGTGACTACGCGTCCGGCCGTCAGCACCGGACCCACCCGGGCCGGCCGTCTGGCACGGCTGCCCTGGGGGACCGCGGTGGCCGGGATCATCGCCGTCGTGATCCTGGTGGCGGCGTTGGCTCCCGGGCTGCTGGCCACGCACGATCCGCGGGCCATCGATCTGGCCAATCCCTTGACCGGGCCCAGCCCCGAGCACTGGTTCGGCACCGACGCCAACGGCCGTGACCTCTACTCCCGCATCATCCACGGCACCGCCCCGGCACTGCTGATCGGGCTGGGCGCCACCACTGTGGGCGTCGGCGCCGGGGTCATCTTGGGTGTCACCGCAGCCTTGGGTGGACGATGGGCTGACTCGTTGATCAGCCGCGGGATGGAAGTGCTCATTGCCTTCCCGACCCTGCTGCTGGCCATGGTGTTCATCGCCGTCTATGGGCCCAGTGTCCAGACTCTGATCCTGGCCGTCGGGCTGGGAACGTGCGCCGGGTACGGGCGTATGGTCCGCGGACAGGTCCTGGCCGTCCGCTCCTCCGGATACGTCCACGCTGCACACACCCTGGGACACTCCCGCTGGCGAGTGCTGACGCAGCACATCTTGCCCAACGCCGTCCGCCCCCTGCTGGCCGTGCTGACCCTGGGAATCGGACAGTCGATCGTCTGGGCCTCCGGCCTGGCATTCCTCGGCTTCGGCGTGGCACCGCCCTCTCCCGAATGGGGTGCCTTGCTGGAAGCCGGGCGCCCCTACATCACCGAGGCCTGGTGGCTGGAGATTCTCCCGGGCCTGGCCGTTCTCATCACCGCCCTGTGCGCCACCGTGCTGGGCAGGTTCGTGGAATCCACCGTGGAAGGACAGAACCGATGATCACCCCGACTTCTGTAGCCGAACTGACCCTTGCCCATCCGACCACTCCGGGGCTGGACCACTCCGCGCCCGCCGAAGCGAGCCTGCCGACACACGCGACGGCGGACACTGCTCTGGCCCGCATCGATCACCTGGACGTCTCCTTCACCGACCGTCGCGGGCACACCCGCCAGGTCGTGTTCGACGTCAGCCTGCACGTGGAGCCGGGGGAGTGCCTGGCGGTGATCGGCGAGTCCGGATCCGGCAAGTCCGTCAGCGCTCGCACCTTGATCGGGCTGACCGGGCGCGGGGCGACGGTCACAGCCGACCGGCTTGAACTGCACGGTCGCGACGTCTCTGGGCTCTCCGACCGGCAATGGCAGCGCGTGCGCGGAGCGGAGGTGGGGTTCATCCTCCAGGACGCTCTGGTCGCACTGGATCCGCTGCGCACCGTAGGTCAGGAGATCGAAGAGTCTCTGCGACTGCACGGTGTGCGCGGCCGGGCGGAACGCCGTCGTCGTGCCATTGCCTTGTTGGACCAGGTGGGCGTGCCTGACCCTGCGCTGCGGGCCGGTCAGCGCCCCGATGAGCTCTCCGGTGGTCTGCGTCAGCGAGCCCTGATTGCCTCGGCCATTGCCCTGAACCCGCCCCTGGTGGTGGCCGATGAGCCCACGACGGCACTGGATGTCTCCGTTCAAGCCCAGGTGCTGGACCTGCTGGCCCAGCGCAAGGCCGAGGGCACCGGCATCATCCTCATCAGCCACGACTTCTCCGTGGTGGGCCGCCTGGCGGATCGGGTGGCCGTCATGCAGGGTGGTCGGATTGTTGAACAAGGCACGACGGAGGAGATCCTCTCGCGTCCGCGTCACGAGTACACCCGCCGACTGCTGGACGCCCTGCCGTCGGGCTCGACGCGGGGCAGCTACTTGACCCCGGAGGCCCGGCTGCGGGCTGTGGAGCGGGCCGAGGCGGCGCGGGAGGCACACGCCCGTGAGGTGGCGGCGCTTGCCTCCGCCGATGAGGCCAAGTCGAAGGAGCCGGCGACCGGCATCTCGGTGGCGCAGGCGGTCGAACCGCTGCTGGTGGCCAACAATCTGGTGCGCTCCTTCCGGGGACCGGACGGCACGCACCGGACCGTGGTCCGCGATGTCTCCTTCGAGATCCTGCCCGGCCAGACGGTCGGCATCGTGGGCGAGTCGGGATCCGGCAAGAGCACGACGGCGTCGATCGCGCTGGGTCTGCTGGCACCGGACAGTGGTGTGGTCACCTTCCAGGGACAGCCCTGGAGTGAGCTGTCGGTCCAGCAGCGCCGTCCGCGACGCCGACGGATGACGGTGGTCTATCAGGATCCGCTGAGCTCCTTCGACCCGCGGTGGAACGGTGAGCGCATCCTCGCCGATGCGATCGACCGTCAGGGGCGCAGCGCGGCCGAATTGCGGGCACGGGCCGCTGAGCTGGCCGAACTGGTGGGACTGCATCCGGCCCACCTGGCCAAGAACCCGCTGCAGCTCTCGGGCGGTCAGCGTCAGCGTCTGGCCATTGCTCGGGCCCTGGCGCCGGAACCGGACCTGGTGGTGCTGGATGAAGCGGTCTCGGCTCTGGATGTCTCGGTGCAGGCCCAGGTGCTGGACCTTCTCACCGAGCTGCAGGAGCGATTGGGCACGGCCTACCTGTTCATCTCCCACGACCTCGGGGTGATTCACCACATGAGCGACTCGATCCTGGTCATGAAGGACGGTCAGGTCGTGGAGCACGGCGACGCCGAACAGGTGTTCACCGCGCCCCAGCACCCCTACACCCAGTCCCTGGTGGCCTCACTGGACGTGCTGTCAGCCGGGCAGCCGACGGCCACCAACACCCTGATCCCCACGTCCCACTAGGAGGAACATGTCATGACCGCCACCGGGCAGGACGCGCCAGCGTCCACCACCGAGCCCGGGCCGGATGCTGCTGCGGCAGCCACGCTGGCTCCGAGCACCGCCGAGCTCAAGGAGCGCTTCGCTCCGGTGTTCGCCAAGATCGCCGCTGGTGCCCGCGATCGGGAACGCGACCGCCGCCTGGGCCACGAGGCCATCCGGCTACTCAGCGAAGCGAGCTTCACCCGGGTTCGACTGCCGGTCGAGCGTGGCGGGCTCGGTGCGAGCATCGAGCAGCTGATCGACCTGCTGGTGGACCTGGGGGCGGCGGACTCCAACCTGCCGCAGGCCCTGCACGGGCACTTCCTGTTCACCGAGGTGCACCAGCATCAGCACCAGGGTGCCGTGAGCGACTGGTGGTTCAAGGAGGTGGCTGCCGGGAAGGTGTTCGGCAACGCGATCGTGGAGAAGCCGGCCAGTGCGGGAACGCGCCCGGCAGTGATTGAGGCACTGGAGGACGGCCGCTACCGGGTCACCGGGGACAAGTTCTACTCCACGGGCACCCTGCTCTCGGACTACGTCCTGGTCGAGGGCGAGCTGGCCGGCACCGGTTCGGGGACGGAGAAGCCGCAGCGCGGTGCGCTGATTCTGGGCACTCTCGATCAGGGGGTGGAACTGGTCGATGACTGGAACGGGATTGGCCAGCGCCTGACGGCATCGGGCACCACGCGTCTGCACGGGGCGGCCGCCCCGGCCGGGCGTCTGATGGCCATGGGAGTGCCCGCGAACCCGCTCGGGTTCACCCTGGTCTGGCTGATCCTGGCGGCCACCGGGGCGGGGATCGCCCGAGCCGCCGCTGATGAGGCCGCAGCCTATGCCCGGGGCCGTGAGCGCACCTACGAACACGCCTCGGCGGCGACCACTGCGGGGGATCCGCTGATGCAGCACGCCGTCGGACAGATCTCTGCCCGGGCCAGCGCCGCACGGTCGATCGTGGTCGACACCGCCTCCACGGTCGCCCACGCCTTCGAGTCCACGCGGGGGATCACCGACATGGCCGACCCGGTATTCAGGGAGACATATGCCCAGGCCTATGTGGCGGTCAGCGAGGCCTACTCGGTCGTCTCCGAGCTCTCCGTGGCGGCGGCCAACGAGGTGTTCGAGGTCGGCGGAGCCTCCGTGCTGGACGCTGCCCGCCAGTTGGACCGGCACTGGCGCAATGCCCGCACCGTCGCCTCCCATTCGCCCGGGGCGTACCGGCTGCGCGCGGTGGGCGATTACCGCATCAACGGCACCGTGCCGCCGTTGAGCGCGCGCAGCACCGGTCCGGCACCGGCGCAGCATGCAGCAACGACCGCCGACGCGGCAGCGGCGGAAGCAGACCAGGCAGCACAGAAGGAGCAGTCATGACCACAACCGACACCACACCGACCGCGACGGTGACCTCAAGCCAGGGCTCCAGCCAGGAACGGTTCGAGCAGTTGCAGCAGCGACTGGCACCGGTCTTCGAGCAGATCGCCGCCGAAGCAGCCCAGCGGGAGGCGGACCGACAGGTGGATCGACGGGGCGTGGACGCGCTGGTCGACGCCGGCTACACCACCGCCCGGGTTCCGGTGGAGTTCGGTGGCTCGGGGCTGAGCTTCGAGCAGTTCTCCGCGCTGCTGGTGGAGTTGGGTGCCGCCGACTCCAACCTCGCCCAGGCCTTGCGTGCGCACGTGCTGCACCTGGAAGGTGTGCTCGTCAGCCCCGCTTCACCGCAGCGTGATACCTGGCTGCAGCGGATCGGCGGTGGCGTCGTCGTCGGGAATGCCATCACTGAGGTGGGCAACGCGGTGGGGACCCTGGGCACGACGCTGCGCCGAGATGGTGAGGGAGTGCTGCGGCTGAACGGGACGAAGTTCTACTCGACCGGGACGCTGTATGCGGACTGGATCATGGTCTCGGCGGTGGACGACGACGGCGAGGAAGTGACCGTCACGGTGCCCGTGGATGCGCCGGGGGTGCAGCTGCTGGATGACTGGGATGGCTTCGGGCAGCGGCTGTCGGCTTCGGGGACCACGGTCTTTGAGGATGTGGCGGTGGATCCGGAGAACGTCTCGGACCGCAAGCCGGACAACGGGGCGAGCGTGGTCGGCGGGCAGGCGGTGGCCCAATGGGTGCACCTGGGCACGCTAGCCGGGATCGGGCAGGCCGTGGTGCGCGATGCCGCCGGATACGTGGGCGGGCGGAGTAGGTCCTTCAGCCACGGGGTCGGAGAGCTGCCGCGCGAGGATCCGCAGGTGCTCCAGGTGGTCGGGGAGATCTCCGCCGGGGCGTTCGGTGCCCGGGCAGCGTTCGACGCCGTGCTGCCGCTGCTCGCAGGTCTGCTTCAGCGAGAGGCTGCTGGCGATCGGGTGGGCATCGAGATCCCCGAGGATGAGCTGAATCTGGCCTACGTGCGGGTCTACCAGGCCCAGCAGGTCATTGCGAAGAGTGTCTCGCGGATCGCCACCGAGTGGTTCGAGGTCGGCGGTGCCTCGGCGGTCAGCGGTGGTCGGGGGCTGGACCGGCATTGGCGCAACGCTCGGGTGCTGGCCAACCACAACCCGTTGATCTATCGGGCCCGGATTCTGGGGGACTGGGAGGTCAATGCGGTCCCGCCGAGCCGGCACTACCGCGTCGGCGGATAAGGGGAGAGGGGACCGCGCGGTCCTCGCCGGTGACTGGATGAATGAACGAGCCCTGGGCCGCCGTGGTGGCGGCTCAGGGCTCGTTGGTGTGGCGAGGATCAGGCGAAGGCAGAGTGCCCAGTCAGATCGCGACCGATGATCAGAGCCTGCACAGTCTCGGTGCCCTCGTAGGTGTGGAGGGCCTCGATGTCGGCAAAGTGACGAGCCACGCGGTGCTCAAGCAGGATGCCGTTGCCGCCCATCAGGTCACGGGCGTTCTGCACGATCGAACGGGCGGCCCGGGTGGCCGTGTACTTGGCCAGCGATGCGTGCGGTCCGGCCAAGGTTCCCGCCTCTTCCAGCTGAGCGGCGCGCAGCACCAGCAGCTGGACCTGCGTCAGCTCCGAGAGCATGCGGGCCAGGCGCTCCTGAACGATCTGGGAGGCCGCCAGTGGGCGACCGAACTGGATCCGCTGCTGGGCGTACTGCAGGGCCGACTCGAACGATCCCAGCGCGATACCCAGGGCGGCCCATGCCACACCCACACGAGTGGAGAACAGCACTCGCGAGGTGTCCTTGAAGGAGTTGGCCTCCGGCATGACGTTCTCGTCCGGGACAAACACATTGGTGAAGGTGATGTGTGCCTGATGAATGGCGCGCAGGGACATCTTGCCGGCGATCGGGGTTGCGCTGTAGCCCTCGGACTCCTGCGGGACGATGAAACCGCGCACCTTCTGGTCCTCGTTGGAACGTGCCCAGACCACGGTGACGCCGCCGGCGGCACCGTTGCCGATCCACTTCTTGTGGCCGTTGATGACCCAACCACCTTCGGTGCGCGTGGCGGTGGTCTCCAAGGACACCGAGTCCGAGCCGTGGGTCGGCTCGGTCAGGGCAAAGGAGCCCAGCAGCTCGCCGCGGGCCATCGCGGGAAGGTACTTCGCCTTCTGCTCCTCGGACCCGCAGAGCTGGATGGAGCGCATGGCCAGGCCGCCCTGCACGGCGACCACGGTGGACAGTGATCCGTCGGCCTTGGCGATCTCCATGGTGGCCAGGCCAGCGGCAACCCGGGACACCTCGGGCATCCCCTCGACGGGGACGCCGTCGCGCAACAGATCGACCTGGCCCATAGCCTGCACCACCGACAGGGGGTACTCGGCCTTGTCCCAAGCCTCGCGCATCTGCTCAGTGACCTCAGGAGTCATGAAAGCACGGGCCCGCTCGGCCAGAGCGCGCTCTTCCTGGGGCAATTCGGCGAAAATGCCGTAGACGTCGGTGTCCAGGGACTCGGTGACGTTGTAGTCCGGTTCGGTGGTGGGGTGCTGATCGGTCATGGGGGCTCCCTTGCAGAGGGCGGCAAACAGCCGGGTGGTGAGGGTCTCTACTCCACTGTCGGTGAAACGCCGTCTCATGTCAAGACATTCCGTATCACATGATGCCAGCTCCCCATAAGGGAAGATGGCATGCATGGATGCATCCGCACAGTTCGAGGCCACGCGTACCCGCCAGCGGACCCTGGTCGAGGAGCACCTCACGGACCTGCTGCACCTGCTGGAGTCACAGGGCTGGGAGAACACCACCGTCGATGAACTGGCACGGGCAGCCGGGATGAGTCGGGCCACCTTCTTCCGCATCTTCGGTGGCAAAGAGGATGTCGTGTTCCTGGACCACGAGTCCATGCTTGAACAGCTCGAGACCTTCCTGTCCACCACCACGCACGACACAGCCTCGGCTCTGCGTCAGGGGCTGCTGCTGGTCTTCCGACATCACCTGGATGACCGGGAACGCACCACCGTGCGGCATCGACTGCTTCAGCAGTCGCAGGGTCTGCGTAATCGGGAGCTGTTGACCTCGCACCGGTATCAGCGCATCTTCCGTCGGTGGATTCGCGAACGGCTGAGCCAGGATGCGGCCTTCAGCGGTGTGGCCGAGGAACACGTCGATGCGCTGGCGGTGTCGCTGGCCGGGGCCGGCGTGGCCCTGCACAACTCCTCGCTGCGTCGATGGTTGAGCGCGCCGAGCGAGGAGGTGGCCGAAGAGCTCTCCGAACAGCTCCAACACCTGATCCGGGTGATGCTGGACGGCTACGCCGCCACGGGCCAGGATGGCACCGCCGAAGGGGTGGCGGGCCAACGGCCGGTCGCCGTCGTGACCTTGATGGGAGAGCACGCCGACAGGGAGCAGATTGTCGAGGCCGTGCGGCAGGCGCTGGCCTGAGAGGTTCCAGGCCGACTGCGAGAGCAGTCACATTGCTCCGGGGCCGGGGTGACTGACAGGCTGGGGGCATGATCCTGATCAACGTCAAGTACACCGTCAAGCCCGAGGCCGTCAGCCAGTTCCTGGATGCCGTCGCCGATTTCACCCAGGGCACCCGCGCCGAAGAGGGCAACCTCTGGTTCGACTGGTACCGCTCTCCGGAGGACCCCCAGGAGTTCGTTCTGCTGGAGGCCTTCAAGGACGGTGCCGGTGAGGCCCACGTGAACAGCGAGCACTTCCAGGCTGGCCTGGACGCCATGCGCCCGCTGCTGGCGAAGACCCCGCAGATCGTCTCCCGTCAGGTGGACGGCGAGGGGTGGGACCAGATGGGCGAGCTGCAGATCGACGGGTGAGCTACTTTGCGGCGTAGTAGCGGCGGAGGACCTCGTCCTTGAGCTCGTAGAACGAGCCGTCCTGGATGGCGGCGCGCACACGGTCCACCAGATTCACGGTGAAGCGCTCATTGTGGATCGAGAGCAGTGTGTGCGCCACCATCTCCTTGGCCTTGATGAGGTGGTGGATGTAGGCCCGGGTATAGTGCGCGCAGGCGTAGCAGTCGCAACCCTCCATGAGCGGGGTGAAGTCGCGCTTGTACTTGGCGCCGGGCAGATTGAACCGTCCGTCGTGCGTGTAGAACGCCCCGGTCCGGGCGACCCGGGTCGGCGAGACGCAGTCGAAGGTGTCGGCCCCGTTCTCCACCGCGGTGAAGATGTCGTCCGGCTCGGAGATGCCCAGCAGGTGTTTGGGCTTGTCCTCCGGCAGTTCCTCACAGCACCATCCGACGATCGTCCCCAAGTTCGCCTTCTCCAGGGCACCGCCGATGCCGTAGCCATCGAAGCCATGCAGGATGGTGTTGTCGTTGCGGTCGGCGAACGTAGTCTCCATCCCGGAGAGATCCTGGCAGGCCTTGCGGCGCAGATCCTCGTACTGGGCGCCCTGGATGACCCCGAACAGGGCCTGGTACGGCTTGGTGGCGCGGTCCCCGGTGAGCGTGGCGTGTTCGTCCAGGCAGCGTTGGGCCCACCGTCGGGTCCGCTCCAGGGCTTCCTCCTGATACCCGCGGGAGTTGTGCAGGGTGGTCAGCTCGTCAAAGGCGAACATGATGTCGGCACCGAGCTGATGCTGGATGCCCACCGAGATCTCCGGGGTGAACCGGTGCTTGTCACCATTCAGGTGCGACTTGAACCAGACCCCGTCCTCATCGACGTTGGCCAGCCGCTCCTTGCCGGGGGCGACGGCATCGTCCGCACCCTGCCCCTCGGGGGCCGAGGGCCCGGCCATGTCGATCACCTTTTTGAAACCCGAGCCCAGGCTCATCACCTGGAAGCCACCGGAATCGGTAAAGGTCGGGCCCGACCAGTTCATAAATGCGCCCAAACCGCCGGCCTCATCCAGCAGGTCCGCCCCGGGCTGCAGGTACAGGTGGTAGGCATTGGCCAGCAGCGCCTGGGCGCCCAGCTCGGACATGGCCTCGGGCAGTACCGCCTTGACCGTGGCCTGCGTGGCGACCGGGATGAAGGCCGGGGTCTGGATCTGCCCGTGCGGGGTCGTGATGGTTCCGGTCCGGCCCAGGCGAGGGCTCCCGTCGGGCCCAGTCAGGCGAGTCCCGACGGCGAAGCTGAAGTCGCGCGGGGAGGCGGCGGTGTCCTGGGCGGCGGGGGAGGCAGAGTCAGTCGAGGGGTGTGCGGGCATGAGGTCCATGCTAGGCGGCAGCCCGCCAGGGCGTGGCCGCCGTCGTGCTGGATGGATTCTGGACACAGCAGGCGGTCACTTTCATCACACCAGCCTGGCGGGAGGCCGGGAGCTTCCTGTCTTTCGTGATAGGTAACTCCCAGAAGCATTGTTCGGAAGACACAGTGTGAACGCATCGCGAGAAAAAGTACGACGATGAGCACTGCCCGCTCGCGCCTGGCCGAGATCAACCCCTTCCCCTCGATGTTCACACCATGGGCCCGGCCAACCACGACCACGAGGCTGCCTCCCGTTGTGCCGTCAGCGTGTTCGTCCCGTTGATGGTCGTGCTGCTGATGGACCGGATCGATCTGGCGATCTTCGTTTCCTTCGGCGCCTTCACCTCGATCTACGGTCGCAACCTGCTCCACGCCGACCGACTGCGCATGCAGCTGCGGGCCGGGGGAATGATGCTGGTCGTGCTGACCCTGGGGACCCTGGGCGGGCGGGCCGGATTCACTGAGGCGGAGATGCCGCGTGCGCTGGTGGCCGCCACCGCCCTGGTCGCGGGGATCTGCTCGGTGCTGGCTGGACTGTGGCAGATGCGCCCGGCCGGTTCGCTGTTCCAGATCTTCGGTTTCGCCGCGGTGGCCTCGGTCCCGACCCAGCCGCCGCTGCTGGATGCCCTGGTCGCCACGGTGCTCAGCATCGGCTTCTCCCTGGCCGTGGGACTGAGCTCCCGGATGTTCTCGGCCAAGGCCCGCACCCCGCTGAGCCGGCCGACGCTGGCCCCGCTGACCCGGTTACAGAAGCAGGTCGTCTGGGTGGAGGGCAGCTGGTACGTCATCGCGGCCGGGCTCGCCGGGTCCCTGGCCACCCTGCTCGGACCGGCGCTGGGCATGCAGCACAGCCAGTGGGCGATGGCGCTGCTCTCCACGGTGCTGGCCACCAGCGCCGGCGCCACCCACGTCGACTACGGCCAGCTGCTCTACGACCGCGCCCTGGAGACCATCATCGGCGCGCTGGTCGGCATGGCCTGCGTGATGACCCCGTGGGCCTGGCGGAAGTGGGCGAAGAAATCTGCCGACCCCGCGGTCGTACAGCGCGAGCCGTAACCGTGAGACCATCAACTCAGCAGGGGCGCGGTCTCCACCGGGACTGCCCGCCCCAGATCATCGTTCCACTGTGAGGGAGAACCGAGATGGACAAGCGTCCAGGCCCATCCGAGGGACAGCACGGCTTCGACGAGGAGCTGGAGCTGAACTACATCACCGACGACGACGACGCCGCCACCGCTGCGCCGTCCACCGCAGCTGGCACTGACCGTCCGGCGGCAGCCCCGGTCCGGACCTCCGAGAGCGCTCGCGGCGAAGTCACCCCGACCACTCGTCCGACCTCCTCGTCCAGCTCCTCGAAGCGCGAGCCGGAGCCGCACCTGGACGAGACCTTGGACACCCCTGTGCGCAGCGGCCTGAGCGGTGCCACCTGGGTGGCGCTGATCGCCGGGGCGATCGTGCTGATCCTGCTGCTGATCTTCATCCTGCAGAACAATGTTCCGGCGACCTTCAACTACTTCAACCTGACCTTCACCCTGCCCTTGGGCGTGGCCATGCTGTTCGCCGCGATCGGCGGCATGCTCATCATGGGTCTGTTCGGCTCCATCCGCCTGTTCCAGCTGGGCCACCGGGTGCGCAAGCTGGAGAAGGAACGTGAGTCGATCAAGAAGACCCTGAAGTAAGGCGGAGCAATCGCTCGTCGCCCGCCACCTGCTGGCGACCGACTGCTGACACAGACGAGCCCGGGTCCCTCACAGGGACCCGGGCTCTGTCGTCGTTGCGTGTGGTGCGCCGCAGTACGGGGCAGTCGGCTGCGGTTCAGCTCTGGCTCTGCGCGATGCGCTGGGCGAGCTCGCGCACGGCGGTGACCTCGCGGTTCACCCGGCGGTCCAGCTCCTCGTCGCTCAGCGTCTCCGAGCCGCCGCGGGCCCTCAGGTACATCAGGGTGGCCAGGCGCTGGTCACGCCAGCTGCGCTCGGCCTCGAGATCGTCCATGGCGTGGGCCCGGGCGATCTCCCGGTCGTACAGGTTCGGCTCGTTGAGCTGGCGCTGCCGGAACTCGGCGGTGAGCTTGGCCTTGAGGTGGTCCGTCTCCGCCTCATCCGGTTCGGCCAGGCGGGAGCCGAACGCACGGGCCTTCTCATCCTCGCCGCGGTGGTGGTGGATGTTCGCGGCCAGGGCCAGCGCGGACTCGATCGACTTCCAGCGGCCCATGGCACCGTCGAACGGCAGGTCCGTGAGCAGCTCGGTGGCCTGCAGAGCACCGTCGGAGTCGTCCAGGTCGGTGAACAGGTACTTGGCCAGGGTGTCGATGTCCTCCAGCTGGGACCCCGAGCGCATGTTGATCCCGCGGGAGAGCTTGGCGGCCAGTCCCAGCACCCGCTGCTCATCCGGATGCCGCTGGGCGATCTGCACGATCACGGCCTCCGGCGATCCCTCTTCCACCTCGGCCAGGTCGGTGGCGGCATCCAGCGCGGCGGCCGGCCGGGCGGTGCGCACACGGATGGTGGAGCCGTAGGCGATCCGGACCTCGCGTCCGTCCGAGAGCGTGGCCACCACCAAAGCGGGGGTGCCGAAGTCATCCCGGGTGGTCCGCACGGACTCCACCGGGGCCGAGGGATCACCCTGCCGGGTGAGGAAGCGATCGCCTGCCTGGACCTGCGCGGCCCGGACTGACCTCAGGTAGTCTCCGCCGCCGTCGGGACGGCGCGAAGCGGACTGACGGGAAGGTGACTCTGCCATGTCTCAGCGCCCCCAGCCCACGTGCGCCAGGGCCTGGCGCACCAGGTTCCCGCGGCCGCCGATGAACTCGGACTGGATCTCCGGGCTGAGAGCCTCCTCCGGGGTCAGCCAGGTCAGCTCGAGGGCGTCCTGGCGGGGGCTGCACTCACCGGCCACCGGGACCAGGTAGGCCAGAGAGACGGCGTGCTGACGGTCATCGGTCAGTCCGGTCTCGGACGGTGCCGGGAAGTACTCGGCCACAGTGAAGGGGGTGATCGAGGGCGGCAGCTGGGGGAGGGCGAACGGGCCGAGGTCCTTCTCCAGGTGGCGCATCAGGGCGGCGCGGATGGTCTCGCGGTACATCACGCGACCGGAGACGAAGGTGCGGCAGAAGTGGCCGTCCGTGTCCGCCACGTACAGCAGGCCGATCTCCGAGACGTACCCGAGGGCGTCCAGCCGCACGGGCAGCGCCTCCACGTAGACCATGGGCAGGCGGCGTCGGGCCTCATAGAGATCCTCTTCGGACAGCCACCCGGGGTTCGGGTCAGGGGTGCGCACGCTCATGTCCTCTGTTCTACCCGAGTCCGCGGACACGGTCACGCCGCCGGACCGTGGGGACGCAGAACTGGCCGGGGCAGAGCCTCTACCGGGCGTAGCGGCGCACGAAGTTGGACAGCACACGCTGGGGCTGGGTCACCACGGAGGCGCGGATGGAGGCGAACAGCTGATCGGCCTCGGCGGGGTCGAAGTACCCGCGGTCCGCGTAGACCTCCAGCCGGTGCAGCAGTCCCGCCTGGTCCAGCTCTGGGTGGAACTGGGTGGCGTACATGTTCTGCCCGATCCGGAACATCTGCACCGGGCAGGACTCCCCGCGCACCAGCACCACGGCGTGCTCGGGCAGCCGACTCACCGCCTCCTTGTGGCCCACGTAGGCATCGAACACGGGGTCCACGCCCTCCAGCAGCGGGTCTGCAGACCCGGCCTCGGTCACGCTCACGGACACCACGCCCGCCGGTTCCCCGTAGGTGCCGTCCACGGTGGCGCCCTGATGCAGCCCCAGCGTCCCCACGCCGTAGCAGGCCCCCATGAACGGCACGTCCTGCTCCACCACCACGTCCAGCATCCGCCGCAGCTCCGCCTCCACGGCCAGCTGCAGGTCGGACTTCAGCTCGTCCGGGTCCGAGGAGTTGTAGGGGCTGCCGCACAGGATCACCCCGGAATGCTCGGCCAGCAGGGCGGACCAGTCGTACCCGGGCCGCTGGTCCGTGCCGGGATCACCCACATGCGGGGCCATCTCCTGGTCCAGCCGCAGCGCCGCCAGCTGCCCCTCCGCGAACCCGCCCAGCTCGGTGGTGGAACGCAGCTCATCGGCCGCGGCGGAGTCGTCGGAGCGGGTCTGGATCAGCAGGAAGGGGAGCACGGATCCAGCCTAATCCGGGCAGGACATGCGCAGTTCCCGACGACGGCCCCCACCTGAGCATGACGGTGCACCAGGGGTGCCCCGCAGGTCAGCGGGAGGCCAGGGCCTCCGCAGGGCGGTCCAGCCGGCCCCACACACCGCGGTGGTACTCCGGGGCCATCTGCTCGCGGTAGCGCTCGTCCTCCAGTGCCTGAGCGGCCTCCACGGGCCAGTTCGGGCGCACCAGGGCCGCCCGTCCGATCCCCACGGCGTCCGCGCGGCCCTCCTCCACCACGTCGGCGGCCATCTGCGGATCGGTGATGGATCCCACGGCGGAGACCAGCAGGGGCTGTCCGGCCACGGTGCGCAGATCGGCGGTCTCGCGCTTGACCTGCTCGGCCAGCGGCACCTGGTAGCCCGGCCCCTTCGGACCCTGATAGGTGTCCCCGATCCCGCCGGAGGACAGGTCCACCCACTGCACCCCGGCCGGCACCAGCTCGCGCACCAGGGCCACCGTGTCCTCGATGCCCCAGCTGTCCTGCAGCCAGTCCGAGCCGGAGAAGCGGATGCCCACGGCGACCTCGTCCGGGACGGCGGCCACCACGGCGTCCACGATCCGCCTCAGGAACCGGGTTCGGTTCTCCCAGGAGCCACCCCATCGGTCGGCGCGCTGGTTGGTCACGGGGGAGAGGAACTGGTGGATCAGGTAGCCGTGCGCGGCGTGGATCTGCACCACCTGGAACCCGGCCTCGGCGGCGCCGCGTGCGGCCTCACCCCAGGCGCGGATGAGCTCCTCCACGCCCTCGTCGGTCAGCGCGCGCGTGGGTCCCAGCCCGGAGACCGGGTGGATTCCCGACGGCGACACCGTCTCCCAGCCTCCCTCACCCACGGGCAGGGGCTGGCGGGAGTTGCCCGGATGGTCTGCCGGTGTGGAGGCCTTGGCGCCGGCGTGGGCGATCTGGACGGCGGCCACGGCACCCTGTGAGCGGATGAACTCGGTGACGGGCTTCCAGGCGTCGCGCTGGGCGTCGTTCCACAGGCCGGTGTCCTGATCGGAGATCCGTCCCTCCGGGCTCACCGAGGTCGCCTCGGCCACCACCATCCCGAACCCGCCGGCGGCACGCGCACCGAGGTGGGCCAAATGCCACGGCACCGGCACGCCGTCCTTGGCGGCCACGGTGTACTGGCACATGGGCGGCAGGATCAGACGGTTGCGCAGGGTCAGGGCGCCGAGGGACACGGGATCGAAGAGCTTGGTCATGCCCGGCACAACCCCGCAGGCCCCGGGCACTATTCCGAGCGCAGGCAGCACCGTCCGTCTCAACTCCTGCGACTCATCAGGTCGGCATCCGCCCTGATGAGTCGCAGAGGGTCTGACGGATCAGCGGCGGACGGCCTGCTCACCGGCTGACACCTCGAAGGGCAGCCGGTTCTCCGGCACGGGCGCTGGGCAGGTGGCGTGCGGGCTGAACGCCATGGGGTAGTTCAGGCTCCGGTTGAAGTCGGCCACGGCGCTCACCGCCGGACCGCCCGGCTGTGCGCGTTCGTCCAGCTCCACGGTCAGGAACCGCCATGCCGCGGAGCTCACCCCGTTCGTGCGGTCGTGGAAGGTCACGGTGACCCGGTCATACGTCCCGTCCGCCTCCACGCCGCCAGCACTGCCGGCCAGTCGGTGCTCCACACCGTCCACCTGAAGCACCAGCTCCCCGTCCAGGACCGCCCAGCCACCGGTGTCCGGGCGGATGGTCCCGATCCGCCGGGTCTGCTGCCGCTCCCACGGCTCCCACCGCCCCGGCAGCCGCCACGGACCCTCGGCCGGCCACACCGGAAGGGGAGCGAACCGCTGAAGATCGGCGCCGCCGTCGCGCACGCGAAGCATCCACCGGCCATCCCGCAGACCGGCCTCCACCAGCAGGGCGCCCCGCTCCACCCACATCACCGAGCCGTTCTCCTGGGCACCCACCCGCACCTGGCCGTCCACGGGCTCACCGCTCTCGCGCAGCACCCAGCCGTCAGCGGCAGCGGCCTCCAGCACCGCCTGACCGTCCTGGGTCCACCAGCGGCCCGGCAGGTCCTCACCGTCCACCGTCAGGGCAGCAGGCTGCTCGGCCAGCCACTGGAACCCGGTCAGGGACAGCCACCCGTGGCGCACGGCCAGACCCTCCCACCGCTGCCGCCGGAAGTCCTCCCAGGCGGCGGTCTCCTCGGCGGTGTACGGTCCGGTGCGCGGTGCGGTCTCAGGCATGCCCCCAGTCTGCCCCGATTCCTAGACTGGACCCATGCCCTCCTTCCGCGCCCGACTCCAGATCGGCGACCTGCTGCCCGGCCACACCCCTCCCGAGGTGATGGAACAGGCCGAGCTCGCCGTCGCCGCCACGCACACCGTGGAGGCCAAGGACATCGAGGTGGTGGCCCGGGTGCCGCGGATCGTGCTGCGGTTCACGGTGCCGGAGTCCACCTGGCAGGGCGAGGCCCGGGACGCGATCGGCGCCGCGCACCGGATGCGGGAGGCCGTGCAGGAGGTCGCCACCACGGGCCGGCTGGAGATCCTGCGCCGCAGCAGGGGCCGCTGGGAACCGGTCAGCTGAGCCGCTGACCCAGACCGGACACCCTCAGATTCCCGACGACGGCCGGTCACCTCAGGCGATCAGAAGTCCTCGACCTCGTGGCCCAGGGCGGCCCGGTGCTCGGCGTGGTTGATCCGGTACCGCCGGCTCTCGGTGGCCAGCAGGACGATGAACGCGCCCATGGCCGCCACGATCGCCACCCACACCGACTGCATGGGGCCGATCAGGCGCGTGCCCAGGATGGCGGCCAGACCCCAGGCCAGGCCCAGGGCTATGGTGATGCGGCCGCGCTCGGTCATGGTCAGCATGGCGGTGCCCCAGATGACCACCACCAGGGTCAGCACGGCCCAGAGGGACCCGGGGATCCAGAGGATGTCCACCCCGGCGCGCTGGAGCCAGGTGGAGACCACCGAGGCGGTGAAGACGATCGCCCAGCCGGTGAACAGCCCGATCATGCCGTCGGTGATGACGCGCTCGGTGCGTGTCCGCGCGGTGTAGAGGTTCAGCTGATGGACGGTGTCCACCAGCAGGTACCCGATCGCCAGCCACACGAAGACGTCGAACCAGGCCAGGCCCAGCCGGGTCAGCAGCAGCCAGAGGCCCACTCCGGCCATCGCGGCGGTGAGCCTCCAGCCGGTGGTGCGCTGCCGGTCCGCCGAGATCTGGGAGGGCATCCACTGGTGGATCACATGGACACCCAGGGCCAGCCACAGGATGGGCCAGATCGCCAGATGCCAGCTGGCCATGGACAGCATGGAGACGTCGGAGCCGTAGCGGCCGTCGGCGAGCTGGTGCAGCATCGGGCGTTCGCCCAGCATGCCCAGGCTCCACATGCCGGCCACCACGAACCCGGCCCAGGCCAGGGTCACCGCGATCCGCCGGAGCAGGTCACCGCTGGTGGGCTCCGGGTCCGGATCGGTGGAGGGCAGGTTGTACGGGGGGATGTAGGCCCGGGGCGCAGGCTCGTGCATCGGCTCGGAGACGGGGGCTGCCAGGGCACTCTGATGCCGTTGAGTGGCGGCCTCGATCGCCTGGGCCTTCTCCACGATCCGGTCACGTCGGCGCCATTCGGGCAGGGACTCGCGGGCACGTGCCAGCAGCTCGGCGTCGGTCAGGTCCTCACCGGGCTGCTGCAGCATGGGGCGACGGTGGGCCGGGGGGACGTGGTCGGACCCGTCCTCCTCGCGAGCGGCCTGGCGCAGGGCGGCAGTCTCGCGCTCCTGCTGACGGACCAGGGCGGCCGCCGCCTCCTCGCGCTCCATCTCCTCACGCAGGGCCTGCTCTTCGGCGCGCTGCTGCTCCAGGATCGCCTCGGCCTCACGGCGCAGCTCCTCTTCACGCGCATGTTCGGCCGCCAGGCGTTCAGCCTCACGGCGCTCCGCTTCAGCTTGGGCGCGGGCGCGGGCCTCACGCTCGGCCTGCTCCTCTTCCGCGCGCGCGCGTTCGGCGGCCAGACGTTCCTTCTCCTCAGCCCGGCGGCGCTGGTTCTCCACTCGGCGTTCGCGGGCCTGTCTCAGGGCCTCGCGGGTGCGTGCCGGCGACTCATAGATCGCGTCCGAGACCTCGTCCCAGTCCGGTCCGCCCAGGGAGTCCAGCCACCGGTTCACCTGGGTGCGGGTGTCCTGCTGCTCCTCGAGCCGGGCGTGGCGCAGTCTCGTGCCGGAGCTGGGCGAGCGCGTGGGCTGAGAGGCCGGGGGTGCGGGCCGGGTGGTCTGCGGGGCTGGTTCACCGGTCGGGGCTGATTCAACGGGGGCAGAGCTGCCGGAGGGCGCGCTCGTCCGGGGCTCCGCCACCGGGTTCGCCGGTGCGGACCGTGCCTCGGCCGCCGCCTTCATGCGTTCCAGCGCGGCAGAGGAGGTGGACTGCTCGTCCGTCACTCAGGCCTCCCGTGAGCGTCGTCGTACCGCGATGATCCCCGCGATCATCAACCCTGCAAGAGTACCCAAACCCATCCCGATCAGTGCGCTGACCCAGAACGGCAGGCCTGTCGCCGAGCCCGTCAACCATCCCAGGCCCACCATGTACACCGCCCACACCAGGGAACCCACGCCGGAGAGCAACAGGAACGGCCGCCAGGGGATCCCGGCGATCCCGGCCGCGGCCATGGACGCCGTCCGACCCCCGGAGACGAAGCGCAGCACGAACAGCAGGGCGTAGCTCGGGGCGGGTCCGGCCTTGTCCAGCAGGCGCAGGATCCCGCGGTGGATCCGCTGGCCCCAGGAGGCGCGGTCCAGCAGTCCGGTCAGCCGGTGCCGGAACAGGGCGTAGAGACCCACATCCCCGGCCCAGCAGCCCAGCCAGGCCGCCAGCACCGACGGCACCAGCCCGAGGGACCCGTTCAGCGCCAGCGCCCCGGAGCCGATCACGAACAGCTCGCTGGGCACCGGCGGGATGGGCGCATCCAGGG
Organism: Micrococcus sp. IITD107; assembly: GCF_041927415.1. Lineage (NCBI taxonomy): Bacteria > Bacillati > Actinomycetota > Actinomycetes > Micrococcales > Micrococcaceae > Micrococcus > Micrococcus sp. IITD107. The sequence goes on along the minus strand of NZ_JBHFFN010000003.1, from coordinate 132,301 downwards.
CCACCAGCAGGGCGGTCAGGGTGTGGAACCACCAGCCCAGGGACTCGACCCACGCCGGGTCCAGTGACTGACCGCTCACCGAGGCCGCTCCTGCAGCTCCAGTCCAGAGGTGAACTCCCGCTCCTGACCGCTCAGCGGGTCCGTGAACCCGATCGAGCGGGCCAGCAGCTGCAGCGGCCGGGAGTGGTCATCCGGCGCCACATCCTGCAGGACGGGATAGAACGGATCGCCCAGGATCCCCAGTCCCAGCGCGGCCAGGTGGACGCGCAGCTGGTGGGTCTTGCCGGTGCGGGGGAAGAGCCTGACATGCCCGACGGCGGCCCCCTCCCAGGTGCCCGCGGAGACACCCGCTCGGATCAGTTCCATCCGGGTCTCGGCGTTCGCCCCCACCGGCGGCCGGTTCGTCTTCCGTCCGGAACGGGCCGCTCCGCCGGGGGAGCGGCCGGAGTCCTGCGCGGAGTACTCCATGACCTGGGCGGTCAGCACGCCCTTGGTCTTCTCCATCCTGTTGCGGAAGACCAGGGGGAACCGTGCCAGCGCCGGGTGCGTGGCGTCGTCGGGACGCTCCTGACCGTGGGGGGACGGGGCCTGCGGGACCGCGCAGACCGCCTCATAGACCTTGTGGATGTGGCGGCGTTCGAACATCACCTGGTAGGCCCCGCGGGTCTCGGTGTTGGTGGAGAAGAGCAGCACGCCGGCGGTGGCACGGTCCAGGCGGTGGATCGGCACCAGGTGGTCCAGGCCGAGCTCGTTGCGCAGCCGGACCAGGGCGGACTGCTGGATGAACCGGCCGCCGGGGGTGGTGGGCAGGAAGTGCGGCTTGTCCACGGCCAGCAGGTGCTCGTCCTGGTGCAGGATGCTCAGCTCACCCGGGATGGGGTCCTCGTGGGGGACCTCGCGGTAGTACCAGAGGAACTCGTGCTCGCCCAGGGGGGTGGTCTCGGTGATCACAGTGCCGTCCACGGCCTGGACCTCCCCGGTGCGGAACCGGCGGCGGATCCCCTCCGGGTCCACGTGGCCGAAGCGGTGCAGCACGTAGTCCAGGACGGTGTCCCAGCCGGTCTCCGGCAGGCGCAGCCGGGTGGCATTGACCCCGTTGCGCACGGGCAGCGGGGACGTCAGGGGCACGGCCCCCATTGTGGCAGACCGGAATGGCGGACAGGGCGGGCAAGGGATGTCCCAGCGTCCGGAGGCGCTCTGCAGGACGGATGCGTTCTTCGCGTGAAGATCGCCTCTGCCGGTCAGCGATGCGTACAAGAACTGTAGGTAGAGGTTCCGCGCCGCGGTGAGGCGCCGCGGGACTCAACTCAGTCCAAGACACCGGGGTGGACGGCCTGTCAGTGTAAGAATGGCCGGAACAGACCACCCCGCCGTGCTCCGAAAGGCCCCGCCGCCATGCCCTCTCCCCAGAACCTCTCGAACTTCGTGTGGGGGATCGCGGATCAGCTGCGTGGCGTGTTCAAGCCGAACCAATACGGCACCCTCGTCCTGCCCATGACGATCCTGCGCCGCATGGAGGCGGTCATGGCCCCGCACCGGGAGTTCTTCGCGGAGCTGGCGGCCAAGGGGCATCCGGACTTCGTCCTGGACAACCTGGTGCAGTCCCGCACGGGCTTGACGTTCTACAACCTCAGCCCCTTCACCCTGGACCGCATCCTGCAGGAGCCGGACCTGCTCCGCACGAACCTGCTGGCCTACGTGGACGGGTTCTCCCAGAACGTGGCGGACCTGTTCACCTACTACGAGTTCGACAAGACGGTCGCCAAGCTGGACGAGCATGACCGCCTCTTCCTGGTCCTGCAGCAGTTCGCCTCCATCGATCTTTCCCCGGACACCGTCTCCAACGCGGAGATGGGGACCCTCTTCGAGGACCTGATCCGCCGCTTCGCCGCCGCCTCCAACGAGACCGCCGGTGAGCACTTCACCCCGCGCGACGCGGTGAAGCTCCTGGTGGACCTGCTCACTGCCAACGACGACGACGTCCTCACTGGCTACCCGGTCCGCACGGTCTATGACCCCACGGCCGGCACCGGCGGCATGCTGTCCCTGCTGGACGAGCGCCTGCGCCGCATGAACCCGAACGCGGAAGTCCGCCTGTTCGGGCAGGAGCTCAACGACCAGTCCTACGCGATCTGCAAGTCCGAGCTGATCGGCAAGGGCCAGGACGCGGACGGCATCGCCCGCGGGGACACCCTCAAGAACGACGCCCACCTGACCGAACGCTTCGACTACGTCCTCTCCAACCCGCCCTACGGCGGCGACTGGAAGGCCTCCCGGGCCGCAGTGGAGAAGGAGATCGCTGCCGGCGGCGCCACGAACCGCTTCCCGGGCGGCACCCCCGCCATCAGCGACGGCCAGATGCTGTTCCTCCAGCTCGTGGCCTCGAAGCTCCGCCCGGTCTCGGAGGGTGGCGGTCGGGCCGGCATCGTCTTGAACGGCTCCCCGCTGTTCACGGGCGGGGCGGGCTCGGGCCCGTCCGAGATCCGCCGCTGGCTGCTGGAGTCGGACCTGGTGGACGCGATCGTCGCCCTGCCCACGGACATGTTCTACAACACCGGCATCGCCACCTACGTGTGGGTGCTGGACAACAACAAGCCGGCAGACCGCCGCGGCACGGTGCAGCTGATCGACGCCCGCACGTTCTTCACCAAGCTACGCCGCAACGTGGGCTCGAAGAACAAGGAGCTGTCCAAGGCGGACCGCCAGCGTGTGCTGGACATCTACCGGGACTTCGACGCCCAGTCCGAGGCCAACGCCGAATTCTCCAAGGTCCTCACCGCGCAGGACTTCGGCTACCGGGAGATCACCGTGGAGCGCCCGCTGCAGCTGCGCTTCGAGGTGGAGGACGCCACCATCGCGGCGGCGCTCGCCACCAAGCCGGTGGACAAGCTTCCCGACGACGGCCGCTCGGCTCTCGAAACCGCCCTCGCCTCCCTGCGTGGCCGGGACTGGAACCACCAGCCCACCTTCGTGATCGACCTGAAGAAGGCGCTGAAGGAGCACGGCGTGACCGCCGGCGCCCCGCTGGTGAAGGCCCTGACCGGGGCGATCGGCGTGCACGACCCCGAGGCGGAGGTCGTGAAGAACGGGAAGGGCGAGCCGGAGCCGGACACCTCGCTGCGCGACACCGAACTCGTGCCCTTCGGCCGGGACATCCACGAGTACTTCGAGGCCGAGGTCGTCCCCCACGTGCCCGGGGCCTGGATCGACGAGTCCAAGACGAAGATCGGCTACGAGATCCCCTTCACCCGACTGTTCTATAAGTACGTGCCGCCACGCCCGCTCGAAGAGATCGATGCCGAGCTGAAGCAGCTCACCGCCGAGATCATCGAACTCCTGCAGGAGGTCGAGCGGTGATGGGGACGACGGCTCTGCGGCACCTGGTCAGATTCGGCAACGGTTCTGACTGCAAGTCTGTCGAAGCTGCTGACGGTCCTTACCCGGTGTATGGCTCAGGTGGAGAATTCGCCCGCTCGACGGCATATCTGCACGACGGGGAGTCAGTTTTGTTTGGCCGCAAGGGGACGGTCGATCGTCCGCTCTACGTTAACGGCCGGTTCTGGACTGTGGACACCATGTACTACACAGTGCCGGGGCCTCGGGTTGAACCGCGATTTCTTTACTACTGGGCAACGACGATCCCATTCGACCTGTACTCAACCAACACCGCTCTGCCGAGTATGACCAGTGGAACTCTCGGAAGCCTGCAGTTCCCGTTGATCGGCCGCGAGCAGCAGCGACGAATCGCGGACTACCTCGACCGTGAGACCGCCACGATCGACGCCCTGATCGAGAAGCAGAGGGCACTTCTTACACTCCTTATCGACCGCCGCGCGTCTGTGCGCAAGCACCTCGCATTGCGAGGACCGGAGAGCAGAACGAGCATGGTGCAAGCCCCGGAGGAATGGGCTGGTCAGATTCCGTCGCATTGGCGCTTCGTGCCGCTGCTGTCAGTAGCCCGATTGGGCTCAGGCCATACGCCTTCGAAGTCGCGGCCGGAGCTTTGGGCGGATACGACTATCCCGTGGATCAGCCTGAGAGATGTCGGCTCGATGCGGGCGACCACGTATCTGTACGAAACCCACACCTCGATCAGTGAGCTTGGGTTGGCATCCAGTTCGGCCAGGATTCTTCCCGCAGAAACTGTCGTCCTGTCGCGGGATGCCACTATTGGCCGCACCGCCATCATGGGGCGGGACATGGCAACCTCGCAGCACTTTGCCGCGTGGACGTGCGGGCCCCAACTCCTGCCCCAATATCTGCATCTGGTTCTGGCTGATGCAATGCAAGATCACCTGGAATCTCTTACCGACGGGTCAACTCTCAGAACGGTCGGCATGGGTGACATCCGTGCACTCCGAGTTCCACTGCCTCCCGTTCACGAGCAGAGGCGGATCATTGACGCGAGCGAAACCGAGACCGCCAAGATTGACGCGCTCATCGCCAAGGCGGAGCGGTTCATCGAGCTCGCCCAGGAACGTCGGGCCGCGCTCATCACCGCCGCCGTCACCGGCCAGATCGAGATCCCCACGTAAGGACTGAGGACCCCATGGCCATTCACAACGAGAGCGAGCTCGAGACCTACATCTGCGAGTACCTGGAGCAGCACGGCTGGCTCTACTCGGCCAACGATGACGGTTACGACCGCAAGAACGCGATCTTCCCCGAGGACGTCCACGCCTGGCTGGCCGAGAACCAGCCGGAGGACTACGGGCGCATCGTGAAGGCGGATGCCCCGGCCTCCGCGCAGCAGGCGCAGCGGGACCAGGTCACCACCCGCCTGATCGACGTGCTGAACAAGCCGCAGGACACCGGCGTCGGCGGCACCCTCAACGTGCTCCGCAAGGGCTTCAAGGTCGGCACCTCCGCCACCCTTCGCATGGCAGAGCCGCGGCCGGCCACGAACCTGAACCCAGCCGCCGTCGCCTCCTACGAGCGCATGCGGCTGCGCGTGATGCGTCAGGTGCACTTCAACCCGGCCACCAACCAGTCCGTGGACCTGGTGCTGTTCGTCAACGGCCTGCCCGTGGCGACCGTCGAGCTGAAGACCGACTCCACCCAGTCCATCGGCCACGCGAAGAAGCAGTACCGCGAGCGCAACCCCAAAGCCACGCCGCTGTTCGGGTTCGGCACCCGCGCCGTGGTCCACTTCGCCGTCTCCAACCGGGAGGTCTGGATGACCACCAAGCTGGCCGGGAAGGACACCTTCTTCCTGCCGTTCAACCAGGGCGACGACGGCCACGCCGGCAACCCGCTCAACCCGGACGGCGGTTCCTCCACGGCCTACCTGTGGGAGCGGATTCTCCAGCGGGACACCTGGCTCGAGATCCTCCAGAAGTTCGTCTTCCTCAAGAAGGAGGCCGTGGAGGACGAGCACGGCCGCTCGCGCCGGAAGTCCACGCTGATCTTCCCGCGCTTCCACCAGTGGGAGGCCGTCACCACGATGCTCGCCGCCGTCCGTGAGGAGGGCGCCGGCAAGTCCTACCTGATTGAGCACTCCGCGGGCTCCGGCAAGACCAACACCATCGCCTGGACCGCCCACCGCCTGCTCTCCACCTACGGAGTGGACGAGCAGCGGGTGTTCGACTCGGTCATCGTGGTCACCGACCGCACCGTTCTGGATGACCAGCTTCAGGAGGCCGTCCGGCAGATCGAGCGGACCTCCGGCACCGTGGTGGCCGTGGACCGCAAGAACCTCGGGGGAGAGGCCACCAGCAAGTCCGCCCTGGTGAAGCAGACGCTACTGCAGGGCAACCGGATCATCGTGGTAACGCTGCAGACCTTCCCCGCCGTGCTCGAGCTCCTCAAAGGCGACTCGACGCTCGCCGGCCGCACCTACGCGGTGATCGCGGACGAGGCGCACTCCTCCCAGACCGGCTCCGCCGCAGCCAAGCTCAAGCGCGTGCTCACCCCGGACGAGCAGGCCGACCTCGAAGACGGGGGAGAGGCGGACACCGAGTCCATCCTCGCCGCCGAGGTCGCCGCCACGGGACGGCCGGAGAACATCAGCTTCTTCGCCTTCACCGCCACTCCGAAGGACAAGACCCTGCAGATGTTCGGCCGCCCCTCCGGCGAGTACGACGAGAAGGGCCAGGAGATCCCGGCCTCCTTCCACCGGTACACCATGCAGCAGGCCATCGAGGAGGAGTTCATCCTCGACGTGCTGAAGAACTTCACCAACTACGGCACCGCCTTCAAGCTGGCCCTGGCCGGACAGCAGGGCGAGTTCCGTCCGGAAGGCGACCGGGCCGCCTGCGGGAAGCCGACCACCGAAGTGGACCAGACCGAGGCGAGCAAGAAGCTCATGCGGTGGGTCAAGCTGCACCCGACGAACATCGCCCAGAAGGTCAAGATCATCGTGGAGCACTTCCGCGCCAACGTGGCCGGACTGCTCGACGGGCAGGCCAAGGCCATGGTGGTCACCGACTCCCGCGCCGCCGCCGTCCGCTACAAGCGCCAGATGGACCAGTACATCCAGGACATGGGGTACACGGACGTGGGCACCCTGGTGGCCGTCTCCGGCGAGATCACCGACGACGAGTTCGGGCTCGAGAAGGTCACCGAACGGTCCATGAACCCGTCCGTGACCGGCGACCTGGCGAAGGCGTTCGACGGGGACGGCTACCAGGTGATGATCGTGGCCAACAAGTACCAGACCGGCTTCGACCAGCCCAAGCTGTGCGCGTTGTACGTGGACAAGAAGCTCTCCGGCGTGCTCGCCGTGCAGACGCTGTCCCGGCTGAACCGTGCGGCGCCCGGCAAGGACACCACCTACGTGCTGGACTTCGTGAACTCCGAAGATGACATCCAGGCCGCCTTCGAGCCGTACTACGTCGGCGCGAAGCTGGAGACGGTGACGGACCCGAACCTGATCCACGACCTGGGGACGAAGCTCGACGCCGCGGGCGTGTACGACTGGGACGAGGTGGACGCCTTCGCCGACGTGTGGGTGGCGTGGAAGCCGGGGAGCGGGCAGGAGGGCCTGCAGGCTGCGCTGGAGCCCGTGGCATACCGGTTCCGTAAGGAGCTGGCGCATGCGCGGATGAACCAGGACGAGACGCGTGTGAACGAACTCGTGCTGGTGCGCAAGGACATGCGGTCCTTCGTCAGCCTCTACGACTTCCTCTCCCAGATCTACGAATTCGGGGACACCGAGCACTACAAGCGGGCGCTGTTCCTGCGGCACCTGGTGCAGCTCGTGGGTGATCAGCCCGGTGGGGAGGAGCTGATCGACCTGAGCGATGTGCAGCTAGTGAGCATCCGGCAGAAGAAGACGTCCTCGGGGGACATCGGGTTGACCGGCGGGGCCACACTGAAGGGGACGACCGCTGTGGGAGGCGGGCAGGCGCGCGAGAAGCAGCGCGGACCGCTCGAGGAGGTCATCGAAAAGATCAACGAGATCTTCGCCGGCGAAGGCGTGGATGCCTCCCCGTCCCAGCAGGAGGCGTGGGTCAGTGCCCTCGTGGCGCCGCTCATGGAGGACGAGAAGCTGCTGGGGCAGGCTGGAGCGAACTCGCTGGAGCAGTTCCTGGCCAGCCCCAACCTGGAACGGTCCGCCATGGGCGCCGTGTACGCGAACGAGGACGCCTTCGTGAAGATGACCGACATCCTGGGGCGCGGCGGGGACCCGTCCAAGATGATCGTCGCGGCGATCGGCGAGTACCTGTACTGGAAGGTGAGGGGCGAGGGGCCCGGGCCGGTGGACGTTGTCCATGGACGGTCCGCCGTTTTCGCTGACGGAACGGCCCCTTCGCAGGGTACTTCCGTCGATGAGAGGGCGAGCGCGACGCCGGCGCTCGTCCGGAAGGGCAACTGAGATGGCACATCCCAAGACACTGCAGGTCTTCCTGATGGACGGGGCACCCACCGGCCGGCTGAAGTGCACCCTCGACAACTGGACGGGCCTCGTCTACGTGGTGCCACGCACCAGTCTCAACGCGGACGGGCACCCCGAGGCGTTCGAAGGCACCGGTGTGTACCTCCTGCTGGGGCAGGACGCCGATTCCGGCGATGACGTCGTCTACGTCGGGCAGGCTGTCGGGCGGGCCAACGGCAACGGCCTGGTGGGCAGGATCCGGGAGCACGTCCGGAGGGAGGCGCACGACTTCTGGAACCGGGCCATCCTCCTCTCCACCCTCGGGGACACCTTCGGCCCCACGGAGGTGACCTACCTGGAGCACTACTTCCACCAGGCGGCCACCACGGCCGGGCGCTTCACCGTGGACAATGCGGTGGCGCCCTCCCAGGGCAACGTCACTGAGGAGAAGAAGGCGGAGCTGGAGGAGTACGCCGACAAGGCCAAGATCCTGATCAGTGCCCTGGGGCATCGCGTCTTCGAGAGCGCTGACGGCTCACATGCCGTGGTTGCGGCGGGCCGGACCACCCAGACGCCCGAGGCGGTGCCGGAGCGCACCCTGTTCACCATGACGGTCAACGGCGTGGGTGCGCAGGGGCACCCGACGCCGGACGGGTTCGTCGTCCTGCGGGGCAGTGGTCTCATGGAGGGGCTGCGGCCCAGCGCGCCCGCGGGTGTCCGGGCGGGCCGGGAGCGCTTCGCCGACCACATCGGTGCCGATGGGGTGCTGACCGAGGACGTCTCCTTCACCAGCTCCTCGGCCGCGGCCGGATTCGTAGCCGGCGGGAGTATGAGCGGACCGTCCTCATGGCGGGCGCCGGACGGGCGCACCCTCGGCGAGGTCGAGGCCGCCTCGGCCAAGACGGGACCCATCGAGGACGACGCCTGATGGAGATGCACTCGACCGCCGCGGATGCCGCCGTCAGCCATCCGCGGGGCGGGCAGAGCGACGCCCAAGGACCGGGGACGGGGCGCCCCGGGTCGTTGACCGCGAACGTCATGACCGTTGCGGACGCACTGCGCGACCCTCGTCTCCGTATCCCCGAGTACCAGCGGCCCTATACGTGGTCCACGACGAACACGGGGCAGCTCGTCGAGGACATCCGTCGCTTCCGTGCGGCCGCGTCCTACCGGATCGGCACCATGATCGTGCACGTCGAGGACGGCTGGCTGGACATCGTCGACGGCCAGCAGCGGTACATGACCTTCGCCCTGATCGCGCTCGCACTGCAGGAGATCCTGGGCGACACCGCTGAGCGCGCCGAGCACCAGCGTGCGGCCCTGGACAGCGCGGCGGCCATCGAGCTGCCGCCGGGCCGGCGGGACGTGTCGGAGCGCCACGTTGTCGAGAACCACCGCCTCATCCTGCAGACATTCCGGTCCTGGGACAGCACCGAGGTCGAGGACTTCGCGGACTACTTCTTGGACCACTGCACGTTGGTGCGTCTGGTCGTCAACGACCTCGACGCGGCCTTCCAGATGTTCGACTCGCAGAACACCCGTGGCCGGGCGCTCCTGCCCACCGACCTGTTGAAGGCCTATCATCTCCGCGCCTATGGTGAGGCCACATCGGACCGGGCGGCGATCCTCACGGCCGTGCGGGAGTGGGAAGCTACCCCGCCGTTCGAGATCCACCATCTCTTCTCGCGTCTGCTCTATCCGATCCTCCGCTGGAGCGCCGGTGAGTCCCTGCCGCGCGACGGCTTCACCGCGTCCCGGATCGGAGCGTTCAAGGGGATCTCCGCGGGGCCGACGGGCCTCGGCCGACTGCCCTGGGCGCACGGGCTTCTCATGGCCAAGGCCCACGTGGACGACTACAACGGGCGAAACGCCACGCTGATCGCGCACGGTGCCCTTCCTCCGCTGGAATTCCCGTTCCAGCTGACCCAGCCCGTCATCGACGGCGAGATGTTCTTCCGCCTCGTGCGCCACTACACCCGGCTCGCGAGGGCCCTCGGCGTCTCCGCGACGGACGCGGAGCAGACCGCCGGGGACGACGCCCGTCGTGGGAGGGAGAACAGGCAGTTTCAGACGATCACCCGGCTCGTCCGAGCGAGCGGTACCGGCGCTGGCTACCGCTACACACAGGAGCTCTACGGAGCGCTGCTGCTGGCCTACGCGGACCGGTTCGGCGACCACGACATCGAGCGCGCCGCTCTCGTGCTCGCACGGCATGCCTTCGCATTGAGAACGCGGTTGACGCGGGTCTACCCGCGCTCCGTGGAACTTCACGCGCTGGGCCAGCACGTGGCGCCGGGCCTGGAGGACCGGGTCAACCTGTTCCGCCTGATGAGGAACGGCCTGGACCCCGCCGCCGTCACCGGGCGCGTGGCGGCCCTCCCCGGGCCGTACGTGGACGAGGCCTCCCCGGTGGAGCGTCTCTACTCGGACACGCCCTGGGACACGGAGGAAGCCCACGATGCAGACTGAGAAGCACGCGCCTGAGGCGCTGACGATCGAGGAGGTCTTCACCGCCGCCCGGCACTACCGGGTGCCGGTCTACCAACGGGCCTACGCCTGGACGCAGGTCGAGATCGCGACACTCCTCGCGGACGTGCGCCGCGCTCGCCTCCGCTCGGAAAAGCCGGATACGCAGGGAGCCTCGTCCGACTACTACCTCGGCTCGCTGGTGGTGAACCGAGCCACGACTCCTGAGGGCGTGCCGATCGACGAGGTGGTCGACGGGCAGCAGCGCCTGACCACGCTGACGGTGCTGGCGGCCGTCGCGGAGCGTGTCATCCGTGCCGGTGTCCTCGCCCCCCAGGCGTTGGCCGTCCTGGATTACGAAGGGCGCCCCGAGGCCGGGGAGGACCTCGCGACCCTCCGCCGTCGGGGCGCCCCCGCCGGAACGTCGTTCCAGGTGGACGCCATCGGGGTGGCCGTCGAGACGATCGCTGCGGCCTGCCGGCGGGCCATGGAGCGGCAAACCCCGGCAGACGATCAGGAGGTGATGTTCGACGGCGACGACCTCGCGTACCTCTGGAAGCATGTCCGGTTGCTGCGCACCGAACTTCCGAAGGGCACGGACCTCAACCACTATTTCGAGGTGATGAACACCCGCGGTGAGCAGCTCGCCAAGCACGAGATCCTCAAGGCCACATTGATGCGGCCTCTCCAGGACGCCACGGACCGGAAGGTGTTCGCGCACGTCTGGGACGCTTGCGCCGTTCTGGACCGCCACGTCCAGCTCCAGTTCTTAACCGAGCGGCCGAAGGATGGGGGTGAGGCGGCAAGAGACGCCGTCTTCGGAGCGTCCTGGTCGTCCCTCCTCACACGGGATTTCGCGTCGCTGCGGGCAGCTCTCGCGCCGAGCCTGACCGCGACGGTGTCGGGCGCCCGCACCATCATTGGGGCTCTGCGGGCCGCCGGGCAGACCGCCGTGGAGTCCTGGCCCTCGTCCGACCAGCGCCAGGACGACGCCGATACCGGCGCCTACGGGACCATCGTCGACTTCCCGAACTTGCTGCTACATGTGCTGCGCGTGATGCAGGAGAACGGTGAGGGGGCCGAGCCCGGCCTGCCGCGGTGGGGCCAGGACTCAACGGGGGCCGTGCGGCTCGAGGACGGCTCCCTGCTGGAGCAGTTCGCCCAGCACGGCCATGTCGACGCGGCTTGGTCTCAGCGCTTCCTCGTGACGCTGCTCCGCATGCGCCTTCTGCTGGACACCTATGTGATCAGGACTCTGGCGACGACGGGAACACAGGCGGACGAGGAGAACTGGGTGCTCAGCCGAGCTCAGAAGCTCGAGACGGAAGCCGGCGAGCGCTCGCCGCGCCGACGGCTGGGTGTGAAGAACACCTTCCAGGATCCGCAGGTCCAGGACGCCGTCCGGAACCTTCAGGCCATGTTCCAGGTCACCGACACGCGCCGCACGTCCAAGTACTTCCTGTACCGCATCCTGCGATGGCTGGATGCGCAGCCGGTGGACCGCGTGGACGGCGAGGCCTTCCAGCGCATGCTGGAGGACCTGGCCCGCGAGCGGCTTCGCGTCTACGACGCGGACGAGGGATTGGACCTCGGGGTCAAGGTCCCGAATTTCGTGTTCAACGTGCTGGATTACATCCTCTGGGATCTCGGACGTAATCCGTCCGCCGAAGCGGGGCCGCTCTGGACTGCACTCGGCGACGTTGAACGGAGTGTCCTGTCCCAACGTGCAGGCTCATTCCGCTTCCGGTACCGGACTTCGGTGGAGCACTTCTATCCCGTGGTTCCTGGCGAAGGACAGAAGGTCCTGACATCAACGGAGGTGGACCGTTTCGGGAACCTGTGCATCATGAGCCGACGCGAAAACTCCCAGCGGAACAACCTGATGCCAGTCTCCAAGGTGAAGCAGTACTCCTCGGACGAGCAGAGCCTCAAATTCCAGCTCATGGCAGGCATCCTTCACGCCGAGGGCGACTGGGACGTCCCCCAGATCAAGGAGCACGGGAACAGCATGCGGCGGGTGATCCAAGAGTGGCAGGGCAAACGGCCCTGACACCTCGGAACGATCTGGCCTCCGGAGCCCCCCGTTAAGCTCGTCACATGGTCACCGCGCGTGAAGTCACCCTTCAGGAACTCCTCGGGGGCTCCTACCAGTACACGGTCCCGCTCTACCAGCGGACGTACTCCTGGGGCCGCCCGCAGTGGCAGCGCCTGTGGGAGGACGTCGTGGACGTCGCCGACCATCGGCGGGGCAACCCTTCGGCGACCCACTTCCTCGGCTCCCTCGTTCTCGCCGGCTTCCGGGACAACGGGCCCGGTGGCGTCCAGCGGTGGCTCGTGGTGGACGGGCAGCAGCGGCTGACGACGCTGACGCTCCTCCTCGCCGCTGTCCGAGACCACCGGGCTGAGCACGAAGGCCCCATGCACGCCGATCGGGTCAACGAGAAGTACCTGGTCAACAAGTGGGAGGACGGCGATCTCCGCTACAAGGTACTGCCCACCCAGGCCGATCGTGGCGCCTATCGCGGACGGATCGAGCACGCCCCGGATGCTGCCGAAGGCTCCAGGATCAGCGAAGCCCACCAGTTCTTCCTGACGAAGCTGCTCGGGTTGAGTCAACCGCCCGCCGACGGTGAAGAGGAGCCGCTGACCTTGGCGGAGGTCGAGTCCGCCGTCGTCGCCGGCCTGTCGATCGTGTCCGTGACCACCGGGGAGAACGACAACGCCCACCGCATCTTCGAGTCGTTGAACAACACCGGTCTCAAGCTCACCCAGGGCGACCTGCTCAGGAACTACCTGTTCATGCAGCTGCCCACACGGGCGGATGAGGTCTACACCACCCTGTGGCTCCCGTTGCAGAACCTGCTCTCCAATGAGGAACTGGAGACCCTGTTCTGGCTTGACCTGGTGCAACAGGATCCCAAGGTCCGCCAGACGGAGATCTACGCGGGGCAGCAGCGTCGCATGCGTGACCTGCAGGACGAGGCGCAGGTCAGGGCGGAAGTCGAGCGGTTCCTGGCGTTGGGGCGTCTCTACGACGTGATGCTCCGCCCGGAGAAGGAGAAGGACGACGCAGTGCGCTTCCGCTTGGCACGCCTGCGCGCCTGGCGCACGACGACGACGTTCCCGATCACACTGCACCTGATGGAGCGCCGGTCATTGGGGGACATCGACTCGGACGAACTGGCCCGTGCGCTCCTCTACCTCGAGTCGTACCTGGTCCGACGCCTCGTCTTCGGCCGCTATTCCGACGGTCTCAACAGCACTCTGCTCGCGGCGACGGCGGACATCCAGGGTCAGGACGACCCCGCGGACGCCCTGCAGCGCTTCCTCTCCAGCGGACGGAAGCACTTCGCCTCCGACGACCAGGTCCGCCAGGCCGTGATGACGGCACCCTTCTACACGACGGGCCGGGCGGCCCACCGGAAGCTGATCCTGCGGTGGATCGAGGAGTCCTACGGCAGCAAGGAGCCGGTGGACCTCGACAGTGCGACCATCGAGCACGTCATGCCGCAGACCCTCACGGAGGAGTGGGAGCGCGCTCTGGCCGACCAGCTCGAGGCTCACCAGGACCTTCGAGAGGTGCACACCGAACTCCTCCACACCTTGGGCAACCTCACCCTCACCGGGTACAACAGCGAGCTGAGCAACGGGCCCTTCGAGGTCAAGCGTGCGGAGCTGGCCAAGAGCGGCATCCGCATGAACCAGGAGATCTCCGCTGAGCCGGTTTGGGGTCCCGCGCAGATCCGTGCTCGCGCCGAGCGGCTGGCGGACCGGATCGTCGGTATCTGGCCGGGGCCCTCAGCCGAGGCCGCCTCCGGAGTCGCCCACACGGCCTGGCAGACGCTGACGGATGCCGTCGAGGCCATTCCCGCCGGGTTCTGGACCTCCTACGGCGAACTCGCACGCCTGATCGGAAGCCATCCGGTCCCCGTGGGGACCTACCTCGCACGGACGGCCCTGCCGCACGCTCATCGTGTGCTCCAGGCGGGAGGCACCGTCTCTCCGTCCTTCCGGTGGACCGACGTCCACCGGAGGGACGATCCGCACGACGTCCTCGCAGCCGAAGGCGTGCGCTTCTCCGAGGACGGACGGGCCGACGGCGGCCAGCGGCTGCTGGCGGAGCAACTCGCCGAGCTCATCGACATCGACGTCGACCTGACCGATCCCCGGTCGCTCGCCGCCCCGGGCAACGACCCTGCGCTGCGGGACCGCTGGGTCGACTGACTTCACGACCACAACGATCCCGAATCGGCCCGCGCACTGATCGAGGTCCAACGAGGCTGGGTTGAGCGCGGTGGCCGGGCGGAATTCGCGGACAATGCCGCCGGCGGTTGTTTCCTGGTCGTCCCGCGCACGTCAGCACGCGCCATCTGGCCGGTGATCCTGTACCCGACGTACGGCGTCGAGGTCGTCTTCTATCATCTGGCGAAGTGGGCTCCCTTCACGGACGAGACGCTTCTCGACGAATTCCGGGGACGTCTGAATCTCATCCCCGGGGTGGAATTCGGTCCTGAGTCTCTCCGCCGGCGCCCGAGCATTAAGCCGCGGACCCTTCGGCCGGCTGCGGCGCAGGAGGCGTTCCTCGACGCGCTGGAGTGGTTCCTGCGCACCGTCCAGGAGGCAAGTCAAGAGAACCCTCCACGTGCTGCAGATCGACGAGGACTTCTTCGACTGAAAGCTCGGCGGACAGGGTGAGGCCTCAGTGCCCGGTGGTCTCGTCCGCGCTGTCCGGGCTGCGGTCCTGGGGGACCAGCACGGTGATGTTGCCCGGACCCGGCTTCGTCTGCCCGGTGGCTCCGGCGGGGACCTCCGCGCCCACGTCCGCGATCACCGCGTCCAGCACCGCGCCGGAGGGGACCGTGGTCTCCCCGAGCAGGACGGACCGGTGCACCCGGGCGCCGGCCTCCACCACCACGCCCGGGCCGATCACGCTCTGGGTGACCTCGCCGTCCACGGTGGCGCCGTTGCACACCAGGGACCCGGACACCGTGGCCTGGGGCCCGAACAGGGCCGGCGGGACGGGCTTGTGGTTGGTCAGCAGCGGCCAGCCGGGGCTGCCGAGCTCCAGCCCCTGGCCCTCGAGCAGCTCCATGTGGGCGCGGTAGAAGGCGTCGATGGTGCCCACATCCCGCCAGTACCCCTCGTGCCGGTACTCGTGGGTGCGTCCGCGCTCCACGAAGTGCGGGACGATCGTCTCGCCGTAGTCGCCCAGGGAGGTGCCCTCACGGTCGGCGCCCTCGTCCGCGTCGTCGTCGTTCTGCTCCACCAGGTGTTCGGTGGCGGTGGCCAGGGCGTCCACGTTGTAGATGAAGACCTCGGTGGCCACCAGGTTCCCCTCGGGGGAGTCCGGCTTGTAGTCGTACCGGGTGACGCGGCGCTCGCCGTCAGCATCCTTGACCTGCACCACGCCGTAGCGGCTGGGGTCCTCCATCACCTCGGTGGTGACGATGGTCAGCTCCGAGCCCTGCCGGTGGTGCTGTTCCAGGGCCGGGCGCAGGTCCAGCTGGTAGAGGTGATCGGCGCTGCATACCACCACGGTGTCCGCGCCGAAGGCCTGCAGGATGGGGATCTGCTGGTGCAGGGCATGGCCGTTGCCGGCGGCGAAGCCCTCCTCGGAGCGTCCCTCCGCGGGGGGCAGGATGCGCAGGCCGTGGCGGGTGCCGTCCAGGTCCCAGGGCCGGCCCATGGCCAGGTGCTGGTTCAGCGTGAAGGGGCGGTACTGCTCCACCACCCACACGTCCCGCAGGCCAGAGTTGGCCAGGTTGGACATCACCACATCGATCAGCCGGTACTGCCCCGCGAAGGGGACGGCGGGCTTGGAGCGGGCATCCGTCAGCGGGGCCAGGCGGCTGCCCTTGCCTCCCGCCAGGACCAGCGCCACCGTGCGCTGGGTGCGATCGTCGGGGAACGGGTCTGCCATGACGCCCTCCATCTGGACCGATGCTCGTCGCGTCCCGCCCGTGCGGGACTCTCCCACGCTAGACCTGGGCCGGTCCCCACACCAGCGGATCGGGCGGGTGTCTGCCGTGTTCGCTCTGCGCGTGTCTCAGCGCTGACAGCGCGGGCACCACCACAGCTGCCGTGCCTCGGTGTCCTCGGCGCCGGCGTCCCCGAACTCCTCCAGGCGCACCGGGCCTCGGCACCGCAGGCAGCCCTCGCGCTCCCGGCGGTAGACGAAGTACGACGGCGTCCGGCGGCGGGGCAGCGCACGGCCAGCGGGTGCCTGGCTGGCTGGGGCAGAGGGCACGACGACGCGGATCCCGTACGGGGCGCTCGGATCCGGACGGACACCGGTGGTGGTGCGCTGGGCCCCGCGCGCCGGTGCGGCCGGCGGGACGTTGGAGCGCAGCAGGTCCCGGGCAATCAGCACCAGCCCGGGCAGGTCCGGGACGGAGGAGACGGGGCGGTGCGGGTCCAGTCCGGCCAGCAGCAGCGTCTCGCAGCGGTAGATGTTCCCGATTCCGGAGACCAGTCGCTGGTCCAGCAGGGCCGTGCCGATCATCCGGTCCGGGTCCTGCTCCAGCCGGCGGACGGACTCGGCCAGCAGCCCGTTGGCCTGGGCGGGGTCCTCCCACCCGGGGGCCAGCAGGTCCGGGCCCAGGAATCCCAGCCGGTCCTCCACCTGCGCGGTGGGGACCACCTCGAGCAGGCCCAGCTGGAAGCCGACCACCTGATGCTCGGCGGTCTGCAGCACGCACCGGGCCTGCCACTCCGGCCGTGCCCACCGCGGAGGTCTCCCGCCGTCGTCGGGATAGATGTCCCAGCGGCCCTCCATCTTCAGGTGGGAGAGGACCGTGAGGTCCCCGGCCTGGATCAGCAGGTACTTGGCGCGCGGCAGGACCGCGTCCACGGTGCGGCCGGAGAGGTCCAGGGTGGCCCACTGGGGCACGCGGAAGTCCGTGCGCAGCAGGGTGCGGCCGCTCAGCACGGGGTCCAGGCGGTGGGCCAGGCGGACCAGGGAGTCGCCCTCAGGCATGGTGGATCACGGGGGAGGGGGCTGTCAGGCCAGGTTGAGCTGCCAGGTGACGCCCCAGCGGTCGGCGACCCAGGCGAAGCGTCGGGAGAAGCCGTAGTCGCCCGGCGGCATCAGCGGGTGGCCGCCGGCGGAGAGGGAGTCAGCCAGCTCGTCCAGCTCCTCCGGGGTGCATGTGCTCGGCAGGTCCACGAACAGGGAGATGGACGGGGTGAAGCTGAACGCGTGGCCGGGCGGAGAGTCGATGATGCGCAGGTGCTGTCCGGCCAGGGAGATCTCACCGTGGAGCACGGTGCCGATCAGGTCTGGGCTGTCCTTCGTCTCCGGGTGGGACTCGTCCCGCAGGTCCCGGCGTGTGACACCGGCGGGCAGGTGCGGGGAGAACGCCTGGACGTAGAAGTCCATGGCGGCTCCACCTTCACCCTCGAACATGAGGAAGGGCGTGACGGAGGCGGCGGTGGCACCTGCTGCGGGGGCGCTGGGGGTGGGCTGCTCGGTCATGCTCGGAACTCTACGCCGGGACCTGGACGGGAATGGCTGTCTGCCGGCTTCGCGCAGTTCAGCTGCGGAAGCGCAGGCCGGAGGGGGAGGCGTAGAACCCGGCGGCCAGCAGCGCCTCGGCCAGGGATGTGCCCAGCAGGGGCAGCCCGTTGACCTTCTCCAGGGACATCTTCTCCACCCGTGCGGTGCGCAGTGCCCAGCCCAGTGCCTGCGCGGTGGGACGGAGCACCCGGGCGTCCGTGAGGTCCTCGGCGAAACACAGCAGGGTGCGGCCCCCGCGTTCCACGTAGAGCGTCAGCACCCCGTCCACCATCACGACGACGGCCCCCGCCTTCCTGCCCGGGCGGTGGCCTGTGGGGCGCACGCCATCCGGCCCCGCGGGGACCTCCGGCCACGGCAGGGCCGCCCCGTAGGGGTTGGCCGGGTCCGTGGCGGCCAGGGCCAGCGCGGGCAGGTCCGGCTCGACCTCGGGTGTGCGCCAGGGCGCGGGATCGTTCGGGAAGTCGTGCCGGCCGTCCCGGTCGAGGGAGCCCCCGGGGGCGGGGGAAGCCGCATCCACGTCCTGCCGGGCGAAGCCGCGCAGCCGGTCCACCGTGGCGCCGGTGGAGAACTGGGCGGCGCCGAGGTGCTCGATGTAGTAGCCGCGGCGGACCTGTCCGGCCTCCTCCATGCGGGTGAGCAGGCGGTACTGTCCGGCGAACCCGCCGGGGGTCTCCTCGGTCACCACGGACCCGCGGGTGATCACTCCGTAGCGGTCCAGCAGGATCTCCGCGGTGGCGTGGGCCCGGATGGTGGGGTCAGCCAGAGGCTCGGGCAGCAGGGACCACCGTCCGGCGGACCGGGCGGCGTCCGTGGGGATCAGGGCCAGACCGCCGCTCAGGGAGCCGTCCGCACTCTCGGTGGTCATCCCCTCTCCGGTCAGTCCGCGCAGCCGGGCCAGGCGCCCGGAGCGACCGGTCCCGCTGAGCCGGGCGGTGCGGGCCCGGGGTGGCCGGGAGCGCTGCCGGTGGGCGGTGCGGCCCTGGCCCAGCAGACCGCGCACGGGGGAGTAGGTGTCATTGCCCACCCGTCCGGCCCAGATCAGGTCCCAGAGGGCGGACACCCAGTCGCTGGAGGTGGCGGACACGGGCTGGTCCGAGCCCTCCTGCAGATGTTGCCGGGCACGCTCCACCAGGGGCCCGATGAACCATGCGCCGCCTCCGGACAGCGCCTCCACCAGTGCCTGATGCAGCGGGCCGGGCTCGACGTCCTCGGCGTGGACCAGAGTGAGGTCGGCGGTCTCGGCGGGGTGGAAGGCGATCCAGCCGTCGTTGCCCGGGGCCTCGGCGGTGCCGGACCACAGGAACTCTCCGCCGGCCAGCAGCTCGTCCAGCAGGGCGGGGGAATAGTCGCGCACGCGGGCGGGCAGAACGTGGGTCTCCCAGGCGCTCGCTGGGACGGGCACCCCGGCCAGCTGCTCGAGCACCGTGGCCACACCGTCCACGCCGCTGAGCACGGCGGGGGAGCCGCCGCCGGGACGGGTCTCCAGGTGGTGCCAGTCGGCCAGGAACCGTGCGTAGGCCGGCTGCTCCACGGGCTCGACCTCAGCGCGCAGAGCGGCCAGGGACCGGCGACGGATCCGGCGCAGCACCTCGACGTCGCACCATTCGGTGTCCAGCGGCCCGCGAGGACGCCGGACCTCCTCGCCGCCGGGCCGGAACTCGCCCTCGGTGACCCGGTGGTCCGCGGAGAGCCGCTGCAGGACCTGATGGACCACGGCGGCACCCAGTCCGAGCGCCGCACTGGCCTCGGCCGGGGTGAACGGGCCGTGGGTGCGGGCGTACCGTCCCACCACATCGGCCAGCGGGTCGGCCACCGGCTCGATGAACGCCACCGGGATGCCCATGGGCAGGGCCACGCCGAGGGCATCCCGCAGCCGGGCGGCGTCCTCCACGGCGGCGTACTTCTCCTGCCCGCCGATCCGCACCTTCAGGGCACGGCGGTCGGCCACGAGCCGGTCCAGGTGGCCCTGGGCCACCTCCACCGAGGCGTGAGGCCGAGCCTGCGGTGAGGTGTCTGCGGAGGGTGCGGTGCCGTCGTCGGGAACCTCTGCCGGGGCAGCCTGGTCACCCTCCTCGCCCTGCAGACGCGCAGCCGTCTCCTGGACACTCAGGGGTCCGAGCAGGCGCAGCAGATCGGCCGCACCTTCGAGACCGCGCGCCCGGCGTCCCGGGGAGAGCCGCTGCAGGTCCGCCTCCACGGAGGCGATCACGGTGGGGTCCAGCAGGTCCCGCAGCTCGGCCCGGCCCAACAGTTCGCCCAGCAGTCCGGGGTCCAGGGACAGCGCGGCGGCGCGGCGTTCGGCCAACGGGGAGTCGCCCTCGTAGAGGAATTGGGCCACGTACCCGAACAGCAGGGACTGCGCGAAGGGGCTCGGGGCCTGTGTGGTGGTCTCCACCAGGCGCACGGACCGGCCCTCGATCCGGGTGGCCAGGTCCTTGAGCGCGGGGAGATCGTAGACGTCCTGAAGGACCTCGCGCACGGTCTCCAGGATCACCGGGAACTGGGGGTACTTCCGCGCGACCTCCAGCAGCTGGGCGGAGCGCTGACGCTGCTGCCACAGGGGCGAGCGCTTGCCGGGGTCCCGCCGGGGCAGCAGCAGGGCGCGAGCGGCGTTCTCCCGGAACCGGGCCGCGAACAGGGCCGATCCTCCGACCTCCCGGGTGACGATCTCGTCCAGTTCGTCGGCGGCGAAGAGGAACAGCTCGGCGCCGGGTGGCTCGTCGTCCATCATCGGCACGCGCAGCACGATCCCGTCGTCGGCGGCCATGGCCTGCCCGTCCATCCCGTACCGGGCGTGCAGTCGCGCCCCCACGGCCAGCGCCCACGGGGCGTGCACGGGCATCCCGAAGGGGGAGTGCAGCACCGCGCGCCAGTCGCCCAGCTCGTCCCGGAACCGCTCCACCACCAGGGTCTTCTCGGTGGGCAGGACCCCCGTGGACTCCTGCTGCTCGGCGAGGTACGCGGTCAGATTGTCCTGCGCCCAGGTGTCCAGTCCGGCGGCGGCGAGCCGTTCGGATCCGGCAGTCCCACTCGCACCCGCGCCGGCTCCCATGCTGGCCGCGATCTCCCGCCGAAACGCTCCCACGGCCTGGCCCAGCTCCACGGGCCGGCCCTCGGCGTCTCCGCGCCAGAACGGCAGGCGTCCGGGCTGTCCGAACGCGGGGACCACCAGGACACGGTCGTGCGTGATGTCCTGGATCTGCCAGCTCGTGGCGCCGAGCACGATCACGTCCCCCACGCGCGACTCGTAGACCATCTCCTCGTCCAGCTCGCCCACCCGGCGGCCGCCCGTGCGCGCGGTGCCTGCGCCGGCTCCGGCCTCGTCCTCGGTGCCGGCCAGGAACACCCCGAACAGCCCGCGGTCCGGGATGGTGCCGCCGGAGGTGACGGCCAGCCGCTGAGCGCCGGGACGGCCCTCCAGGGTCCCGGCCTCCCGGTCCCACACCACGCGGGGCCGCAGCTCGGCGAACTCGTCCGAGGGGTACCGCCCGGAGAGCAGGTCCAGCACGGACTCATAGGCCGAGTGCGGCAGCGCGGAGAACGGGGCCGAACGGCGCACCAGGTCGAACCACTCCTCGGCGTCGATCTCGCCCAGGGCGCTGGCGGCCACGGTCTGCTGGGCCAGGATGTCCAGCGGGTTGGCCGGGACCGAGAGCGACTCGATCCTCCCCGCCAGCATCCGCTCCACCACCACGGCCGTGTCCACCAGGTCCCCCCGGTGCTTGGGGAAGAAGAAGCCCCTCGAGGTCTCGCCGACCTGGTGCCCGGCACGGCCCACGCGCTGCAGCCCCGAGGCCACCGAGGGCGGGGACTCCACCTGGATGACCTGCTCCACGGCGCCCATGTCGATGCCCAGCTCCAGCGAGCTCGTGGCCACCACGCACCGCAGTCGCCCGGACTTCAGGTCCTCCTCCACCAGGGCCCGCTGCTCCTTGGAGACCGAGCCGTGATGGGCCCGCGCGAACTCCTGCCCGGACCCCTCGGCGCTCGTTCCGGCCGACTGCCCTGAGCCGCCGATCAGCTGAGCCGGGCCGAATCGCGGCTGTCCTCCCGCCCCGCTCCGTTCCCTGCTTCCCGACGACGGCTCCTCGCCTCCCGCAGGCGGGTTCGCCTCTGCGGGGGACCAGGGCGAGTCCTGCAGAATCTCGCCCAGCGCGACCGGATCCTGCAGCGCTCCTGGCGGGGCGTCGTCGGGAACGTCTGTGCTGGCTTCGGGACCTGCCTGCCGTTCCTCCCAGATCTCGTTGAGCCGGCCGGTGAGGCGTTCAGCCAGGCGCCGGGAGTTGGCGAAGACGATGGTGGAGCGGTGCGCGGCGACCAGGTCCACGATCCGCTCCTCCACATGCGGCCAGATCGAGGCCTGCGGCTGAAGACCGGACCCTGGACCCATGTCGTGCGCGGCGGAGGCCTGGGGCAGCTCGGTCATGTCCGGGACGGGCACGGTGACGGTGATGTCCCAGGACTTGTTCGCCGCCGGAGCCACCACCTGGACCGGCTGGATGCCGCCGAGGAACCGGGCCACCTCGGACCGCGGCTCCACCGTGGCCGAGAGCCCGATCCGCTGGGCGGGCTTGGCCAACAGGGCGTCGAGCCGTTCGAGGCTGACCGCCAGGTGTGCGCCGCGCTTGGTGCCGGCCACGGCGTGCACCTCGTCCACGATCACCGTCTCCACACCCGTCAGGGTGGACCGGGCCTGGGAGGTGAGCATCAGGTACAGCGACTCGGGCGTGGTGATCAGGATGTCCGGCGGATCGGTGAGCAGCTGGCGGCGCTCGCGGGCAGGGGTGTCGCCGGAGCGGACGCCCACACGCACATCCGGGGCATCCTCACCCCGGCGCCGGGCGGTCTGGGTGATCCCGATCAGCGGGGCGCGCAGGTTCCGTTCCACGTCCACGCCGAGCGCCTTGAGCGGGGAGATGTAGAGGACCCGGGTGGCGGCACGGGGAGCCTCGGCACCAACCCCGTCGCTGTCCTCCGTCTTCTTCGCGCGCTTCCCGGCCGGCTTCCACGGCTTGTCCTGCCGTACGGGCGGCTGCCGCAGGAAACCGTCCAGCGCCCACAGGAACGCGGCGAGCGTCTTGCCTGAACCCGTCGGTGCGATCACCAGCGCGTGCTGACCGCTGGAGACCGCGTCCCAGGCCCCGATCTGTGCCTGCGTGGGCGCCGCGAAGGCCCCGCCGAACCACTCTGCGGTGGCGGGGGTGAAGCGGGAGAGCACCGTCTCCGGGTGGGGTGTGGGACCGTCGGTGGGCATCGCCGTCATGCTACGGGAGCCCCCGGACGGGCTAGGGCTGACAGCGGGGTCCCCGGCCGAGCCAGGCACCGCCCGCCCACTCTCACGCGTGGTGGTAGGGCCGCCCGCCGGAGATCTCCTGGGCCCGGTAGAGCTGCTCGGCCAGGATCAGGCGCACCAGCTGATGCGGGAACACCAGATTGGACAGGGACCAGGTCAGGTCCGCCCGTGCATGCACGGAGGCGTCCACGCCGTAGGCTCCGCCGATCACCACGGTGACCGGCCGGCCCAGGTCGAACTGGCCCTGCAGATGCCGTGCCAGCCCGGGGGAGTCCAGGTTCTTGCCGCGCTCGTCCAGCAGCACCAGGTGGTCCTGGGCCCCGACCTTGGACAGGATCCGTCCGGACTCCTCTTCCCGGGCTGCATCGCCCTCGCGCGAGGAGTGCGGCAGCAGCTGCCAGGAGAGGTCGTAGGGCTTCTTCAGGCGCTTCTCATACCGCCCGATCCCCTCGCTCACCCAGGACTCGTGCTTCTTGCCCACCGCCAACACCTTCACCGCCATGCCCCCATCCTCCCAGGCCCCACCGTTCCACACCGCCGCACCGGAAACGCACCCCCTCACAGGGCAGTGCGGATCCGGGCCGGAGGTGAGGAATGCGCGGGGTCGCACCGCTGCCGAGCACCGTGGCCGAAACGTGTCCTGACATGGACCCCGCCGGGCACTAGCGTCAGGGATCACCCGACGACGGCCGGCGCCTCCCAGCACCCGGCACGGCCGGCGGGGTGAGGGAGATCAGTGCGGTGGACGGGCCGCAGCAGGACCAGAGGGGAACCGGATGACGGCAGAGGTGGGAGCACCGCCGGCGGCGGAAGCGCCTGCACCGGCCGAACCGACCCAAGCGGCCGAGGCCGCCGAGGAGGAGCACGCACGGCGTCAGCATCGGCGCAGACGGTGGATCCTGGTGGTGACCACCGTGTTGGTGATGGCGCTCGCGGGGGTGCTGGCCGTCGTCGTGATGTTCAACCGGGCCGAGGCCAATCCGCGCGTGATGCCCGGCGAGGCCTGGATCATCCTGGACCAGCGCTACGCGAACCTGCCCGGCAACGCCGGCACGGCGGACGTGTTCCTGCCGACGAAGGGGACCGGCCCGTTCCCCGTGGTGATGTGGACGTCCGGTTCGGGGTGGAGCAGCGACCAGGGCAATGTGGGCGGGGAGCAGGTGGCCGCGTACCTGGTGGCCCAGGGGTACGCGGTGGTGTCCTACTCGGTGCGCAACTCGGACCAGGCGGTGTTCCCGGCACAGCTGCATGACGCCAAGGCCGCAGTGCGGTGGGTGCGTGCGAACGCCGAGCGGCTGAACCTGGACCCGGACCGGATCGCCGCCGCCGGCAACTCCTCGGGCGGGTGGATCGCCACCATGCTGGGGGTGACCGGTGGAAGGCCAACGCTGGAGGGGGACGTGGGCGTGCGGGGTGAGTCCTCGGAGGTGGGGGCCGTGGTGAACTTCTTCGCCCCCACCGACTTCCTGCAGATCAACCGGCACATGATCCCCGGGGCCTGCGAGGAGTTCAACCGCGCGCACCGGCTGGTGGACTGTCACGACGACCCCCGCGCGTACGAGTCCCGGCTGATCGGCGCTTCGATCCTCACGCACCCGCACCTGGTGGCCGCCGCGAGCCCGCTGACCTATGTGGACGCGGGGGATCCGCCCACGCTGATCGCGCACGGGACCAAGGACATGGTGGTGCCGGACCATCAGAGCACGCTGCTCTACTCCCGGATGGCGTCGGCGGGGACCCCGGTGGCGTACTACGAGGTGCATGGGGCCGGGCATGACCACGGCTTCGCCCGGGCCACCCGCGAGATGACCACCGTGGTCCGTTCGGCCCACCTGGACCCGGTGCCGCCGCAGGACGAGCAGCTCTCCTGGAAGGTCATCGCCCGGTTCCTGGACGAGCAGCTGGGCGTCGAGTCACGCTGACCCTCAACCCGTGTGCGGACGGGGAGCGCTGCCGGTCACGCCTGCGGAGTCAGTGCGGTCTCGATGGACCGCACCACGGCCTCCGGATCGTCGACGTCCGCGATCAGCCGCCGGTACTCGTGGTCCTGGAGGGAGATGACGATGGCGTGCGCCGGGTCGGCCACGTCCCAGAAGACCCGCTCGCCGTCCTGACGGAACGTGCCCCCGAGGTAGTGACCGTAGGCATCCGTCCCCAGGACCTTGGTCCCCGACCACTCGCCGGCCGCCTTCAAGCCGGGCCACGAGGTGGAGATCTCCGGGTCCACCGTGGCCCCCCGGACCTGAGAGAGCGGAATGTTCAGTTCCTTCTTGAATGTCCCCAGCCTGCGGATGCCTCGAATGGAGACCACGAGGGTGTCGTTGATGATGTGGATGTCAGCCATGGGCGTTCTCCTCCGGTGCAGAGGTGGGAATGGACATGCCGGCTCGCTGGATCAGCCGTTGGAAGATGTGCTCACCGGCGGTGACCTCGCCACCGTCCAGCCGGGTGATGACACGGTGAGCCAGGCGGGCGACCTCCCGGTCCGCTTGTGCGCGTTCGCGCAGCGCCACCGTCAACAGGTCGATGACCCGGTCCAGGTCCTCGCCCACCGCTGTTCCGTCGGCCGCATGGGCGAATGCCGTCCGGAACAGTTCGGCCTTGCTGCCGAAGGCCCCGTACAGGCTGCCGCGCAGCAGACCAGTCGCAGCGACGAGCTGACTGACTGAGGTTCCCTCGTATCCTCGGGCTGCGAAGACATCGGCGGCCTGGAGGAGCACGTGATTGCGGTCGAACTTCGGGACACCTGCCATGCTCCCATTGAACCATGATTGAACGTTCGATCAAGAATGAGTGGGGGTCTGGGTTCTGACGAGTCATGCACCACCCGGACATGCGAACAGCCCCTGGTCGAACCGGAGTGAACCGGTGGACCAGGGGCTGTGCGAATGGCGGTGACGGTGGGATTTGAACCCACGGTACGGGGTTACCGTACACAACATTTCGAGTGTTGCACCTTCGGCCGCTCGGACACGTCACCACGGCCTGTCGAGCATATCCGACTCTGCCAAGCTCGCCCAAACTCAGCCGCGGTGCGCACGGAAGAACTCGCGCAGCAGCTCCGCGCATTCGTCCTCCCGCACGCCCGGATGGACCTCCACCCAGTGGTTCAGCCGCGGCTCGCGCACCACGTCGAACACCGACCCGCAGGCTCCGGCCTTGGGATCCCAGGCCCCGAACACCAGCTGCGGCACCCGCGCCAGCACCATCGCCCCGGCGCACATGGCACAGGGCTCCAGGGTGACCACCAGCGTGCAGTCCGAGAGCCGCCAGCCGTCGCCCTTCCCGCTCACCGCGCGGGCCTGCGCCGCCCGGCGCAGCGCCAGCACCTCGGCGTGCGCGGTCGGATCACCACCGGCCTCCCGCTCGTTGAACCCGGCGCCCAGCATCTGCCCGTCCGGCCCGATCACCACCGCCCCGATCGGCACGTCCCCTGCCGCCTCGGTCTTCGCGGCCTCAGCCAGCGCCAGCCCCATCCAGCGCTCCCTCTCCTCGCGCCCCGAAGTCGCAGTCACACCCTTCCCGACGACGGCCGGCACGGCACGCTCAGAGGTCGCCTCGCGCGGGGCGCAGGGGTGAGGGGGCGGGGGCTGGGAGGTCACCTGACCAGCGTAGGGGAGGGGCCGTCGTCGGGAGGTGTCTGTGCGGGTTCCGGCACTGCCCGGGCCGACGGGCCGGGCGAGTGCGGCCGGTAGGCTGGCACCATGCGCGTACAGGTCGTCGAACATCCGCTGGTCGCCCACAAGCTCACGGTGCTGAGGAAGAAGGAGACCCCCTCCATCACCTTCCGTCAGCTCACCGAGGAGCTGGTCATGCTCCTGGCCTACGAGGCCACGCGTGATGTGGCCATGGAGGACGTGGACATCCAGACTCCCGTCACCTCCACCACCGGCCGCCGCCTGGCCCGCCCCACCCCGCTGGTGGTGCCGATCCTGCGTGCCGGACTGGGCATGCTCGAGGGCATGGTGCGCATGGCGCCCACCGCGGAGGTCGGGTTCCTGGGCATGGCCCGCAACGAGGAGACGCTGGACATCGTCACCTACGCCGAGCGGCTGCCCGCCGACCTGACGGGGCGGCACGTGTTCGTGCTGGATCCCATGCTGGCCACCGGCGGCACCCTGGTGGAGTCCATCCGCTTCCTGTACGAGCGCAACGCCTCCCGGGTGACCTGCATCTGCCTGCTGGCCGCGCCGGAGGGGATCGAGCGCCTGGAGCGGGAGCTGGAGGGTGTGGAGGTGGACCTGTTCGTGGCTGCCATCGATGAGCGGCTGGACGAGAACGCCTACATCGTCCCCGGGCTCGGCGACGCCGGCGACCGCCTGTACGGCCTGGCCGAGTAGTCGGGCAGCCGGTCGAGGGCCTGCCCGCGCACACTGTCCAGAATGTGGACGTACGAGGGCCGCGCGCGCTCCGCTTGACGAGGGGGGTGCCCGGTCGGCATACTCCCCTCTCGCTGATCGAAGGGCTCTCAGGCGTCGGTATCCAGGACTCGAGGTCCCTGCTCGCCGCTGAAAGTGCCGTGGACCGCGTAGTG
The DNA here is from genome assembly GCF_041927415.1 of Micrococcus sp. IITD107. Taxonomy (NCBI): domain Bacteria; kingdom Bacillati; phylum Actinomycetota; class Actinomycetes; order Micrococcales; family Micrococcaceae; genus Micrococcus; species Micrococcus sp. IITD107. The sequence goes on along the minus strand of NZ_JBHFFN010000003.1, from coordinate 104,676 downwards.
TGAAACATTCAAGACCTCTTTCACACCGTTTTCCCAGGTTCCGCAGGTGTGATCTTGCCCACAAAAGAGACGGTTTGTCTCGCATGGTGAGACGAATGGTCCAGTGTTACTTGCGAGAACTGTTTGTGACGACACACAGTGGTCACATGACCATCCGCCCCCTACTCCACGCCCGTCAGGCAGTTGCGGTGACCCCGCTTGCCAGACGCAGTGGGTAGGAGGTTCGCTGAGCCACCGGCTGTGGATGTGAGGCCGTGATCCGGCGTCGACATCCCCGTTGCGCGGCCCAGCCCGAAAGACGCAAGGGAACGTCCATGACCACAGCACCGCAGGGTTACGTCCACATCTCCGTCCGCAATGCGCAGCGCCGAGCCGCCATGGCCGAGCATTACCGCGCCCATGGCGGGACCTATGCGGGGATGCCGGGCGGACGTGCACTGCATTCGGTCCCGGAGCCCACACCTCAGCAGGGCGAATCTGCTGCCTCTGCCGCTCCCCAGACCAGCCCCATGCCGGTCCTGGCCCCCAACGGCATCCCCGGCCCGCAGGCCGTGGCCCAGGAGAACGAGGCCCGTGGCTTCGTGCTCTACGTGGGCATGGACGAGTCCGCCGCCTCGGCTGCCGGGACCTCGCTGACCCGCCTGGCCAACGAGCTGCGCCACTACGTGGAGTCCCTCGTGGCGGGCTCTGCCTCTCACGCGGCCGTAGCCATCGCCCCGGCTGGCGCCCCTGGCTCTGACCTGGAGGTCGTCCGCCAGGTGCTGGGCGATCCCACCATCCAGGGCGGCCCTCGCCCGGACCTGCAGCAGGCCCCCGCCCCGGTCTCCACCCGCCAGCCCGGTGTGCTGATCGATCTGGCCCGCCGCGAGGTCATGCTGGACGGCGAGGGTCTGAACCTGACCTACAAGGAGTTCGAGCTGCTGAACTACCTGGTGGAGAACGGCGGCCGCACCGTCGGGCGTGAAGAGCTGCTTGACTCGCTCTGGAAGAACTCGGACGAGGTGCCCAACGAGCGCACCATCGACGTCCACATCCGCCGCCTGCGCGCCAAGCTCGGCCGCCTCTCCGCCACTGTCCGCACCGTCCGCGGCCAGGGCTACCGCTTCTACGAGCACCCCGAGGTCGTCGTCTGGGCCGCTCCGGAGTACAGCATCTGATCTGACCAGGTGCGGGTCCATCCGACCCGCACACACTGAGGCCCCAGACCGTCGAACGGTCTGGGGCCTCAGTGTCTGAGCGCGGCCGCCAGGACTACGAGCTGATCTGCTCAGCCAGCTCGCGCTTGAGGATCTTGCCCGTGGCGGTGGTCGGCATCGTCTCCACGATCCGCACATCCCGGGGGTACTTGTACGCCGCCAGGGAGGCCTTGGCGTACTCGATGATCTCCTCGGGCGTCACCTGGGTTCCGGGGCGGGTGCTGACCACAGCCACCACCTCCTGGCCCAGAGCGGGATCAGGCTTCCCGACGACGGCCACTTCAGACACGCTGGGATGTCCGGCGATGACCTCCTCCACCTCGCGCGGGTAGACGTTGTAGCCGCCGCGGATGATCAGCTCCTTCTTGCGGTCCACCACGAAGATGAACCCCTCCTCATCCCGGTAGCCCATGTCACCGGTATGCAGCCAGCCGTCCACCAGGGCGGCACGGGTGGACTCCGGGTCGTTGTAATAGCCCTTCATGATGGTCGGCCCGCTGAAGAGCAGCTCGCCGATGTGCTCGCTGCCGCGGGGCAGGTCCTGACCTTCGGCATCCACCACCCGGCACCGGGTGCCCCAGAGCGGCTGGCCGATTGAGAGCACCTTGCGCTCCTCACGGGAGACATTCACGCACACGGAGCTGGTGGACTCGGACAGCCCATAGCCCTCCAACACGGTGGCCCGGGGGAACTCGGACTCGAAACGCCGCAGGACCTCTCCGGGCAGGGCCGATCCACCGGACACCACCCGGTCCACGGAGGACAGGTCTCGTCCTTCAGTGCCGGCCTCCAACATGCCGACCATCATCGTGGGGACGGCCGAGAACCGGGTGACGCGGTGCTTCTCGATCAGGTCCAGGGCCGCCGTGGCATCGAACCGGGGGAGCAGCACCATGGTGGACCCGGCGCGCACGCAGATGTTCAGCACACTGGTCAGGCCGTACACGTGGAAGAAGGGGAGCACCGCCAGCGTGACATCGGCCGGATAGATCGGGATCCGGTCGGTGGAGACCGTCGAGTTCATGTAGATCCCGAAATGTGTGAGCTCGGCACCCTTGGGCGTGCCCGTGGTGCCACTGGTGAAGAGGATGACGGCGGTGTCGTCTGCCTGGGTCGGTGCCATCGGCACGGGACGACGCGGCTGCATCAGCTCGGTGAAGTCACGGGTTCCCTCGGGGATCTCGCCTGCTCCGGTCGAGACCACGAACACGGTCAAATCACCGGCGTCACGAGCCCCCTTGAGGGCTTCCTTCGCCACCATGTCCACGGTGATGAGCACCTCAGCGTCGGAGCTGCGCAGCTGGTGGGTCATCTCCCGAGCCCGCAGCAGAGGGTTCATCGGCACCATCACGTACCCGGCGCGGGTCAGGCCGTAGTAGGCGAACAGGAACTGGGGGATGTTGGGAAGCTGGACGGCGATCTTGGCGCCCTGCTGCAGTCCGAGGTCCTGGAGGTGGGCGGCCACGATGTCCGCGGCGGCGTCGACCTGGGCGTAGGTCCAGCTGCGGTCACCCAGGACCAGGCAGTCGTGGTCCGGTCGAGCGGCGGCACTCTCTCGGAGCAGGACGGAGATGTTGAAGCTCATCAGCTGGCCTCCTTCGGGTTCGGATTCGGGTTCGGAACGAGCAGCGAGAGGATCTCGGCCACGCAGGCGGGCTTCTCCTGCCCCTCGATCTCCACCACCATGCGCGTGGTGGCCATGGCACCCTGAGCGGTGCGTTCCAGGTTCAGCAGTTCGGCTCCGGCCCGGACCCGGCTACCCACTGGGACAGGCTGGGGGAACCGGACCTTGTTCGAGCCGTAGTTCACGCCCATGGCCAGTCCGTCCACGCGGTAGATCTCCCGGGTCAACGCCGGCAGCAGGGCAGTGGTCAGGTATCCGTGGGCCACGGTGGCTCCGAAGGGTCCCTTCGCCGCGCGCTCGGCGTCCAGGTGGATCCACTGGTGGTCGTCGGTTGCATCGGCGAAGATGTTCACCTGCTCCTGCGTAATGGTGCGCCAGTCGCTGTAGCCGAGATGGGTGCCCACGGCTTGGGCGTAGTCGTCGAGTCCGGAGAAGGTCTGCATGAGTGCTCCTGGGGGTGGAAGAGTCTGGAACGGGGAGGCGTCGAGGTGGAGCCCGATCAGGCCTTGGGGCCACCGGCCACGTAGATGACCTGGCCGGAGACGAAGGAGGCCTCCTCGCGGACGAAGAAGGACGCGGTGCTGGCGATGTCCTCCGGCGTGCCGGTGCGGGCCACGGGGATCTGGGCCGCTGCCTTCTCCACGAAGTTCTCGTAGGGGACTCCCATCCGTTCGGCGGTGGCCCGGGTCATGTCGGTCTCGATCAGGCCAGGGGCGATCGCGTTGACGGTGACGCCGAACTTGCCCAGCTCGATGGCCAGGGTCTTGGTGAAGCCCTGGATGCCGGCCTTGGCCGCGGCGTAGTTAGCCTGCCCGCGGTTGCCCAGCGCCGAGGTGGAGGAGATGTTCACGATCCGCCCCCAGCCCTGCTCGGTCATGTGCTTCTGGACCGCGCGAGACATCAGGAAGTGACCACGCAGGTGCACGTTCATCACGATGTCCCAGTCGTCCGCGGTCATCTTGAACAGCAGGTTGTCACGCAGGACGCCGGCGTTGTTGATCAGCACGGTGGGCGGTCCCATCTCCGTGGCCACCGAATCCACCAGGGCGGTGACGGAGTCCTCCTGGGACACATCGGCCGCGAAGGCGCGGGCGGTGCCGCCTGCCGAGGTGATGGCCTCGACGACGTCAGCGCAGGCCTCGGCCTTCAGGTCGACGGCCGCGACGGCGAAGCCGTCCTGGGCCATGCGGCGGGCCAGGGCGGCGCCGATTCCGCGGGCTGCTCCGGTGACGATGGCCACTCGGGTGGTGTTGGGGGTGGTCGAATTGCTCATGGTGTCCTCCTGGGAAGTCGGGTGGTGTGTGCGGATGCCGTGGGTCAGGACAGGCGTTCGATGACCATGGCCATGCCCTGGCCGCCGCCGACGCACATGGTCTCCAGGCCGAACTGTCCGTCGTGCTCACGCAGGGAGTTCAGCAGGGTGGCGGTGATCCGGGCCCCGGTCATGCCCCAGGGGTGGCCGAGGGCGATGGCGCCGCCGTTGACGTTCAGCTTGTCCAGGGGGATGCCGAGGTCCTCTGCCGAGGGGAGCACCTGGGCGGCGAAGGCCTCATTGATCTCCACCTGGTCGATGTCGCCGATGCTCATGCCGGCGCGGGCCAGTGCCTGGCGGGACGCCTCCACCGGGCCCAGGCCCATGATCTCGGGGGAGAGGGCGGACAGTCCGGTGGAGACGATCCGGGCCAGAGGGGTCAGCCCGAGCTGTGCGGCCTTGGTGTCGCTCATGATCACCAGGGCGGCCGCTCCGTCGTTCAGGGGGCAGGCATTGCCGGCGGTGACGGTTCCGTCCGGTCGGAAGACCGGATCCAGGGCGGAGACCGCCTCCATCGTGGTGCCGGCGCGGGGGCTGTCGTCCTGGGCGACCGTCGTGCCGTCCGGCAGGGTTACCGGGGTAATCTCCCGTGACCAGAACCCGGACTCCTGGGACTTCTCTGCCAGGTTCTGAGACCTGACCGCATATTCGTCCTGGGCCTGCCGGGAGATGCCGCGGATCTGTGCGACGTTCTCTGCCGTCTGACCCATGGCGATGTAGATGTCCGGGAGGTGGCCGTCGTCGCGGGGATCCGTCCAGGTGGGTGCCCCGCCCTCTGCTCGGCGTGCCGAGCGCTCCCAGGCCTCGCGGAACGCCGGATTCCGGGTGTCCTCCTCAGACCGGCCATGGCCCAACCGGCTGGCTGACTCCACGCCCGCAGAGATGAACACGTCGCCTTCGCTGGCCCGGATGGCATGCAGGGCCATGCGCGTGGTCTGGAGGCTGGAGGAACAGAACCGGGTGATGGTGGTGCCCGGCACAGCATCCAGACCTGCGCGGATGGCCACGATCCTTCCCATGTTCTGGCCCTGCTCGCCCTCCGGGATGCCGCAGCCCAGGATCAGGTCGTCGATCTCGGCTGGGTCCAGACCGGGGACGGCCTCCAAAGCTGCGGTGACCATTTGCGCGGCCATGTCATCGGCACGCAGATCCCGCAGGGAGCCCTTCCGGGCCCGGCCGATCGGTGAGCGGACCGCGGAGACGATCACGGCTTCTGGCATGGTGGTGCTCCTTCGTGAGGGGTTGCAGATCGGGGGTGGGCAGTGGGGATCAGGCGAACGCGGAGTGGCCGGTGATGGCTCGTCCGACGATCAGGGACTGCATGGAGTCGGTGCCCTCGTAGGTGAACACCACCTCCATGTCGGTCAGATGCCGGGCCACGTTGTTCTCCAGCAGCAGGCCGTTGCCGCCCAGGATGTCTCGGGCGGTGGAGACCACCCACCGGGCCTTCTGTGCGGCGGAGAGCTTGACCAGGGAAGCCATCGGTCCGGTGAGCAGCCCCTCGTCCTGCAGCTCGAGCAGACGGAAGCACATCAGCTTGATGTTGGTGACCTCGGCGAGCATGTTCGCCAGCTTGTTCTGCACCAGCTGGTGGGCACCGATCGGCTTGCCGAACTGGACACGCTCCTCGGCGTAGCGGACCGCATCTTCATAGGCGGAGATCGCATGGCCGAGGGACTCCCAGGCGACACCGCCGCGGGTCGCATTCAGGACCCGGTTGACGTCCTTGAAGGACGCGCAGCCAGGCAACCGGTTCGCCTCAGGGATGCGCAGGTCCTTGATGACGATGTCCGGCTGCAGGATGGCCCGCTTGCCGACCTTCCCGGTGATGACGGTGGGCTGGAACCCCTCGGGGAATTCCGCATCCGGCTCACGCTCCAGCACGAAGGCCTTGACCTTCTGGTCTGCCTCATCCCGCGCGTAGATGATGATGATGTTGCCGTAGGAGGCGTTGCCGATCCAGCGCTTGGCGCCGTTGAGGACCCAGGTGTCACCCTCACGGCGGGCGCTGGTCTCCAGGGCCACGGAGTCCGAGCCATGAGCCGGTTCGGTCAAGGCGAAGGCGCCGATCATCTCGAGACGCGCCATGCGGGGCAGCCACCGTTCCTTCTGCTCCGGCGAGGCGAACTCGTTGATGGAGCCCATGGCCAATCCGGAGTGCACCCCGAAGAAGGTGTTGATGGATCCGTCTCCGCGTGCCAGTTCCACCGAGACCATGGCCGAGGCCAGGCGGCTCATGCCGGGGCAGCCGTAGCCCTCGATCACGGTGCCGACGATGTTCAGCTCAGCCATCTTGGGGACGAGTTCGAAGGGGAACTCCGCCCGCTCCCAGTAGTCGTTGATGATGGGCATGACGTCGGCGTCCACGAAGGCGCGGACTCGGTCACGGATCTCTCGTTGCTCGTCGGTCAGCCGGTCGTCGAGCCGGTAGATGTCATGGTCAGGCAGGATACCGTTGGTCGTGGGTGCAGTCATGGTCAGGTCCTCTCAGGGTGGAAGCGGGGTCGTGGAGCTGCCCGCAGGTCAGTCGGTCTCGTCCGGGATGCCGTCGGCAGGGGGAGTGGACGGCTCGCGGCCCAGCTCCTCGATGGGGGCATCTCCGATGTCGGAGACGTAGACGGGGGTGATGGTCTTGGAGACGCCGTCCTGGATCTGGGCCACGCTGAGTCCGGACATGCCCAGGTGGGAGTCCTCGGAGTAACGGAACGGCGCCATCTGTGGACCCTCGAACTCAGAACCGCGCTCCTCCAGCACCTGGACGATCCCGTCGCGGGTGGGCTCGGGCCCGGCGGCCTGCAGTGCCTGGACGAACGCGTACGCGAACGACATGCCGTAGATATGGTACGAGGTCAGCTCTCCACTGCCGCCGTGCTCGTCCCAGACGCGCTGCCAGAGCTGGACCCACTCGTTGGTGGGGTCGTCAGCAGAAGGGACGTAGTCCGAGGTGTAGATGCCTTCCAGTGCCGAGGCGCCGTCCTTGACGGCCCCCTCAGAGAACCGGGACAGCAGCTGGCCGACCAACTGCGTGTCCGCGCCCACGGAGACGTAGAACCACTCGGGGTTGAAGTTCAGGCGGCGTGCAGCCAGCTGGCTCAGGGCAGTGTACGAGGGGACGGTGAAGGCCAGGACGAAGTCCACATCAGCGGCTTGCAGGTTGGTCAGCTGCGGGACGATGTCCGTGTTGCCGGAGGTGTACTTCTCCACCGCGACGACCTGGTCGTCGATGATCCGGCGCACTCCTGCCTCACCGTCTCGACCCATGTCGTCGTCCTGCACGAACAGGCCGACCTTGGCGTCAGGATGGTTCTCCTTGATCCAGGTCGCCATGATCTTGGCCTCGACCTCGTAGTCCGGCTGCCAGCCGAAGGAATAGGGGCGCGACTCAGGGTCATTGCCCCACATCAGCGAGCCAGAGGAGATGAACAGGTCCGGCACCTTCTCAGTGTTGAGGAACTCGATCACCGCACCGTGGGTGGGGGTGCCGACGCCGCCGACCATGGCGAAGACCTCGTCCTGGAGCACCAGTTCGTTCACCACAGAGCTGGTGTTGGTCGGGTTGTACGCGTCATCGCGGTAGAGGTACTCGATGTCGCGACCGTGCACGCCTCCGGTGGCATTGACGAAGTCGAAGTAGGCAGTCGCGCCCAGGGGGATCTCGCTGTAACCGGGCGCGGCCACACCGGTGAGCGGGAAGTGCCCGCCGATCTTGACCGAGGAGTCGGTGATGCCGACCTCGGAGTACTCACCGTCGGCGTTCTGGCCGTCGGCCGGGCGGCCTCCGGCACCGCAGGCGGTGATCATGCTGGCAGTGAGCACCAGGCTGGTGGCTACGGTGGCGAAGCGTGCGGTTCTCTTCATTGAGGATCTGCTCCTGTGTGAGGGGATGGATGAGGAGGATGGAGGGACGGGGGGAATCAGGCCGTGGCCTTGACGAGTTTGCGTTCCTGACGCTCGCGCCGTTTCGCGCGCAGTGTCCCGACGATGCCTCGAGGTGCCACCACGATGACGATCATCAGGGTGAGTCCGTAGGCGAGGGTCGCCAGTTCTGCTGCTTGAAGGGAGCTCAGGCCGAGTGAGAGGCCCGCGTTCGTGGCCATCTGCGGCAGGAAGGTCAGGATGGCGGCGCCGACCAATGCACCAGGAAGGGTGCCCAGACCGCCGATCACCACTCCGGCCAATAGGGCCAGAGAGAGGGTGAGGTTGAAGCCGGCTGGCGCGGTCAGTCGGACCACCAGGGCCATCACGCCTCCGGCGAGCCCGGCACAGGCCACCGAGACCACGAAGGCGACCACCCGATCACGACCCACATTGATCCCTGCCAGGGACGCGGCGACAGCGTCGTCACGCCCTGCCCGCCAGCGGCGACCCGTGCGGCTGGCCGAGAGATTGGCCAAGAGGAAGAAGATGGCGATGACACCGAACCAGCCGACGTAGGCGACATAGGACGAGGAGGACACCTCATTGCCGGTGATGAAGAACATCAGGTTGTCGAACCAGACCGGCACGGGAGGGACCCGTACGGAGAGGCCCTGGTCGCCGCCGAGGGTGTCGGTGAAGAACAGCGCGATCCCGGGGATCGCCACGGCCAAGGCCAGGGTGGCACCGGCGACGTACGGTCCGTGGAGTCGGGCGGCTGCCACTCCGATGATGGCCCCGACCACCAGGGTCACGAGCATGGCGATGAGCAGCACCACCGGCAGAGGCAGGGCACCGTCCGAGGCCTGGAGCAGCAGTGCTGTGGTGTAGGCGCCGATCGCCATGAAGGCTCCGTGCCCGAGGGAGAGCTGGCCGGACAGGCCGAGCAACAGGCTCAGACCACCGGCCGCGATGGCGGTGTAGGCCATGGTGGCCAGCTGAATCTGACGGAAGGGTTCGACCGACTCGATGGCGATGACCACCAGCAGCAGACCCACCAGGCCGAGCAGGAGGTGACGCAGCAGGGGGGACCGTTGCAGGCGAGCGCGGAACCGACCCAGGAATGAGCCGGAGGGCTGATCCGGGCGCTGCGTCGCTGTCGACTCAGGTGCGGGGGCGGTGAGTGAGGTGCTCGACATGTCAGACGCTCCTTGTGGCGGTGCGGGAGAACAGTCCATCGGGCTTGACCAGCAGGACGACCATCAGGACCACGAAGGCGACCAGGGGAAGCAGCTGGGCGCCTCCGAACCCGGCGACCAGGCTGAACAGGACGCCCAGGGTGAGGCCTCCGACCACGGAGCCGACGGGGCTGTCCAGTCCGCCGATGACGGCTGCGGCGAACCCATAGACGACCACCGCGTCCATGTAGGCGGGGTGTACGAAGTTGCCGCCGGCGATCAGCACGCCGGAGAGGGCGCCCACCAGACCGGCCAGGGCCCATCCCAGCGTGAGCATGCGACCCACGCGGACCCCCAGGAGTCGTGCGACTTCTTGGTTGAAGGCCGAGGCGCGCATACGCAGGCCGATGGTGGTCTTCTGGAAGAGGAGCAGCAGCAGGAACATCACCACCAGGACGGCGACGATGGTGAAGATGCCGAACCCGGTGAGTGCGAAGGTCTGCTCGCCGACGCGGATCCCGTCAAGGCCGAACGGAGCTGGGAAGGATTGGAACGATGAGCCGAAGATAATGGCTGCCACGGCGTGCAGCACAGTGAACAGCCCCAGCGTGAGGATCACCGCATTGATCGGGGACTTGCCTTCCACCGGGCGGATGATCACGCGCTCGACCACGGCCCCCAGGAGGAATCCGGAGATCAGGGCGACAGCAAAGGCCAGCCAGTAGTTGCCGCCGGCCTCGATGACCGTGAGCGCGATGAAGGTGGAGACCATGGCCATGGGGGCCTGGGCGAAGTTGACGATGCGCGTGGCGCGGTAGATCAAGACCAACGCGAGGGCGAATGCCGCGTAGATCATCCCGAGGGACAATCCGTTCAGGACGTAGTTGACGATCTGCAAGGGTCTGCTCTCCTTCCTGAGAGTTCAGCTGCAGTGATCAGAAGCCGAGGTAGGCGTGACGGAGGTTGCTGTCGGCGGCGAGCACCTGGGCGTCGTCCTGGGCGACGACCTTCCCCAGGTTCAGCACCACACCGTGGTCGGCGATCGAGAGCGCCGAGCGCGCATTCTGCTCCACGAGCAGCACCGCCAGCCCCTCGTCCACGGCCAGGCGACGCAGCGTGGAGAAGATCTGAGTGACGATGCGCGGCGCCAGGCCCAGGGACGGTTCGTCCAGGACGAGCACCTTGGGTGTGGCCATCAGTGCTCGCCCGACGACCAGCATCTGCCGCTCGCCACCGGAGAGGACGAGCGCGGCTGAATCTCGTCGTTCTCCCAGGACCGGGAACATGTCATAGATCCGGTCGAGGTCTGCTGGTTTGGACTTGTCGGCACGGGAGAGGCCACCCAGCTTGAGGTTCTCCTCGATGCTCAGTTCTGTGATGACACCTCGTCCCTCGGGGACCTGGGACAGGCCAAGACCAGGCTTGGCCTCGGCCGGCACCCGAGTGATGTCCTGGCCGTCCAGGACGATCCGCCCGGACGTGGAGGGAACCAGGCCGGAGATCGTGCGCAGAAGCGTCGTCTTGCCGGCGCCGTTGGCCCCGAGGACAGCCGTGATGCGTCCACTCTCGGCCGAGAGGGACACTCCGCGCAGAGCATGGACTGGCCCGTAGTGGACGGAAAGGTCCTCAATGCTGAGCATGCTGTGCCTCCTCGGCGCTGTCCGCGACGTCGTCGCCCAGGTAGGCGGAGATCACGGCGGGATCGTCCTTGATCTGATCCGGGGTGCCACGGGCAATCCGTCGGCCGAAGTCGAGCACCATGATGTCGTCGCAGACACTCATCACCAGGTCCATGTGGTGCTCCACGAGCATGACCGCCATATGTCCGCTGAGGCTGCGGATCAGTTCACCGAGTTCGTCCATCTCAGCGTTAGACAGACCTGAGGCCGGCTCGTCGAGCATCAGCAGTTCAGGCTCCACTGCCACGGCACGGGCCAGGGCGACCCGCTTGTTGATCGGGTAAGGCAGCGACGTGGGCAGGCGCTGGGCGTGATGGGCGATCCCGAAGTCCTCCAGGATGGTCATGGCCCGCTCCCGGAGCTCCCGTTCCTCGTGATGGCTGCGACCGACGCCCAGAAGTCCTGTGAAGAACCCTGAGCGGGCGTGACGGTCCAGGCCGACCATGACGTTCTCCACCACGCTCAGGGCCTCGAACAGGCCCAGGCCCTGGAGGGTGCGGGCGATTCCCAGGTCAGCGAGCTGGTGCGAACGCAGTCGGTTCAGTCGCTGTCCCTTCCAGGTGAGGGTCCCCTCCTGGGGCTGGATGAATCCGCAGGCGACGTTGAACAGGGTGGTCTTCCCGGCACCGTTGGGTCCGATCACACCCTGGACCGTCCCCGGGCGGACATCCAGGTCCACGGCGTTCAGGGCGCGAAGGCCGCCGAAGCGCACATCGATGCCCTCCATGGTCAGGATCGGATCGGGCTGAGCTGATGGGGCGGCCGAGGACTCTTCCGTGGTCGTGACGCTCATCCTTGCCTCCTGTGTCTGCTGAATGTCTCAGGCATTGCCTCAGGCTATGACCTGGGTCACAGTGACAATATGGGCACCGTGCACAATCCTTGTTGTGCACAGTCGACGTGACCAGGCCGCGGTTCGGTCACGGTGGATGAGAGTGAGGGCTGACCCCGGTGGCACAGGAGAGCGTGGATGCGGAGGATCGGCTGCGTGCGGCCTGGTCGGATCTGCTCGACGATTCAGACCACATCGCTGACGAGATCTCGGACAGCATGCTCGCCACGGAACAGGGGGCGGCGTGGTCCACGCCAGAGCTCAGGGCAGTCCTGCGACGCAGTGTGCGTGAGCATGTGCGGCGCGGTCTGCGCCGGCTCTCCGGGGCCACCGGTCGGGAAGGTGTGGGAGCTCGGCTGGTCGATGCCTGGCGTGCCACCGGTATTGAACGTGCCCGCCAGGGCGTTCCTCTCGAGTCATTGATCTCGGTCTACACCTCTGGGAATCGGCTTCTCTGGGAAGCCCTGGCGGAACGGTTCCAAGAAGGGCGCCTGGACATCACCGCGGAGGAACTCGTCGCGGCTGGTCGGCAGCTCTGGCATGACCTGGGGCTGACGGGGGAGGTGCTCAGCGCGGCCTACCGCCGGGAGACCTCGCGGATGACCCTTCGAGATCTCCGCCGACAGGAGAACTACCTCGCTGGCTTGTTCGAGGGCAGAGGCGCTGACCCGGCGTATGCGGACCAGGCCGAGGAGATCCTGGGTATCCGTCCGGACGTGCCGGTCGCCTGCGTTGTGGCGATCCTGGAGGACCCGCAGAGCGATCCACTCAGGCATCCGGAGGACCGGATCGACCGGATGGGTGCCATGTCTCGGTGGGGTGTGCGCGAAGGAGCCCTGTACGGGCTGGTGGCCATCCCCTCGGAGGACGAGGCCTGGCTGACAGAGGCGCTGAGTCCGGTGATGGAAGGGCGGGTTGGCGTCGCGCTCGCACGCCATGGGATTCCTGAGTCTGCAGCGGCATTCAGGCTGGCATCCCGTGCCGCGAATACACTCCCGCCAGGGGACCGTCGCCTGGTCTGGGCCTCGGCAAGATTGCCGGAACTGCTGGTCGAATCAAGCCCCGAGGTCACCGGGCTGCTGATGGACCACGTCCTGGGGACCCTGCTGGCCCTGCCGACGCATCAGCGGACGACGCTGCTGGAGACGCTCAGGGCATTGCTGCGTCACGGCGGGTCTGCGACCGCCGCGGCGGACGAGCTGTTCTGCCATCGCAACACGGTGATCTACCGCAGCCGGCGTCTGGTGGAGCTCACCGGATCCAGTCTGCAGGACCCCCGCGGCAGGCTGCTGCTTCAGCTGGCGCTCCTGGCCCACGACATGGCCGAAGCCTCGCGTGGTGCCCTGCCCTCCTGACCCTCGCGATGACGAGACGTACGCTGGGACCATGCCTGCCGACGTCGTGAACCCAGGACCGGACCAGCCCGTGGACCGCACCGGTGAGAAGACCTTGATCATCCTGCGCCATGCCAAGGCCGACTGGCCGGTGGGCGTCCCGGACCACGACCGGCCCCTGGCCGGGAGGGGCGAGCGTGAGGCCCCGCTGGCCGGACGCTGGCTGATGGAGCAGGGGCTGGTGCCGGAGTCGATCGTCTGCTCCAGCGCCGTCCGGACCCGCCAGACCTGCATGTGGGTCTGCTCGGAGCTGGGGGAGAAGGCCCCCACCCCGTATCTGGACTCCCGCCTCTACGAGGCCTCTGCGTCGCAGGCGCTGGCGGTGATCAACGAGACCGAGGAGCAGGTGCGGTCTCTGATGGTGGTCGGACACATGCCATGGGTCCAGGAGCTCGGGATGCGCCTGGCCTCGGTGGACTCAGACGAAGAGGCGGTGATGTCCATGGCAGAGCGGTGCCCGACCCTGGGTCTGCAGGTCTTCCGCGTCCCGGGACCATGGGCCACGCTGGACGGACGCGATGCGCGGATGACGCACTTCACGGTGCCTCGCCCCTGACCGGCCTCGGGATCTGATGGTCTCGAGAGACGAGTCAGGCCCGGACGTGGTGTCCGGGCCTGACTCGGTGGTGCTGTGGTGCGCCCTAAGGGATTCGAACCCCTGACCTTCTGTTCCGTAGACAGACGCTCTATCCAGCTGAGCTAAGGGCGCATGGCCTCTGACGGGCCTCGAAGAACTATACATGCGGTTGGGCGGTGCGCCAAATCGTCGACTGTCCGAAGTGGCAAAGCCGCGCGAGAGGCCCTTTCCACGGTGCGTCATCCCGCCCAGGGCGGTGCTGCGCGCCGGGTAGGATGGCAGGGACACGGTGGACGCACAAGGGAGTGCAGACCGCGCACGCGCGGTGGCGCCCTGGGTGGCCCCGGATATCTCGCAGCGACCCGACGGAGGGATTCCTCATGGCAGACAGCACCGCGCCCACGCTCGCAGAACGAGTGGTGGCGGATGCGCCGACCAGCTATGCCAAGCTGCTGGACTGGGTGAAGGAGGTTGTGGAGCTCACCGAGCCCGACTCCGTGGTGTGGGTGGACGGATCGCAGGAGGAGTACGACCGCCTGGCCGGCGAGCTCGTCGAGGCCGGGACCTTCACCAAGCTGGCCGAGGACAAGTTCCCCAACTCCTACGCGGCGTTCTCCGACCCTGCCGATGTGGCCCGCGTCGAGGACCGCACCTTCATCTGCTCTGAGAAGGAGGAGGACGCCGGCTTCACCAACAACTGGATGGACCCGGCTGAGATGAAGTCCATCCTCAACGACGCCTTCCGTGGCTCGATGCGCGGTCGGACCATGTACGTGATCCCGTTCGTCATGGGACATCTGGATGCCGATGACCCCAAGTTCGGCGTGGAGATCACCGACTCCGCCTACGTGGTCACCTCCATGCGCATCATGGCGCGCATCGGCGCGGACGTGCTGAAGAAGATGGAGGAGACCGAGGCGTTCTTCGTCCCGGCCCTGCACTCCGTGGGTGCTCCGCTGGAGCCCGGACAGCAGGATGTGGCCTGGCCCTGCAACGAGACCAAGTGGATCGTGCACTTCCCCGAGGAGCGCTCCATCTGGTCCTACGGCTCCGGCTACGGCGGCAACGCCCTGCTGGGCAAGAAGTGCTACGCACTGCGCATCGCCTCCGTGATGGCCCGGGATGAGGGCTGGCTCGCCGAGCACATGCTGATCCTGAAGCTGACCAGCCCGGAGGGCAAGTCCTACACCATCTCCGGCGCCTTCCCCTCGGCCTGCGGCAAGACCAACCTGGCCCTGATCGACCCCACGGTGGAGGGCTGGAAGGCCGAGACCCTGGGCGACGACATCACCTGGATCCGCGCCGGCAAGGACGGCGAGTTCCGTGTGGTCAATCCGGAGGCTGGCTACTTCGGTGTGGCTCCGGGAACCGGCTGGTCCACCAACCCCAACGCCATGCGTGCCATCGCCAAGGGCAACTCGATCTTCACCAACGTCGCCCTCACCGACGACGGCGGCGTCTGGTGGGAGGGCATGACCGATGAGGTCCCCGAGCACCTGACCGACTGGCGCGGCAACGACTGGACCCCGGAGTCTGAGACCCCGGCAGCCCACCCGAACTCCCGCTTCTGCACCCCGATCGACCAGACGGACATGTTGGCTCCGGAATACTCCGAGCCCAACGGGGTGAAGCTGGACGCCATCCTGTTCGGCGGTCGTCGCAAGACCACCATTCCGCTGGTGACCGAGTCCTTCGACTGGGAGGACGGCATCTTCAAGGGCGCCACGCTCTCCTCGGAGACCACCGCCGCCGCCGTCGGTGCCGTGGGCGTGGTGCGCCGCGACCCCATGGCCATGCTCCCCTTCATCGGCTACGACGCCGGCGACTACCTCAAGCACTGGGTCAACGTCTCCGGCAAGGTGGACGCTGAGAAGCTGCCCCGGATCTACCTGGTCAACTGGTTCCGCCGCAACCGCGATGGCGGCTTCGCCTGGCCCGGCTTCGGCGAGAACTCCCGCGTGCTCAAGTGGGTCGTGGAGCGCCTGGAGGGTCGCGCCGACGCCCAGGAGACCCCCATCGGCTTCGTGCCGACCCCGGAGTCCCTGGACCTGAACGGCGTGGAGGTCTCTGACAGCGATCTCGAGGACGCCCTGAAGGTGGACCGTGAGGAGTGGACCGCAGAGGTGCAGTCCATCCAGGAGTGGTTCGACCGCTTCGGCGACTCCCTCCCGGACTCGATCTCCTCACAGTTGGAGGGCCTGAAGCAGCGTCTGGGAGCCACCTCCTGAGAGGCCAGGCGCGCCTCCGGCGTGTCCGACGGCGCCTGGACCGTCTAGCCCTCCAGGCAGCTGAGGCCACCGACCGCGCCCGTGCCGATGTTCGTCATCGGCACGGGTCGGATCCGGCTGTCGTCTCCCGCCTGGTCGCCGGGCTGACAGCTGTGGTGCGCGTGGAGCGTGCCGACCGGCAGCTGCCGGCCTCGTTCCGATCCGCCACGTACTGGGTGCGTGATCGCGTGGTGCGCCGACCGCAGATCCCCACGAACGCCGAACGGCTGATCCCGGCGCCACAGCGGTCCGGGTGGGGTCCCGGTGCAGACGGTGTACAGGAGTTGACCGCGCGTCTGCGTGCTGACGTCCTGGTGATGGCCAAGTTCGAAATCCAGACCGCAGTCAAGCTGCGCGCCGCATACACCCACGACGGCCTCACGCTGGCCATCCAGCCCCCAGCTGCCACTGGGCTCAACGGCATCCACAGGGCTGTCCAGGCCCACAGCATCGTCGAGCGCCATGCTCCGGGTCTCATGCCCGCCCTGGTGTCCCACGGCGAGCTCTCCCGCGGCCTGCCGTATCTGGTGGAGAGGTGGCTGGATGGCCGATCCCTCACCTCGGCCGCTCAACTGGACGAAGCCGCGCCGGAGATCCTTGCCGGCCTGTCCGCGGTCCATGCTGGACATGGCGTCAGACGCATCCCTCTGTCAGCTCACCACCAGTCGTCCCGGGTCGCCCGGTGGGCCGAGGTGCTGCAGACCGGGATCATCCCCTCCGAGCTGGGATCGTGGGTGTCCCATCTCCTCGAACGGAACCACGGGCTGCGCTGGTCCTGGTCCCACGGGGACATGGTCGCCTCGAATGTGCTCCGCACCCCCATCGGGATCGCGCTGGTCGACTGGGAGCACTCCGGTGAGTGGCCGATCACGCGCGACGCCGCCAAGCTCCACCTCTACGCCGGTGACCCGGAACGCACGCTGGGACTGGTGCTGTCCACCTTCCACGACTCCGCGAGCAAGAGCTCCTACACGCCTGCCGAGGAACTGGCCTTGAGCCATATGGAGATGCTCCTGCGCTATCCGGTGCGCAGCCGGAAGCTGGCTGGCCATGCCCGCTCTGCGATCTACGAGCGTCAGGTGGCGCGGCAGGTGGAACGCCTGGCCCAGGTCAGGGACGCCGCGGTCTGAACCGTCCCCGCTCGTGCTCCTGCACAGCGGTCCAGGACCGCTGAGCGATCCACACGCCGCACGGCAGAACACAGCTCGTCCGTGCCGACTGCAAGACTGAACCCATGGAGCACCTGAACACGCGCGACGCAGCGACCCCAGACCCTGCCCCGGACCTTCACGAGGAGGCGCTGCAGGTGCTGCGCCGGCTGGTCGGACGCGAGGACGCCGTCTTCCATGAGGGGCAGTTCGAGGCGATCGAGGCACTGGTCTCCGGTCGCCGCAGGGCTCTGGTGGTCCAGCGGACCGGCTGGGGCAAGTCTGCGGTGTACTTCGTGGCCTCCCTGCTGCTGCGGGCCCGCGGTGCTGGACCCACGTTGATCGTCTCGCCTCTGCTGGCGTTGATGAGGGACCAGGTCTCGGCGGCGGCCCGCGCGGGAGTCCGCGCCGAGTCCATCAACTCCGCCAACGCCACCGACTGGGACAACGTGCGCCAGCGACTCGATGAGGACACCGTGGATGTCCTGCTGGTTTCGCCGGAACGACTGAACAACCCCCGGTTCCGAGACGAGCAGCTGCCGGAGCTGACTCGGCGCATGGGCCTGCTGGTGATCGACGAGGCCCACTGCATCTCCGACTGGGGGCACGACTTCCGTCCGGACTACCGGCGCATCCGCGACCTGATCGCCCGTCTTCCCGGCCGCGGTGAGGCCCGTGTCCCGGTCTTGGCGACGACGGCCACCGCCAACCAGCGCGTGGTCACCGACGTGGTGGAACAGCTGGGAGTGGACTCCGATGACGACGTCTTCGTCCTGCGCGGACCCCTGGCGCGCGCCTCGCTGCGCCTGGGCGTGCTGAGGATGCCCAGCCCCGCCAGCAGGCTGGCCTGGCTGCTCAGCCACCTGAACGAGCTGCCGGGTTCCGGGATCGTCTATGCACTGACCGTGTCTGCGGCGGAGGACACCGCCCAGGCGCTCAAGGACGCCGGATACGCGGTGGCCGCGTACACCGGACGCACCGACCCTGAGCAGCGCGCCGAGCTGGAGCAGGCGCTGAAGGACAACCAGGTCAAGGCGCTCGTGGCCACCTCCGCCCTGGGCATGGGGTTCGACAAGCCGGACCTGGGATTCGTGGTCCACCTGGGCGCCCCGAGCTCGCCGGTCTCCTACTACCAGCAGGTCGGACGTGCCGGCCGCGGCGTGGACCACGCCGACGTGCTGCTGCTCCCGGGCACAGAGGACCGGGAGATCTGGCAGTACTTCGCCACCACCTCCATGCCGGACGAACACCGCGCGCGGGCCGTGCTGGAGGAGCTGGAGCGGGCGGGAGGAGCGTTGAGCGTGCCGGCCCTGGAGACCCGCGTGGACCTACGCCGCACGCCGTTGGAGCTGCTGCTGAAGGTGCTGGCCGTGGACGGTGCGGTGGAGCGCGTCGGCGGTGGATGGCGCCGGACGGACCAGCCGTGGAGTTACGACGGCGAGCGGTATGGGCGCGTGGCCCAGGCCCGGGTCCACGAACAGAACCTGATGCTCGACTACGAGAACACCACCGGATGCCGGATGGAATTCCTGGCGCGCGTCCTCGACGACCCGCAGGCGGCCCCCTGCGGACGGTGCGACACCTGCGCAGGGCCCTGGTACCCCACGGGAGTGGGTGAGCAGGCCCGTGCAGCGGCGGACAGTTCACTGCGGCGAGTCGGAGTGGCGGTGGAGCCCCGCACCATGTGGCCCAGCGGCATGGACCGGCTCGGGGTCCAGGTCAAGGGACGCATTCCGGCAGAGGAGCAGTGCGGCGAGGGGCGAGCGGTGGCCCGACTGACCGACCTGGGCTGGGGCGGACGGCTGCGCGAGCTGTTCTCCGACCGGGAAGACAGTGCCGCTGACGGACCCATCGACTCCGATCTGCTGCAGGCCGCGGTCCAGGTGCTCGCCCAATGGGGCTGGACTGAACGTCCGATCGCCGTGGTCTCCGTGCCGTCACGCCGCCGGCCGCAGCTGGTGCGCTCCTTCGCCGAGGGCATCGCCCAGATCGGTCAGCTGCCCTACCTGGGGGAGCTCTCGGTACGCGGCCACGGACCGCTCACCGCTCCCGGCGGCAACAGCGCGTACCGCTTGGCCTCGGTGTGGGACCAGTTCGCCGTCCCGGAGACCATGGCCGAACAGCTGCAGTCGGCACCGGGATCGGGTCGTCAGGGTCCGGTGCTGCTGGTGGACGAGATGGCCGACAGCCGATGGACGCTCACCGTCACCGGACGCGCATTGCGCCAGGCCGGGGCGGACGGCGTGCTGCCCCTGGTGCTCGCCCTGGCCGGATGATCGGGGCTCAGCCCTCGCGGACGATCTCCAGCACAGCATCACGCACAGACGCCATGGTCTGCTCATCCTGGGCCTCACCGTTGTAGCGAAGGAACGGCTCCGTGTTGGACGGACGCAGATTGAACCACCAGGAGCCGTCTGCCGCGCTCACGGTGGTGCCGTCCATGGTGCTCACGGTGACGTCTCGGTCGGCGAACCGCTCCAGCACGCGGTCCACGGCGCCCTGCTTGTCCTCCACCGTGGAGTTGATCTCACCGGAAGCCACGTAGGGGTCGTACTCCTCGGCCAGCTCGGAGAGCGGTCCGTCCTGCTCGCCCAGGGCCGCCAGCACGTGCATCGCCGCCAGTATGCCGGTGTCCGCGTTGAAGAAGTCGCGGAAGTAGTAGTGGGCCGAATGCTCGCCGCCGAACACGGCGCGCTCCTGGGCCATGACCGCCTTGATGAAGGAGTGGCCCACCCGGGTCTCCACGGGCCGACCGCCGGAGGCCAGAACCAGTTCGGGAACTGCGCGCGAGGTGATCAGGTTGTGGATGACCACCGGCTCGGTCTCGGCGGCGTGCACCTCGCTGCCAGCCTGGGCCCGGGCGATCTCCCGGCGTGCCACCAGTCCGGTCACCGCCGACGGAGAGACCGGTTGCCCCTTCTCATCGATCACGAAGCACCGGTCGGCGTCACCGTCGAAGGCCAGGCCGATGTCCGCGCCGTGCTCCAGCACGGCGGCCTGTAGATCCCGCAGGTTCTCCGGCTCCAGGGGATTGGCGGGGTGGTTGGGGAAGGTGCCGTCCAGCTCGAAGTACAACGGGACGATCTCCAGCGGCAGCCCCTCGAGCACGGCGTCACTCAGGACCGCCGGAGTGGTCTTGCCAGCCATGCCGTTGCCGGCGTCGACCACGACCTTCAGCTGCCGTCCACCGGAGAGGTCCACCAGCGAGCGCAGGTAGGTGGCGTACCCGGAGACCAGGTCCATCTCGGTGACCGTTCCCGTGGAGTCGGCCGGGGGGATCTCGCCGCTGTCCAGGTACCCCTGGGCGACGTCACGGATCTCGTAGAGCCCGGTGTCCGATGAGACCGGAACGGCCCCGGCCTGGGACATCTTCATGCCGTTGTACTCGGCTGGGTTGTGGGATGCGGTGAACATCACACCGGCCGCGTCCTCCACGCCGCAGGCGTAGTACAGCATGTCGGTGGAGATCAGACCCACCTGCACCACATCGGCACCGCGAGCGGTGGCGCCCTGCGTGAAGGCCTGCATGAACTCCGGGGTCGACGGACGCATGTCACCGCCCACCAGCACGCGCTTCCCGGTCAGTTCCAGCACGTCCACGAAGGCCGCGCCCACAGCGCGCACCGACTCGGGTGTGATGGTCTCGCCGACGATGCCGCGCACGTCGTAGGCTTTGAAGGACTGGGTCAGATCCACAGAAGTCGTCACGAGAGTCCATCGTAGAGGACCGGACTGACAGCCCAGGTCAGCGCGGAGACGGGCGTCGTGTGCCGCGGCAGAGGGGCAGATCGTCCTACAGTCGTGGGGTGCAGAACTCCAGAACGGAATGGGCCGGACACGAGCCGGGTCAGGGCGGATACCGGCGACTGCTGTGGGCCCTGTTCCTGGCCGGTGTGGCCACCTTCTCCCAGCTGTACTCACCGCAAGGGCTGCTGCCGTTGATCAGCGGTGACCTGGGCATCAGCGCCTCGTCTGCGGCGCTGTCCATCTCTGCGGCCACCCTCGGCCTGGCGCTGGGCGTGATCCCCTGGTCCTACGCCGGGGACCGCTGGGGGCGGCTGCGCTCCATGGGATGGGCCGTGCTCATCGCCTGCCTGTGCTCCCTGGCGGCCACCCTGGCACCGCAGTTCGACCTGCTGCTGGCCCTGAGGTTCCTGGAGGGCGCGGCCCTGGGTGGGGTCCCCGCCCTGGCCATCGCCTATCTGAGCGAAGAGGTCCATGCGCGCTGGTCGGCCGTGGCCGCTGGCACCTACATCGCCGGCACCACGCTGGGCGGACTGGCCGGGCGGCTGGTGGCCGCACCCATCGGCGAGCTCACGCACTGGCGGATCGGGATGCTCTCGGTGACACTCATGGCGGTGGCGTGCGCGGTCGGGTTCCTGCTGCTGGCTCCGCCGTCACGCCGGTTCACCCCGGGGCGGTCCTCATTCTCCGAGGCCATCTCGGCGCTGACCGGGAACCTGAGGTCGCCGCGGCTGCTGGCCCTCTACGCCCAGGGCATGCTGCTGATGGGCGGCTTCGTGGCGATGTACAACTTCCTGGGCTTCCATCTCACGGAGGAGCCCTTCCTGCTGCCGCTCTCCGTGATCTCCCTGGTGTTCGTGGCCTACCTCGCCGGGACGTGGTCCTCCCCGGTGGCGGGGCGGCTGGCGGTCCGGCACGGTCGGGGAACAGTGCTGCTGGCCAGCATCGCACTGATGATCATCGGTGTCCTGATCACCCTGCTCCCGCATCTGGTGGCGATCCTGGCCGGCACCGTCCTGTTCACCGGTGCATTCTTCGGAGCGCACTCCGTGGCCTCGGGGTGGGCTGGAACGGCGGCGCGGGCCGGCCGAGCCCAGTCCAGCTCCCTGTACAACCTGGGCTACTACGGGGGATCGAGCCTGTTCGGCTGGCTGGGCGGTGTCTTCCTGGCTGAGCACGGGTGGACCGGCACCGTCCTGATGACCGTCGGGCTGGCGGTGATCGCCGGAGTGCTGGCGCTGGTGCTGCTGCGCGGAACAGGCATGGAGCAGCCTTCCCAGACTCCAGATCGATCTGCGTGATCAGCATCACCCACCCCTGATCGCCCCGGATCTGACCTGGAAGGACGGGCCTTCCGCCGCCGCGCCGTCGAAGATGAGAGCGCTCTCATCCGTGGTTCATCCACTGCTCATCCAGCGCTGGTCTGATGGTCTCAACGCCGAGGAGGAACCTCGACGCCGAACGAACTCCAGACTTCGAACCAGGACAGTCACTCCGTCAGCCACGCAGGTGGTCACCGACGGACTTCCGGGAAAGGCGTACGCCATGACCAGCACCTTCGAGATGCAGAGCCAGACCTCCTCCCTGCCGATCATCGCCGCCCACACGGCTCAGGGCCATCAGCGAGCCGAGCTGCCTGCCCGGATCCAGTCCTCCTACACCACCCGGTTCGCCGCTCAGGCCCTGGAGTCCGATCCGTCCCGCTTCCACCTGGCCACCGGTGCGACCGTGGTCCCGCAGGCCGGAGACGTGGTCATCGCCCGGGTCACCGAGATCCTGAACCACAAGCGGGTGGAGACCCCGGAGTCCCGCAAGGCCATCCTGTTCGAGGGCGCGATCATCATGCTGGCCTACGGCAACCGCTACGCCGCCGACCAGTTCTTGGCGCACGTCCCGGACTCCCTGGAGCCCTGCCACCTGGTGGCCGCCGGCGGTGTGGCCGGGATGGTCACCGAGCAGCACGTGAACATGGATGACCCCACGCGGATCGAGCCCCTGGGCCTGCTGGCGGACGAGCACGGTGTGGTCAACCTGACCCGCTTCTCCCCGTACCAGCTGCGCCCGCTGCCCGCCACGGTGGGCGCCGAGGTCGCACCCCTGCCGGGCCGTCCGCGGGTGATCGGCGTGCTGGGCACCTCGATGAACTCCGGCAAGTCCACGGCCATGGCCTGCCTGGTCAACGGGCTGACCAACGCCGGCCTGAAGGTCTCCGCCGGCAAGTCCACCGGCACCGGTGCCGGCAATGACCCGATGATCTACCACGACGGCGGTGCCGCCAAGGTCCTGGACTTCACCGACTTCGGCTTCCCCACCACCTTCAAGCTCGAGTACGAACAGGTCCGCTCCCTGACCGTGAACCTGATCGACGCCCTCTCCGAGACGGACACGGACGTGGTGGTCGTGGAGATCGCCGACGGCGTCTACCAGGGCGAGACTGCCCGCCTGCTGCGTGATCCGCTCTTCCAGTCCGTGGTGGACACCGTGGTCTTCGCCGCCTCGGACGCCCTGGGCGCCGTGGCCGGTGTGCGGGAGCTGCAGGAGGCCGGACTCGAGGTGGCCGCCGTCTCGGGCGTGCTGACCTCCTCGCCGCTGGCCACCGCCGAGGCCCGCCAGGTGCTGGACGTCCCGGTCCTGGACACCTTCGGGATGACCGCCGCTGACACCGCACGGGACCTGCTCCCGCGGCGCTGAGCCCACGGAGCCCCCTGAGGATGCCAGCCACCCCCCGCCCCTCCGCCCTGCAGCAGACCCCTGCGCGGACCCCCGTCCAGCACACGCTCGAGGACATCATGGCCACCCGTTCAGCAGATCCCGACGACGCCCGGCAGCGCCCACGGGTCTTCCGCCTCAGTGCCCAGTCACCTGAGCCGGAGGATCCCGCGGAGCTGGCCGTGGCGCAGGACGGATCTGCCCCGGGCCCGGCCGAGTCCGACGACGAGGGCACTGAGGCGTGGGGCCGGGACGAGCGGATGCCCACCGTCTGGCGGGGCCGTCGTCGTTGGCTGCTGGTGCTGCTCCTGCTGCTGGGCGTGTTCCAGGCAGCCATGGCCCTGGTGATGGCCTTCACCGTGGACGCCCTGCTGGGCGGACCGGCCCAGCTGAACCAGGCCCTGCGTTCGGGCGTCGGCCCGGACGGGCAGGCGTTGGACCCGGCAGCCCTGGCGCAGATGGGGACCTACATCCCCTGGCCTCAGCTGGCCCTGCTGGCCGGGGCGGTGCTCTCCTTGGGAGCGGCACGGTGGGCCGAGCGCGTGGTGGCCGAGGATCTGGGGCAGGACTACGTGTTCGAGCAGCGCCGCCGGCTGATCGGCTCGGCGCTGGCCGGGGCAGGCAACCCCTCGCTGGGGGTGACCATCACCCGTGCCTCGAACGATCTGACCGCCGTGCGGAACTGGATCTCGCAAGGGCTGGTTCCCCTGGTCACCGCGGTGCCGTTGATCGCCGTGGTGGTCGCCGTGCTGACCCTGTCCACGCCGCTGGTGGGTGCGGCTGTCGGGGCGCCCATCCTGCTGCTGGTGGTCCTGCTGCCGCCCCTGGCCAAGGCGACCTTCGAACGCGCCAGGCACCTGCGCCGTCGTCGGGGGCGGATGTCTGCGCGGATCGCGGACACTGTCCAGGCGGGGGAGTCCATCCAGGCCGCCGGAGGGGTCAAGCGTGAGCTGAACGCGCTGGACCGTGACTCCGGCAAGGTGGTGGGCGCCGCCGTCGCGCGGGCGAAGGTGACCGGGCTGGTGCGTGCCCTGGCCATCACCGCCGCCGCCCTGTCCACCGCAGCGGTGGTCACCCTGGGCGCCTTGGGGTTGGTGGACGCCGCCGGTGTGGCCTCGGCACTGACCCTGGTGGGCGTGATGGCCGCCCCGCTGGGCGAGCTGGGCCGGGTGGTGGAGTACCGCCAGAACTACAAGGCCGCCCGCAGGATCCAGGCGCCGCTGCTGAGTCAGGCGGACCGTCTGCAGGAGGATGAGCGGCTGCGCGAGCAGACCTGGAAGGAGGTGCCGCGTCAGCGTGAGGTGACCGGCCGCCACGGACTGCGGATCTCCCGGATGTGCGTGGACGGCCAGCGCGCCCCGCTGCTCGCGGCCCGTGCGGGGGAGCGGATCCTGGTGCACTCCCATGACCCAGGACGGATCCAGCCGTTCCTGGCCGCCCTGCTCGCCGGGCAGAACACCCCGGGGCCGGAGGGCCACGAGGTGCCGGAGCTGGTGATGATGGTGGACGGCTACGACTACACGCGGGCCCCGGGCCGTCAGCGCCGGCGGCTGCTGGGCCACGCCTCCGCACGGATCCCGCTCGAGCGCGGTTCCGTCTCCCGCTCCATCACCTATCGGCACCCCTCGGCGGACGAGGAGCAGATGCTGCGGGCCCTGGACCGGGTCGGCCTGGTGGAGACCGTCGAGGCCCTGCCCAACGGCACCGGGACCCGGCTGAAGAACGGCGGGCAGCCGCTGAGCGCGTCCCAGCGGGCACGGCTCAAGCTCGGCCGCGCGCTGATGGACGATCCGCCGCTGCTGGTGCTGGACGGGATCGACGCGGACCTGGATGCGGCCGGCATCGACCTGCTGCGCGAGGAGCTCGCCGACTACCCGGGCGTGGTGCTGTTCACCTCCTCCGCACCGGAGGCGATCACCCCGGGGCACCGCGTCTGGACCATCGACGCCCCCTGAGCCATCCCCCCTACACTGAGAGCATGGAGTACCTCGTCCCCCTGCTGATCATGGCCGCCGTCGCGCTGATCGTCGTCGTGCTCGTGCGCTGGCTGGGCCGCGGGTCCACAAGCCCCCGTCCAGCGCGCGAACCGCGCTCGCAGGAGCATCAGGCCCCGCGCGGGGGCATCGAGGCGGCGCGCGCTGCCGCCGGTCGGCTGGATCAGCAGACCCACCGTGAGGTGTACCGCCTGATCGCCCAGGGCAAGCCCGCCGAGGCCATCGCCGCCTACCGCCGCCACACCGACCGGGGGCCGCTGGAGTCGGTGTGGGACGTGCAGGCCCTGGCCGCGCACCCGCAGCCGTGGCAGGCCCCGGGCGCCGAGGAGTCCGGTCAGGTGCAGGCCGATGAGCAGGCCCCCGGCCGTCCCGACGACGTCCCCCATCCGAGTGCCTCGCCTGCGGCGGGTGCCCCGTCGGCAGGGTCGGATGATGCTGTGGAGGCACCCACCCTGAACGTCCCTGCTGACCTGACCGATCTGCGGGTTCCGGACGAGTGGGCCGAGCAGGGCCCGGCAGTGGACCCGGCGTTCGAGCTGGAGGTGGTCCGGGAGGACACCACCGTGCGGGTCTCCAGCGCTGACCTGCCGCCGTGGCTGCGGGACCAGCTGACCGCCATGGTGCGGGACGGGCAGCTGGAGCCGGCCGCCGAAGAGCTGGCCAACCACAGCGTGCTGACCACGGATGAGGCACTGCAGTTCCTGCAGATCATGGGCCGCGACCGCCGGGGGGAGCTGGGCGGCTGATCCGCTCCAGGGGCTGAGACTCCACTCGAGGGAGTATCCTGACCGTCGCCATCCCCGCGACCCAGGAGTGCCCTGTGACCGAGTCCTCGACCACCCATCCGGCTGACACGCACCACCTGATCCGGGTGCAGGGCGCCCGGGAGAACAACCTGCAGGGGATCGACGTGGAGATCCCCAAGCGCCGGCTCACGGTCTTCACCGGCGTCTCCGGGTCCGGCAAGAGCTCGCTGGTGTTCGCCACCATCGCCGCCGAGTCCCAGCGGATGATCAATGAGACCTACAGCTCCTTCGTCCAGGGGTTCATGCCCTCCCTGCCGCGCCCGGACGTGGACGTGCTGGAGGGGCTGACCACGGCGATCATCGTGGACCAGGAGCGGATGGGTGCCAACTCCCGCTCCACGCTGGGCACGGTGACAGACGTCAACGCCCTGCTGCGGATCCTGTTCAGCCGTCTGGGCACCCCGCACATCGGCTCCCCGCAGGCGTTCAGCTTCAATGTGGCCACGGTCAGCGGCAAGGGCGCCCTGACCGTGGAGAAGTCCGGTGCCAAGGGCGGAGGCAAGAGCGTGGAGCGCAAGAGCTTCCACGTCCAGGGCGGACAGTGTCCGCACTGCGAGGGCATGGGCGTGGTCTCGGACTTCGACCTGACCGCCCTGTTCGACTCCTCCAAGTCCCTGAACGAGGGGGCGCTCACCGTCCCCGGGTACAGCATGGACGGCTGGTACGGGCGGATCTTCGCCGGCAGCGGCTACTTCGACATGGACAAGCCCCTGGGGAAGTACACGCAGCGGGAACTGGACGATCTGCTCTACAAGGAGCCGGTCAAGCTCAAGATCGAGGGCATCAACCTGACCTACCAGGGGGTGATCCCGCAGATCCAGAAGTCCATGCTCTCCAAGGACCGTGAGGCCATGCAGCCCCACATCCGGGCGTTCGTGGACCGTGTCATCACCTTCCAGGACTGCCCCGAGTGCGGTGGGACCCGGCTGAACGAGATCGCCCGGTCCTCCCTGATCGAGGGCAGGAGCATCGCCGATGCCTGTGCCATGCAGGTCAGCGACCTGGCCGAGTGGGTCCGCGGACTGACGGCGCCGGGGCTGGAGCCGCTGCTGGAGAACCTGCAGCAGACTCTGGACGCATTCGTCCAGATCGGCCTGGGCTACCTGTCCCTGGACCGTCCCTCGGGCACGCTCTCCGGTGGTGAGGCGCAGCGGACCAAGATGATCCGGCACCTGAGTTCGGCCCTGACCGACGTCACCTACATCTTCGATGAGCCCACCATCGGACTGCACCCGCATGACATCCAGAACATGAACGCCCTGCTGCTGCAGCTGCGGGACAAGGGCAACACCGTGCTGGTGGTGGAGCACAAGCCGGAGACCATCGAGATCGCCGACCATGTGGTGGACCTGGGGCCGCGCGCGGGCTCCGGGGGCGGCACCGTCTGCTTCGAGGGGACCGTGGAGGGGCTGCGCTCCAGCGGGACCCTGACCGGGCAGCATCTGGATGACCGCGCCCACCTGAAAGAGACCGTCCGGGAGGCCACCGGGGCGCTGGAGATCCGCGGGGCATCGCGGAACAACCTGAAGAAGGTGGACGTGGACATCCCCCTGGGCGTGCTGGTGGCCATCACCGGTGTGGCCGGTTCGGGCAAGAGCAGCCTGATCCACGGGTCACTGCCCACTGAGCAGGAGGTCGTGGCGATCGACCAGGGCGCCATCCGAGGCTCCCGGCGCAGCAACCCGGCCACCTACACCGGGCTGCTGGAGCCGATCCGCAAGGCGTTCGCCAAGGCCAACGGCGTCAAGCCCGCTCTGTTCAGCCCCAACTCGGAGGGGGCCTGCCCCACCTGCAACGGTGCCGGGGTGATCTACACGGACCTGGCGATGATGGCCGGTGTCTCCACTCCCTGCGAGGTGTGTGAGGGAAAGCGGTTCCAGGCCGAGGTGCTGGAGTACACCCTCGGGGGACAGGACATCAGCCAGGTGCTGACCATGTCGGTGGAGCGGGCCCTGGAGTTCTTCAGTGAAGGCGAGTCCCGGATCCCTGCCGCCCAGAAGATCCTGACCCGACTGGCCGACGTCGGGCTGGGATACCTCACGCTGGGGCAGCCGCTGACCACGCTCTCCGGCGGCGAGCGGCAACGGCTGAAGCTGGCCACCCAGATGTCCGAGTCCGGGGGGATCTACGTCCTGGACGAGCCGACCACCGGGCTGCACCTGGCCGACGTGGAGCAGCTGCTGGGGCTGCTGGACCGGCTGGTCGACTCGGGCAAGTCGGTGATCGTGATCGAACACCACCAGGCCGTGATGGCGCATGCGGACTGGATCGTGGATCTGGGGCCCGGCGCCGGGCATGAGGGCGGCACCGTGGTCTTCCAGGGCACCCCGGCGCAGATGGTGCAGGATCGCTCCACCCTGACCGGCCAGCACCTGGCCGAGTATGTCGGAGCCTGACAGGCATCACACGACGACGAACCCCCCTCCCAGCGCGGGAGGGGGGTTCGTTCGGTGTCAGTCAGCCGAGCCGAAGGGGCTCAACGGCGACCGGTCGATCAGACGCGGCGGCCGTCGCGGCCGTCCAGGTCGCCATCCAGACCGTCACGCTTGACGTCGCGGTCGATGTCGACGTCCTCGTGCTGCACGGTCTCGGTCACGGTCTCGGTGTCCTGCACGGCGGTCTTGCCCAGGGAGACCTTCTCAGCGGTGACGTTCTTGTCCACCACCGGCACGTCCTCGTGAGTGGTCACGGAGACCTCCTCGTCACCACGGCCAGCGGTGCGGGCCTCAGCGGAGTTCGGGTCGACCGGGGTGCGCTCCACCACGACCTCCTCGCGCTCCACGGGGACCTCGATGGTCTCGGTGTCCTGGTAGGTGTGCTTGCGCAGGCGGTACTCGCCGGTGGCCTGGCGCTCGGTGTGCACGTCCAGCTGCTCATCGCGGACCACCACGGAGGCGTCGTCGTCCACGCGTCCGGCACCGTGGTCGTTGACGTCGCGGCCAGCCACGGCGCGGTCGTCCACACCGCGGGTGCCGGTCACATCGCCCTCGGGGTAGTCGCCGCTCTCGCCGACACCGGCACCGCCGGCGATACCGGCAGCGTGGCCGGTCTGCACGGAGGCGTCGCGGCGCTGCTGATCGTGCTCGCGGCCAGCGTCCACGCCGTCGCGGTCACGACGGTCACCGCGGGCGGCGGTGTACTCCATGGAGTAGTACTCGTAGATGCGCTGCTCCTCCTCGGGGGTGAGGGAGCCGTCGGCGTCCACGTTCGGGGCGTCCTTGATGAAGTCCTTGTCGAACGGCACGGTCAGGCCGTCCTGGGCCTGGGAGGCCTGGTTCAGCGGGACGAAGGTCTCCTTCATGCCGAACAGGCCGGTCTTGACGGTCACGAACGTGGGCTCATTGGTGGCGTCGTCCAGGTAGACCTGGCCCACGGAGCCGACCTTGTCACCGTTGGTGTCGTAGACGTTGGCATCCTGAAGGCGATCGATGGAGGTGAAGTCCTGCATGGGGTGAACTCCTGTCTTGGGGTGTGTGACGGGGGTATCCCGCCACGGAGTTGCTCAATCGATTCGGTCCGGGGGGCCATGGTGCGGCCCGCCTCCGTACCGGTCGATCTGTCTCCACCGTAGGCAGACGCGAGGGGGGCTTGTCATCCTCAGACAGCGGACTCCCAGTTGACTCTCAGGTAGCAATGGGGATGTTCGAAGCTGAGCAGGGTGTCAGCTCTTGCGCCGAGACGGGGTGCTGGATACGGGTCGGCGCGATGACAGCAGAGTGACTGTCTGGGGGTACGCAGAAGCCCCGGGACCAGTCCTGGTTCCCGGGGCTTCCATCGCGCGGAGACGGGGGGATTTGAACCCCCGGTCCAACTTTCGCCGGACCCTTCATTAGCAGTGAAGTCCATTCGGCCGCTCTGGCACGTCTCCAACCCGTCCAGGTTATCCGGTCGGTGACCTCCAGATCAAAGCGTGTGCCCGGACCCCGCCACCGAGCGCCAGAGGAAGTGCAGAGAACGGGCGTTCATCGAGGCTGCCTGACGGTTGTCGCTGGCACCGGCATGACCTCCGTCCAGATCCTCATGGAACCAGGTCTGCGGCACGCCCAGGCGCTGGAGCCGAGCCGCATACTTGCGGGCCTGCACCGGACCCACGCGGTCGTCCGAGGTGGCGGTCCACACCAGCTGGTGCGGGTACCCGGTGCTCGGTCCCTCCGCGTCCCGGCCGGCCTGAGCACCCGCCACCGGGCGGTCCACCAGCAGGTGGTACGGGGAGAAGGTCCGGATGAACGCCCAGTCCTCGGGCACGTCCGGGTCACCGTACTCGGCGATCCAGCTGTGCCCGGCCGAGAGCACTGTGTACCGCCGCATGTCCAGCAGGGGGACTCCGCAGCTCAGCGCCCCGAAGAGCTCCGGGTACTGGGTGGCCATGTTGCCCATCAGCAGGCCACCGTTGGACCGGCCCGTGGCAGCGAGCCGTTCCCGGGAGGTCACGCCGCGGGCCACCAGATCCCGCGCCACCGCGGCGAAGTCCTGGTAGGCACGGTGCCGGTTCTCCCTCAGGGCCGCTCGGTGCCACCCGGGGCCGAACTCCCCGCCGCCGCGGATGTTGGCGATCACCCAGATCCCCGTCCGGCCGTCCTCGCTTCGGCGCGACAGCCAGCCCAGACCCTGGATCGCTGAGTAGCCGGGCAGCTTCGAGGCCTGGAACCCGCCGTATCCGTCCATCACCACGGGGGAGCGGCCGTCCAGAGGCGCGTCCTGCGGGCCGATCTGGAAGTACGGGACCTGGGTGCCGTCGTCGGAGGTCACCCAATGCTGGGTGACGGCCAGTCCGGACGCGTCGAAGCGCTCCGGGGCGGAGGCCACCACCTCACGGCGGAGCACGACGTCGGCCTCCACCGCGCCGCTCCCCGCGGCGGTCTGGGGTCCGGCAGGCAGGTCTGCCGCGGCGTCCAAGGTCAGCCGCAGCAGGGTGGTGGGCGTCAGAGCCCCGGTGGCGGTGACCCAGAGGTCGTCCCCGCAGTCCGGATCCTCATCATCCACCGCCGCCGCGGAGAGGGTGAGGAAGGGATCGTGCGGGTTCGGCGGGTCCAGGGGCACGGGGCGGGCCGAGGCGGCGGCGTCGGCCTCGGTCAGTCGACCCTGAGGCACCGCCTGCAGCACGGAGGCCACGTCCTGCAGCAGCACCAGCACCAGATGGGAGGCGGTCCACGTCCAGGAGGAGAGCACCGTGCGGGCATCCGGCAGGGACACCGGGTTCAGCTCGGCGGTGCCGTCCAGCCACTGCTGTGCCGGGGCCACCAGCAGGGATCCGGCACGGTGGTCGGTGCCGCGGATCTGCGCATCCGTCTTGAGGTACACAGTGATCCACTGCCGGTGGAAGGAGACCTCGGCATCCTCCGGCACCTCGATCCGGCGCCACCCGGGACGCTCCTCCCCGGTGCCCGCCGAGGCGTCGTCGGTGCGCAGCCAGGTCACCGAGCGGTGGAAGTCCACGGCGTCCACCGCCACCGTCCGCTCCCAACCAGGCGTGGAGTCATGGTGTCCGAACGCGGCCACATGCTCGCGGTCCACCGTGAAGACCTGGTCCGCGGCGGTGAGCTCCTCTCCGCGACGCAGCACCCGCTGGGCGCGCGGGTAGGAGGACCGGGTGACGTCACCGGTCTGCGGGTCAGGGTCCACCACGGTGCCCACCAGCAGCCGGTCCCGGTCCAGCCAGGAGACATGGGTCTTGGCCACCGGCAGGTCGAACCCGCCCTGGTCCACGGGGACGAACTCCCGGGCGGTCAGGTCGAACTCGCGCACGCGGACCGCGTCACCGCCGTCCGGGGAGAGCCGCAGCAGGGCCCGGTCCCGGTCCGGACGCAGCAGCTGGGCACCGGCGAACACCCAGGGCGTCTGCTCCTCCTCCGCCAGTCGGTCCACATCCAGCAGCACCTCCCACTGCGGGGTCCCGGCCCGGTAGGACTCCCAGTCGGTGCGCCGCCACAGTCCCCGCGGGTGCTCGGCGTCCCGCCAGAAGTTGTAGTACAGCGGTCCGCGCTTGGAGACCATCGCGATCCGGTCCGGAGCATCCAGGGCCTTCAGCATGGCCGACTCCAGCGCGTCCAGCTCCGGACCGTCCAACAGCTGCTCGGTGCGGGCGTTCTGCTCCCGGACCCAGTCCAGGGCCCGCTCTCCATGGATCTGCTCCAACCAGAGGAACTCGTCGGACTCGGTGCTGTCAGGGGTGGGATGCGGGGAACTCATCCGCCCATCTCAGCACATCTGCCCACCGCCTACCCTGGAGAGGTCCGCAACCACTCTCGGAAGGACCCGACTCCATGCCCGGCTCGGCCACTGCCGTCCCCGCCCGCCCCGTGACCGTCGCCGTGGTGGGCGCCGGGCCTCGCGGCACCTCGTTCCTGGAACGACTCCTGGCCCATCTGGAACACGGGTCACCGGAGCCGGCCGGGATCGAGCTGAGGATCGTGGTCCTGGACCCGGACGAGCCGGGGCCCGGTCACGTCTGGCGCACCGATCAGTCACCGCTGCTGCTGATGAACACCCCCTCCTTCTTCCCGACGGCGGCCCCCACCGGTGACGAAGGCCTGGTCACCTCCTCGGTGGGCGGCTCCTTCGAGGAGTGGCGGCAGACCCACCCGCGGGACAGCGCCGGTCTGGGGCGCAACGACTACCCGCCGCGCGCCATGTACGGCCGTTACCTGGCCGAGCTGTACGCGAAGGTGACGCAGGCGCTGGAGGCGTGTGACGTCGTCGGGAAGGTGGAGTGGATCCGTGCCGAGGTGACCGGACTGGAGGAGGCGCAGGACGGCCGATGGAGGCTGGACTGGGCAGGCGGAGAGCTCACCGCCGACTCCGTGGTGCTGGCCGTGGGGCACGTGCCGGCCCGCCCCACACGGGAGCAGGACCGGCTGGCCACCGTGGGCGGACAGCTGGGACTGCACTACCGCGCGCCGAACATCCCCTGCGATCTGGACGACGACTCCGTGCCCGCCGGGGCTGACGTCCTGGTGCGCGGCATGGGCCTGAACTTCTTCGACGCGCTCGCCCAGTTCACCCTCGGGCGCGGGGGAACGTTCGAGCACAGTGGCGAGGGGCCCGGGCGTGCGCTGCGGTATCTGCCCTCCGGAGAGGAACCGGTGCTGCACCCGTGTTCGCGCCGGGGGACGCCGTACTTCCCCAAGGCCGAACTGGACAGCTTCGTGCCGCACGGGGTCTCGCTGAAGTACTTCGTGGCGCCGGTGGTGCAGGAGCTGGAGCGGGCCCACGGGCCGCTGGACTTCGGGGTCCACCTGTGGCCGCTGATCCACCGGGACGTGATCCGGGCGTACTACCACCACCTGGTACGGACCCGGCCGGAGGCATTGGGCGGGGTGGAGCGGGCGGCGGAGTTCTTCTCCGGGCTGGTGGGGCTGCTGGAGGCGGCCGGGCGAGGTGAGCCCGTGACCGCGCGGCAGGCCCAGGAGCTGCTGCACCGGTACGCGCCGGGCATGCCGTTCTTCGACATCCGCGCCCTGGGCCGTCCCTTCGCCGAGCGGGTGTTCACCAGCGGCGAGGAGTACCAGGATGCGGTGCAGGACCTGTTGGAGGGCATCTGCGGGGAGGCCGCCCAGGGCGAGGACTCTCCGCTGATGGTGGCGGTGGGGACCCTGCATGCGGCGCGGCTGCTGGTCAAGCGGCTCGTGGCCGAGGGGCGGATCACCGATGCCTCCCGGCTGCGCGATGTCATGGGCTGGTTCGAGACCCTGGTCGAGGGCCTGGCCTCCGGCCCGCCCCTGCTGCGCGTGGAGCAGCTGCTGGCGGTGGCCCGGGCCGGACTGGTCCGGTTCGCCGGGCCGGACCCGCAGGTCGAGGTGGACCAGGAACGAGGGCAGTTCACCGTGTCCAGTCCCCAGGTGGGCGGTGGCGAGGAGCCGCAGGACGTGCAGCGGGGCAGCTGGCTGATCGAGGCGATGATGCCGGCCAACCGCGTGCAGCGTTCGGCCAGTGCGCTGGTGGCGGGAATGCTCTCTTCCGGACTGGCCACTCCGTACCTCGCCGAGGACGAGGAGGGCGGGCAGATCCCCGGACGGGGCTTCGCCGTGACCCAGCGCCCGTATCAGCTCCTCTCTGCGGAGGGACAGGTCCGCACCGGGGTCTACGTGCTGGGGCTGCAGCTGGCCTCGGTCCAGTGGGGCACGGCGATCGCCGCCGAGACCGGACAGGACCCGGACGGCCGGGCGATGACGCTGGGTGACGCCGACGCCGCCGCCCGAGATGTCCTGCGCCGCGCGGCCGCCCCACGCTGACCCCCTCAGACGCAACTGGAGGTCAGTTCTCCACGTCAAACCCCCCGAATCCGGGTGGATGAGGTGGAGAACTGACCTCCAGTCGTGTTCAGTGGGGTGGGCCCGCCGTCAGGACCTGATCAGCAGGTCATCGGTTGCCCCTGCCCTTCCCCTTTCCGGGGTTCGGGCCACCGTGGCCGGGGGTGAGATCCAGCTGCAGTCCGACCTTGACCGGGTCATGGTCGGAGGAGCGCCACTGGTCCGGACGGTAGAGGTCCTCCGCGGTGTAGTTGTACCGCGAGTACTCGAAGGCGATCTGCTCATCGGCGTTGATGTTCCAGATGTCCACACCGGTCACCTTCTGGTCTGCCGCCTGGTTGGCGAAGACCCCGTCCAACGAGCCCACGGCCGCGTCGTAGGTGTAGGTGTAGTCGCCGGTCTTGGCGCCCTGGGAGACGTACCCGGCGGCCTCCAGCACCTTGATGGGGTCCTCCTGCTCGTAGGAGTTGAAGTCGCCCATCAGGATGACCTTCTCGGTCCCGGTGTCCTTCTTCAGACGCTCAGCGAAGGCGACCAGGGCCTGCGCCTGTCCCACCCGGTCGGCGTTGTACGCGCCCTGCCCGTCACCGGAGTCCCGGTTCTCGCCCGTGGCCCCGGAGGAGCCCTTGGACTTGAAGTGGTTGGTGATGGCGATGAACTGCGTGGAGGCATTGCCGCCCACGGCCATGAACCGCTGGGCCAGCGGCTCACGAGCGTTGTCGAAGTTCACCGGGTCGTCCAGCAGCACCGACTCGCCCAGCGGGCGGACGGTCCGGGGCTGGTAGATGAACGCGTTGCGGATCACGTCCTGAGACTCGATCGAGGGCTGGTTCTTCGGGGACGGGATGTAGGCCCACTTCGTGGTGCCGGCATCGGCATTGAGGGCCTCCACCAGCGTGGCGAGGGCACGGTCACGATCGTGGCCGAACTTCGCCGAGTTCTCGATCTCCTCCAGTCCCACCACCGAGGCGTCCAGCCCGTTGATGGCGGACACGAGCTTGTCCTGCTGACGCTTCAGGTTCTCCGCGTCATAGGCGCCGCGCGGCTCGCAGTAGTTGGTGGTGATCGGGTTGCCCTCACGGTCGGTGTAGGCCCGGCAGTCCGGGTACTGATCGCCCAGGGTGGTGAAGTAGTTCAGCACATTGAACGTGGCCACGGAGACGTTGCCGCCCACCGCGTCCGGGGTCTCCTCGCCGATCCGGGTGTTCTCGAACTGAGCCGGCTGCAGCTGCGCCGGGGTCTGGTCGGTCACGTGCACCAGCGGCTGGAAGGACCAGGCGTCGTACCGGTAGTCCAGGATCACCGGGGTGGTGAACTCGACCGCCGAGCCGACGCGGACCGGGTCATTCAGGTCCAGGTAGGGCAGGGTGTTCCGGTTGCCCGGTGACCGCATGAAGTTGATGGAGGCTCCGTCGTCGAGCACGATCAGCTTCTGGGCGTTCTCCTCTGCCACCGCCTGCGCGGGGGCACCGGGGGCGGCCACGGTCGTCGGGTTCTTCAGCGGCTCGGTGCCCGGGGTCAGACCCAGGGTGCCGTACTGGTTCAGGGTGTAGTTGTCCGTGATGGTCCAGTCGCCGGCCGGAGCGATCTGCATGCCCTCGTGGGCCTCGCGCTCCTGCTCGGTCAGCGGGAAGGTCAGCTCAGTGGGCTGCACCGGCTCCGGTTCGCGGTCCAGGACGGTGAGCTCATCGCGCACGCTGATCTGGGTCAGACCGTAGTACTCGGTGGCTTCACCGGTCACCTGCACCAGCTGGCCCAGCTCCGCGTTCTCCACGGTGCGAGGGGAGTAGACGAAGATGCCGTCCGAGGCGCCCGGAGTGGCGTCGTCGGCGCCGCCGGAGCCCTCGGTCTGGATGTAGTAGCCGCGGAATCCGCCGGTGGAGTACACCGCGGTCACCACGCCTTCCGTGGTCACGGTCTGGCCCTCGAACGGAGTGGTGTCCCCGGTGCCCTGGATCTCAGCGATGCTGGGCAGGCCCGGCTCCTCGGTGGCGGCTCCGACGGTCAGCGGGGCGCGCACCACGGTGGTGGTGGCGTACTGGTCGTCGTAGGTCACGGTCATGACCAGCTCGCCGGCCCCTTCGGTCTGCGGTGCAGTGAGGGAGGTCAGGTCCGCGGTCTCGCCTTCGGCGGGGACCTGGACGGTGCCCAGCTCGGTCACGGTGCCGGTCTCGGACTCGAAGGAGACGTCCACGCGAACGGCGTCACCGGCGCCGTCGGAGTCCATCTCCAGACTGCCCAGGGAGAGGGTGAGCGGTGCGCCGGCGGCGAGCTCCTCGGTGTGGTCCTTGACCTCGACGCCGAGCGTGGAGA
This sequence comes from Micrococcus sp. IITD107, assembly GCF_041927415.1. Lineage (NCBI taxonomy): Bacteria > Bacillati > Actinomycetota > Actinomycetes > Micrococcales > Micrococcaceae > Micrococcus > Micrococcus sp. IITD107. The sequence continues at coordinate 67,799 of NZ_JBHFFN010000003.1, read as the reverse complement.
AGTCGGGCTTGATGCTGCCCTCCGCGGCGGTCTGGGCCTCGACGTACTCCTGGAAGGCCTGGTTGTCCGCGATGCCCAGGTCCACGAAGTTCTCACGACCCTGCGCGAATCCGGCGTAGCCGTCCGGGGCGGAGGAGCCCGACTCCAGATAGGCGGTGTCCGCCAGGAAGGAGAGGGTGCCCACCGTGTACATCTCGTCCATCTGCACCGGCTCGCCGTCGATCCAGATGCCGGTGACGTGGTCGCCCTGCGCACGGGTGTCGTCGTAGGTCCAGGTCAGGTCCTCAGACCAACCCAGGGTGAAGGTGCGACGGTCGTCCTGCCAGTTCTCCTCCAGGACCTGCTTGATGGAGGAACCGGGGATGTCGAAGTACACCAGGGTGTTGCCGAACGGGGCGAAGTCCAGGATCTCTCCCAGAGTCACCTTGCCGTGCAGATCGGCGGGCTTGTCCGAGAACTGTCCACTGGCGGTGAACTTGTCGTAGAGCAGCTCCGCGCGCAGTCCACCGGCGTTGGTGACGCCGAGGTCGACCTCCGGGTTGGTCAGGCTCACGCGGTCCTTGATGGCGGTGGCGGCCCAGTTGCCCAGGGTGGTCTCAGCACGGCGGGTGCCGCCGGCTCGCCAGGCGCCGTTCTCGGCGATGCGGGTCTGGTAGTCGGTGGTGATCGAGGCGTCGATCTCACCGATCACGGTGGACTGCAGCTCCTCGAACTCGGCCACGGCGGCCTGCTCCAGGGCGTAGACCTCTGCGGTCACCGGGGACTCGGCGGCGGCCTCGGCCGGCGCCTGGGTGGAGCGGTCGATCAGCTCGGAGCTGTAGGCGACGACCTCCTGGGTGGCGGTGTCGATCTGCAGCTCCACAGCGGCCAGCTTGGTCCCGGACTGGCCGGCCTGGACCACAGGGCGCTCAGTGCCGCCGACCGTGGTCTCGTAGTTGTAGGTCTGGTGGGTGTGACCGTTGAAGATCACGTCCACGGCCGGGTCGGTGTCCTGCACGATGCTCTGGAAGACCTCGGAGGAGGCCATCTCATCGGCCAGAGCGCCGTTGCCGGATGCGCCGTCATGGTAGGAGGCGACGATGATGTCTGCGGCACCGGAGGACTCCAGCTCCGCGGCCACGGTGTTCACTCCCTCGACGAGGTCGATCACCTCGTTGCCCTCCAGCCCGGCGCCGGTGGTGGTGGCATACAGGTTGTTCGGCACCGCACCGATCACGGCCACGGTGACTCCGCCGACCTCGAACAGGTCATGCGAGGGAAGGACCGGCTCGCGGGTGGTGGGGTCTACGAAGTTCGCTGCGACGATCTCGAAGTCCGCCAGCGGCAGGACCCGGTCCCGCAGGTCGTCCAGACCCTTGTCGAACTCGTGGTTGCCGGCGGCGCTGACGGCCAGCCCCAGGGCGTTCATGATCTCGATGGTCGGCTCGTCCTCCTGGACGTTGGACACCGAGGCGGAGGCGCCGATCAGGTCACCGGCGCTGGTCAGCAGCACCCTGTCCTCACCGTGGACGGCTGCGAAAGCGGTGCGGTAGTCCTCCACGGTGTCAGCGAACTGAGTCCCGGAGTACTCGTCCGAGAGTGCCCCATGGAAGTCGTTGAAGCTGAGGATGGAGATGGTCTCGGTGCCGGGTGCGGCCGGCAGGACCTCAGGTGTGGCGCCGGACCCGGTGTCCGTGGTGGTGGCCGTGGCCGGCAGTGCTGCCAGGGGGCTGGCCAGCAGCCCCGCGGACAGCACACCGGCGAGCACGGCCTTGGAAGGCTGCTTCGACATGTGTGTTTCCCTCGTGTGTCCCAATGATGTGGTGCGAGCGGTCAGGGGGCTGACGCCCGTGGACCACCAGAGCCGACCAGTGTGATCGGCGCAACGGTGTCCTGATGAAGTCCACCACACCTGGGTGAAGTCTGGGTAACGTCCCTGAAAACCACAAGAGCCAGGATGCAGCAGGAGCCGGAACCCTGTGCGGGCTCCGGCTCCTGGACGCGGATGGTAAGGGATTTGAACCCTTGAGACGGGGTCACCGCCTACTGGTCTTCAAGTTTGGGCGACCCTGGAATGGCGGGTTTCGGGCAGCCTCGGCGTGTCCCAACTTCCCCGGAATCACGCGCATTTGCTTCTGTTCTGTGCCTGCTCGTGATGCGACGTTACTGCGCCTGTGGCCACAGAATGGCCACAGTCGGCACCGCCTTTCTCCTCAGAGTGACGGCGCGTTGGACTGGTGAGAGCGTGTCACAGCACTCAGCATGGGGACGATGGAAGGTTTGGCGGAAGTCCGCCATGAGGGACACATGGTCTCCGAAACCTGCCGAGAACCGGGCCATGGATCGAAAACCGCGGATTCTCGCGAAAGGTCATACCCGTGCGTCACGCAAAGTTAGGCGTGTTGACGGCTAGATGTTGTTACGGCGTTACCACGGATAAGTCACGGGTTGCGCTGCAGTGCCCGAGTGGACCGAACGTGGGTCATGGGCCCCGCGCGGCGTCGAGATATTTTCAGGCGCAGGGGCCTTGAACGGTCCAGGTGGCGTCATCCGGATGGGAGCAGAAGGCTATGGAACCGGGAATCTTCAAACGCCGCTGGAGCTATCGAGCCTCACTGACACCAACTTCAAGACCTTTGGGGACGTTGGGAGAGCGAGGGAAGAGCTAAGTCCGTCGAGTAGGGCGAGGCGCACACCGAAGTGACCACCACGGTTACCTCTATGCGTCGAAGTCACCGGCTGGTGTCGTATCTTGAGTATAGGTATTTCACATCCCCGTGAATCCACGCGCGAAGGAGCCGTGAACCGTGACCGTTGGCTTACCCACCTCCGTGGATCTGAACGTCTCACCCGGCTCGGTGGTCCGCGTCCGGAATGAGGACTGGGTCATCACCTCCGCCTCCGCCACCACCTCCGGCACCCTCATCAAGGTCCAGGGCCTCAGCGAGCTGGTCCGGGACACCGAGGCCGCCTTCTACTCCGACTTGGACCGCATCGACGTCGTGGATCCCCGCAACGCGAAGATCGTCGCGGACCCCACCGCCCACTACCGACTCACCCGGCTATTCCTCGAGACCACCCTGCGCAAGACCCCGGTGCCGTCCATCAGTCCGGAACTCACCGTCAGCACCCGCATGCTCGCAGACGCCCTGGGCTACCAGCGGACCGCCGTCGCCAAGGCCCTGGATCCCTCCAACATCCGGCCGCGCATCCTCATCGCGGACGCCGTCGGCCTCGGCAAGACGCTGGAGATCGGGATGATCCTCTCCGAGCTGGTCGTCCGCGGCCGCGGTGAGAACATCCTCATCGTCACCCCGCGCCACGTGTTGGAGCAGATGCAGCACGAGATGTGGACCCGCTTCGCCCTGCCGTTCGTTCGGCTGGACTCGGTCGGCATCCAGCGGGTCCGCCAGACCATCCCCGCCTCGCGCAACCCGTTCACCTACTTCAAGCGCGCCATCATCTCCATCGACACCCTGAAGACCCCGCGCTACCGGGCCCACCTTGAGAAGCGCCGCTGGGACGCCGTCGTCATCGACGAGTCCCACAACCTGACCAACACCGGCACCCTGAACAACGAGCTGGCACGCTTGCTCGCTCCGCGCACCGACGCCCTCATCCTCGCCAGCGCCACGCCGCACAACGGCAAGAAGGAGTCCTTCGCTGAGCTGGTGCGCCTGCTCGACCCCACCGCCGTGCACCCCAACGGGGACATCGACCGGGACGCCGTTAAAAAGCTCGTGATCCGCCGCCACCGGTACTCCCCGGAGGTCGCCCGCGAGGTGGGCGCAGACTGGGCCGAACGCGCCGAGCCGCAGAACAGGCTCATCCCGGCCAGCACCGCCGAGGATGCCATCGCCACGGAACTCTCCGAGACCTGGCTCCACAACCCGCACGGCTCCCCGGGTACCAACGGACTCTTCGGCTGGACGCTGGCCAAGGCCTTCCTGTCGAGCCCCGCCGCCCTCGCCGAGACCATCCGCGAACGTCTGCAGCCCGCCAAGAACGCCGGCCCGGCCGAGGTCGAGGCCCTGCGCCGTCTCCAACTACTCGCGGAGGAAGCCCAGCAGAATCCCTCCGCCAAGTTCACCGCCCTGGTGAACCACCTCAAGGACATCGGCGTCGGCAAGGGCAACTCCACCCGCGCCGTCGTCTTCGCCGAGCGCGTGGCCACGCTGAAGTTCCTCCACGCCGCCCTGCCCGAGGCGCTGGGTCTGAAGCCTGCCAACATCGGCCTGCTCCACGGCGGCCTCTCGGACGTCGAGCAGCAGGACACCGTGGAGGACTTCAAGCGCGGCAACTCCGAGCTGCGCGTCCTCGTCACCGGCGACGTCGCTTCCGAGGGCGTCAACCTGCATGCCCAGTGCCACCACCTGGTCCACTACGACATCCCGTGGTCGCTGATCCGCATCGAGCAGCGCAACGGCCGCATCGACCGTTACGGGCAGAAGCACACCCCGCAGATCACCACCCTGCTGCTCGAACCCACCGACGAGCGCTTCTCCGGGGACGTCCGCGTCTTCACCCGGCTGGTCGAGAAGGAGCACGAGGCGCACCGTGCCCTGGACGACGTCGCCGTCCTGATGGGCCGGCACTCCGTGGAAGCCGAGGAGAAAGCCATCCGGGACATGCTCGCCTACGGCCAGGACCTCGAGGAGGTCGTCCCGGACGAGCCCCAGTGGGCGCCGGATTCGCTGGAGGCGCTGCTGGCCGGGCTGGAGGGGGACGAACCGAAGTCGCCCCCCGACGACGGCGGCCCCGGTTCCGCGCCCCGGTCCGGCTCCCAGCCGGTACACGAAGCAGGGGGTGACGGCACGACGTCGGCCGTCCGCGTCGCCGACTCGTGGGGCCTCTATGATTCACAGTTGGACTACCTGGACGACGCGCTACAGGAGGCGTTCGGGGACCCGGAGCGCACGGTGAAGTGGTCCGTGGACAGCACCTACCACGTGGCCTCCCTGGAACCGCCGAAGGACCTGCGCAAGCGGCTGCGGTTCCTGCCCCAGGACTACCTGAGCGAGCGCAAGGTCACGGAGCAGCTGTTGCTGGCCACCTCCCGCGCGGTCGGTCAGCAGTCTTTAGACCATGCCCGTGCCTCCGAGGACACGAACTGGCCGGCCGCCCACTACCTGGGACCGCTCCACCCGGTGCTCGACTGGGCCGGGGACCGGGCCCTGGCCTCGATGTCCCGCAACGAGGTCCCGGCGATCCGCGGTGACGTGGATGAGTCGACCTTCCTGCTGCTGGGCACCATCACCAACCGACGCGGGCAGGTCCTCAACCGCACGTTCATGTCCGTCTCCGCGGGCTTCGCCACCCCGATCTCCAGCGTCGCGGAGTTCTTCGAGGAGATCGGCCTGGACGGGAAGGCACCGAACCCGGGACCGGTCCCGGTGGCGGGGCTGCAGGACCGGCTGCCCGCCGCCGTCGACACCGCCACGGCACACCTGTCCATGGTCCGCTCTGCTCTGACCGAACGGGCCAGCGACCAGCTGGAGGAGTGGATGGCCCGCGCCGAGCAGTGGACCCACGAATCGGACGCCCTCATCCAGCGCGCCGAGGTCCGCCAGCGCACCGACCGCGTCAAGGAGGAACGGCGCCTGGCCCAGGACCTCTCCCCGGACCAGGAACTCGTGCGGCCACTGCTGGCCGTCGTACCCCGCACCACCCGCACCGCCGACCAGAAGGAGAACCGGTGACCAGCTACGAATCGATCGTCGTCGTCGAGGACTGGATCAGCGAGCACTACTTCACCGACGACGGCCGGGGCGTCACGTTCCAGAACGAGGTCAAGAAGCTTCGCACCCAGTGGGACGCCGACGCCAAGGACGGCCACTCCACTCCCGTCACCCGGTTCTCCCACGACCGCCTGGCGCTGCAGACCGCCATGGCCGAGATCAGCGCCGATGCCCAGGCCGGGCAGGACGTTGCCGCTCGCGCCGCCGAGGCCTACGCGCACCTGCGGACCGTCCTCGGACTCCACGGGACCATGCAGGAGATTACCCTGGAGCGGGGTCAGCAGGACCTCACGGTCAGTGCGGTCCCGCTCGGCGGCAGCGCGGAGGTGCTTTGGCTGGACGCCGCGCCCGTCACCGGCACCGACGCCGGCCTGGACCAGACCGTCCTCTACGGCACCAACACCGTGGACGGCACACCGCGGCCGGACCAGCCGGTCAGCAAGCTGCTGTCAGAGCTGTACCTGGCCGAGCCGAAGCCGCGGTATGTCGTCGTCGCGGCCGGCGGCATCCTCTACCTCACCGAGCGCGAGCGGTGGCCCGAGGGCCGCTACCTGGCCGTGGATGCCCAGCTGATCGCTGAGCGGAACGAGACCCGCAAGGGCGGAGAAGTTGACCGGTTGCTGGCGATGGTCGGCCGCAACTCCCTGGTACCCACCGAAGACGGCACCCTGTGGTGGGACGAGCGCCTGGCCGAGTCCCACGAGCACGCCGTCGGCGTCTCCCGGGACCTGCGCGACGGGATCCGGGAGTCCATCGAGATCATCGCCAACGACGTCCTGCGCCGCCGCACCGCGCGGGGACTGTCCAACTCGGACGTCGACGGGCAGGCCCTGGCCCGGCAGTCCCTGCGGTTTCTCTACCGAATCCTCTTCCTGCTCTACGCCGAGGCCTCGCCCGAGCTGGGGGTGCTCCCGAAGGGGGCGGGGGAGTACGACGCCGGGTACGGCCTGGACCGGCTTCGCGAGCTCCTCCAGGTGGACCTCACTAGTTCGGCGGCAGAACGTGGAACTCACCTGTACGAGTCCCTCGCCCTGCTCTTCCAGCTGGTCAACGGTGACCACGCCAGCCAGCAGTCCCCGGCCGACCAACCGACCGGGGAAGCAGCTGGTGCAGAAGACGAGCAGCTCCTCGAAGCCGACTCGGGCCTGCACTTCGAGTCGCTGGAGGCCGACCTGTTCCACCCCTCCCGGACCGCACTCATCGACGAGGTCGGCCTGGGGAACGGCGAACTGCAGCGCGTCCTGGAACGCCTGCTGCTCAGCAAGCCCGGCTCCTCCGGGCAGCGCGGCTTCATCTCCTACGCCAACCTCGGCATCAACCAGCTCGGCGCGGTCTACGAGGGACTGATGTCCTACACCGGTTTCATCGCCGAGACCGACCTGCGCGAGGTCGCCAAGAACGGCGACGGGTCCAAGGGCTCCTGGGTGGTCCCCGTCGAGCGCGCCCAGGACATCGACCCCAGGCACTTCGTGACCCGGATCGACGAGGAGACTGGACTGCCCGAGCCGGTCATCCATCCCAAGGGCGGGTTCGTGTTCCGGCTGGCCGGCCGCGAACGCCAGCAGTCGGCCTCCTACTACACCCCCGAGGTGCTCACCCGCTTCGTCGTGTCCCAGGCGCTCGAGGAACTGCTGGACGAGGACACCCCGGCGGACCGGGTCCTCGAGCTCTCGGTGTGCGAGCCGGCCCTCGGGTCCGGCGCCTTCGCCATCGAAGCCGTCCGCCAGCTGGCTGACGAGTACCTGACGCGCAAGCAGACGGAATTGGACCGTCAGATTCCCGCCGAGGAGTATGCCCAGGAGCTGCAGCGGGTCAAGGCACAGATCGCCCTGCACCAGGTGCACGGAGTGGACCTCAACGCGACCGCCGTGGAACTGGCCGAGGTGTCGCTCTGGTTGGACACCATGCAGCCGGGCCTGCATGCCCCGTGGTTCGGGCTGCGCCTGAAGCGCGGCAACTCCCTCGTCGGCGCCCGTCGCGCCACGTACTCCACCTACGCGGTGGACAAGAAGAAGTACCTCTCCGAGGAACCGGAGGCCCACCCCCTCACCGGCCTCGCTGAGGCCATAGAGCACGACGGCGACGACCCGGCTCCCGCGGGACGGATCCACCACTTTCTGCTGCCCGGTGAGGGCTGGGGTGCCGCCGCCGACGCAAAGGAGGTCAAGGACCTCGCCGCCGACGAACAGAAGAAGCTCAAGTCCTGGGCCAAGTCCACGCGTAATGCCCTGAATAACAGGCAGAAGACCCGACTGCTGGCGCTCTCCCAACGAGTGGAAACCCTGTGGAAGATCGTGCTCCGGCGTCTCCAGATCGCCGAGCAGCAGGCGAAGCGGTTCGTGGACTACTTCCCCCACGAACGGCAACCGGAGTCGACGGTGGTGACCCGCAGCGAGATCGAGGCGTCCCTCGCCGATCCGGATGGTGCCTACCGTCGGCTCAAGCGCGTTATGGATGCCTGGACAGCACTCTGGTACTGGCCGCTCACCGAACGGGAGACCAACCCGCCGACCGTGGACGAGTGGATCGACGGCCTGGAGGCCATGCTCGGCAAGCCCGGTAAGTCATCACGGACGGCCGGGCAGCAGAGCCTGTTGTCCACGGCAAACTGGCAGGATCTGAACGCCGCCGAGGAGCTGGACCTGGACTTCGCCGGCGCGCTTCGGCACGACGCGATCGCCAACGAGGTCGATTTCGCGTGGCTCGGGGTCTGCGACGACGTGGCCGCCGAGCAGGGCTTCTTCCACTGGGAATTGGAGTTCGCCCCGGTCTTTGCCCGGGGTGGCTTTGACCTGCAGGTGGGAAACCCGCCGTGGGTGCGACCCGACTGGGACGAGCGCGCAGTGTACGCAGAGTTCGATCCGTGGTGGCAAGTCCACGAACGGACAACGCAATTAGCTCAACAAGATCGGCGCAAAAAGGCCCTAGCCAGCCCAGAGCATCGAGAATTCATGAATACCACAGCCGCAGAAATCACGGCATTTCGAGCTATCCTGACCTCACGACCCGTGTACCCGGTCGTGTCTTCGCTTAGACCGGACCTATACCGAGGATTCATGGAAAGGACATGGAAGAACAGCGCTCCTCGCGGGATCGTTTCGCTTATTCATCCAGAGTCCCACTTCACGGAACCCAGCGCCAAGCAACTGCGGGCCGCAACATACAGACGCCTCCGGCGTCATTGGCAATTCATAAATTCTTTGATGCTGTTCGAGATTAGCGATAAGCATACTTATGGGGTCAACATATATGGCGACGTCGCTGATTCGCCGAGCTTTCTTATGGCGGCTTCACTATACCACCCAGAGACTGTAGAGAGATCCTTCGATCATGATGGTGGCGGGCTGCCGCCCGGACTCAAAGATGACGAGGGCAATTGGGACGCTCGACCGCATGCTGCACGCATTATTCACGTGGACGGCGAATCCTTATCGACTTGGCGCGACATCCTCGAGCCTCCCGGATCCTCTTCTCTTGAGACGCGGATGGTATACGCAATCAGTCAGCCGATCATGAGTGTTCTTGAGAAAATGGCGGCAATGCCCCGACTTCGACGGTTCCCGCTTCAGACTTCGTCTGGTTGGAATGAGACGAATGACAGGAAGAAGGGCTACTTCGACGTTGGCTCGACGATCAATAGGTCATGGAACGATGTCATCCTGCAAGGTCCGCATTTCTCTGTCGCTAACCCCTTCTCTAAGCAACCAAATGAATCGATGTTGCATAACCAAGACACCGTTGCGATAGACCTTGAAGAGCTGCCTGAGAACTTTATTCCTCGTACCAGTTATCAACCAGCTGTCGATCGAGACGTATATGACGCTGGTGACGTCATATGGGAGATTAAAGGAAAGCGAGTAAGATCGCGGTCTGTTTATAGAGTATTCGTGCGAAACATGCTCCCACTCAGGAATGAGAGGACTCTATTTGCCGCCTTACAACCCCCGGGGGCCGCGCATGTTCACGCGGTGAATAGTCTACGCATTAAAGATTTTGGCTCGATCTCTAAAACAGAAGATAGTGATGAGTTCGGATTGGTATTGCTCGGAGGATATTTGTCTTCTATTCTGCTTGACTTCTGGATAAGGCTATCTGCAGCGTCTACGTTTAGTTCGGACCTGAAGGCTGCATTGCCGTTCGCACCGGGGAAAGATGTGCGGATAGATTCAGCTATTGTGCAGCGAACAATGAGGCTCCAAGCTTTGTCTAACGCTTATGGAGATCTATGTGCTTCCGTATTGAATCGAAATTGGGATTGGAATTTTCCGGCTCGTCGAGATCGGGAGCGACTTCAAACGCAGATTGAAATCGATGTGTTAGTTGCGATGTCACTTGGCCTGAGCGCAGAAGACCTTTGCCAGATCTATCGCACTCAGTTCTCCGTGATGTTTGGCTACGATCGCAGAGACTTATACGACACCAATGGACGTAAAGTCCCCGGCGAGATGAACAAGTTGTATCGCACGGTCGGCGGAGAGGTAATGACGCTCGAAGACCGGACCTGGACACATCCGCAAAGCGAGGTGGAGTACGTCTTCGAGTTTCCATTCCGCGGGTTCGACCGGGAAGAGGACATGTGCGCCGCCTACGCGAAGTTCAGCGCGCAGCTGGAGGAACACGGACGAATCCTCGAGGACGACGAGGAGATGGCATCGGTGACGGCCGGTGCCTGAACTTCTTCCCACCCGGCAGGCCACGGACCTCGTCATGGGCATCCGGGACTACCTCACCACCACGTTCGCGCTGTCCGACTCCTCGGCGCAGGCGGCGATCGATCGGTTCCTCACCGACCCCGAGAACGGCATGTTCAAGGGACCGTTCGTGCGGCTGCGGCTGCCGTTCGAGCCCGCCCGGGACGGGTGGCGTGAGTGCCTGGAGCACTACGCGGGCTCCTTCACGCCCTACAGCCACCAGGCCCAGGCGTTCCAGCGGCTCAGTTCTCTCGGACCGGGCACCGAGGCCTACCAGAGGCCGGAACCGACGCTGGTCACCACCGGCACCGGCTCGGGCAAGACCGAGGCGTTCCTCTACCCGATCCTCGACCACGTGCTCCGCGCCCAGCGGCAGGGGCAGCAGGGGATCAAGGCGCTCATCCTCTACCCGATGAACGCCCTGGCCAACGACCAGGCCGGGCGCCTCGCGAGCCTCATCACCTCGCAACCGGAACTCGGCGGCGTCCGGGCCGCGCTGTACACCGGACAGCAGTCCCACGAGAAGCGCGGCCACGTGACGGCGGCCGGGCTCATCACCGACCGCACCGTGATGCGCCAGGACCCGCCGGACATCCTGCTCACCAACTACAAGATGCTCGACCAGTTGCTGCTGCGTCACGAGGACGCCCGGCTCTGGACGGCCTCCGCCACCTCCCTGCAGTACCTGGTGCTGGACGAGTTCCACACCTACGACGGCGCGCAGGGCACCGACGTCGCCATGCTGCTGCGGCGCCTCGGGCTGGCCCTGAAGTCTGCCTGGCCGGAGGACCTGACGGACCTGGCCCCGCGGATCACGGAGGCCGACCGGCAACGCCCGCTGGGCATCGTGACCCCCGTGGCGACGTCGGCGACCCTCGGCGGCAGCGGGGGAGCCGGGGCCATGCTCGACTTCGCCCGGGAGATCTTCGGCGTCGAGTTCGGCGAGGACGCCCTCATCACCGAGTCGCGGATGGACGCCGACGCCTGGCGGCGGCTCAGTCCCACGCCGGACTGCGCACCGCGGCTGGTGGCAGACCTTACCCAACGAATCGACGAGACCAACACAGTCGTCGCCGAGGACGACGCCCGTCCCGAGACGCTCTTCGGCGCCGTGCTCGATTCCCTGTTCACCGCGGTCCCGGCGCGCGACCCGGAGAGCCTGCTCGCCGCCCTGCGGCACCACCCGCTCACCGAGCGCCTCGTGGCCGAGACGAGCGCCGCCGTCGGGATCCGGGACCTGGCCCGGGCCGTGCTGGGACCGGACCTCACCGGCACCGCGCTGGATGACGCCGCCGAATACCTCAGCCACGTCCTGGCCCTCTACTCCCACGTGCGGGCCGAAGCCGGCCGCGAGGCGCTGACCGTGGAAACCCACCTGTGGATCCGCGAGCTCAGCCGCATCGACGCCAAGGTCGACATCGAGCACCAGCTGCGCTGGGGCGATGACCCGCCCGCCGAACCGACCGAGGACGAGGCCGAGACCTTCACCGCCTACCTGCCGGCCGTGTACTGCCGGCACTGCGGCCGCAACGGCTGGGGTGCCAAGCTCGCGCCCACCCAGACCGACCTCACCATGGATCCGGCCGAGATCCGCAAGGCCTCCGCCACGGACGACGCCAGCTTCCGCACCTTGCTCTACGCCGCCAACGAGGCGGAGGACTCCTTCCGCGAGCACCGCACCGGCGCCGAGACCAAGGACTCCGGGCTGCGCTATTTCCACCTGCAGAACCGCACGCTGGGCGTGGAGCCGCCGGAGCAGAACGACCCCGACTACCGCCGCGGCATGATCATCCCGGTCAAGTGCCTCACCGGGCTGGAGGCCGGGGAGCTCTCCCGCAAGGACGTCTGCCCGGCCTGCGAGGCCGAGGACGCCATCCGGTTCATGGGCTCGGCCATCGCCACCCTGACCTCCGTGGCCGTCTCCAACCTGTTCGGCGACCCGGACCTGGACGCGGTGGAGAAGAAGGCGCTCGTCTTCACCGACTCGGTCCAGGACGCCGCCCACCGCACCGGGTTCATCCAGGCCCGCTCCCACACCTTCACCCTGCGCACCGCCCTGCGCCGGGCCTTCGGGGACCACCCCGACGAGGGTTCGCAGGAGGTGTTGAACCTCCACGAGCTGGTGGAACGGGCCATGGCCATCCCCGACGGGCCCGACGCCCCGTTCGAGCGATACCGGCTCGTCCCGCCGGACCTGAGCGAACGCGACGGCTTCGCGGAGTACTGGCAGGACGACGCCGCGCCCCGTGCGCGCAGCTCCGCCCGGAACCGGGTGCGCCGGCGCCTGCTCTTCGACGCCGGCCTGGAACTCGGGCTCAATGCCCGGCTGGGCCGGACGCTCGAGCTCACCGGCTCCGTGGTGGTGGAGGCCGACGCCGGCCCGCGGGCCAAGGTGCTCGCCGCCGCCGAGCAGGCCTGGGCCTCGGCGACGAACATGCTGCCCGACGTCGCCTTGCCCACCGCCGAGCAGTACCTGCACTGGGTACGCGGCGTGCTCGTGAGGATGCGCCTGCAGGGCGGCATCCTGCACGACTGGCTGCGCAAGTACGTCGAGAAGGACGGCAAGCGCTACTGGCTCTGGGGCGGCCGCCCCCGCGGACAGGGGATGCCCGCCTTCCCGAAGGGACGCCCCGCGCCGGCATTCCCCGTGGTCGGCTCGACGGATCCGAAGGACGGCCTGGACCCGGTCACCCCGCGCTCCAGCTGGTACGCCCAGTGGACCTCCCGCACCCTCGGCGTGGCCCCCGACGACGCCCCGGCCCTGATTCGCCGGCTGTTCCAGGTCCTCGCCGACCACGGCACCGTCACGGCCCTGTCCACGGACCGCGCCGCCACGGCCTACGCGCTCACTCCCGAGCAGGTCCTGGTCTCCGTGCCCACGGCCGGCGGGCTGGCCGCGGGGACGTACGCCCTGGCCTGCAGCGTCTGCACGACCCAGACCTACGGCACGCCCTCGGTGGCAGACCAGCTGGACGGGGCGCCGTGCCTGCAGACCAGTTGCCCAGGCGAGCTGGGTCGCGTCGAGATCACGGACGGCAACTACTACCGCGAGCTGTACTCCTCCAGCCAGGCCCGCCGGGTGGTGGCCCGCGAGCACTCGTCCCTCCTGGACGAGGAGGTCCGCCTGGACTACGAGGAGTCCTTCAAGCGCACCCACCAGCATCCCGATGACCCCAACGTCCTCGTGGCCACGCCCACCCTGGAGATGGGCATCGACATCGGAGACCTCTCCTGCGTCATCCTGGCGTCGCTGCCGCCGACCGTGGCCAACTACGTCCAGCGCGTCGGCCGGGCCGGGCGCCTGACGGGCAACTCCCTCGTGCTGGCGTTCGCCCGGGGCCGCGGCCAGCACCTGCCCAAGCTCTACGACCCGCTCTCCGTCATCAACGGCGAGGTCCGGCCGCCGGCCACCTACTTGGAGGCCGAGGAGATCCTCACCCGCCAGTTCACTGCCTACCTCGGCGACCTGCTGGCCCGGGACGAGAAGGCGGTGCACCCGCGCCGCGTGGCCAAGGTCATGGGCTCGACGGTCGAGGGCACCTACCTGGACCAGATGCTCGGACTCGTCCGCGACGGCGGCGGGGCAGTCGTCGATGCCTTCCTCGACCAGTTCTCCGGCCAGGTCTCCGACGACGGCCGGGCACGCCTGCACCGGTGGGCCGCCGATGACCTGGGGCCGGCGCTGGAGCGGGCCAGCCACGAGTGGAACCAGTCCCTGGAGGACCTGCGGCACCGGATCCGGGACGTGGACGACGCCGTCACGGCCCTGGACGCCGAGTACCAGCAGCGTCTGCACGATTACGGCGACGCGGAGCATGAGAAGGTGCGCGAGGCCGAGCGGGACGTGAAGTCCGCCCGGGCTCAGCTGCGCAGGCTCAATGCCGAGCTGATGGACGCCAACGGCGACTGGTGGATCTCGGCGCTGGAACGCTATGGCGTCTTCCCCAACTACACCCTGATCGGCGACCCGGTCATGCTCGACGTCGGGATCTCCTGGCGAAATGAGGACACCCAGCAATTCGAGGCCGAGACGCGGACGCTCGAGCGGACCGCCGCCGTCGCGATCCACGAGCTCGCGCCGGGGGCGACGTTCTATGCCTACGGCATGGAGATCGCGATCGACGCCGTGGACCTGGGGCCCGAACTGCGGGAGGTGCAGTACTGGCAGATCTGCCCGGGCTGCGGCTGGATCCATCCGGTCGAGCGCGCCGGCGGCGAGACGGCCGGTTACCTGGGCCTGGCCGCGGACTGCCCCCGCTGCCGGGCCACCGGCATCAACGACCAGGGCCAGGTGTTCTCCGCCGTCGAGCTCACCAAGGTCAGCGCCGAGATCCGCCGTGACGAGTCCACCATCACCGATTCCCGGGACGAGCGGCAGCGCCACCAGTTCACCGTGGTCCCCGTGGCGGACGTGGAACCCGGAGGCGTGGAATCGAGCTGGTCCGTCGAGTCGACTGGCCTGGGCGTCGAGTACCTGCGGCACACCACCGTGACCGGCTTGAACCTCGGCTCGGCCGGCCGCCGCGGCGGAGCCCGGGTCCTCGCCGGCGGAACGTACTACCCCCCCCTGTTCACCCTGTGCACGTACTGCGGGCAGCAGGACACCAACCGCCGGGCCAACGCCAAGGACGAGCACCGGTTCTGGTGCCGGCACCGGGCCTCTGACGAGGAGCACACGGTCGACTTGCTGCTGGCCCACCGGCTGCGGACTCAGGGCGTGAAGCTGCACCTGCCGGCAAGCCCGGCGTTCTCTGATGTCTTCACGTACCCGACCCTGACGGCAGCGGTGCAGCTGGGGCTGGCCCGCCACCTGGGCGGCACCCACGGCCAGGTCGCGGCGTTCACCATCCCGGAACCGGAGGACCAGCACGGCCGCCAGGCGTTGCTCATCCACGACACCGTCCCCGGCGGGACCGGCTACCTGGCCGCGTTCAAGGACCCGGTGACCGTGTTCGGGATCCTGAAGGCGGCGTGGGACGTGGTGCGGAGCTGTTCGTGCCAGGAAGAGGACCGACGCGCCTGCCACCAGTGCCTGTTGCCCTACGCCGCGCGGGGTGCCGAGGACTACGTCTCACGGGTCGTCGCCGAACGCCTCCTCGGCGAACTGCTCGGCGTTGGCGAGCAAGCCGACGGTGCGGAGGGCACCGAGGCGCCGGATGAGGGCAGCGCCGAACCCACCCTGGCGACGTGGACCGTGCAGCAGGGCCAGGCCGGGCCAGCGTCCGCCGAGTCCGCCCTGGAGACCGACTTCCGGCGCGCACTCAAGGAACGGCTCAAGACCGTGGGCGCCCACATCACGGAACGCCCCGGTGCACGCGGCGAGGAAGTGCAGTTCCAACTGCCCAACCAGCGGTTCGTCTGGCGGTTGCAGCCCCAGGTGGACCTGGACGGCACCCGGCCAGACTTCCTGCTGCGTCCCGGGATCGGACAGTTGCCCGAGATCCCGATCTACACCGACGGCTACACCTATCACGCGACCCCGGCGTACAACCGGGCGGGCGACGACGCCGTCAAGCGCCAGCGCCTGCGCGGTCGGGGCTACGTCCCCTGGGCCATCACCGCCACGGACGTGGAGCGGTTCCGCGCCGGGCCGGACGCCGCGACGGAACTGGACGGGTGGATCACCCCGCCGATCCTTGCCAGCCTCCAGCAGCGGCACGCGATGAAGCCGGCCATCCTCCGGGCCTTGGGCGGCGGCTCGATGGAACTGTTGTGGGCCTGGATCAACGAGCCGGACCTGGTCGCGTGGCGCAAGGTCGCGGACCTGGGCGCCGGACTGGCGCCGGGTCCTTTGCAGAAGCACCCCCTCGGCGAGGACGACGCCAAGCGGTTCGGGGTCGAGGTCGGGTCGCTGGCCACCCACCTGAAGATGACCCCGGAGACGCCCTGGTGGGTTCGCGCCGAGGGCGCGGTCCAGATGCTGGCGGCCGGGGAGATCACCCGGGCCGGCGTCGCCGTACGGAACGTGCTGGTGCTCGACGACTCGCCGGCCGCCGTCGGGACCGCAGAGTTCCGCCAGGCGTGGTCCCGCTGGCTGCTGTGGAGCAACGTGACCGGCTTCCAGACGTCGGTGCACGGGGCGATCAACGCGACCACCGGCACCGTGGAACAGATCCTGGGGGAGGTGTACGGGGAGGCGGCCGTGGTGGCCGCTCCTGCTCCGGTGACACCGGTCGAGACCCCGGTGAAGGCGGAGACCGGGGTCTCCGCCCACAATCCGGTCTGGGACGAGATCTTCGAGGACGCTGACGAGGACGAGCTGGAGTTCCTGCGCCGGCTCGCCGCCGACCCTGCCGTGCCGACGCCCGAGTTCGGCGAAGAGCTGGAGGGCATCACCCCTCAGCTTTACTGGCCCGAACAGCGGATCGCCGTGGTCTACGAACTCGACGAGGAATCGACCGCCCTCGAGAAGGCCGGCTGGACGGTGCTCGGCAATGACGACCACACCGCCGTGCTCGGAGCCCTCAGCGGGGCCACCAGCGAATCAGGAGGACAGTGACCATGCCGTTCGTGACGATGGCCAGCGTGAAGAACAAGCTGGACGGTTCGGTACGGAAGCTCGCCTACGACTTCCTCCAGAAGCTGCAGACTGACGACACCACTGCCGGGCTGCACATCGAGCCGATGGAGCGGGCCCGGGACCGGCGCGCGCGGACCGGTCGGGTGAACCAGCAGTGGCGTGCCGTCCTGTTCAAGATGGACGGTGTCCAAGACGGCCACTACGTCTACATGGGGACATACCCGCACGACGAGGCCATCCGGATCGCTCGCACCACCACGCTGCGCATTAACCCGGCCCTGGGCGTGCCCGAGTTCGAGCAGCACCCGGACGTGCCCGACACGAAGGAGTTAGTCGCCGAGTGGACCGTCGCCGAGGTGGCGAGTGGGGAAGGCGGCGACCGTCCTGAGGGTGCCGAGCCGACGCCGGGCACCGGGACCGGGACCACCGTGCCCGGCCCCAAGGTGACTGTGCCCGGCACTGAGGCACCGGTCGACGACTGGGTGAACCCGCTGCCGGGGTCCTGGACGGTCGAGCACCTGGTGGCCGAGGCGGGACTGTCCGAGCAGCTGGCCGCGCGGGCATTGGCCGCTACCACCACGGCCGGGCTGAACGCGCTGATCGACAAGGCACCGGAGGCCCAGGGGCTGGTCCTGCTGGACCTGGCCCACGGCAAGGAGCTGCAGGCGATCCTGGACGAGCTCGGGCTCGGTCCCGTCCCGCCCGAGAAGGCCACCGTCGGCGAGGACGAACAGCTGATCGAGGCGTTCGAGAAGTCCGCGGGGGGCTTCGTCTTCGTGGGGGACAACCCCCAGGAGCTCAAGGATGCCCTCGAGTCGATGTCGATCGACCGCTGGCGCGTGTTCCTCCACCCCGACCAGCGCAAGTACGTGGAGCGGCAGACGTCCGGTCCGTTCCGGCTCTCCGGCGGCGCCGGCACGGGCAAGACCGTCGTCCTGTTGCACCGTGCCCGGCATCTGGCTCGCAAGGACCCGGACGCGCGCATCGTGCTGACCACCTTCACCCGGGCCCTGGCCGACGCCTTGACTCGGCAGCTGCGGCTCCTCGACCCGGAAGTGCCGCTCGTCGGGCTGGGTGAGGCCGGGGTGACCGTGCTGGGCATCGACCAGGTGGCCGCCAAGGTGGTGCACCAGGCCAGCGAGGCGGAGCGTGCGGAGGCCGTCCGCGCAGTGATCGGCCCCGGGACGAACGCGCTGAGCGAGAGGCCCCGCGGCGGCGAGGACGCGCGGGCCTTCCAGCAGGCCGTCAGTCTCGTGGACCCGGACGTGTCCGAGGACCTGACGCATCATGCGTTCCTGGAACAGGAGTACGTCTCCGTAGTTCTCGCGCACCGGGTGGTGGACGAGCGCGGGTACCTGAGGGCCTCCCGGCGCGGCCGGGGCACGGCGCTGAACCGGAAGGCGCGCAAGGAACTGTGGCCGGTCTTCGCCCAGTACCGGAGGGCGCACCAGCTCGAGGACAAGGCCAGCTATGCGGAGGTCGCCGCCATTGCGGGCGTGATCCTGGAGCAGCGTGCCGAATCCGGCGGACGACTGGCGGCTGACCACGTGCTGGTGGACGAGGGACAAGACCTGCACGCCGGGCACTGGATGCTCCTGCGCGGACTCGTGGCACCCGGCCCGGACGACCTGTTCATCGCGGAGGACTCCCACCAGCGGATCTACGGCCAGAAGACCCCTCTGTCCCGGTACGGGATCAACATCGTGGGCCGAGCCCGCCGGCTGCGGCTGAACTATCGCACGACGGCGGAGAACCTCGCCTACGCGGTGGG
This sequence comes from Micrococcus sp. IITD107, assembly GCF_041927415.1. Lineage (NCBI taxonomy): Bacteria > Bacillati > Actinomycetota > Actinomycetes > Micrococcales > Micrococcaceae > Micrococcus > Micrococcus sp. IITD107. The sequence continues at coordinate 49,100 of NZ_JBHFFN010000003.1, read as the reverse complement.
CATGCTGAGCGGGCAGGAGTACACCGACCTCGAGGACGAGGCCGAGGACACCAGCGAGTACCGGTCGGCACGGTCCGGGCCGAAGCCCACATTGGTGCGGGCGGACTCGCTCGATGAGGAGATCACGGCGGCCGCCGGGCACCTGAAGCGGTGGATCGACGTCGACCGTGTGGATCCCGAGGCGATCGGCGTCATGGTGCGCAGCGAGCAGGCCGAGAAGGCGGTGACCCGTGGACTCCGGGATGCCGGGGCACTGGACGGTTCAGCCGACGGCGGGGGACGGAAGCGGTCCGTGTCCGTGATGACGATGCACAAAGCCAAGGGCATGGAGTTCGAGCGGGCGGTGGTCATGGGGGCGGGAGCGTCCGAGGTGCCGGCGGGCTGGATGATGGAGGGCCTGCCGGACGCCGAGCGGCGGGACATGCAGATGCAGGAACGGTCTCTGTTGTACGTGGCGGCCACGCGGGCGCGGGACGAGCTGGTGGTCACCTGGACCGGGGAGGCATCGGAGTTCCTTGTGGGCTGACCTGCGGGAAGTTCTGGCGGCGCGTGGTTATCGTGTCCGCGATCACTGACAGCCTGTCAACGAGAGCAGCCGTCGGTGGGGTTTGAGAAAAGAACAGTGAGGTAGCGCATCATGCGCGGAAGCAGCACAGTCAAGGCGGACGATGAGGTCCAGGAGATCCGGTCAGAGCAGGAGTATTTCGACCGTGCCATGGAGGCACACCATGAAAAAGTCGAGCGTTTTGAACGCGAGCTGCGCAGTCCGGGAACGGCAGATCAACGCCGTGCCATGAAGGCCGAGTCTCAGAAGGTCGCCCGGCTGACTGATAAGGATGCCGCCGCCTTGATGCGAGTCGACCTCGACGACGGCGACACCATGTATCTGGGGAAGACCGCCATCCAGGACGAGAACAGGGATCTGCTCGTCATCAACTGGAAGGAGAGGGCGGGTTCTCGCTTCTACCAGTCGACTCCAGATGAACCCATGGGGGTCGTCCGTAAACGAGACTTCAAGACCCACGGCAACCGCATCAAGTCGTTCAAGGACATCGTCCTCAAACAGCTGGGGGAGGACATCGCCCAGCTGGATGGGTACGTCGCACCCAGCGACGCCCTCCTGGACAGCCTTGAGGCCACCCGCACGGGTGCCATGCGGGACATCGTCGGGACCATTCAGGCCGCGCAGGACAAGGTGCTGCGTCAGAAGATGGACTCCTTGCTCATCATCCAGGGCGGGCCGGGTACGGGTAAGACGGCCGTTGCCCTGCACCGCGCATCGTGGATCCTCTACAACCATGCAGAGCGAGTCCAGCCGGAAGACGTCCTGATTGTTGGGCCCAATCCGGCGTTCGCCCGGTATATCAAGGAAGTACTGCCTGAGCTGGGTGACCACGGGGTGCCTACCACGTCAGTCCAGGACATGCTCCAGCGGAGCATCCCCGTCCGATCCGCCGAATCCGAGAGCGTGGCACGGATCAAGGGATCAGCCGTGATGATGGACGTCATCACCAACGGGCTGAACGACCGCATCAAGACCCCGGCTGGCCCGGTCCGGATTAAGCGTCGGAACTCCGCCTCGACCATCGCGCTGCTTGTCGAAACTGTCACCGAGGATGTGGAGGAGTTCCGCTGGCGCCCATATGGCACTGGGCGGGAGCTGCTGAAAGACCGCTTGCTGCAGCGGTGCGCAGAGGCCATAGGATCACTCCGGGGCACGTCGGTGGAGTCGATCGTCGATCCTCGGTCCCTAGACGCGGAGCTGAACAAGCTGTGGCCCCAACTCTCGGCAGCTCAGTTCGTCCGCGAGCTCTTGGGATCGAAGCAAAGACTGCGGCGAGCCGCCGACGAGCACCTGACAGACACGGACATCGAACTCTTGTACCGCCCCGTCGCAGAACGGATCTCTGAGGAACCGTGGACCCTAGCTGACCTGGCACTGATCGACGAGGCATCTGAGGCAATCCAGGAGCGGGCGGCGACGTGGGAGCACATTGTCGTAGACGAAGCACAGGACCTCACTCCGATGCAGCTCGCTGCGCTGCGACGTCGTTCCCGTAACGGCTCCATGACAGTCGTTGGTGACCTAGCCCAGTCGACGGGACCCTTTGCGCGTGATTCGTGGGCTGATGTCATCAATGACTTGAGGTCGAACGCTGAAGTCATTGTTGAAGAGTTGGAGTACGGCTATCGAGTGCCGCGTGAGGTCTACGACATTGCCCAACGGCTACTGCCGGAAGCGGCGCCGGAAGTGGCGCCTGTGCAGACGGTCCGCAGCGCCAATGCCCTCCCTGAACTGTTCGACGTGGCTCCCGCGCTGGTTGCCGGCGAAGTCGCTCGGATCGCTAGTCACCACAGCGGAAAGGGTAGGTTCGTCGGAGTCATTGCGCCTGCGGAGGTCTGGGATGAGATCACTGCGGCATTCCAAGAGCTGGAACTGCAGTGGAACGACTCCGGCTCCGTCATGACTGGCAACAGTATCAACCTTGTCACGCCCGAGGCTTCCAAGGGGCTGGAATTCGATGCGGTGACGGTTGTTGCACCGGAAACGATCATGCAACAGGACAACGGGGCGCGTCTTCTCTACATCGCCTTGACGCGCACGACCAATCGTCTAGACGTCGTGGTCCCGTCCGGCGAGGTGCCGGAAATCCTCCGTGAGGCCTTCACCAATGTGACCGTCATCGATGAGTCCCCGGATGAAGACGAGCCGACAGAGGACACGGTCGGTCACGTAGACATGGAATCGCTTCCTGTGGGCGACGGCGGGGAGACGCATGGGGAAGAGAACCCGGAAGGGTTCTCAATGCCCACGCCGCGTGACCTCGCTGCATGGGTCCACGGGACGACTGACGTTACGGCTAGTTTGAACGGCCATAACGGTCAATCCGGCACAGGCCATCACGTCCTGACGGCGGTCCAGCGGGAATTGGTCCTGCGGAACGCCGAGTATCTGGTTCAGGTCATCATGAGTTCTTACGGGCCAGGATTGCAGCTGCCCATCCTGGACGAGGCGCGCCGCTTACTGCGAAGCGCAGGCGAACATCGGACTTCGGAGCAAAACGGGGGTGAGGACCACGCTTCCTGACCACTGGATCGAACACCACCGGGAGGGTGGCGAGCGGGTCGGCTGGATCGTGCCGGCCGGGGCGGACTTCCTTGCCTTCGATGCCCTCGGCCGGCAGGCCACGCGCGAACCCGTCGATTGGCTGACCGCGGAGGAGGCGCTCGAGGAGTTGGGGTTGCGCTTCCTCGGTGACCGGTTCGTCCTCGACGTCGAGGGAACCGGCGGAAGCGGCGGCGCGACGGCACGCCCCGTGCGGATTGCCGAGGTCAGCACTGACGGGATCACCGTGGTGACGGACGAGTTCGGCGGGGCCTCCGCCGTTGGGTCCGGGGCCCAGACCATCCGGTTGCCGTTCCCCGCGCCGGACACCCTGCGCTCCGCCGACGGTCAACGGTGATGTCCACGACGTAGTCCTGCCTCGTGGCGGTGAGCGGCCGCCACCAACCTTGGGTCTTTTCCGCGGGTCGAGGGCGCCGGGACCGTGACACCGTTCCGGTGACCTGTCATCCCGGGTGGCGGTCCAGGTCAAGTGCTATACGCCGGACGGAAAACCAATCGGGCGAGAAACCGTGGCCCTATTCCAACTGAATATTCGCGTTGCTGGGGTCCACTGATATTGCCGCTGGGGACCAGTCGGTGATTGGCGCGTTCTTGTCCTTGGGAGCCACTGATGGTGCCGTTGGGAGCCACCTGGCCGCATCCTGCGCCCAGGCCCCTGGAGCTTACGAGCACTCCGGAATTGCGACGGCTCAGTCCACCGGCACCACCCGCAAAGACGGCCACGCGCCGAACGGCCGTCCCCTGGGGCGAAGTCAGAAGCTCCGGATGGCAGGGCACATCCCTCAGCTGCGCGGGAGCGGCCCTGGATGTTCTCGGACGGGCCGCTGTCCGTTGGACGTGGCCTGCTCCTGCCGGAGGGCAGGGACACTCGTTCCTGAGGCGCGGGGAAGATGATCGAGCCGCCAGCAACCAGGCCGCGAGAAGGTGCACCGGACACCGAGGTGATGATTCTGGCTGAGGATGGCGCGTCTGAGACGGGGCGATCCGTGGTGGCTCCCACCGCCGCGGCTGGTGGCCCCCAACGGCAATATCGCCGGCTCCGAATGGCAACACCGGGTGGCTCCCAAGCCTCCGAATACTCACAACGAGATGCGCAAACCAAGGGCACAGAGCGAGCCCCATCCTGGTGACCCTAAGCAGGTTCACTGAACCGGCGAAGAAAGCCGCAATAGCCACAACGCCGACCGTCGATCTGGTCAGCGGCGATCGATTGGTGGATCTGATCCACGGCGAGGACGGGGTATCGGGCGTGACTGTGCAGCCAAGCGTCGACGAAAGCTGGTTTGACCGGTTCGACTCGGTACCCGGATAAGGGTGGACGGCCAAAGCGGGTGAAGGCCACACACTGAGACGGAACATGACCAGTCATTCCCCGCGGACCCTTAACGCTCTCCCGGCTCCGTCGGCTCCCGGGTCGCTGGCTGTCGTGTCCGTATGGCATGCCGGCCTGGGTCCGGAAAAGCTTGGACGCCGCTCTGCCTGACGCCATCGCCGACCGCGTGCCGGGGTGGGCGTCCACTCTCCGGGGTGCCCAATGCTGGCCGCGGTGGCCGTCGTCACGCTGCTCGGCTGGCTCCTGCTGCTGCTCCTCGTCACCCTGTAGACACCCCACCGTGCTCTAGTCGTCTGGCCTCAGCATGCGCCAGGAGACTCCCAGAAAATAGCGCCAGACCGTGCCTCCAAACTTCGATCCTCCGGCCCCACTTTTAGCAGGCACAACCAACACCAACATAAGTCAGCACACCTCTGGCACCACGGTGCACTTGAGCACGATCTGTCCGCGACGCTGCAACGAATTGTCGTTACGATACTGCTAGGTCGCAGCCCAGCGGACCCTCTCCAGCGTCCCCTGCACGATCCGCTGCGCGTGGTGCGACGCTCAACCGAGGGACGTAGTGGAGCGAGCTTGGAGTCTCGCTCTAGACATGCAGGCTGCGCTTAAGCTCCTACGCTTTGAACAGTGCAGTTGAATAACCGCAGGGATGATGCGCCCCTACTCAGGCTCCTCCGTGTCATCTTCATATCTGTCAGCCCAAGCAAAGCTGACCTGGTTCAGATGGTCACGAAGGGCATCCCGAACTCCCTCAGGCGCATCGGGAGAAAGAAGACCAACTGCATCTTCAGTTTCGTACCGCGAGGCGCAGCCCTCCCACCAGTATCCGTCTCCCGAGCGTGAATCAGGGTCACGAAGCAGCCCGGCATCTTCAGGCGACATGAAGTTCTCATGAAACTTCTGGAGGAGCGCGTCCATGTTTGCGCCGACCTCAGGGATGCTGCCACTTTCCCAGTAATAGGCCTGATCTCGCGGGTCGTAATATGGCGCTCCGATGGTGAAGTCCTCTTGAATCAGCGATTGCACGCCCTCCAGGCCGATGACGAGCGCAATGTCCTTCGGTTCGAATTTCAGCCCGCCGACAACGCGCCATTCGCGTTCCCAATCGAATGCGTAGGTGCCAGGCTTCGATTGATCGACGAAAGGCGTGACATCCCAGATCGAGGACTCCCACTGAGCAAGCCGAATAGCACGTTCTTTCATGCCGTGCAGTGCTTGGTACGGCGGCTTGTCCACTTCTAGGTACCACACCCGCTGTCCGCCTCGCTCAAGCACGAACTCTCGTTTGAAGGCGATACCCCACGGCTTATTTCGGTCCCTGAGACGGTCGAGCTCCGACACCGGCATTTCGGTGAAGCAGGCCGATGCGTGCTTGTGCTTCACGTGGTCTATCCCGCGCCCTATGCCGAAGCGGTTGCGGGCTTCAATGTGACCCGTCGTGATGATGTGACCTAGTGCTTCCGGGGTGGTGGTCATATGCACCAGGTACTCACTGAGATCCCTGGCCTGTCGATGCTGTTCTGTTCCCAGCAAGTGTTCCGGAATCTCTGAGCTCATGAAGTCACCCCCTGACGAGCTTTCAAAGTCTCTCCGTTTGAGGTGCTCAACGAGATGTCTCGGTGATAAGCCAGGTGGTCGGCATGCACTTGGGGTCGCGGATCGATGTGGATCTTCCCCTGGGGTATACCGAGATTGAGAACGGTGCCGTCGGTGCTGACGGTCAGAGCGTGTCCGTCGAACAGGGCATGGCAGTTGGGGCACAGACACAAGATGTTTTCGATGGTGTCGGGCCCGTTGTGGGGGATGCCTAGAGGACGTATGTGGGCGCCCTCGGAGTAGGGGCCGCCGGCTGTCATCAGCCGGGTGCTACAGATCTGACACGTATTGTCATACAGGCGCTTCACCGAGGCCGTCACTTCGTGCTTGCGCTGGATTCGGTTGACCGTCGTGCTGCGCCGCAATGGCGGAATATCCACCCCGCGGACGAGGGCGGCGGCCGTGTCCCCAGGAATGAGGCTCTCTCCAGCATTGGCCAAGAGTTGGTAGATGAGGACCTTCCAGCCGTCACGAAGCCCCCAGCTCCAACTGGTGACGGTGAATAGGCCCAGGTACAGGTAGCAGGTGTCCGACCGTCGACCACTAAGCACTGATTCCTTGACGAGAACACGGACGGGACGGCCGAGCTTGTAGTTCTCGACGAGGCCGAGATTGCCCTTCTCGAGCTTCTGGTCCGCGACATGGTGGCCAGTATTGGGGTCTCTGCCGCCGAACCCCGTGTAGGTGATGAGATCACCTTGGATGTCATCATCGGAGTAGCCCTCGGAGAGACAGATGGACTGGGTGCCGGTGAATTGTCCGGCTATACCAGCTTGAGTGGTGCGGTGGACGCCAGCCTCGAAAGCTTCTTGGCGATTCTTAAAGACCGTGCCGGGAGGGCACTCGGGTACGTCCCCGTAAGTGACCCCGGTGGGCGTGCTGCTGGACAGCGCTACCAGTTCGTATCCGAACCGCTTCAGTGCCCGCCGGGTTTTCTCCCCACCGGAGAAGTCTCGGACTGCTAACGGTCCTTGATCCGGGAACTGGTAACCGTAGGCGACGGATAGCAGCGGCTTGGAATCGATCTGCATATCCTCGACCTGGGCAAAGTACCTCGCTGATTTCTGATGCCCGTACCGCGCCAAAAAAGCGTCCCGACCCAGCTCCTTATAGTCCTCGATCGCACGCTCGACGGCCGACACGTCGGTTAATTTCGACAACGCCCCCACGATCACTCCGTTCCTTACCAATTAGCTTCACTCAAGTCTTCCCAAGTCAAGATCGGCTAAAGCCTACTGGTCTAGACGCCCGGGCAGCTCAGCCCATGCCGGAAGCCGAGCCGTGGGTGGAGGTCTATCTTCTTCGGAGTCGGCCGGTGGATGTGCGGAGCACTGAGCCGCTCTTCTGGACATTCGTGGGGAACAAGTGACGGCTAGTTGATTTCAGACATCGGTGGCAACAGAGCCTTGTTCCGACCAACCCGCCGCCGACCCTTCGAGGCAGCCATCTGAAACCCATAGATGTCCAAGACCTTGGCGCACGTGAGTTCCCGGGCGGTGGGCTCTCTCGTGGCGAGGCTCCAGACCGGGTACGAGCTGCGCACGCGCTCGATCTCGTCGCGGTGCTCGCACCAGACCTCGTGCAGCATCGCCAGGGCCCGCCGATTGCCCTTGTTCCAGGCGCCACGCTCGGAGCGCGTTGTCGACAAGTCTTTGAACGTTCTGCGGAAGTTCGTGTCGAGGGCAGGGATGCAACCCCAGACGCCCATCATGACCTTGCTGACCAGCGTGACGTCGCTGATTCCGGCCGGGATCAGCGCCGCTCGAAGGTCAGTCCAGGCCTGGTCGTACTTCTCGTAGCGGCCCTCGTCGAGGTATTGCGGCACGCCGAAGCCGCGCATAGCGTCATTGTGCTTCTCGATGACCTCGATGGTCTTGCGGTAATGCAGTGCATTGGTCTCGTGGAGCAGGAACGAGGAACCGCGGAGCATGCCCCAGGAGGCTAAGTAGTACCCCAGATGGAGGCTGGAGAGTTCGATGGTGTCGGTCGGGGCGGGATGGTTCTGGAAGTGGTCAAAGCACAGGTCCCAGGACCGTTCCCGGCGCCGGCTGTCGGAAACCTCCGATTGCGGTCGCAAGAACTGGTCGACGGTGGCCTCGATCTGACCAGGGACAATCTCTCGCATGGCGACAGCCTAGGGCTACTAGCGAATACTGCTGAGCGAGCATCCACGCGTTATCGCACATCCCACAGGCGTCAAACTAGCGTCTGAGTCGTCGTGTCGGCGTAAGTCAGCATTTCGTCAATCGCCTTTTCCATCTCGCGCAAAGGGGCTGGCTCCGCCGTCAGGAGAACACTGATGTTGATGTTGCTAACGGATAGTAAGCATCCGGCCACTGTCAAGAATTGTTTGTATCGCAACTGGCCGTCGTTCCCGAGCGTCTCCCATGTCCTGGGCTCCGGGGGCAGGTTCTTCTGCCACTTGACCAGTGCGTGGGTCCCGTGGACGCTTACGTACTCCATTATTCTCGTGGCACGTTCCAGGACGTCAATCATCACGTTGAAGCCATGCTGGGATTGGGCTAGGGCTTTTTCGGCAGTCTGGACCTCGGCGCGTAGCCGTTCTTCCTCTTTCTTGCTGCGACGCTGCCTCAAGATGTAGAAGCCCGCCGCAGCGAGTGCAGCCGCTGGCGCGGCCACCATGCCTGTCAGCAGGAGAGTGCCACCGGCCATTCCTGCACCTCCGGCGGCGAGCGTGCCTCCGCCCAGCAGGGCAAGGGTTGCATTGGTTGCCGCTACCCCGGTAAGCGACGAAATTGCCGCTCCTGTCGATGCTGATCCAAACATCGCAGCCGCGCTGAAAGCCCCATATGCTGCGGCCCCACCGGCGGCAGCGCCAGCCACGCTGCCGGCTGCAGCACCTCGGATTGCCGTTGCGATCCCCGCCGACATCGCCCGGACGTGGATGGCGGCCGGAGTCTGGTTTGTGCGTTCGAGTTGCTTCTCATTGGGTCTATCGGGCTCGGGTGCTCCGCTGATGCCTTGGGCTAGCTCGACAAATTTCACGAAGAACTCATCCCAGACTTCATCGTGGACGCTGTTGAATCTTTCCCCTACCTCTTGGGTGATCTTCGCGCGCTGAGCCACCTTGTCGTTGATCTTGGCGTGGCGCATTTTCGTCTCGGCGACTTGGTCACGCAGTCTGGCCGGTCGGGTGCCGCGCTGATCGGCGAGTGCGCTGGTGCGGGTTCTGGCTCTCTGTTTGAGCTGTTCGGGTGTCTGGCCCAAAGCGAGAGCGATTGCATCCAGACGGCTCGTTCCCGGGCTGATGAGACCGCTTTCTATTCGGGAAATTGAGACGGAGCCGCCCTTGCCGTACTCGGCTCGTTTAGCCAATTCGTCCTGCGTCATGGGGGGTTTCTGAGTCTGACGTAGCTCGCGAATTACGAGTCCCATCGCCTCCGCACTGAACTCGTTCACTTAGTCAATATCCTCACCGATTGGTGGCGTGACGAAGCCAGGAGGAACGGGTCTCGCGCATCAAGAATCCACCGGAGCGAACTACTCGGGCACTGTCCTTGGCGAATAACTGGGCGGCTTTAACGACGGCGGGATCTTGAGCGACCCGTCCGGCGGTCTGGATGTTCTGGCCGGCGGTACGGGTGAGATTCGCGAGGTCGAGTCTCGACATGATGATTGCTGCTTTCCGGTTGGAGGAGCGCTGGACTCACTCAACTTAGTCTCACTTAGTCTTTGATGTCTACACTAAGACTCTGAATGCACGGTGGAGATCAAGCGGCTCTGTGATGTCTCTGAAGCGGCACCGAGCCCGTTGCCCCCTGACAAGCGGAGGTGCTTGCGCCACCATGCGGCACCTCCTCTACTGGTTCGGGAGCATGTCATGGATCGTCAACTTCGGACTGCCCTTCTCGCCCGCCGCGTACCCCTCCATGTACCCCGCCAGCTTTCCGAAGGGCGTTCGCGGGTCTCCCCAGACAGGTGCGAACGCCCTTCCTGCGTCTTGCGGTCTCATCTCGCGGCGCCTCGTGCGCCGGAAAGCTTCCGCCTCACGCACTCTTGGGCTCTCCGGCTAGGTAGGCATCCAGTTCGGCCCGGCTTACAAGCTTCTTCCTCCCCAGCTGCAGCACGCGTACGGGGAATTCCCCACGCGCGGCGAGTTCGGCCGTGCTCTTCCCGATACCCAGCACTCGTCCGGCTTAGGGAAGGCTGACGGTTCGCTGTTCGGGGATTGCGGCGTTCTCAGCAGTCATCATCGTTTCCTCTGGTTCTAGAGCGTTTCATTGCGTATCGCTCTGACGTAACTCAAAATAACATGGGTTGGGTACATCCGGAAGCCCTGTCAGTAACCATTTCGTTTCATCTAGTTGTAGGCTGTCCGCATGTATCGACCCACTGATGAAGAGATTGGCCGGGCCATCCTTGCTGGTCGACAGAAGGCCGGCATTCTCCAAGAGGAGCTCTCGGACCGCCTAGCCAAGGTGGGGTTGAACTGGTCTCGCGTCACCATTTCCAAGGTTGAACGGGGGGAGAGGTCCGTCAGGGCGACAGAGATTCCAGCCGTTGCACAAGCCCTTGACATGGAGGTGTCGGACCTCTTTACGCCGTGGGAAAGTGGACTTGAACTTCGCTTGAGAGACGCGATGAGGCACGAGCATCAACTCGACGAAGAGCTCAGGATGGCCGAGCAGGAGTATGCCCGTGTGCGTACGAGACTGGCTGACGTCCACGCTGGTCTCTCAATCGCAGCAAAGCGTGTAGATGCACTTCGTCTGCTGATCGACTTCACGCGTGGTGCCCCAAACGTCGAGGCAGTGTCGTGGAGTGCTGAGGCGCTCGTGTCCTTCTGGACCAATGGATTCCAGCCTCCCCTTCCTTTGCGCGCGGGGGACCTTGATGCGCAATTTGGCGAGCACTTCGCTAGCTCAGTGGATCAGGACGGCGTTTTTGACCTCGAGAAGGCGTTCCCCCATGTGAGGTTCGGTATTCGCTTCGACGAAGACGACCACGATGATGATCTGAACGTTCAGTGGAGGCGGCCGTGAAGGGGCACGTGTGGAAGCGGTGCCCGTGCCGGCCGGAGGAGTTGCCTCGGGGGCGAGACGGGCGACCGCTGGCGTGCAAGCGGCGTCACGGCACCTGGTCGTACAGGTTGGATGCTGGCCCGGATCCGGTGACGGGTAAGCGGCGCCGGCCGTCGAAGGGTGGCTTTAGCACGCGGGAGGAGGCTGAGGCGGCGCTCTCGGACGCCATGGCCGCGGTGGGCGCCGGCACGTGGACAGATGACCAGCGGCAGACCGTGGGGGAGTACCTGGATCGCTGGCTGATGCGCAAGACCTCCGGGTTGAAGCCGACGACCGTGGACACCTACCGGTCGCACATCGAGCTGCACATCCGGCCGGAGCTCGGCCGTCTGAAGCTGCGAGACCTGCGGCCCGAGCACATCTACGCCATGTTGCAGGCCGTCGCTGATGGCCGTAGCCCGGCCATGGTTCACCGGGTGCGAGCGACGCTGCGCACGGCGCTGGCAGCCGCCGTGAAGGAACGGTTGCTGTCGTGGAATCCGGCCCGGGACCTAGACATGCCACGGGAGGCGCGCAAGCGGGTTGAGCCCTGGACTCCGCAAGAGACCGGGGCGTTCCTGGACGCGGTGGCCGAGGACCGGCTGGCTGCGCTGTTCCACGTCGTCGCCTACCTCGGGTTGCGCCGGGGCGAGGCGCTGGGACTGCGCTGGGATGACGTGGACCTCGTGCGCCGCCGGATCGTCATCCGTCAGCAGGTTGTCCAGGTGAACCTTCAGGCGATCGAGGCTAACTATCAGTACTGCGGGCAGACCCACCCGGGCATCGGGATCACCGAGCCGAAGACGGACGACAGTGCCGCCGTCGTGCACCTGGACGCCGGCACGGTGTCCGTGCTGCTGTCCCAGCAACTCGCGCAGGGGGAGGAACGGGAAGCGTGGGGCAGTGCGTACCAGGACCACGGGCTGGTGTTTGCCCGGGAGGACGGTACGCCAATTCGACCCAGCTGGCTCACGGCGCGGTTCCTGGAGCTTCAGGACGGCGTGACCGTCCCGGTGGACCCGGAGAACCCGGAAAGCGCGCAGCGGCCGCTCAGGCGCGTGCGGCTGCATGATTTGCGGCACGGCACGGCGTCTCTGATGATCGCGGCCGGCGTGGACGTGGCCGTGGTGTCCAAAGTGCTGCGCCATTCGACGATCAAGCTCACCGTGGACACGTACGGACACCTGCTGCCGGGGGTCGGCGAGGCTGCCGCGGAGCAGCGCGCCGGCATGATCCCGCGGGCGGCGTCTCGCGCCAATGGCCACAGTTCGGCCACAAATGGGGCCTAATCGGACCCTGAGACGGCGGAAGCGGCCCCGCTGAGCGGGGCCGCTTCCCTTTATTCACGCGGATGGTAAGAGATTCGAACTCTTGGTACGGGGTTACCGCACACTGGTTTTCAAGACCAGCTCCTTCGGCCGCTCGGACAACCATCCTCGGCAGTCCAGTGTAGAGGAGTCGGACGGTGCACCCGTCAGGAGGTCACCAGCAGCAGGGTCGCCAGCGAGGCCACCACCATGGAGTTGAAGGCGAAGCTGACCAGGACGTGGTTGCGCAACCGCCCGCGGATGCTCCGTCCGGAGAGGGTGGCATCGGCCGGACCGAACATCGCAGAGATGCACACGGACAGGGTGATGAAGTCTGAGAGCACCGGGTCCGAAGTGCCGGCGAACTCCACCCCTGACCTCGAGGACTTCGCGTAGGTCCGTGCGTAGGCCAGTGCCTGGGCGATCACCAGCATCCCCCAGGACACGGCGACCACCAGCACGCCCAGCACCCGCAACTCCAGGTGGCCGCGGATCATCGGGTCCAGCATCATCGCCACCACCACCACGAGCGCGGTGAAGGAGAGCTGCACGGTCCAGGACAGGGTGGAGCCGATCCGCCAGAAACCGATCGAGCGTTCACTGGGTCCGCGCGAGTGGATCCGCAGGTCGCGGTAGAGACGGCGGGGGCTGGCCGACCAGAACCGGACCAGGGTGAGGACCATGTATGCCAGGCCGAACAGGATCCAGAAGATGGCCATGTAGACGAGCGTCAGGCTCACGGCCTCCTGGTCCGCCATCAGCTCCGGCCACAGGTTCGTCTCGACCGCCCACAGGATCGTGGGGAACGCCAGGGCGGTGGCGATGGCGATCGCTACGAGCAGCCGTCCGTCGTCGCTGTCCATGACGCGCTGGTGCCAGGATCGGCGGGAGGCTGGCCTCGGACGGGTTCAGCGAGAGAGCATGGTGGGGAATCTACCGAACGGACAGGACCAGATGACCCACCAGCAGGACCACCACCTTCCCGACGACGGTACGCACCACGGCGCTCGGCCCACCATGCGCTGTGTGGAGTATGCAGGGGCCGGAGGCCCCGAGGTGATCCAGATCGTCGAGCGTCCCATCCCCACACCGGGGCCAGGGGAGGTGCTGGTCAAGGTGGCAGCGGCGGGACTCAACCGCGCGGATGTGCTGCAGCGCCAGGGCCACTATCCGCCGCCGGAAGGCGCCTCGGACATCCCCGGGCTGGAGGTCTCCGGCACCGTGGAGGAGATCGGAGCCGGTGTGGACGGATGGGACTTCGGCGCACCGGTGTGCGCACTGCTTGCCGGCGGCGGCTACGCCGAGTACGTCACCGTCCCCGCTGGCCAGCTGGCACCAGTGCCGGACGGGGTGTCCGTGGAGGACGCCGCCGCGCTGCCGGAGGTGGCGGCCACCTGCTGGTCCAACCTGATGATGCGCGCCGAGGTCCGTGAGGGGGACTGGGTCCTCGTGCATGGCGGGACCGGAGGGATCGGAAGCTTCGCGCTCCAGCTGCTGGCCGCCGTCGGGACCAAGCCTCTGGCCACCGCGGGAGGCGCGGCGAAGGTGGAGCTGTCCCGCACCCTGGGGGCCGTGGAGGCGTTCGACCACCGGGAGGAGGACTTCGTGGCGCGGGTCAAGGAGGTCACCGGCGGTCACGGTGCCGACGTCATCCTGGACGTGATGGGTGGGTCCTACCTGGCCCAGAACGCCAAGGCGCTGGCGCAGGGCGGACGGCTGGTGGTGATCGGGCTGCAGGGCGGTCAGAAGGGGGAGCTGCCGATCGGGCTGCTGATGGGCAAGGGCGCCTGGGTGACCGGTTCCACGCTGCGCTCGCAGCCGGTGCGGCAGAAGGCCGAGATCATGCGTCAGGTGGTGGACCGGGTGTGGCCGCTGGTGGCCTCCGGGGCGATTCGCCCCCAGGTGGACCGGACCTTCACGTTGGCGGAGGCCGCTGCGGCGCATGAACACCTGGAGACTTCGGAGCGGACGGGGAAGGTCCTGCTGGTCCCGTGAGTGCCCGCAGGAGGATCGGGGATGCGGCAGATGGAAGACTGAAGAGATGATCCTGGGACCGTTCGCACGCCGCCGTCAGGCCAAGAGGGACGAGCTGGAGCTGGGCACCGAACTGTGGCGTCGCAGCCACGACCGGTTCGCCCGCTCGCTCGACCGGTACTGGCAGGTCATCCAGGAGCCGTCCGTCGAGCTGCCCGCGGAGGACCACAACGGGCTGGTGAACGCCGGCAACGTGCTGGCCGATCTGCTGCCCCGCGTCAGGTCGCTCTGCGTGGAGGCGCGGGAGCGCTTCCCCGAACAGGGGCTGCAGGTCCCGGGGGGTGCCGCCGAGGTGCACCGGATCCTCTCCCGTGCGGCCAACGACCTGGCCACCGCAGCCCAGGCGGCGGCGTTCTACCAGCTCGGTCAGGGCAGCCTGGACTCGGTCGGCCGCCGCGCTGAGAAGGTGGTGGAGGCCGTGGCCGAGGCTGAAGCGGCGGCGTCCTGGCGATGAGGAGTTCCGCCGCTGACGGGCGTCCGGAGACAGTGAACCCCGCCTGACGACAACCGGTGAACGGTCATTGTCAGACGGGGCACGTGGAGCCCCCTGCCGGATTCGAACCGGCGACCTGCTCTTTACGAGGGAGCTGCTCTGGCCAGCTGAGCTAAGGAGGCGTGGGCTCGGCGCGTTAACGTGCACGGGCCACGGCTGACCATCCTAGCGGCACGCCCGGCGGGGCGGCAAAGTCACCGCTGTTCATCGTCCGGTCATCAGGCGGCCAACCGCAGGACAGTCGGGCGCGGCGCAGTGCTGAGACAGTGGGGGACACCCCGGCGCCACGTGCCGGGGTGTCAGCCGCACCTCACTCCAGGAGCTCGCCGTGACCTTGGCCGCCGACCCGATCACCGCTCGGGGACCGTCCGCGCGCCGACCGCTGCGGCTGGCCGTGCTGGACATGTCCGGGACCACGGTGGACGAGGGCGGACTGCAGGACGAGGCCTTCGCGGTAGCGGTCACCGCCCAGGGGGTGGTGCCGGGTAGCTCACGGTTCCAGGTGATGCTGGGCTACTTCCATGAGATGCGGGGGACCTCCCGCCACGAGGTGTTCCGGGCCCTCTTCGCCGAGGACCACGCCGCGGCGGTCCGGGCGAATCAGATCTTCGAGCAGGAGTACGACCGTCTGCTCTCCGACCGCGGAGTCCGTCCCGTCCCGGGTGCCGCCGAGGCCGTGGAGTCGCTGCGGGAGGCCGGGCTGCAGATCTGCCTGACCACCGGGTTCGCCCGGCACACCCAGAACATGATCTTGGAGTCGCTGGGCTGGATGTCTCTGGCGGACCTGAGCCTGTGCCCCTCGGACGCCGGACGCGGTGCTCCCTACCCGGATATGGTGCTGACCGCGCTGCTGGCCCTGGAGCTGGACGATGTCCGCTCGGTCATGGTGGTGGGGGACACCGTCAGCGACATCCGGGCCGGCCAGCGTTCAGGCGCAGGACTGACCGTGGGGGTGCTCACCGGACACCATGATCAGGTGACCCTGGAATCTGCGGGGGCGGCCGCCGTCGTGCCCTCCATCCAGGATGTGCCCGCGCTGGTCAGTCCCCGCCCGTAGCTCAGTCGCAGACCAGGCCGTCCTCCGGGACGGTCCCTTCGACCAGGTAGGCGTCCACGGTGCTGCCGATGCACTCGCCGGCGCGACCGTAGGCGGTGTGCCCCTCACCGTTCCAGGTGACCAGCACGCCGGACTCCAGCTGATCGGCCAGTGCCGGGGCCCACTCATAGGGGGTGGCCGGGTCTCCGCGCGTGCCGATCACCAGGATGGGATCCGCGCCGGCGGCCGTGACAGGTGCCGGCTCCGAGGCGGGCTCAGCGGGCCAGGCCTCGCAGCTCACGGCGCCGTAGGTCAGGAACCGTCCCAGGGTGGGGGAGGCCTCCTCCAACTCGGCCGCCTGGGCGCGCAGCGTGGCGGTGTCCGCCGGCGCGGAGCCGTCCAGGCAGTTGATGGCGGTGAAGGCGGAGTTGATGTTGGAGGAGTAGGTGCCGTCGGGGTCACGGCCCGCGTTGAGGTCAGCCAGCATCAGCATGGTGTCCACGGAGCCCTCCATCGCCTGGCCGACGGCCAGGTTCAGGGTCGGCCAGTTCTCGTTGCCGTACAGCGGGGTGATCAGCCCGGAGACGAAGGTCGAGACCGGGACGATCCGCCCGTCAGCGGCCTCCATGGGGTTCTCCTCGACCTGCGCGATCAGCCGCTGCAGCTGGGCCACGCCGTTCTCCGCGGTCCCGCTGAGCGGGCAGCTGCTCTGCTCCAGGCACCAGCTCGCCCAGGAGTGCAACGCCTTCTCGAAGGCCTGGGCCTGGCCCACGGTGACCTCGTGGTCGCTCAGCGAGGGGTCCATGGCACCGTCCAGCACGAACCGTCCCACGGTCTGCGGGAACTGCTCGGCGTAGGAGGCGCCCAGGGAGGTGCCATAGGAGAAGCCCAGGAAGTTGAGCTTGGCATCCCCCAGGACCAGACGCATCAGCTCCATGTCCTGGGCCGAGGTCTCGGTGTCCACATGTCCCAGGACCTCGCCGGTGTTCTCCTGGCAGGCGGCGGCGAACTCGGCGGCATCCTCGCGCAGCTGCTCCAGTCCCTCGTCGGTGGAGGGGTCCACGTGCTCCTGGCGGGCCTGGTCCATCTCGGCGTCGCTGAGGCAGGTCACCGGGGCGGAACGGGACACCCCGCGCGGGTCGAAGCCGACCACCGAGTAGGCCTGCTGCACGTCCTGGGAGACCACGAAGTCCAGGCTCTGGGTGACCATGTCCACGCCGGACGCGCCCGGGCCGCCGGGGTTGAGCAGCAGGTGCTGAGCGCCCTCGCCGGCACCGGTGGTGCGCACCAGGGCCAGCTCGATCTGGCCCGACTCCGGGTCCTCGTAGTCCAGGGGCGCCTGCAGGGTGGCGCACTCATGGGAGCCCTCGCACTCCTCCCAGTCCAGCTTCTGGTCCTGGAACGCCTGCAGGGTCTTCAGGGTCTGGGCGGAGGCCGCCGCGCTCGGCTCTGCGGAAGGATCTCCCGACGGCGGCTCACTGGCCTGACTCGGTCCGCTTCCGGTGGCCTGTGGTCCGGAGGGTGAGGCGGACCCCGGCTCGGCCGGGCCGGTGCAGGCGCTGAGCCCCAGAGCGGCCAGCGCCGCCAGCGCGGTCCAGCGCAGGGGGCGACGGCGGCTCGGTGCGGTGGGGAGGGGGTGAGGCACGAAGCGGTCCTTCCGGGGCAAGACGTGTGGAGCTGAGTGTGTGGGGCGCGTGCGGGTGCGGACGTGCTGGGTGGTCGTGTGGGTCAGGCTGGTCTGCGGTGCAGGATCCGCTCGGGCAGGAAGTGGGTGGTCATCGCCTCCAGGGCCAGCAGCGCAGGCACGTTCCCGGCCAGTCGGTGCCGTGCCGTGGCCACGGCGTCGATCCGGGCCATGGTCCGCTCCGGTCCGCAGGAGGAGGCGTAGGCGGTCAGTTCGGTGCGCAGATGCTCGTTGACCAGCTCGGCCCCGGTGCCCAGCTGCAGGGCAAGCACGTCCCGGAACAATCCGGTCAGGTCGATCATGGCCCGGTCCAGGGCGTCATGCACCGAACGGCGGTTGCGGGCGGTCTGCTGCTCCTCGAGGCGCTTGACGTGGTGGCGCAGCTTGGTGGGCACGTTCTCCCCGTCCTGCAGTCCCAGGGATCGGCGCAGTGACTCCAGTTCCGCGGCGTTGCGTTCCTCGGCCGAGGCGGCGGCCTCCTGCTGGGTCACCTCCACGAGCTCCTTGGCCAGGGCCATGGCATCGGAGGTCGCCTGGACGCTCAGCGGGATGCGCACCACGGACTCGCGCCGCTCGCGGGCACCGGAGTCCCGGGCCAGACGCCGAGCCATGCCCACATGACTCTGGGCGGCCCGGGCGGCGAATGCGGCCAGATCCGGGGAGAGGCCATCGCGCTCCACGAGCAGGTCGGTGACCGCCTCCACGGAGGGGATGCGCAGAGTGACCGGCCGGCAGCGCGAGCGGATGGTGATCAGCACATCAGCGGGGGAGGGCGCGCACAGCATCCACAGGGTCCGCGGCGGCGGCTCCTCGATCGCCTTGAGCAGCACATTGGTGGCCCGCTCGGTCATCCGATCGGCGTCCTCCATGATGAAGATCCGCCACCGTCCGCTGGAGGGGTGGTCCTGGGCGGCGGCCACGAGCTCACGGATCTCGTCGATCTTGTAGTTCACGTTCTCGGTGGCCAGGACCTTCACATCCGCGTGGGTCCCTGCCTCGACCGTCAGACAGGCATGGCACTGCCCGCAGCCCCGCACCGTGGGGTCCTCCACCTCGCACTGCAGTGCCTGGGCGAAGGCGCGGGCGGCGGTCGAGCGGCCTGACCCGGGCGGCCCGGTGAACAGCCAGGCGTGGGTGGGACGGTCCTCGGCCGCGGCGCGGGAGAGCTGTTCCACGGCGGCGTCCTGACCCACCAGGTCCTGCCAGGCGGCGGCGGTCACTGGGTGGTCTCCTTCTCCATGGGCTGATCCTGCAGCAGAGGGCGGACACGGTTGAGGATCTGCTCGGCCAGCAGCTCCGGGTCCTGGTCCGCGTTCAGCACCACGGTCTGCTCACCGGTCTGTGCGGCACGGTCCAGGAATGCCTGGCGGATGACCTCGTGGAACGAGTCCGGCTCGGACTCCAACCGGTCTGGCACAGCTCCCTGCTGGGCGCCCAGGCGTGCCTCACGCCGTGCTGACGCGGTAGGACCGTCCACGTCCAGCAGCACCGTCAGATGGGGTGTCAGGCCGTCCGTGGCCCAGGCGTTGAGGGCTCCGATCTGCTCGGCGCCCAGGCTCCGTCCGCTGCCCTGATAGGCCACGGAGGAGTCGATGTAGCGATCGGTGATGACCACGGTGCCCTCAGCCAGGGCCGGCAGGATCGCCTGACGGACGTGGCTGGAACGGGCGGCGGCGAAGAGCAGTGCCTCGGTGACGGAGTCCACGGGGGCATGCTCGGGGTCCAGCACCAGAGATCGGATGCGTTCAGCCAACGCCGTCCCGCCGGGTTCACGTGTCAGCAGCACCGGGGTCCCCTCGTCCCTGAGGCGTTCGGCCAGCAGGCGGGCCTGAGTGGACTTGCCGGACCCGTCGCCACCCTCGAAAGCGATGAACAGGCCGGTCGGATCGGTCTGCGCCGCAGGGGCGGTCAGGGTGGGGGAGACAGTCACCGGACTAGCCTAACGGTCGGCGCAGAGACGGCAGGGGCGCTGCCCACAGGCCGTCACATCGTGCCCCGTCCGGACGGTCCCGGCAGCGTGGAACTACGCTGTGCGCATGCATCCTGAGACCCTTCTGGTCAGCGCCGCCCGCCCCGCCCACGAGCCTGACGCGCCGGTCAACGAGCCGGTGCACTTCAGCTCCACCTTCGTCGGCTGGGAACCGGACACAGCAGGTCCACGGCGGATCTACGGGCGGATGTCCAATCCCACCTGGGACGGCCCGGAACGCCTGTTGGCCGAGCTGGAGTCGGTCGAGGACCCGGAGGCCACCCCCGGGCTGATCTTCGGCTCGGGCATGGCCGCACTGGCCGCGGCCCTGCACCTGGCCCCGGCTGGTGGGCGTGTGCTGCTGCCCCGGCACGCCTACCAGGGCCTGGGCTCGCTGGCCCATCAGATGCAGGCCGAGGGGCGGATCAGTGTGGAGACCGTGGACATCGCCGACACCTCTGCCGTCGTGCAGGCCCTCCATGCCCCTGGCGCACAGGCGGAGGTGGCCCTGCTGTGGCTGGAGTCGCCCACCAACCCGATGCTCGAGATCGCCGACCTGCCGGCCCTGATCGAAGCAGCCCACGCCGCCGGTGCGATCGTGGTCGTGGACAACACCTTCGCCACGCCCCTGGTGCAGCGGCCGCTCACCCTGGGGGCCGACGTCGTGGTCCACTCGGTGACCAAGTACCTGGCCGGCCACTCGGATGTGGTGCTGGGAGCGGCACTGACCTCGGACCCCGGTCTGCACGCCAGGCTGCTCGCCCACCGCAGCCTGCACGGGGGGATCGCCGGGCCCATGGAGTCCTTCCTGGCGCTGCGCGGGATGCGCACGCTGGCCCTGCGGATCGAGCGCTCGCAGGCCACCGCCGCCGAACTGGCCCGCCGTGCCGAGACCGCGGCGCAGGACCGAAGCCTGCCCGTGGCCCAGGTCCGCTACCCCGGACTGAGCAGCCACCCTCAGCACGAGCTGGCCGCACGTCAGATGGAGAGCGGGTTCGGGTCCGTCCTGACCCTCGAGGTGGAGGGGGGAGCGGAGGCGGCCGACCGCGTGATCCAGGGGCTGCGGCTCTGGGTCCCCGCCACCTCGCTCGGTGGCGTCGAGTCCCTGGCCGAGCGGCGCCGACGCTTCGCCGCCGAGCCGTCCACGGTGCCGTCCGGACTGATCCGTCTCAGCGTGGGGATCGAGCACGTCGAGGACCTGTGGGCTGACCTGGAACAGGCACTGCGTGCCGTCATGGGCGGTGGGGAACGGGACCGATAGGCTGGCCCCATGCATCCCTTCATCATGGCGCTGACCGTCGAGCACTGGCTGTACCTGGCTCTGGGTGTGGTCGGTGCCGTCCTGGAGATCTGGGCCCTGGTCGACTGCGCCACGCGGGGCAGAGAGCAGTTCGAGCGGGCCGGGCAGCGGCCCAAGTCCTTCTGGCTCCTGCTGACCGGACTGGCGGCCCTGATCGGGCTGATGACCGTCTGGGGCTCCCTGGCGCTGGGCGGCGGCGGCTTCGGGCTGTTCCAGATCGCCGCACTCTGCGTGGCCGGCGTGTACCTCGCAGGTCCTCGTTCCGAGCTCAAGCTCTTCGGCAGCAGCGGCTCCAGCGGCTACGGATACTGAACTCAGCCCTCCGGCTGGACCGCCTCCCATCCCACGCTGATCTCTCCACGCCGCCACTGGCGCACTCCGCCCAGCACCGGCCATCCTTCCGCTCGCACCTGCCGGGACATGGCGATCCAGCGCTGACGGTGACCGTAGACCGCCAGCGGTGCGGCTGAGAGCCAGGCCGCGTCCAGGGCGGCGAGGAATCGGTGGATCGGGGTCCCCGGCACGTTGTGGTGGATCAGCGCCTTGGGCAGCCGTTCTGCCACCTCGGAGGGCAGCTGCACCTCACCGAATCGGACGGCCAGGGTCAGGGAGCGCACCCGGTCCGGGGTCAGGTCCACCCAGCAGGCGCGTCGGCCGGTCTCCGAACAGGTGCCCTCCACCAGCACGCCACCCGGGGCCAGTCGTCCCTGCATCATCGCCCAGATCTCCGGCACGTCCTCCTCGCGGTACTGACGCAGCACGTTGAACGCCCGGACCAAGGCCGGCGCGCGGTCCACGGGCAGCTCGAATCCGCCCTGGGCCCAGCTCAGCCCCTCCCGCTGGGCGGCCGGGTCCTGCTGGGCACGGCGGACCCGTTCGGGGTCGATCTCCAGTCCCACCAGTTCCCAGCCCGGACGCACAGCGTGGAGACGGTCGAACATCTCCACGGCGGTCACCGGCTCGGCTCCGAAGCCGAGATCCACGGCCAGCGGACGCTTCGCCCCGCGCAGCAGCGCGCCGTGCACGTCGGCCAGCCAACGGTCCACTCGGCGCATCCGGTTCGGTGCGGTGGTCCCGCGCGTGATGTTGCCCAGCGGAGCCTGGCCCTGCCGCCTACCCGCAGACGCGCCGGTGCCCCGGCCTCGGCCCTGCCGGGTCGGGTCGGTCAGCTGCTCGGCCTTGCGCACCACCTGACCAGGGTAGGGGACCGGTCCGGCCCCGGCCCCTGCTGTCACACCCGCACATTCCCCATGTGGCGGCCACCACGGTGACTAGGATGGAGGCATGGCTGAGACCCCGTACAAGCTCGTCCTGCTGCGGCACGGTCAGAGCGACTGGAATGAGAAGAACCTGTTCACCGGCTGGGTGGACGTCCCGCTGACCGAGAAGGGCCGTGCTGAGGCGGCCCGCGGCGGCGAGCTGCTCGCCGCGGAGGATCTGCTGCCGGACGTGCTGCACACCTCCCTGCTCAAGCGTGCGATCACCACCGCCAACCTGGCACTGGAGTCCGCCGACCGCCAGTGGATCCCAGTCAAGCGCAGCTGGCGCCTGAACGAGCGTCACTACGGTGCGCTGCAGGGCAAGGACAAGGCCCAGGTGAAGGAGGAGTTCGGCGAGGACCAGTTCATGGTCTGGCGCCGCTCCTTCGACACCCCGCCGCCGGAGCTGGAGGACTCCTCCGAGTGGTCCCAGGCCGACGACCCCCGCTACGCGGACCTGGGGCGCGAGATGCCGCGCACCGAGTGCCTCAAGGACGTCATCGAGCGCCTGCTGCCCTACTGGGAGGAGCAGATCGTCGCGGACCTGAAGGCCGGCAAGACCGTGCTGATCGCCGCCCACGGCAACTCGTTGCGCGCTCTGGTCAAGCACCTGGACGGAATCTCGGATGAGGACATCGCCGGACTGAACATCCCCACCGGCATCCCGCTCTACTACGAGCTGGACGAGAACCTGAAGCCGATCACGGCCAACGGCCGCTACCTGGACCCGGAGGCGGCTGCGGCCGGTGCCGCAGCGGTGGCCAACCAGGGCAACAGCAGCAACAGCAGCAACAGCAGCAACGCCGGCAACCAGGGGCGCTGACAGCTCTCCCCGAGCCCACCGGCTCTTCACGACGACGGCCTGTCCCCTTCTGCAGGGGACAGGCCGTTCGCGTTGGTCGCCTCGGTGGGAGGCTGGTGGGGATCCGCCGTGGGGATCAGGCGCTCTGGACGTGCGGCTCCCACTCGCCGGTCACCAGGTAGGTGACCTTGCGGGCCACCGAGACACCGTGGTCGGCGAAGCGCTCCAGGTATCGGGAGGCCAGGGTGACGTCCACCGTGGTGGGTGCGGAGGCATCCCAGTCCTCGGCGGCGACCGCCTTGAAGTTCTCAGCGTGGGCCTCGTTGATCTGGGTGTTGATCTTCACCACCTGGGAGGCGTGGTCCAGATCGTGGGTGAGCAGCAGCTGCTCCACCTCGGTGGCCACCTGCACCGCCGCCTCGGCCATCTGGGCGAAGTGCTCGCGCCGGGACTCGGGCAGGACCAGTTCGGGATAGCGCAGGCGAACCAGCTGGGCGATGTGACGGGCCAGGTCGCCCATCCGCTCCAGCGAGGAGCTCATCCGCAGTGCGGCCACCACGGTGCGGAGATCGCTGGCCACCGGGCCCTGCAGGGCCAGCAGCTCGATCGCCTTCTCATCCAGGGCGTTCTGCAGGTAGTCGATGCGAGCGTCATTGGTGATGACCTGCTCGGCCAGCTCCACATCGGCGGTCTCCAGGGAGGTGCGGGCCTGGTCCATGGCCGCACGGACCAGGGAGGCGATCTCGCTCAGCTGGTCTCCGAGGCTCTTCAGATCGGCCTGGAACAGTTCACGCATGGCAGTCCTCTTTCAGATCGGTCAGCATCCGGTGACCGGCGGTGGGGTCAGTCGTGGTCGACGTGCGTCGAGGCCGCCACCGGGTCCGTGGCGGCGTACAGACCCCCACACTGGACCGTCCAGGTGAACGGATGCTGAACCCAGGATACGTCTGGATGGACGAGTGGTCAGGGCCACAGCAACAGCCCGGGGGCTCTCGGCTGCGGGGTAGTCTGGCCGAGTGATTGATCCGGTGGTGCTCGGCGTGGTCTGCGGCTTCGTCGGCCTGGTGCTCGGCGTGCTGGCCATGCTGGCCTTCCGCGCCTCCGAACGCAGTCGAGCCCTCCACCTGACCGTCGCCGAGCCCACCATTCCGGAGGGAACCGCCGAGGTCCTCTCGGTGATCGGGCGGGCCTACGCCGTGGTGGACGCGGTGGACGGCGTGGTCCGGGCCAACCCCTCCGCCTATGCCTTTGGCCTGGTGCGCGGCCATCACCTGGTGCATGACGAGGTCCTGGAGCTGACCGCCCGCGTCCGCGCGGATGGGATCATCGTGGACCGCAGCTACGAGCTCAGCCGCGGCCCGGTGGGGGAGGGGACCCTCACCGTGCACCTGCGGGCGGCCCCGCTGGGGGATGAGTACATCCTGCTGCTGGCCGATGACCGCACCGAGATCAGCCGCACCGAGGCCATCCGCCATGATTTCGTGGCCAACGTCTCCCATGAGCTCAAGACCCCGGTGGGGGCCATCTCCCTGCTGGCCGAGGCGATCGACGACGCCGCGGATGACGAGGAGTCGGTGCGCCGCTTCGCCAAACGGCTGAGCATCGAGTCCCTCCGTCTCTCGGCGCTGGTGCAGGACATCATCGAGCTCTCCCGCCTGCAGGGCAAGGACGCGGTCAAGGCCGGCCAGCCGGTGGACCTGAACACCGTGGTGGCCGAGGCCGTGGACCGGTCCCGGCTGCCCTCTGAATCTCGGGGGATCGAGATCAAGGTCGGCGGGCGGGCGGACGCCCCGGTCTTCGGGGATCCTGACCAGCTGATGACCGCCCTGCGCAATCTGATCGACAACGCCGTGCGCTACTCCCCGGACAACACCACGGTGGGAGTGGGACTGCGCAGCGTGGACGGGCTGGCCCAGGTCTCGGTGACGGACCAGGGTGTGGGGATCCCCGCCGAGGAGCAGGAGCGGATCTTCGAGCGCTTCTACCGGATCGACGCAGCCCGCTCGCGCCAGACGGGCGGCACCGGCCTGGGCCTGAGCATCGTCAAGCACGTCATCTCCAACCACGGCGGCGAGGTGACCGTCTGGTCCCAGCCAGGCCGTGGATCCACCTTCACGGTGCGTCTGCCGGAGATGGAAGCAGAACCGGACTCCTCGGAGCCGGACCGCAGCGAGCCACGGGGCGGCCACCTGGCCGAGCGTGGGAGAGGAGCAGCATGACCCGCATTCTGATCGTGGAGGACGAGGAGTCGCTGAGCGATCCGCTGTCCTACCTCCTGGGCAAGGAGGGCTTCGAGGTCGAGGTCGTCGCGGACGGTCTCGACGCGGTCGTGCAGTTCGACCGCAGCGGGGCGGACCTGATCCTGCTGGACCTGATGCTTCCGGGCCAGTCCGGCACAGAGGTCTGCCGCCAGATCCGTCAGCGCTCCAACGTCCCGGTCATCATGCTCACCGCCAAGGACTCGGAGATCGACAAGGTCGTCGGCCTCGAGCTCGGTGCGGACGACTATGTCACCAAGCCCTATTCGGCGCGGGAGCTGGTGGCCCGGATCCGTGCGGTGCTGCGCCGGCAGGGTGAGCCGGAGGAGCTGATCTCGGCCACCGTCCAGGCCGGTCCGGTGCGCATGGACATCGAACGCCATGTCGTCTCGGTCAATGGTGAGGCCGTGTCCCTGCCGCTCAAGGAGTTCGAGCTGTTGGAGATGCTGCTGCGCAACTCCGGCCGGGTGATGACCCGCGGTCAGCTGATCGACCGAGTGTGGGGCTCGGACTATGTGGGCGACACCAAGACCCTGGACGTGCACGTCAAGCGCCTGCGCAGCAAGATCGAGCCGGACCCCTCCAGCCCGCGCTACCTGGTCACGGTGCGGGGACTGGGCTACAAGTTCGAACCCTGATCCGCGCGGTCTGGCTCCGACCACGACGACGACGGGCCGTCACCTTGCCAGGTGACGGCCCGTCGTCGTGAATCTGAGACTGGGGAAGGGGAGGGGTCAGTGACCGCCCTCGTCCGCGCTCTCCTCGTGGTACAGGTGCTCGGTGGCCGAGCCGTCAGCGCCGCCGGGGACGAACTCGCGGTACTCCGGCAGGGTGCCGTCCAGGACGGGGATCTGCACATCCTGGGACTGCCCATCCACCTCGATGGTGCCCTGGGCCATCCCGCCGGGGAAGGTGCCGGTGGAGGGGATCACGTGCTCGTTCTCCGAGGACTCCAGGGACAGCGCCTCGCCGCCCGGCACGGAGACGCGAGTGGTGGTGCCGTTCACAGTCAGCGAGACCTCGATCGGCTCCTCGGAGCTGTTGGCCACGGAGCCGATGTAGCGGCCCTCGGCGTCACGCTCGCCGGAGACCAGCAGCAGGTTGCGCACCTCCGCCTCACCCACCGTGGCGATGATGCCGTCAGAGGGGGCGTACTCGATGGTGGTCGCCTGCGGGTTGATGGCGCTGCAGCCGGTGGCGCCCAGCAGGGCGGCGGTGGCCAGTCCCACAGCGGCCAGGCGGCGGCGGGTGACCTTGGATGCGTCGAGCTTCACGGTCGGTTCTCCTCAGATGCGTGCGCGATGTCCACTGCGACGGTGCGGCAGATGCCGGACGACGGTCACAGAACTGCCTTGAGACTACCGCATGGACCCCGCGTGCGCCGCCCGCGAGCGGCGTGTGACCGGGGAGGCTCCCCGGCGGCGACGGCCGCTCAGAAGATCGGTCCAGGCTGGGAGTTTTCATTTCCAGGTGATAAAATTCACCGCTGGAAAGGGGAAACTCCACATGGTTTTCAAGGTCGGCGAGACCGTGGTCTATCCGCATCACGGTGCGGCGAGGATCGATGAGATCAAGAAGAGGACCGTTCGCGGCCAGGAGCGCACCTACCTGCGGCTGGCCATCATCCAGGGTGATCTGACCATCGAGGTCCCGGCGGAGAACGTGGAGCTGGTGGGCATGCGAGACGTCGTCAGTGCGGAGGGGCTCGAGCGGGTCTACGACGTGCTGCGTCAGGACGAGATCGATGAGCCGACCAACTGGTCCCGCCGTTTCAAGGCCAACGGTGAGAAGCTCGCCTCCGGAGACGTCCTGCGGGTCTCCGAAGTGGTGCGGGACCTCTCGCGCCGGGGCCAGGACAAGCACCTCTCGGCCGGGGAGAAGAGCATGCTGGCCAAGGCGCGCGGTGTCCTCGTCTCCGAACTGGCGCTGGCCAGGAAGACCTCGGAGGAGGAGGCCGGCCGCCTGCTGGACGAGGTCCTGGCGGCGTGAGCACCGCACTGAGCACCACGCCGCGCTGTGCGCTGCTGATCGTGGCCGCCGGAGCGGGGACCCGCTTGGGGGCCGGCCGACCCAAGGCCAGGGTGGAGCTGAGTGATGGCCGCACCATCCTGGAGCACTGTCTACAGGGTGGCCTCCAGGCCTACCGCGGGGACAGCGGCGGAGCTGGCCGGCTGGCGGGGGCCGTGGTGGTGGTGCCCAGCAGCCCGGAGGTCGCACAGCCGCTGGTGCAGCTGTGCGAGCAGATCGCCGAACGCACCGGTCATCGCGTCCTCACGGTGCCCGGTGGAGCCGAACGCTCGGACTCGGTGAGAGCGGGCCTGGCGGCCTGTGCCGCCCTCGGCGAGCAGTCCGACCGCCCGGTGACCCACGTGCTCGTCCATGATGCGGCGCGACCCTTCGTCCCGCCTGCCGTCTTCCAGCGGGTGGTCGATGCGCTGGAAGCCGGCGCGGCCGCCGTCGTGCCTGCTGTCCCGGTGACCGACACCGTCAAGACCGTCGCGCCCTGGCCCGGCGCTGGGCCTGTGCCGTTGCGGGTGGTGGACACGCCGGCTCGGGCCGCCCTGCGTGCCGTGCAGACGCCCCAGGGGTTCGTCCTGGACCAGCTCGCCGAGGCGCACCGCAGGGCCCAGGAGGCCGAGGGCGATGCCGCGGCGCTGACCGATGACTCCATGCTCATGGAGGCCGCCGGGCACACGGTGGCGGTGGTGGACGGGGACGTGGAGTCCTTCAAGATCACCACGGCACTGGACCTGCAGCTGGCCGATGCCCTGCTGCAGACGCGAAGTGCATCTGACGACTCTCCACCCTCCCCTCAGGCCGCCGCCACAGAACGGACCCTCGCATGACCACGCCGCCCGCCAACACCTCCCGTTCCTCCAGTTCCTCCAACCCGGCACGCGCTGGCCTGCCCCGCACCGGGATCGGGACGGACGTGCACTCCTTCGCCCCGGAGGCCGAACAGCGGGAGTGCTGGGTGGCCGGACTGCACTGGCCGGGCGAGCAGGGGCTGGTGGGCCACTCGGACGCGGACGTGGTGGCGCACGCCGCCTGCGACGCCATCTTCTCCGCCGCCGGGATCGGGGACCTGGGGCTGCACTTCGGCACCTCCCGCCCGGAGTGGGCCGGTGCCTCTGGGACCGCGCTGCTCACCGAGGCCGCCCGGCTGGTGCGGGAGGCCGGGTTCGAGATCGGGAACATCGCCGTGCAGATGATCGGCAACCGTCCCAAGATCGGCACCCGCCGGGCCGAGGCCGAACAGGTGCTCTCCGCCGCCGCGGGCGCCCCGGTCTCGCTCTCGGCCACCACCACGGACGGTCTCGGACTGACCGGCCGCGGTGAAGGCGCCGCCGCGGTGGCCACCGCCCTGGTGGTTCCCGTGACGCAGGACTGAGCACCCCGCCCGGGCGCCCCGCCGCCCTCGGTAGGATGGGGCCTCGTGGCCCAGCGTTTCTATGACACCCAGTCCGCCCAGGTGCGGGACTTCGTCCCCCTGACCGAGGGGCAGGTCAGCCTCTACTACTGCGGTGCCACCGTGCAGGGGCTGCCCCATGTGGGCCACGTCCGCTCGGCCATCGCCTTCGACATCCTCATCCGCTGGCTTGAGGCCACCGGCCTGCGCGTGACCTCCGTGCGCAATGTGACGGACATCGACGACAAGATCCTGGAGAAGTCCGCCGCCTCCTACGGCGAGGGCTTCACCGCGGACGGCGTGTACCTCGAGCGCGAGCCCTGGTTCGCCCTGGCCTACCGCTTCGAGCAGGAGTTCACGCGTGCCTACGACGCCCTCGGCGTGCGCCGGCCCACCTACGAGCCCCGCGCCACCGGCCACATCACCGAGATGTTCGAGCTGATCCAGCGCTTGATCGACGCCGGACACGCCTACCCGACCACCGACGACTCGGGCGACGTGTACTTCGATGTCCGCTCGTGGCCCCGTTACGGCGAGCTGACCCGCCAGCGGGTGGAGGACATGCAGGACGCCCCCGACGCCGACCCCCGCGGCAAGCGCGATCCCCGCGACTTCGCTCTGTGGAAGGGCCACAAGTCCGGGGACCCGGACACCGCCTCCTGGGCCTCCCCCTGGGGCCGTGGCCGTCCGGGCTGGCACCTGGAGTGCTCGGCCATGTCCACCAAGTACCTGGGTGGGACCTTCGACATCCACGGCGGCGGCCTGGATCTGCGCTTCCCGCACCACGAGAACGAGCTGGCCCAGTCGGCCGCGGCAGGGGACGGCTTCGCCAACTTCTGGCTGCACAACGGCATGGTCACCTTCGAGGGCGAGAAGATGTCCAAGTCCATCGGCAACACCATCTCCCCGCATGAGATGCTGACCATGGCCCGCCCCCAGGCCGTGCGCTACTTCCTGGGCCAGGCCCACTACCGTTCGCAGCTGGACTACCGGCCCACCTCTCTGCAGGAGGCCGAAGCCGCAGTGGAGCGGATCGAGAACTTCCTCACCCGTGCACAGCAGGCGCTGGGAGCAGAGACCCCCACAGCAGGTCCCGACGACGTCACGCCCTCGGGTGCTCGCCTCGCCGGCGCCTCGGCTGGCTCGGCAGATCGTGCAGACCGGGGCCAGACCTTGGCGGACCGAGCTCCGGCCGCGTTCCGGGCAGCGATGGAGGACGATCTCAACGTCCCGCAGGCCCTGGCCGCACTGCACGAGGCCGTGCGCGCCGGCAACACGGCACTGAGCTCCGGAGATCTGGAGTCCGTGGGGGCGTTGCTGGACCAGGTCCGAGCCATGACCACGATCCTCGGTCTGGACGCCGTGCCGGACGGAGGTGACGGCCCCGAGCAGTCCTCTCCCGAGCTAGACGCGCTGGACCAGCTGGTCCGCTCCCAGCTGGAGGCCCGGGCCCAGGCCCGCGCGGACAAGGACTGGGCCGCCGCGGACGCCATCCGTGATGCGCTCGCCGGAGCCGGGATCGTGATCGAGGACGGCGCTGACGGAGCCCGCTGGTCCCTGGCCTGAGGCACCCCGGCCAGCCGGCCGTCGTCGGGAAGCTCACACCGGTGCGGCACCTGCCGGTGCCGGGAGGATCCCGGTGACCCGTCGGTAGAATGAACCGCGGCGGACCGGACCGGATCCGCAGTGGCGACCTGCCGTCGTCGTCCCCGTTGAAAGGCCACCCCATCATGTCTGCACCTCGCCGCTCCGGCTCTCCCAAGGGCAAGAAGGGCCCGCTCAAGGGCACCGGTGGCCACGGCCGCAAGGCACTCGAGGGCAAGGGACCCACCCCCAAGGCAGAGGACCGGGTCTACCACAAGGCACACCGGGCCAAGATGCTCTCCGAGCGTGCCGCCACCAAGCGCCCCACCCGCAACACCCGTTCGCGGCACAAGGACGAGACCGTGGCCGGACGCAATCCCGTGGTGGAGGCCCTGCGCGCCGGCATCCCCGCCAAGGCGCTGCACGTGGCCACGCGCGTGGAGATGGACGACCGCGTGCGCGAGTCCCTCAAGCTCGCCGCCGAACGAGGCATCCCGGTGCTGGAGAACTCCAAGCCGGAGCTGGACCGGTTGACCGATGACGCCAACCACCAGGGGCTGGTGCTGCAGGTCCCGCCGTACGAGTACGCCGATGCCGTGGACCTGGCGCGGGAGCGGATGCAGCGCTGGGAGAAGCGGTACCAGAGCGCGCCGCCGCTGCTGCTGGCCCTGGACGGGATCACCGACCCCCGCAACCTGGGTGCCATCATCCGCTCGGCCTCCGCGTTCCGTGCCGACGGTGTGATCGTCCCCGCCCGCCGGTCCGTGGGCGTGACCGCCACCGCCTGGAAGACCTCCGCCGGTGCCGCCGCCCGCGTGCCCGTGGCCCAGGCCGGCAACCTGAACACCGCGCTGCAGGAGCTCAAGAAGATGGGCTATTTCGTGGTGGGGCTGGACGGCGGCGGAGACGTGGAGCTGCCCGGCATGGCGTTGTCCACCGAACCGCTGTGCGTGGTGGTCGGCTCGGAGGGCAAGGGCCTGTCCCGACTGACCCGCGAGTACTGCGATCAGATCGTGTCCATCCCCATCGCCTCGGAGATGGAGTCCCTCAACGCCTCCATGGCCGTGGGCATCACCCTGTACGAGGTCTCGCGGCTGCGCTCCGGTGCGGCAGGCTCCGGCGCGGCCACCGGGACGTCCACGGACCAGGGCTGATGGCCTGGACCTCCACCGTCGCCCAGCCCACCGGGACCGTGGCCGAGACCGTGGTGCGCGGCCACGGTCACCGGTCCCGTCCCTTCCCCCTCGGCGTGCACGCCGGAGTGCCCGGCGTCCGGGTGGCCAGTGGGGGACCGTCCGCTGACGGCTTCTCAGCGCCTGCTGATGAGGCAGTGAACGTAGCGGTCTACGCCCCCGGCTGTGAGCGGCTGGACGTGGTCTTCACCGGACCGGACTTCCCGCTGGACCGGGCCCCGCGTGCGGAGGACCTGACCCGGGTCCCCTTGCCGGACGTCACCTCCCACGTGCACCACGGGACGGTGGCCGGTCTGAGCGAGGGCTGCCTTTACGCGTTCGTGCGGAGGGCTGGGAGAGCTGAGGGAGCCGAAGCCGGGGAGGACGCAGCGGTGGAGCCGGGCCTGCGCCCGATCCTGGACCCGTACAGCCGGGCCGTGAGCGAGCGGGACGGACAGTACTGGTCGGTGCGCGTGCCCTCCCACTTCGACTGGGGCGGGGTGGAGCGGCCCCACACCCCGCTGCGGGACACCGTGGTCTACGAGGCCCATGTGATCGGGCAGACCCGGCTGCACCCGCAGATCCCCGAGGAGCTGCGCGGGACCTACGCCGGCCTGGCTCACCCGGTGATGATCCGCTACCTCCAGGACCTCGGCGTGACGGCCGTGGAGCTGCTGCCCATCCACCACCATGCGGACGAGCAGCACCTGCAGCGGCTGGGTCTGGAGAACTACTGGGGGTACAACACGGTCGGGTTTTTCAGCCCACATCCGGGGTATGCCACCGCCGCCGCCCAGGCCGCCGGGCCGAAGGCCGTGCAGGACGAGGTCAAGGGGATGATCCGTCTGCTGCACCAGGCCGGGATCGAGGTCATCCTGGACGTGGTCTACAACCACACTGCCGAAGAGGGGCCGGGTGGTCCGTCCTTCTGCTGGCGTGAGCTGGGCGACCAGCACTACTACCGTCATGACGCCCAGGGGCGGTACGTGGACACCACCGGCTGCGGCAACGCCCTGGACTTCGGCAACTCCTCGGTGGTTCAGATGACCCTGGATTCGCTGCGCCACTGGGTCACCGACTACCAGGTGGACGGCTTCCGCTTCGATCTGGCGGTGACCCTGTGCCGGGATTCCAGCCACCACTTCACCCCGCACCACCCCTTCCTGGTGGCCGCCCACGCGGATCCGGTGCTGGCCGGGGTCAAGCTCATCTCCGAACCGTGGGACGTCAGTGTCGGCGGATGGCAGACCGGCCACTTCCCCGCGGGCTGGTCGGACTGGAACGATCGCTACCGGGACGTGGTGCGCGACTTCTGGGTGGCGGACCGCGCCGCCCTGGAACGCGGCGGCACCGGGGGATCCACCGCGCGCCTGGCCGACTGCCTCTCCGGCTCGGCGGCCCTGTTCGGCGCCTCCGGCCGTTCAGCCCTCGCCTCGGTCAATCTGGTCACCGCGCATGACGGCTTCACCCTGCGGGACCTGGTCAGCTACAACGAGACGCACAACCAGGCCAACGGGGAGGACAACCGGGACGGGAACTCCCACAACCGCTCGTTCAACCACGGCGTGGAGGGCCCCACGGAGGACCCGGCAGTCCGTGCCGCCCGTGGTCAGACCGCACGCAACGTGATGGCCACCCTGATGCTCTCCCTCGGGGTGCCCATGATCACTGCGGGCGATGAACTGGGCCGCACCCAGGGCGGGAACAACAACGCCTACTGCCAGAACAACGAGATCTCCTGGACGGACTGGGAGCTGAACCCGGAGCAGGAGCGCATGCTGGAGACCACGCGTGCCCTGATCCGGATCCGCAAGGAGTTCCTGGCCGAGCAGCCCTATGAGTACCCGGCGCGCGAGCGGGGCTTCCTGCACTGGTTCAACGCCCTGGGCCAGCCCATGTCCCAGGACGACTGGGCGGACCCGGGCCAGCGCCTGCTGCAGATGCTGATCGGTGCCCCCGGTGGCCGGTTCTGCGGACTGGTGGTCTTCCACGGCGGGCTCGAGGACGTCCAGTTCCGCCTCCCTCGGGCCGAACACCTGCTGGAGGGCATCACCGCCCGGGGCGGGACGCTGCGCTCGTTCATCCTGCAGATGTCCACAGCACGGGGCAGCGAGGCCCGGATCGGCGCCCGGATGGTCCCCGGCGAGTCCGACCTGATCGAAGGCAGCTCGATCTCCGTCTACACCGTCTGACCCACCCGCCCCGCCTTCCCAACTGGAGGTCAGTTATCACTGGCATCACCCTCTGAGCGGGGCCATGCCAGTGATAACTGACCGGGCGTTGCCGGGCGCGCTGACACCGGACCGGCGGACGGCTCCTGCACAGCGCGCGCCCCTGGCGGCTTCATCCCCAGGAGTGGTGCCCCGGCTGGTGGGGTCCACGAACTGCCACCGAGGGTGGAGGCATGTCCAGACGGCCCACCTTGAACCTTCCGCCCGATGCTCCGCTGTTCATCTCCGCACGGCAGGCCGAGGCGTTGCAGGTCGGGTGGAGTCGTCTCTCGGGCCCCGCCGGGCATCGGCAGCTCCGGAGGATCTACCGAACTCGTGCTGTCGACGCACCTGCTGGCGCCACCGATCCTGCGGAAGTCCACGCCGCGCTCCTCCGGGCCTTGCAGTGGGCGCCGGGGGAGGGGAAGGACATCGCCTCGCATGAGTCCGCGGCGTTCCTGTGGGGATGTCCCGACGTCGCCGCTCGAGATTCCGTCCATCTCACCTCGATTGCCGGAGACAGACGTCGCCGGCTACCCGGGACCACGGGACACCGTGGCAAGGGGCTGCCCACGGAGGTCGTCGAGCGGGACGGCGTGGTCCTCACCAACCCGGCGCGCACGTGGTTGGACCTGGCGGCCACCGCCTGGGAGGACCAACTCGTGGTGTGGGGCGACTGGCTGGTGCATCCGGTGTGGGGAGGTGACTGGGATGCGGTTCCGTTCACCACTCCGAAGGATCTGGAGCTTCTGCTCACCCACCACCGGGGTCGTCCGGGGATCCGCCGCGCCCGAGCGGCCCTGGATCGTGTGCGCGTCGGGTCGGACTCGCCCCGTGAGACACTGCTGCGTCTGGCCCTGGTGGATGCGGGGCTGCCGGAACCTGCGGTGAACCTGCCGATCAGAGACGCCCAGGGCCGGATCATTCACCAGGGAGATCTGGTGTACGAGGAGTTCCGGACCACACTCGAGTATGAAGGCCGTCATCACTCCGACCCGGATCAGGTGGCCCGGGACATCGCCCGTCACGAGGCGTTGGCCGCCCACGACTGGCTGGAGCTGCGGTTCAGTGCCCGTCATGCCCAGGACAACTGGCGACCAGCCATCCGCAAAGTCCGCCAGGGTCTGCGCAGCCGCGGCTGGCACGGCCGAACCCCACCCACATGCAACTGGAGGTCAGTTATCACCTGCACCAGCCCGGAAACGGGCGAGTGCCAGTGATAACTGACCTCCAGTTGTGAGGGGACAGGGAACTCCGGATCAGCCGGCGTTGACCACCAGCGCCATCTCAGCGGGCGAGGCCAGCAGCGAGTGCTGCGGCAGCACCCGGACGGTGTACCCGAAGGAGCCCGAGCGGTCGATCAGCAGCGTGCCGGAGAACCGGTAGCGGCCGTCACCCAGATCCTCCGAGGGCACCAGGGTGAGCTGGCCGGTCTCGGTCAGCTCGTCCTCGGACACTGACGCATCCTCACCGGCGGAGACCTTGCCGTACACGGCCTGGACCAGCACATCCTGCGGGGTCAGCCCACCGAGTCGGACGTAGGCGGACACCTCCAGCTCGTCCCCGATCTGCGGCGCGTCGGAGACCCCCAGGGAGTCCACGTGCTCCACCACCACGCCCGGGAACTGCTCCCGGACCGCGGTCTTCCAGGCGGCCAGAGCACGCGCATTGGCATGTCCGTCGGCATCGGCGATCCGGCCGGCGTCGGCGGCCGGACGGTAGAGGATGTTGACGTAGTCCTGGACCATACGGTCGGCGGAGACCTGCGGGCCCAGGGTGGCGATGGTGTGCTTGATCATCTCGATCCACTGCAGCGGCAGGCCGTCGTCGTGCCCTGCCGAGACGGTGGACGGTCCGGCGGCGCCAGCCGCAGCGGGTGCCTCCGCCCCGTAGAACCGCGGGGTCAGCTCGTTCTCCAGCAGGTCGTACAGCGCCGCGGCCTCGAGGTCGTCGCGCTCCTCGGTGGAGGCGGCGGAGGACGCGGTGGGGATGGCCCAGCCGTTCTCGCCGTCGTACATCTCATCCCACCAGCCGTCCAGCACGGACAGGTTCAGGCCGCCGTTCATGGCCACCTTCATCCCGGAGGTGCCGCAGGCCTCGAGCGGGCGCAGCGGGTTGTTCAGCCACACATCCACGCCGGGCATCAGGGTGGAGGCCATGCGGATGTCGTAGTTGGGCAGGAACACGATCCGGTGACGCACCTCGGGGTCGTCGGTGAAGCGCACCATCTCCTGGATCATCCGCTTGCCCTGCTCGTCGGCGGGGTGGGACTTGCCGGCCACCACCAGCTGGATGGGCCGCTCGGGATCCAGCAGCAGGCGCTTGAGCCGCTCGGGGTCGCGCAGCATCAGGGTCAGCCGCTTGTAGGTGGGCACGCGGCGGGCGAAGCCGATGGTCAGCACGTTCTCGTCCAGCACCGAGTCGGTCCAGGCCAGCTCGGCCTCGGACGCACCGCGCTTGCGCCAGGAGGACTTCAGGCGGGCGCGCACGTCCTGGATCAGGGTTCGGCGCAGCTCACGGCGCACGTTCCACAGCTCCTGATCTGGCACCTCCCAGACCTTGTTCCAGTCATGCCCGGCCACCGCAGCGGCACCGAACATGGTCATGGCGGTCTCCGAGACGGTCTCGGACACCCAGGTGGGGGCGTGGACGCCGTTGGTGATCGAGGTGATCGGGACCTCGGCGGCGTCGAAGCCCGGCCAGAGCCCCTGGAACATCTCGCGGGAGACCACGCCGTGCAGCTGGGCCACGCCGTTGGCCCGCTGGCCCAGACGCAGACCCATCACGGCCATGTTGTGCACGCCGCGGTCTCCGCCGTCGTAGTCCTCGGCGCCCAGGGCGAGCACGTTCTCCACGGGGACGGCCGGTGCCAGCCCGGCCTGGAAGAACTGCTCCACCAGGGAACGGTCGAAGCGGTCGATGCCGGCGGGCACCGGGGTGTGGGTGGTGAACACGGTGGAGGCACGCACGCTGGTCAGCGCCTCCTCCCAGTTCAGGCCCTGCTCCATGAGCTCCTGGATCCGCTCGATCCCCTGGAACCCGGCATGGCCTTCGTTGGTGTGGTAGACCTCGGGTGCCTCGATGCCCTGCAGTCGCGCGTACTGGCGCAGGGCCTTCACGCCGCCCATGCCCAGCAGCAGCTCCTGCTGCAGGCGGTGGTCCCCGCCGCCGCCGTACAGGCGGTCGGTGATGGTGCGGGCGGTGTCGTCGTTGGCCGGCACATCCGAGTCCAGCAGCAGCAGCGGAACACGCCCGACGTCGGCCCGCCACACCTGGGCATGCAGGGTGCGGCCTCCAGGGATGGGCAGGGAGATCTGGACAGGAGTCCCGTCGGACTCCTTGAGCAGGGTCAGCGGCAGATTGTCCGGGTCCAGGACCGGGTAGGTCTCCTGCTGCCAGGCGTCACGGGAGAGCGACTGCTTGAAGTAGCCGGCCTGGTAGAGCAGGCCCACGCCGATGATCGGCACGCCGAGGTCCGAGGCGGACTTCAGGTGGTCGCCGGCCAGGATGCCCAGACCACCGGAGTACTGGGGAAGCACAGCGGTGATGCCGAACTCGGGGGAGAAGTAGGCGATCGAGCTCGGCGCCTGTCCGGCGGAGAACTCGTTCTGGTACCAGCGGTCCTCAGAGAGGTACCGGTCGAGGTCAGCGGCGGCCTCCTGCACGCGCTGGACCAGCTGGCTGTCAGCGGCGAGCTCGGTCAGTCGCTGCCGGTCGAAGGAGCCGAGCAGGGCGACGGGGTCGTGGCCGAGCTCCTCCCAGGCGGCGGGGTCCAGGTCGCGGAAGAGCGCCTGGGTCTGGGGGTGCCAGGACCAGCGGAGGTTCGCGGCCAGACGGCTCAGGCCAGAGATCTCCTCGGGCAGGTGGGTACGGACGATGAATCTGCGGATTGCCTTCACACCCCCACGGTACTAGGGGAGGGGTCCAGTAGGTGTCGTTCCGGTGAATGACGCTCCGTGTGCTCGCTCACGTGCGTGAGCTGGCGTGAGCCGGCCGAGGAGGGAGCTGCAGGAGGGCAGATCGTCCACAGCGGTGTCGATGTCATCACAGATCGTCTGGCATGCGCCGATTGTGTTGAATGTATGGTGGATCACACTCACTATTGAGATACGAAATGCT
This sequence comes from Micrococcus sp. IITD107, assembly GCF_041927415.1. Classification (NCBI taxonomy): domain Bacteria; kingdom Bacillati; phylum Actinomycetota; class Actinomycetes; order Micrococcales; family Micrococcaceae; genus Micrococcus; species Micrococcus sp. IITD107. Next base: position 11,387 of record NZ_JBHFFN010000003.1, on the reverse strand, counting down.
CACTGATGGACGGGTGGCTGTCGCATCCCCGCGGCTGATCCGTCTCCAGGCGTCCTCGGATGCCACCTGCACCACCATCTGATGATTCGAGGGAGACCATGAAGAAGTCCACCACCGCCCGTCTCACGGCGGCCCTGGCCGCCACCGCCCTGTTCGCCACCGCCTGCGGCTCCAATGGGGGCGGCAGCGAAGACGGCACCAGCCCCGCCGGGGACGGCGCCGCAGAGTCCTACTCGATCGGCATCGCCCAGTTCGTGACGCACCCCGCCCTGGATTCGGCCAAGAACGGTTTCAAGTCCGCCTTCGAGGAGGCCGGCGTCGAGGTGGAGTGGGATGAGCAGAATGCCCAGGCCGATGCCGGAACCGTGACGAGCATCGTCGGCTCCTTCGCCACTGCCGACCTGGACCTGGTCGCGGCCATCGCCACTCCGGCCGCCCAGGGAGCCACCCAGGCCATCACGGACAAGCCCGTCGTGTTCATGGCCGTCACCGATCCGGTGGACGCGAAGATCATCGCTGACTGGGAGGCCCCCGGCGGCAACGTCACCGGCGTCTCGGACATGAATCCGGTCAAGGAGCAGTTGGACCTGCTCAACCAGCTGGGGGTGGATGCCAAGACAGTCGGCATCGTCTACTCCTCCGGCGAACCCAACTCCGCCGTCCAGGTGAAGCAGGCCGAGGAGGCCGCCGCGGAGCTGGGCATGGAGATCAAGACGACCACCATCACCAACAGCTCCGAGGTCCAGCAGGGCGTCCAGGCGCTGGGTGATGTCGATGCCATCTACGTCCCCACCGACAACGCTGTGGTCTCGGCCCTGGAGTCGGTGATCGCCTACGGCGAGTCCCAGAAGATCCCGGTGATCGCCGCCGAGGGTGACTCGGTGGCTCGCGGTGCGGTGGCCACGTTCGGCATCGACTACACCGCCCACGGCAAGCAGGCCGGGGAGATGGCCGTGAAGATCCTCACCGAGGGAGCGGACCCGGCCTCCCTGCCCGCTGAGCGGGCCCCGGAGGACAGCCTGAAGCTCTACGTCAACGAAGAGGCCGCCGAGAAGATGGGTGTCACCATCCCGGAGGACATGCTCGCCGAGGCGGAGAAGCTGACCGCGGCTGATGCCGAGGACTCCGAGGGCTGATCACTCTGGGCGCTGAGCCCCTCGACCGACCACGACCCGTGCCGGCCGTCCCTCCTGACGGCCGGCACGGCACTGCCGGGAACCGCACCGCCGGCCCGGCCCCGCTGATCCGCTTCCCCTCCCACGAAGGCACCACACGCTCATGAACACCGCCATCGAACTCGGTCTGATCTACGCGATCATGGCCATCGGGGTCTATCTGACCTTCCGCATCCTCGACTTCCCGGACCTGACGGTGGACGGATCCTTCACCACCGGCGGCGCCACGGCCGCTGTGCTGATCGTCAATGACGTCCACTTCGTCCTGGCCATGGCCGCGGCTTTCGCCGTGGGCACGGTGGCCGGGCTCATCACTGGACTGCTGCACACCAAGGGCAACATCAACGGTCTGCTGGCCGGCATCCTGACCATGATCGCGCTGTACTCGATCAACCTGCGCATCATGGGCAAGGCGAATGTCCCGCTGTTGGGCGAAGACACCGCGTTCGCCTTCATGAGAACCCTCGGGGCCTCCAGCGGAAGCTGGGCGCTGATCGCGATCCTGCTGGCACTGATCCTGGTCCTGAAGTTCATCGTGGACTGGTTCCTCTCCACCGACCTGGGACTGTCCCTGCAGGCCACCGGAGACAACGAGGAGATGATCCGCAGCTTCGGCGTCTCCACGGATCGGATGAAGATCCTGGGCCTGATGCTCTCCAACGGCCTGGTGGCCCTCTGCGGCGCCGTCGTGGCGCAGCAGCAGGGCTTCGCCGACATCAGCATGGGCATCGGCCTGATCCTGGTCGGACTGGCCTCGGTGATCGTGGGCCAGGCACTGCTGGGCACCCGCGCCGTGTTCATCGCCACCCTGGCCGTGATCGTCGGCGCGGTGATCTACCGCCTGGCCATCTACTTCGCCCTGACTGCGGGTCTGAACGCCAATGACATGAAGCTGATCTCGGCGGTGCTGGTGGTCGCCGCGCTGCTGTTGCCCCAGTGGAAGGTCTTCCGGAAGCTGGGCGGCCTCAGGCGAGACCGGGGCGTGGTCTCCGACATCGCCGCGGGTGGCCCTCAGGCAGCCCCGGCGCTGGCCACCAGCGGGGCTTCTGCCGCACCGGCCGCCGAATCCACTCGTACCGGCTCATCCCAGGAGGCAGACCGTGCTTGAGCTCACCGACATCCACAAGACGTTCTTCCCGAACACGGTCAATGAGCGTCGGGCGCTCGTGGGGATCGACCTGCACCTGGCCCCGGGCGACTTCGTGACCGTGATCGGCTCCAATGGCGCCGGCAAGTCCACCGTGCTGAACACCGTGGCGGGCAAGCTGACCCCGGACACCGGCACCGTGCGGATCGACGGCAAGGACGTCACCGGGCTGAAGGACTTCCAGCGCGCCGAGTTCGTCGGCCGCGTCTTCCAGGACCCGATGGCCGGCACCAGCCCGAACCTGACGATCGAGCAGAACATGTCCCTGGCGGGGCGCCGCGGCAAGACCCGAGGTCTGTCTCTGAGCGTGGGCAAGGCCCGCCGGGAGGAGTACCACGAGGCACTCAAAGTCCTGGAGCTGGGCCTGGAGAACCGGATGAAGACCAAGGTCGGTCTGCTCTCCGGCGGTCAGCGGCAGGCACTGAGCCTGCTGATGGCCACCTTCTCCGGCCCCAAGATCCTGCTGCTGGACGAGCACACCGCGGCACTGGACCCGCAGCGGGCCGCCCTGGTCACCGAGCTGACCCAGAAGGTGGTGGCGGACCAGAACCTGACCACCCTGATGGTCACCCACAACATGGCCCAGGCCCTGGAGGTCGGCAACCGGCTGATCATGATGCACGAGGGCCGGATCATCCTGGACCTGCACGAGGAGGAGAAACGCGGCAAGACCGTGGAGGACCTGCTCGGCGAGTTCGCCAAGATCAAGGGCGCCGAACTGGATGACAAGGCCCTGCTGCAGTGATTCGGTCCTGATCTGCCGCACCGTGGAGCGGACGCATAGAGGTTAGCCATTCACCCGGCGTGCCGGTAACGTCGAACCCGTGGGAGCCATCAAGAACGCCAACATGTCCCCGCTGTTCCGCACCGAGCTGAAGGTCGGCCGCATCCCCGTGACGGATGTGCAGCCGGCCGTGCACCACGGCGCGCACCCGGCCAAGGCGGTGGTGGGGGAGGACGTCCCCGTCCGCGCCACGGTCTTCCGGGAGGGCCACGACCGTCTCGGTGCCACTGCCGTGCTCTACGGCCCGGACGGGTCGCTCGTGCAGAGAGTGCGCATGCATGAGGGTGCCCCCGGACTGGATGAGTACCTGGCCACCTTGCGCCCCACGCAGGTCGGGATGCACTCGCTGGTGGTCGAGGGCTGGTCTGACCTCTTCGGCACCTGGCACCACGCCGCCACCGTCAAGATCGAGGCCGGTGTGGACGTGGACCTGATGCTGGCCGAGGGTGTGGCACTGTTCGCCTCCGCCGCCGAGGACACCGACCGCACCGAGCAGGACCGGGCCGTCTTCGCCGAGACCGCACGAGTCCTGGCAGATCAGACCCTCAGCGTGCAGGAGCGACTCGCTGCTGCCGAGACCCCCGAGGTGATCGAGATCCTCACCGCACGTCCTCTCCGGGACCTGGTGTCGCCGTCGTCGTCCTATCCCGTGGAGGTCCAGCGCAGCCTGGCCGGCCGCGGCGCCTGGTACGAGTTCTTCCCGCGCTCCGAAGGGGCGCAGTACCACCCGGAGTCCGGCACCTGGACCTCAGGCAGTTTCACGACGGCGGCCAGGCGCCTCCCAGCGGTGGCGCAGATGGGCTTCGATGTCATCTATCTGCCCCCGATCCACCCGATCGGGCGGACTCACCGCAAGGGCCCGAACAACACCCTGGTGGCCGGCCCGCACGATCCGGGCTCGCCGTGGGCGATCGGTGCGGAGGAGGGCGGACATGACGCCATCCACCCGGACCTGGGCACCCCCGAGGACTTCGCCCACTTCGTGGCCGAGGCCGAGCGGAACGGGCTCGAAGTGGCCCTGGACCTGGCTCTGCAGTGCGCCCCGGACCACCCGTGGGTGGCCGAGCACCCGGAGTGGTTCACCACCCGCGTGGACGGGACCATCGCCTACGCGGAGAACCCGCCGAAGAAGTACCAGGACATCTACCCGCTGAACTTCGACAACGATCCGCGCGGACTGCGCCGGGCCGTCCTGAAGGTCGTGGAACTGTGGGTCTCCCGCGGCGTGAAGATCTTCCGGGTGGACAACCCGCACACCAAGCCGCTGTGGTTCTGGGAATGGCTGATCGGCAAGGTCCGGCGCCGCCACCCGGAGGTCGTGTTCCTGGCTGAGGCGTTCACCCGTCCGGCCATGATGCACGCCCTGGGCCGGGCTGGCTTCCAGCAGTCCTATTCCTACTTCACCTGGCGGAACACCCGCGAGGAGATCGCCGAGTACCTGCATGAGGTCACGGCGCAGACCCCGGCGTTCTACCGCCCGAACTTCTTCGTCAACACCCCGGACATCCTCACCGAGTACCTGCAGTTCGGAGGACCGGCGGCGTTCAAGATCCGTGCGGTCCTGGCAGCCCTGTCCAATCCGCTGTGGGGCATGTACGCCGGCTACGAGCTCTATGAGCATGTGGCCCGCCCCGGGGCGGAGGAGTACATCGACAATGAGAAGTACGAGTACAAGGACCGGGACTTCGCCGGTGCCGAGGCCCGGGGGGAGTCCCTGGCCCCGTTCATCACCCGACTGAACCGGTTCCGCCGCGAGCACCCTGCCCTGCAGGACCTGCAGAACCTGACGCTGCACTCGGCGGACAACGACCAGATCCTGGTGTTCTCCAAGACCCGTCGGCCGCAGCCGGAGGGCGAGCACGCGGATGCCGAGGCCGCTGCGGACCGGGGTGCGGACGGAGTGCCGCTGGACGCACCGGACACGGTGATCGTGGTGGTGACCTGCGATCCGCACTCGGTGCGCGAGGCCACCGCCCGTCTCGACCTGAGCGCGCTGGACCTGCGCCCGCAGGACCTGGATGCCGAGGGACGGTTCGAGGTGGAGGACCTGATCACCGGGGCGCGGTGGCGCTGGGGAGCGGAGAACTACATCCGCCTAGACCCCCATGTCGAGCCCGCGCACGTGCTGCGCATCGTCCGCGGCTGACCCTCCCCGCCCGCATGCCCGCTCCTGACCGAGGGGACATGCCCGGCCTGATCCGCAGCACCTGACCTGTAGACGCAGCACCCGGCAGGCCCGTCCACACACGGCCCGCCGGATCGAGACGGAAGAGCACACGAACCATGGCGAACTCCTACCAGCTCCACACCCACGGGATCTCCCACGACCCTGACTGGTTCCGCACCGCAGTGTTCTACGAGGTGCTGGTCCGCGCGTTCCATGACGGCAACGGGGACGGGTCCGGTGACCTGGACGGGCTGATCAACAAGCTGGACTACCTGCAGTGGCTGGGCGTGGACTGCCTGTGGGTCCCGCCGTTCTACCGCTCTCCGCTGCGGGACGGCGGCTATGATGTGGCGGACTTCTATGAGGTGCTGGACGAGTTCGGAACGGTCTCGGACTTCAAGCGACTCGTCGCCGAGGCCCACGCGCGCGGCCTGCGGGTGATCATCGACCTGCCGCTGAACCACACCTCGGACCAGCACCCGTGGTTCCAGGCCTCCCGGGCAGAGCCGGACGGCCCCTACGGCGACTTCTACGTGTGGTCGGACACCGATGAGAAGTACCAGGACGCCCGCATCATCTTCGTGGACACCGAGGAGTCGAACTGGACCTTCGACCCGGTGCGCCGGCAGTTCTTCTGGCACCGGTTCTTCTCCCACCAGCCGGATCTGAACTTCGAGAACCCGAAGGTCATCGAGGCGTTGTATGACGTGGTCCGGTTCTGGCTGGACATGGGCGTGGACGGCTTCCGTGCCGACGCCATCCCGTACCTGTACGAGGAGGAGGGCACCAACTGTGAGAACGACCCTCGCACGCACACCTTCCTCAGGGAGCTGCGCGCCATGGTGGATGCGGAGTACCCGGGGCGGGTCATCATCGCCGAGGCCAACCAGCCCCCGGCGGAGGTGGTGGACTACTTCGGCACCGAGGAGGAGCCGGAGTGCCACATGTGCTTCCACTTCCCGATCATGCCCAAGATCTTCTACGCTCTGCGTGACCACCGGGCCACCGCCATTCTCGAAGCCCTCGAAGACACCCCGCAGATCCCGGCCGGCTCCCAGTGGGGCACGTTCCTGCGCAACCATGACGAGCTGACGCTGGAGATGGTCACGCCGGAGGAGCGTCAGGCCATGCTGGGTTGGTACGCGCCGGACTCGCGCATGCGCGCCAACGTGGGCATCCGCCGTCGTCTGGCCTCACTGCTGGACAACTCGCGCTCGGAGCTGGAGCTGATCCACGCGCTGCTGCTGGCTCTGCCGGGCTCGCCGTTCCTGTACTACGGGGATGAGCTGGGCATGGGGGACAACATCTGGCTGCCGGACCGTGACGCCTCGCGCACGCCCATGCAGTGGAACCCGGACCGCAACGCCGGCTTCTCCGAGGCCGATCCGGGCAAGCTCTACCTGCCGGTGATCCAGTCGCTGGTCTTCCACTACAACCACGTCAACGTGGAGGCCGCCCTGGCCTCGAACGGCTCACTGCTGCACTGGGTCCGCGAGACCCTGGCCGTGCGCAAGCGCCACCCGGTCTTCGGCCTGGGCGACTTCTCCGTGGTGGACGCCGAGGCCGAGCAGGTCCTGGCGTTCGTGCGCGATCTGCCCCCCTCGGAGGACGAAGACCTGTACCCGGAGACGGTGCTGTGCATCTTCAACCTCTCTCCGGACCCCGTCGCCACCTGGCTGACCGTGCCCGGTTACGAGGGCCGCGGGCTGCGGGACGTCTTCGGTGGACGCGCGTTCCTGGACATCGATCAGGAGGGCCGTCTGCCCATCACCCTGCCCGGTCACGGGTTCTACTGGCTGCGGGTGCGCACCGGTCCCGGGCTGGCGAACCCGGCGGTCGCCGAGCAGCATCCGGGCCTGGCCGACCGCGCCAATCCCTACACCTCCGCTCTGCCGATCATCACCCCAGATCAGGCTGCACGGAACTGAACACAGAGAGACCACACCCCATGACCACCTCGCGTCCGATCCTCGACCTCCTCCGCCCCTGGCTGGCCACCCAGCGCTGGTTCCCGGGCGGGCCGGACGCGGAGGTGACCCGGGTCGGCGGGCTGCGTCTGAGCGACCCCGCCGGCCAGGTGGGCCTGCAGCTGCACCTGCTCTCGGTGGCCCACGACGACGGCCCCGTCACCGTGAGCGTTCCGGTCACGGTGCGCTCGGCCCCGCTGGAGGGCGGCGAGTCCGCCCTGATCGGGCAGACCTCCGCAGCGCACGGCGAGACCGGCGAGCCGCGTGAGGTGTGGGTCTACGACGGCACGCACGACCCGGTGTTCGTGGCCGCCTGGCTGGAGATGATGCGCCGGGGACTGGCCACGGCCGACGGCCGCTGCCGAGGACGCGCCCACGCTGGGTTCCAGGACTGGTCCCGGTTCGAGCCCGCAGTGATGAAGGCCCGCGTGCTGACCGGAGAGCAGTCCAACACCTCCGTGGTGGTCGAGGGGCCGGACGGGTCGGTGATCGTGAAGTTCTTCCGGGTGATCGCCGCCGGGGAGAACCCGGACGTGCAGATCGGGCTGGCCCTCACCGAGGCCGGCTCCACCGAGGTCCCCGTGACCTACGGCGAGATCACTGCCGGGTGGAGGCGGACCGGCACGGAGGGCGAGGACTGGGACTCCGGTGCGGTCAGTGTGCTGCGCGAGTTCGTGGCCGACTCTCAGGACGCCTGGCGGCTGGCCCTGGACGCCGCCGTATCGAGGAAGGACTTCACCGGCCAGGCCGCCGGGATCGGGCAGGCCACCGGCCGGATGCACCGGGCACTGGCCGCATCGCTGGGCACCTCTGGAGCGCAGGACCGGCCACAGGTCCTGGTCGACCTGGCCGAGCGGATCCGGTGGGGCTGGCGTCAGGCGAGCACTGCGGTCGGCGAGGACTGCGCGCCTGCCGTGGAGGCCATCGTCGGGAAGCTGGAGGATCCCTCCGTGGCCGCCGGCCTGCCGCCGTTGCAGCGGATCCACGCGGACTATCACCTCGGGCAGGTGCTGGCCGCCCCGGACCGGGACGGACAGACCCGGTGGACCGTGCTGGACTTCGAGGGCGAACCCCTGCGGGATGCGGCCGAACGCTCCGGCATGGACCTGCCGCTGCGGGATGTGGTCGGCATGCTCCGTTCCTTCGACTATGCCGGCGCCGTGGCCGCCCGAGAGCACGGCGGCGGGGATCGCACTGATGCGCGGCGTGAGCTGCAGCGGTGGACGGATGCGGCCCAGCAGGCGTTCCTGGCGGGATACGGCCAGGCTGTGGGCACACCGGTGGACACCGATTCGGTGGTGTTCACCGCGTTGATGCTGGACAAGGCCCTCTACGAGGTGGCGTACGAACAGCGGCAGCGACCGGACTGGGTGCAGGTGCCGGCCGCCGCCGTGCGCCGGGTCCTGGACCGCGCTAGCGTGGAACGGACCAGCGCCGCACACCCCGACGCGACTCACCAGGAGGCTCAGATGTCCCAGCAGGATGCCAGCACCGCAGGACCGACCCCCGAGCATGCAGCACAGACTGCGTCTCCGGTCCACGCCGGGGCCACACCCCTGGCGGTCGCCTCCGAGGTCCTCTCGGCCGTGGCACGGGGGGAGTACCACCAGCCCCACGAGGTGCTCGGGGCACACCTGGACGGGTCCGGAACGGTCACCTACCGCGTGCTGCGGCCTTTGGCGGACTCCGTGGCTGTGCGCCTGGACGAGGGTGGCCAGATCGAGCTCACTCACGAGCATGACGGCGTCTGGGTGGGCACATCGGCCGCCGTGCAGGAGGGGCACGTCCCGGGCTACCGGATCCTGGTCGCCTATGACGGGGCGGAACCGGAGCTGCAGGACGATGCCTACCGGTACCTGCCCACCCTCGGTGAGCTCGACCAGCACCTGATTCGCGAGGGGCGTCACGAGACCCTGTGGACGGTGCTCGGTGCCCGGGTCCACCGGTACTCGACTCCTCAGGGCGAGGTCGTCGGCACCGCATTCGCGGTCTGGGCGCCCAACGCGCAGATCGTGCGGGTCAAGGGTGACTTCAACGGCTGGAACGGCCGGCAGCATGCCATGCGCTCGCTGGGCGACTCCGGCATCTGGGAGGTGTTCATCCCTGGGGTGCAGGCCGGAGCGGTCTACAAGTACGAGATCCGCGGTGCGGACGGGGTCTGGCGGGACAAGTCCGACCCCATGGCTCGGTGGACCGAGGTCTCGCCGGCCACCGGCTCGCGAGTGGAGGAGTCCAGGTACTCGTTCGGGGACCAGGACTGGATGGAACGTCGGGCCCAGGCCGATCCGCACCAGCAGGCCATGAGCGTGTACGAGGTGCACGCCGGCTCATGGCGCCCGGGACTGGACTACCGCGAGATGGCTGAGCAGCTGGTGGAGTACGTCTCCTGGCAGGGATTCACCCACGTGGAGTTCATGCCGGTGGCCGAGCACCCCTTCGGTGGATCGTGGGGCTACCAGGTCACCGGGTACTACGCCCCGACCTCGCGTTTCGGAACCCCTGATGACTTCAAGTACCTGGTCGATCGTCTCCACCAGGCAGGGATCGGTGTCCTGCTGGACTGGGTCCCGGCGCACTTCCCCAAGGACGAATGGGCTCTGGCCCGGTTCGACGGCGGTCCTCTCTACGAGTACGCGGACCCGCGGAAGGGCGAACACCCGGACTGGGGAACCCTGGTCTTCGACTTCGGACGGACCGAGGTGCGCAACTTCCTGGTCGCCAACGCGCTGTACTGGCTCGAGGAGTTCCACATCGACGGGCTGCGGGTGGACGCGGTGGCCTCGATGCTCTACCTGGACTACTCGCGGGAGGACGGGCAGTGGGTGCCGAACATCCATGGCGGCAACCACAACCTGGAGGCGATCAGCTTCCTGCAGGAGGCCACGGCCACGGCCTACAAGCGCAATCCGGGCACAATGATGATCGCCGAGGAGTCCACCGCCTTCAACGGCGTCACCGCACCGACGAGCACGGGAGGCCTCGGGTTCGGCGAGAAGTGGAACATGGGCTGGATGCACGATTCGCTCACGTACATGTCCGAGGATCCGGTGAATCGGCGGTGGCATCACCACCAGATGACCTTCTCCCTGGTCTACGCCTGGAGTGAGAACTACGTGCTCCCGCTGTCCCACGATGAGGTCGTGCACGGCAAGGGCTCGCTGCTGCGCAAGATGCCGGGCGACCGTTGGCAGCAGCTGGCCTCCCTGCGTGCCTACTACGGGTTCATGTGGGCGCACCCGGGGAAGCAGCTGCTGTTCATGGGCTCGGAGTTCGGCCAGGAGGCCGAGTGGAACGAGGCCCATGGTCTGGACTGGTGGCTGACGGACATCCCGCAGCACAAGGGGTTGATGAAGACCGTCCGTGATCTGAACCTGGTCTACCGCAATGCCCCCGAGCTGTGGAGCCAGGACCATGATCCGGCAGGGTTCCAGTGGATCGACCAGAACGACGCTGACCGCAATCTCTTCTCGTTCATCCGCTGGTCGGTGGACGGCGAACCGCTGGTCTGCGTCTCGAACTTCTCTGGATCGCCTCACCACGGGGTTCGGCTGGGACTGCCGCGCGAGGGCGCCTGGACCGAAGTGGTGAACACGGACGCCGAGGCGTATGGCGGATCCGGAGTCAGCAACGGACCGGAGATCTTGGCCGAGCCGACCCCGTGGCACGGACAGCCGGCGTCGGCAGAGATCAGCGTGCCGCCTCTGGCCACGGTCTACTTCCGACCGCAGGCCTGACCGGGACCCCATCAGAGTGGCGACCATCACAGAAACGATGTCGACGACGACGCGGTGATTCAGGGGCCGATGGAGCCATGCAGCCCCGGAATCACGCGGATCTGACGACGGAGAGCCCCCGATTTGGCACGGACCGAAATCCGGGTGTACTGTCTTCTCTTGTGCCGCGGGGCCGGGAAGCGAAAGCCACCGAAACCCGCACGGGCCAGGTTCACAGTAACGCTGAGGATCTGATAGCCTAAATGGCCGCAGGTGATGGAAACATCACCGCCCCTGACGAAGATCCACCGAGGATCGCCACGGCGAAACTCACGGCGAGTCGGATTTGACACCGACCAGCCAGATGATCTAAGTTAGAAAAGTTGCTCCGGAAGGAAGCGCAGTCGAGATCGACAGCGTGAAAGCCCGGAAGC
>NZ_JBHFFN010000002.1:0-613522 GCF_041927415.1 Micrococcus sp. IITD107 | reverse complement strand
TTGTGATAACTCTTCCCGAGATTCTCGATTTCTTCGAGCTGTTTTCTCGTTTTTCGTTATCCAGCGATTTTCAATCTTAGACCGTGTTCTTCGTGGCTGTCAAATCGGCTGAACCGTTGATTTCCATGAAGTTGTGGTCTGTCCCGATCCTCGACCGGCCCCTTACCGTAGCACTTGTGAGCGCGACAGTCCAGGGTCTGAATTCTCAGTTCGGGGTTGGCCGCCGATGTTCCCGCTTCCGCGGCTGGCGACTCGAGAAACTATACACACACTGTTCGGAGGGTGCCAAATCGGCCGTCCGGCTCTGTCGGATGCGTCCGGTCAGGGGCGACAGTGAGGTGGCCGGAGTGCCGAAGAGGGCCGGAATCTCGCGGTTCTTGCGATGATGCCGACCCTCTTCGGGCTGTGCTGCCGCGCGCTGCCACCGTGCGCAGAGGTGGAGGTCACCGCAGATCTTTCCGTGTGGTGCTGGTCACCTCTGGAGGTCGACCATGGCCATCTTCTTCTTGCCTCTGCGGACCAACAGGTACCGGCCGTGCAGCGCCTGGTCTGGTCCGAAGGTCGCCTCGACGTCACTGACCTTGATGTTGTTCACCGACGCGCCGCCCTCCCCCACCGTGCGGCGAGCATCCGAGTTGGAGGTGGCCAGCTTCGTGGCGACCAGCAGATCCACGATGCCGACGGGGCCGGCTGCACCCAATCCCGGGGCCGCCGTCGGGAGTTCCGCCGTGGCTGAGGCCAAGGTGGACTCGTCGATGCCGGCCAGGTCTCCGCCGCCGAAGATGGCTGCCGATGCGTCGACCACCTTCTGCGTGGCATCTTCGCCGTGCACCAGGGAGGTGACCTCCCAGGCCAGCGTCTTCTGGGCCTCGCGCCGGAACGGCTCAGCCTCGACCTTGGCCGCCAGCTCTTCGATCCGGTCCCGGTGCAGGAAGGTGAAGACCTTGAGCCGGGCGACCACGTCCTCATCCGAGCTGTTGAGCCAGAACTGGTAGAACGTGTACGGCGAGCACAGCTTCGGATCCAACCAGATGGCGTTGCCCTCCGACTTGCCGAACTTGGTGCCGTCCGCATTGGTGATCAGCGGTGTACCGATGGCGTGGGCAGCGACGCCCTCCACCTTGCGGATCAGGTCCGTGCCAGAGGTCAGATTGCCCCACTGGTCCGATCCACCGGTCTGCAGGATGCACCCGTGCTCGCGGTACAGGTTCAGGAAGTCCATCCCCTGCAGCACCTGGTAGGAGAATTCGGTGTAGGAGATGCCCTCGTCCGAGTTCAGCCGTTTGGCGACCGCCTCCTTCTTGATCATGGTGCCCACTCGGTAGTACTTGCCGACCTCCCGCAGGAAGTCCAGTGCACTCATCGGGGCGGTCCAGTCCAGGTTGTTGACCATGCGCGCTGCATTGTCGCCTTCGAAGGAGAGGAAGCGCTCGATCTGGCCGCGCAGGTAGCCGACCCACTCGTTCACCCTCTCCTTGGGGTTGAGCACCCGCTCGGCGGTCTCCTTCGGATCGCCGATCAGACCGGTGGAACCCCCGACCAGCCCCAGAGGACGGTGGCCGGCCAGCTGAAGCCGACGCAGCACCAGGATCTGGACCAGGTTGCCCAGGTGCAGGGACGGGGCGGTGGGATCGAAGCCGCAGTAATACGTGACCGGGTCACCAGCGAGCAGCTCCTCGAGAGCCTGCTCGTCCGTGGAGACATGGACCAGTCCGCGCCACTTGAGCTCCTGCCAGATGTTGGCGAAGGACGGGTCATTGGACTGGGTGGCCAACACCGGGTTCACCGGGCTGGAGGTCGAGGCATCAGAAACGGTGGTCACGAAGCGAACCTATCAGGCGTCCGAGCCGGATTCCGCCTTATGGACGGGGTGTTGCACAGGTGCCTTTGGGCAGAGATCACTCGGTGGGGGTCAGCCCGTCAGGCAGGCCACCTGTGGACAGTACGCGCAAGGTCTGCGTGGCCCGTGTCATGGCCACATAGAGGTCACCGACCAGCCCGCCCGCCTCCTCCACCAGAACGACAGGGTCCACGATCACCACGGCGTCGAACTCCAGCCCCTTGGCCTCAGCCGCAGTGGTGACGACGATGTCCTGCCCCGCTCCCCCGCTGCCTGAGCCCACCCGTTCTCCGTACGTGCTCGTGAGCAGGGTGGCCACCGCGACCTCACGACCACGAGGGACGATCACGGCCAGCAGTCCCCCATCGATGCGTCCCAGGTCCTCCCGAACCCCGTCAGCCAGGCCATTCTCCAGTTCCGACTCCGCCAGGCACCGGATGATCGGCTCCCACTCGCCCTCACGCACCGCCTGTGGAGTGGAGACCCGCAGTCCAGCAGCCTGGGCGACCTGTGCCGCCAGAGTGGTGATCCGCGACGGGGTCCGGTAGTTGACGGTGAGCTCCACCAGCTCGTAGCGGGACCCGGTGAACGGCTCCAACGCTGACCGCCACGAAGCGGCTCCGGCAGCCGACGAGGCCTGAGCGATGTCCCCGACGATCGTGAAGGACTTCATCGGGCAGCGCCGGAACAGCAGGCGCCATTGCATGGGTGAGAGCTCTTGGGCCTCATCCACCACCACATGGCCGTAGGTCCAGGTGCGATCAGTGGAGGCACGTTCGGCCGCCGAGACCCACCGTTCAGTGGCCTGGTTGGCCTCCATCAGCTCTTCAGCGGTGATGGAACCGTCGACGCCGATCTCCTCCAGCGCGGCGTTGACGTTCTGCAGGGTGGCCTCAGCATTGGCCAGGTCCCGCTTGCGCTGAGCCTCCAGCGCGGCCTGGGTCCGCTCAGCGCTGGGGTCCAGATCACCCAACAGCTCGGCGGCCTCGTCCAGCAGCGGCACGTCGGCCTCGGTCCACGGGGCATCCGCGTCACGGATCAGCAGGGACCGTTCGGCCTGCGTCAGCTGCGGTGCCGCGGCGGCCAACAGGTCCGGCCGAGCGAACAAGTCCGAGAGCAGCTTCTGGGGTGTCAGGGGCATCCAGCACAGGTTCAGGGCCACCCGCACATCGCGTGCACTGCGCACGTCCTCGGCCAGATAGGACCGATCAGCCGTATTGCCAGTGCCGGATGAGGCCTCCAGCTCCTCGCGCAGCTGATCGGTCAGTTCGCGCAACAGGATCTTGACAAAGGTGGCCCGGGCCTCGTTGTGCGGCTTGCCGGTGGCGCGGGCTCGGTCCCTGGCGCGCTTGACCTGGTTCGGACGCAGCGTCAGAGGCGTCCCGCCGACCATCATCCGACGCTTGCCCTGGGGCAGGCGCTGCCGACCGGCAACGGCGGCCGCGATGATCTGTGCCATCTCCAACCGCCCCTTGATCTCGGCCACCCGGCGGTCATGCTCGGCCACCGCCTTCACCCCGGGCATCAGCCGACCCAGCGAGGACATGACCACGCCGGTCTCCCCCAGAGACGGCAGCACACGGTCGATGTACCGCATGAAGGACTGCGACGGGCCCACGAGCAGCACGCCGGCCGACTTCAGCCGGTCCCGGTGGGTGTACAGCAGGTACGCGGCCCGGTGCAGTGCCACGGCGGTCTTGCCCGTGCCCGGACCGCCCTGGACCACCAGCACGCCCTTGAGGGGTGACCGGATGATGGCGTCCTGCTCGGACTGGATGGTGGCGACGATGTCACCCATCCGTCCCGTTCGCTTGGCGGTCACGGCAGCCAGCAGGGCCCCGGAGCCGTGGGTCTGATGAGCGCCGTCCTCCAGCAGAGTGGCGTCCAGGATGTCGTCCTCGAGGTCCACGACGGTGCGCCCTCGCAGCATCAGGTGCCGGCGCAGCCGTACGCCCAGGCGCTGGTGCGCGGTGGCCTGATAGAACGCGCCCGCCTCCGGTGCACGCCAGTCCACCATCAGCCGGTGCTGGTCCTCATCGGTCAGACCGATGCGGCCGATGTACCGTTCATCCCCGCTGTCCAGGTCCAATCGGCCGAACACCAGCCGGTCGTCCACCGCATAGAGCTGTGCCAGACGGTCCTCGTAGAGAGAGGCGAAGGCGTCCCGCTCGGACATGTTCTGCAACGACCCCTGCGCGCCAGACTTCCGGACGCGTGCCAGCTGCTGCTCCTTCTCAGCACGCAGCTCGTCCAGCCGGGCGTAGAGCCCGGCGACGTACGCACGCTCATGCTCCAGGTCGTCGTGTTGGACAGGAACCACATCAGTCATGCTCAGCGTGCCCTCGGCTCACCCTCGGTTCGGACGCCGACGCTCCACATCCCCCTCTGCTGGAGAGGTCTTGGACCGCCGGTACGAATGACCATCCATGGTACAGCGACCTCGGTGAACCGGACGTTACGAAGGTCAGCTCTGGACGGTTCCGGGACGGCGCCGCGCAGCTGCCGCCCGGTAGGGAGAGACGCTGGGCTCCCCCGGGTGCCAGAACCGCCAGGGGAACTCGCCGCTCCCTCCCGCACCGGAGACTCCGGTGCGGGGCCCGGTCAAGGTGCCTGGCCGTCGTCGGGAACGGACTCCGCTCAGCCACACTCCGTCCGGGACCGGAACGCCCTCGGTGAGCGAGGGAGCCGGGCCTGAGAGCAGGACGGTGCCGTCGTCCCCGGCGCCCAGGCCCAACGCCTGGGCCAGCCGTGCCGGACCTGAGGCCAGCTTGGGGCCCGGGAGGGCACCACGGCGCCCGACGGCGGCGTCCACTCCCGCGGTCACCTCGCCGGCGCGCAGCAGGACCGCCGAGCTGGTCCCTGGGGTCCCGCAGACGATGTTGGCGCACCAGTGCATGCCGTAGGTGAAGTAGCAGTACAGATGCCCCGCCGGGCCGAACATGGTGGCGTTGCGCGCGGTCTGCCCACGGTAGGCATGTGACCCAGGGTCGCGTTCGCCTTCGTAGGCCTCGACCTCGGTGATCCGGACCGTGACCAGCTGACCGCTGCGGGCCACCGAGAGCGTGGCACCGAGCAGCAGTGGGGCGGCGTGAAGCGCGCCTCGCTCCAGGGTCTGCATCCACTGGGGACGGTCTGCCCCAGCAGCGTCGGCATTCACTGTCCTGCGGGGACCTCACCCAGGAGCGGAGGCGCCGAGGCGTAGTCACGCAGGGGCGCCAGCTGCTGCTGGAGTTCGGCCAGCTGGGCCTGGACTGCTTCCGGCGCGGTGCCGCCCTGCGAGCTGCGCGAGTTCAGCGACCCCTCCGTGGACAGGACCGTGCGGACCTCGGGTGTCAGGTGGGGCGAGATGGCGGAGTAGTCATCGTCGCTGAGGTCCCAGAGCTCCACGCCCCGGGACTCGGCCACCTTGACGGCCTCGCCGGAGAGCTCGTGGGCCTCCCGGAAGGGAACCCCCTGCCGGACCAGCCACTCGGCGATGTCCGTGGCCAGCGCGAAGCCCTGCGGGGCCAGTTCGGCCATCCGTTCGGTGTTGAAGCGCAGGGTGGCGATCATCCCTGACACCGCCGGCAGCAGCAGCTCCAAGGTGTCCGCGGCGTCGAACACCGGCTCCTTGTCCTCCTGCAGGTCCCGGTTGTAGGCCAGCGGCAGTCCCTTGAGGGTGGCCAGCAGCCCGGTGAGATCTCCGATCAGCCGCCCCGCCTTGCCACGCGCCAGTTCCGCCACATCCGGATTCTTCTTCTGCGGCATGATCGAGGATCCCGTGGAGTAGGCATCATCCAGGGTGACGAACGAGGCCTCCTTGGTGGCCCAGAAGATGATCTCCTCGCTGATCCGGGACAGGTCCACCCCGGTCATGGAGGCCACCCAGGCGAACTCTGCGTAGACGTCACGCGAGGCCGTGCCGTCGATCGAGTTCCAGGCCGCCGAGTCGAACCCCAGGTCCGCGGCCACGGCGTTGGGATCCAGGCCCAGCGAGGACCCGGCGAGTGCCCCGGAGCCGTAGGGCGAGACCGCCGCGCGCCGGTCCCAGTCGACGAAGCGCTGCAGGTCCCGCACGAACGCCCAGGCATGCGCCAACAGGTGATGGCTCAGCAGCACGGGCTGGGCGTGCTGGAGGTGGGTGCGTCCGGGCATGGGCGCGTACGGGTGAGCTTCGGCCTGGCCGATCAGGGCATCCACGGTGTCCACCAGTCCGGCGGCGATCAGCCGTGCGTGGTCACGCAGGAACATTCGTCCCAGGGTGGCGATCTGGTCGTTGCGTGACCGCCCTGCACGCAGCTTCCCGCCGAGCTCGGGGCCTGCACGCTCGATCAGTCCCCGTTCCAGGGAGCCATGGACGTCTTCATCGGACTCGGCGGCCACGTAGGCCCCCGAGACCACATCGGCCTCGAGCCGGTCCAGAGCGCGCAGCATCCCGGACAGCTCCTGCTCATCCAGCAGGCCGGCGGCGTGCAGGACCCGGGCGTGGGCCCGCGATCCGGCGATGTCGTACCTGGCCAGGCGCCAGTCGAAGTCCGTGGACTTGCTCAGCGCCGCCAGGGCGTCCGCCGGACCGCCGGCGAACCGACCGCCCCACAGCGAGCCCTCATTCGTACCGTGCCTCGGGGCACTCTGGTGGGTGGCGTCGTCGTGGTTGCTCATGCGGTGCTCTCTCCCGTTCCTGCTCTCCGTGCCTGCTGCCGTGCTGCGTCTGGGCCGCCGGGCTCAGTCCTGCCGGGACAGGGGTGCGACGTCGTCCAGCGACTCCAGGCCCTGCACCCGCTGATCGCGCTCGGTGGCGACCTTGGAGGACAAGCCGAAGATGTCGATGAAGCCACGGGCCGAGGACTGGTCGAAGGCATCGCCGGTGTCGTAGGTGGCCAGGTTGAAGTCGTACAGCGACGTGTCCGAACGGCGTCCCTGGACGGTCGCACGGCCGCCGTGCAGCTCCATGCGGATGTCGCCCGAGACGTACTTCTGGGACTCGTCGATGAACGCATCCAGGTTCTTCTTCAGCGGCGAGAACCACTGGCCGTCGTACACCAGCTCGGTCCAGCGCTGGTCCACGGTCTTCTTGAACCTGGCCTGCTCCCGCTCCAGCGTGATGTTCTCCAGCTCGCGGTGCGCGGCCATCAGGGCCATGGCGCCCGGAGCCTCGTAGATCTCCCGGGACTTGATGCCGACCAGGCGGTCCTCGACGATGTCGATCCGGCCGATCCCCTGCACGCCGGCACGGCGGTTCAGCTCTTCGATGATCTGCAGCGGCGACAGAGAGCGGCCATCCAGTGCCGTGGGCACGCCCTGGTCGAAGGTGATGGTCACCACGTCCGGCGCCGGCGGGAAGGCCGGGTCATCGGTGTAGTCGTACACGTCCTTGGTGGGGCCGTTCCAGATGTCCTCCAGGAATCCGGTCTCCACAGCACGGCCCCAGACGTTCTGGTCGATGGAGAAGGGGTTCTTCTTCGTGGTGGCGATGGGGAGGTTGTTGCGCTCGGCATAGTCGATCGCCTTGTCCCGGGTCAGCGCCAGGTCGCGAACCGGGGCGATGCACTTCAGGTCCGGGCCCAACGTCTGGATGCCGACCTCGAAACGGACCTGGTCGTTGCCCTTCCCGGTGCAGCCGTGGGAGACGGTGGAGGCACCGAACTGGCGTGCGGCGGCGACCAGGTGGCGCACGATCACCGGACGAGAGATCGCCGAGACCAACGGGTACGCGTCCATGTACAGGCCGTTCGCCTTGAGCGTGGGCATGCAGTACTGCTCGGCGAACTCGTCGCGCGCGTCGGCGACATAGGCCTCGACCGCACCGCAGTCCAGTGCGCGCTGACGCACTGTCTCCAGTGACTCACCACCCTGTCCCACGTCCACGGCCACCGCGATGACCTCAGCACCGGTAGCCTCGGCGATCCAGCCGATGGCCACGGAGGTGTCCAGTCCGCCCGAGTAGGCCAGGACGATCCGTTCCTTGGTGGTGGGTGTAGCTGTCATTGCTGCCTCCTGCATACATGGGGCGGGGTGTCCATCCGGTCGGTTCGGCGGTCACCACGGTCTGTCAGAGCGTGTCTATGCAACACTCTACATATTTATGCAGACGGAAGCGACCCCCTGCCCTACGCTGAAGACATGAGCGAGCAGACACCTCCCCCGCTGACCGATGAGCAGATCGAGTTCCTGAACTCCGTCTTCGACATGGCCCGCGACGGGCGCACCGACGAGGTGACCTCCGTCATCGACCAGGGCATCCCCGTGGACCTCACCGACCACAAGGGCGACACCCTGCTCATCCTGGCGACCTACAACGGGCACCCGGACCTGGTGCTCGAGCTGCTGAAGCGCGGAGCGGATGTGCACCGGGTGAACGCTCGCGGGCAGTCCGCGCTGACCTGCGCCGTCTTCGTCCAGGACGAGCGGTCCACCCGCGCCCTCCTGGAGGCAGGTGCCGATCCGGACGCCGGCGCTCAGAGCCCCCGGGCCGTCGTCGAGATGTTCGGTCTGGACGCCATGCGCGCCCTGCTGGACCACCGCCCGGAATCCTCGGAATGACCCACGCCAGCAGTGGTGTGATCCGATTCACAGAAATCTCCCAGCGTCGAAAGATCACGGAACGATTACGGCGAGATCACGCGGATGACACGAAGTGATGCACGTCACTGAACGGCGTACGGCTCGTCGAGTGGCACCGATCCCGCTTGACGTGACCTGCTCGATGTTATTCACTGTTCCCGCACCCGCTTTGTGATCTTTTCGTGATCTAGGGTGTCTGCGGAACTCCCCCACCTGCACCGTCCCCCGGGAGTTCTGCGCCGTGTACTTCTTCACGGACGGCGGACGGTGCTGCACGGACGGCCGGGGACGGCTCGAGCAGAGGTGGGCCGAAACCAACTACGTCTCATGAAGCACACCGCGAACAAGACCATCGTCCGCCGCTCCGCCGCTGGCCTCGCCGGCGTCGCCCTGGCCGGCGCAGGCCTGGCCGCCGTGGCCACCCCCGCCACCGCCGCACCGACCTCCACCTGGGACGCCCTGGCACAGTGCGAGTCCTCCGGCAACTGGTCCATCAACACCGGCAACAGCTACTACGGCGGTCTGCAGTTCTCGCTGTCCACCTGGCGCGCCTTCGGCGGCTCGGGCATGCCGCACCACGCCTCCAAGGCTGAGCAGATCCGCGTTGCCGAGAACACCCTGGCCGGCCAGGGCTGGGGCGCCTGGCCCGCATGCTCGGCCAAGCTGGGCCTGTACGGCAAGCCCGCTCAGACCAAGGTGACCACCGCTCCGATCGAGCGCACCGCACAGGTCAAGAAGACTGCTCCTGTGCAGAAGGCCGCTCCGGTGCAGAAGGCTGCCCCGGTCCAGCAGGCCGCCCCGGTCAAGAAGGCCGTTCCTGTCCAGCAGGCCGCCCCGGTCAAGAAGGCTGCCCCGGTCCAGCAGGCCGCCCCGAAGCGTGCAGCCGTGGTGTCCCCCACCGTGGAGCGCTCCGGTGAGACCATCACCGTCAAGCCCGGCGACACCCTGTCGAAGCTGGCTGAGGCCCACAACATCGAGGGCGGCTGGCAGGTCCTGCACGGTGCCAACAAGGACACCGTGGCCAACCCGCACCTGATCTTCGTCGGCCAGACCCTGCACCTGCCGGCCAACTGATCATCGGCACTGCCGCCGTGCACTGCCGCGCGGCATAGCCACACACCCGGCGCGCCGGATGGGGAGTTCTCCCCATCCGGCGCGTTGTCGTTATCGAGCAGGTTCCCGTTAGGCTGATTCCGACCACCGAACAACACACTGAACATGAAAGTCAGAGGGGATTCATGACCATCACCGCTGTTCGCACCCGCCGCCTGGCCGGCATCACTGCCCTGGGCACCGTCACCGCACTGGCACTGTCCGCCTGCGGCTCCTCCGTGCCCAAGCTCGAGGAGGTCTGGCCGGAGGTGCGCGAGGGCATCCAGAATGCCTCGTCGGTGAAGATCGTGGGTGAGATGGATCAGAACGGCCAGAATGTCAGCCTGGACATGGCCGGACAGACCGACGACTCCTCGTTCGGAGGCAAGGTCACCGCAGACGGCATCTCCATGGAGCTGGTGGGCAACAAGGAGTTCACCTACATCAAGCCGGACGCCGCCTTCTGGGAGCAGCAGGGTGCCGCCGCCATGCAGGAGATGGCCGGCGACAAGTGGATCGAATCCCCTGCTGACATCGGAATGAACATGTCCTCGTTCTACGAGGGCTTCCGTGATGAGAGCCCCGAGGCCGATGAGTTCGCTGACACCGAGTACACCTCGGAGGAGGTCGAGCACAACGGCCAGCAGGTCTACAAGTACACCGGCACCGACAAGGACTCCGGGGATCCGATCGTGGTGATGATCAACAAGGACAACCAGCTCGTCCGCATCGAGAGCCAGGGTGACTCCGAGGACTCCGGCATCGGGGCCATCGACTTCTCCGAGTGGAACGCCGTCGAGCCGTTCGAGATGCCTGCCGATGAGGAGATCTTCTCCATCCCGGGCATGTGATGCTCCGCCGGTCCAGCCGGCACCAGAACCGCCGACGGCGGGCACCCAGCTGGGGTGCCCGCCGTCGTCATGTCTGTGTACTGTGGTCGCCTCACCCGGCCAGTTCCAGGAAGGTCCCGGCCACCGCCGCCCCGCCGTCAGGCGCTCGTGCCACGACCATGATGGTGTCATCACCGGCGATGGTGCCCAGCACATCGCCCATCCGCGCCTGGTCCACCGCGCTGGCCAGGAACTGAGCCGCACCCGGCGGGGTGCGCAGGATGACCAGGTTGGCGCTGGCCTCGGCAGAGATGAGCAGGTCCCGGCACAGGCCAGCCAATCGGGACAGTGCGCTCTCGGAGGTCCGGTAGGTGGAGGACTCCTGGCCCACCGGCCCTTCCGGGGGCACCGCATACACCAGTTGCCCTGCCTCCGAACGTACACGTGAGGCGCCGATCTCCACGAGATCACGCGAGAGCGTCCCCTGGGTCACCGAGACGCCCCGCTCCTGCAGGACCTCCAGCAACTGCCCCTGGCTGTGGATCTCTCCGGAGTCCAGCACTTCACGGATGGCCGCCTGGCGGGCTGTCTTGGTCGAGGGCACGGTCATCGACCGTCACCTGCCTCCGGTGGGACAGCGAGCCCGGAGCGGTACAACAGCCAGGCCATGAGTGCCTTCTGCGCGTGCAGCCGGTTCTCGGCCTCGTCGAACACCACGGACTGCGGGCCGTCGATGACCTCGGCTGCCACCTCCAGTCCGCGGTAGGCGGGCAGGCAGTGCAAGAAGATCGCGTCCGGCGCTGCCAGGGCCATGGCAGCCTCATCGACCGCATAGTGCTTGAAGAGGACCTGGCGCTCTTCCTTCTCCTCTTCCTGCCCCATGGAGATCCAGGTGTCGGTCACGACGACGTCCGCTCCGGTGAGTGCCTCCGTGGAGTCCTCGGTGATCAGCACTGACCCGCCGGTCTCGCCGGCCCGTTCCTGTGCAGCGGACACCACGGACTCGGCGGGCAGGTAGCCAGCCGGCCCGGCGATGCGCACGTGCATCCCGGCAGTCACGCCGGCCAACAGATACGAGTTGGCCATGTTGTTGGCGGCGTCGCCCAGGTACGTCATGGTCAGGCCCTCAGTCCGGCCCTTGTGCTCCCGGATGGTCAGCAGGTCCGCCAGCAGCTGGCAGGGGTGATAGTCATCCGACAGGGCGTTGATGACAGGGACCCGCGCGTGCTGGGCCATCTCCTCCAGGCCCGACTGGGCATAGGTGCGCCAGATGATCAGGGAGACCATCCGCTCCAGGACCCGGGCCGTGTCCGAGATCGTCTCCTTGTGCCCCAGTTGGGACTCACCGGGGTTGACGATCAGCGGCTGCCCACCCAGGTCAGCGATGCCGGCGGCGAAGGACACCCGGGTGCGCGTGGAGGTCTTGTCGAAGAACACGATGCCGGTCTGCGGTCCGGCCAGCGGCCGGTGCAGCCAGCGGTCGGCCTTCATCTGCTCCGCCAGGTCCAACACCTGGGACTGCTCGGCGGGTGTCAGGTCGGTGTCCACCAGGAAGTGGCGGATGGGGGTGCTTCCAGAGTTCGGTGTGGAGTTCACGGTGTCCGGTCCTGTCGGTGAGAGTCGGTCGGGGCGGGCGATGAGGGTGAGCCCGCGAGTGCTTCACGCACCAGCTCCGGCAGCTCCTGGACGAATCGCTCCGCCTCATCGCGGGAGAGGATCAGCGGCGGTGCGAGCCGCAGGGTCTGCGGCCCCGTGGCGTTGAGGATCCAGCCGTGCTCCACGCCGCACCTGACCACGGAAGGTGCCAGGCCGCCGTCGGGAATGCTGTGCCGGTCTGCTGGCACGGCGAGCTCGATGCCGATCAGCAGGCCGTACTGGCGCACCGCGCGGACCTCCGGCAGTACGCGAAGCTGCCCTGCCAGGTGGGCGCCGAGCATCTGCGCATGGGTGAGCAGATGCTCGGCCTCGATGGTCTCGATCACGGCCAGTCCGGCGGCGGTGGCCAGAGGATTGCCGCCGAAGGTGGTCCCGTGCTGGCCGGGGGTGAGCAGCCCGGAGACGTGGGGGCCGAAGCTGATCAGCGCGCCGATCGGGACGCCCCCGCCCAGCCCCTTGGCCAGGGTCATGGCGTCCGGCAGGACCGGGGCATCCTGACCGGTGACGGCCGGGTTCTGATGGGCGAACCAGGTGCCGGTGCGGCCCATGCCTGACTGCACCTCGTCGAAGATCAGCAGTGACCCGTGACGATCGCACAGATCCCGTGCGCCCTGCAGGTAGCCGGCGGGCCATCCGTGCACCCCCGACTCGCCCTGGACCGGCTCGATGACCACGGCGGCCACCGTCTCGTCCATGGCCCGGGTCAGCGCGTCCGGGTCCCCGGCGGGCAGGTGCTCCACGCCGCCCGGCAGGGGCTCGAAGGGCCTGCGGTACTGCTCCTTGAAGGTCAGTGCCAGCGCGCCCATGGTCCGGCCGTGGAAACTGTGCTCCAGCGCCAGGATCCGGGTGCGACGTCCGCTGGGGTCCTCCCCGCCATGCCGCCGGGCCAGCTTGAACACCGCCTCGTTGGCCTCCGTCCCGGAGTTGGCGAAGAACACGGTGGATCCGGCCGGCGCCTGAGCCAGCTCGAGCAGGCGTTCGGCCAGGGCGATCTGCGGCGGCGAGGTGAACAGGTTGGAGATGTGACCCAACGTGCCCAGCTGCTCGGTGACCGCCTGGACCAGCCGAGGGTGGGCATGGCCCAGCACGTTCACGGCGATCCCGGCCAACAGGTCGGTGTAGGCCTGGCCGTCCGCGTCCCAGACGGTGGCGCCCTCGCCCCGGACCAGGACCCGTGAGGGCTGACCGAACACCCCCGTGAGGGACGCCCGGTAGCGGTCCAGCAGGTCGGCCCCCGTGGAGTCCGGGGTGACTGCGTTGACAGCGGTTGAGTCGTTCATGACTGCTCCTCCGGAAGCACCTGGGTGCCCACACCGGCGGTGGTGAAGACCTCCAGCAGCATCGAGTGCGGGGCGCGGCCGTCCACGATGTGGGCCTGCGGGACTCCGCGATCCACGGCGTGCAGACACGCTGACATCTTGGGGATCATCCCGGACTGCAGGGTGGGCAACAGCTCCCGCAGCCGGTCAGCCGTGATGGAGGAGACCAGTGAGTCACGATCCGGCCAGTTCGCATACAGCCCCTCCACGTCCGTGAGCACCACGAGCTTGGACGCTCCGATGGCGGCGGCCAGAGCTGCGGCGGCGGTGTCCGCGTTGACGTTGAGCACCGATCCGGTGGGCTGTCCGTCCGCATCCACCTCCGGGGCCACCGAGGAGACCACGGGGATGCGTCCGTTGTCCACCAGGTCACGGATGGCGGCGGGGTTCACCCCGGTCACCTCGCCCACCAGTCCCAGGTCCACGGCCACCCCGTCCACCTCGGTCCCGGTGCGCTCAGCCTGGAACAGGGCTGCGTCCTCGCCGGAGAGTCCCACGGCGTAGGGTCCGTGGGAGTTGATCAGGCCCACGAGCTCACGCCCGACCTGCCCGGTCAGCACCATCCGCACCACGTCCATGGCCTCCTCGGTGGTGACCCGCAGTCCGCCCTGGAACTCGGAGGCGATGCCCAGTCGGTCCAGCATGGTGTTGATCTGGGGTCCCCCGCCGTGCACCACCACGGGGTGGATGCCGCAGTGGTGCAGGAAGACGATGTCCTCGGCGAAGGCCTGGCGCAGCTCCTCCGAGACCATGGCGTTGCCGCCGTACTTGATCACCATGGTGGTCCCGGCGAACCGCTGGATCCACGGCAGGGCCTCGATCAGGACTTCGGCCTTCGCCGTGGCGCGCGTGTGCTCGATCATGGGTTCCTCTCGCTCAGCTGGAGTAGGCCGAGTTCTCATGCACGTAGTCGTGCGTGAGGTCGTTGGTCCAGATGGTCGCCTCGGCGTCACCGGCGTGCAGGTCGATCTCCACGGTGACCTCGCGCCCGGACAGGTCCACCAGGTTCCGGTCCTCCCCCACTACGGCAGCCCGGCAGACCTGGATCCCGTTGAAGGTCACGTCGATCGCGTAGGCGTCGAAGGGAGCCACGTCCTCCGGGACGGTCCCCACGGCGGAGATGACCCTGCCCCAGTTGGGATCCTGGCCGAACACGGCGGTCTTGAACAGGTTCGAGCGGGACACCGCCCTGGCCACGGCCTCGGCGGCCTCCTCGGTGCTGGCGCTGACCACGCGGATGGTGATCTCGTGCGCAGCGCCTTCAGCGTCCGCGATCAGCTGCCGCGCCAGGTCCTCGCACACGGCACGCAGCCCCTCCTGGAACTCCGCCGGCTCCGGAGCGGTCCCGGAGGCGCCGGAGGACATCAGGACCACGGTGTCGTTGGTGGACATGCAGCCATCCGAGTCCGCGCGGTTCAAGGTGGTCCGCACGGCCTCCCGCAGAGCGGCGTCCAGCTGTTGCGGCGCCACCACGGCGTCGGTGGTGATCACACAGAGCATGGTGGCCATGCCGGGGGCCAGCATGCCGGCACCCTTGGCCATTGCGCCGATCGTGTAGCCCGGCCCCTGGTGCTCGGAGGTCTTCGGCACGGTGTCCGTGGTCATGATGGCCTCGGCCGCGTCCGCCCCACCGTCCGCGCTGAGCTTCCCGACGGCGTCACTCACCCCCGGCAGCAGCCTCTCCATGGGCAGCGGCAGACCGATCAGTCCAGTGGAGCACACCACGACATCCCCCGCGGAGACGCCCAGCTGCTGCGCGGCATGTTCGGCGGTGGCGTGGGTGTCCTGGAAGCCGGGGTGACCGGTGGCCGCGTTGGCTCCTCCGGAGTTGAGCACCACGGCGTCCACGCGCCCGTCGGTGAGCACCTGACGTGACCACAGCACGGGGGCGGCGGCCACCCGGTTGGTGGTGAACACGGCGGCCGCATGGCGGTCCGGACCATCGTTCACGACGACGGCCACATCCGGCTTGCCGGAGTCCTTCAGTCCTGCGGTGGTTCCGGAGGCCCGGAATCCCTGGGGCACGGTGACGCTCATGGTGCGGTTCCTTGCTGGGTCAGCCCGGCCTGCTCTGACAGGCCGAGGGCGATGTTCATGGACTGGATGGCTCCGCCGGCGGTGCCCTTGGTGAGGTTGTCCAGCGCGGCAGTGACGATCACCCGGCCGGCGTGCTCGTCCACGGCCAGCTGCATCACCACGTGGTTTGAGCCGAGCACGGCCTTGGTGGTGGGCCACTGTCCCTCCGGCAGCAGATGGACGAACTCCTCCTGGGCGTAGGCGTCCTGCCAGGCCTGACGGATCGCAACCGGGTCCGTTCCGGGAACGTACCGAGCGGTGGCCGTGGCCAGGATCCCCCGTGCCATCGGCGCCAGGGTGGGGGTGAAGGAGATCGTCACCGGCTGGCCGGCGGCCTGACTCAGGCCCTGCTCGATCTCCGGGGTGTGGCGGTGTCCTCCGCCGACACCGTAAGGGCTCATCCCGCCCATCACCTCACTGCCGAGCAGGTGGGGCTTGACCGACTTGCCGGCCCCGGAGGTGCCGGAGGCGGCCACGATCACCACGTCCTGCGGTTCCAGCACGCCTGCCGAGAACCCCGGCGTCAAGGCCAGCAGGGCCGTCGTCGGGTAGCAGCCGGGGACGGCGATGCGGCGGGCACCGGCCAGCCGTTCGCGCTGGCCCGGCAGCTCCGGCAGGCCATAGGGCCAGGTGCCGGCATGGTCGGTGCCGTAGAACCGCTCCCAGGCCTCGGCGGACTCGAGCCGATGGTCAGCGCCGGCATCGATCACCAGGGTGTCCGGCGAGCGTTCGGCGATCTGGGCGGCCAGGGCGCCGCTGGCTCCGTGGGGCAGGGCCAGGAAGACCACGTCGTGCCCGGCGAGGGCCTCGGCGGTGGTGTCCTGAAGGACACGGTCCGCCAAGGAGTGCAGGTGCGGCTGCAGTGCCCCCAGGCGCTCGCCGGCGTTGGAGTGGGCGGTGATGGCACCGATGGTCACGTCCGGGTGGGCGGTGAGCAGGCGCAGCACCTCACCCCCGGCGTATCCGCTGGCTCCTGAGACGGCGACTGTGATGCTCATGCCGCCATCCTACGGCATTCATGCAGTGGTTGGAATATTTATGCATAGTGAGACCCGGTGGCGACTACAGTGGACCCATGACCGAGAACCTCCCGCAGACCCATCACGCCGTGACGATCGACCAGCCTGGCGGGCCGGACGGACTGACCTGGTCCGAGGTGCCCGCTCCCCAGCCCGGCCCCGGACAGGTCCTGGTGCGCACCGCGGCGGCCGGACTGAACTTCATCGAGACCTACCAGCGCTCCGGGGTGTATGACGTGGACTACCCGTTCACGCCGGGCTCAGAGGGATCGGGCACCGTGGTGGCACTGGGCGAAGGCGTGGAGGGCGTGGAGGTGGGCGACCGGGTGGCCACCGCCGCCGGAACGGGCACCTACGCCGAGCACTTCGTGGCACCGGCCGAGCAGCTGCTGCCCGTTCCGGAGCAGATGGACCTGCAGCAGGCCGCAGCCGTCCCACTGCAGGGCATGACCGCGCACTACCTGTGCCGTTCCACCGTGGAGGTGGGGCCGGACCACACGGTGCTGATCCACGCGGGCGCCGGCGGGGTGGGCCTGCTGCTGACCCAGCTCTGCGTCTCCCTGGGGGCCACCGTCATCACCACTGCCTCGACCGAGGCCAAGCGCGAACTCTCCCGTCAGGCCGGCGCCGCCCACGTGCTGGAGTACGAGGGCTTCGCCGAGAAGGTGCGCGAGCTGACCGATGGCCAGGGTGTGGACGTGGTCTATGACGGCGTCGGCAAGGACACCTTCGACGCCTCACTGGAGTCCCTGCGCGTCCGCGGGACCCTGGTACTGTTCGGAGGCTCCTCCGGCCAGGTGCCGCCGTTCGACCTGCAACGCCTCAACGGGGCCGGCGCCCTCTACGTGACCCGGCCGTCACTGGCGTTCTACACCCGCACTGCCGACGAGACGGCATGGCGGGCCGGGGAGCTGTTCGAGGCGATCGCCGCCGGGACCCTGGACCTGAGGATCGGCGCGCAGCACCCCTTGGCCGAGGCCGGACGGGCCCACGCCGATCTGGAGGAGAGGAAGACCACAGGCAAGGTGCTGCTGGTTCCCTGAGATACTGACAGGTGGAGATCGGACACCGTGCCCGGTCAGCGTGGTCATCGAAAGCAGGACTGACATCGTCGTGAGCGCTCCCCACCTTCCCCAGTTCCCGGCCTCCCACCTCGCCCCACCGGCGCGGACCCTGATCGACATCCTCACCGCCAGCGCCGAACAGCACCCGGAGGCCCCTGCGCTGGATGACGGCGAGACGGTGCTCTCCTACGCCGAGCTGCTGGACGAGGTCAAGGCCACCGCCCGCACGCTGCATCTGCGCGGGCTCGGGGCCGGGGATCGGATCGGCATCAGGATCCGCTCCGGCACGGTGGAGCTCTACGTCTCCATCCTCGCCACCCTGTACGTCGGCGCGGCCTATGTCCCCGTGGACGCCGATGACCCGGACGAGCGGGCCAGGTTGGTGTTCACCGAGGCTCGGGTGGCCGGCGTGCTGGAGAGCGAGGGGAAGATCCGCACGGGCCAGCGCCGTCCCGCTCCCCATCCCTCGCCGCGTCCGCCCGCACCGGAGGACGACGCCTGGATCATCTTCACCTCCGGCTCCACCGGCACCCCCAAGGGCGTGGCGGTGACCCACCGCAACGCGGCTGCATTCGTGGACGCCGAGGCCCGGATCTTCCTCCAACAGGAGCCGTTGGGCCCGGGAGACCGGGTGCTGGCCGGGCTCTCCGTGGCGTTCGACGCCTCCTGTGAGGAGATGTGGCTGGCCTGGCGGCACGGCGCCTGCCTGGTCCCAGCCCCCCGCTCCCTGGTCCGCTCGGGCATGGACCTGGGGCCCTGGCTGGTCTCCCGGTCGGTCAATGTGGTCTCCACCGTCCCCACCCTGGCCGCCCTGTGGCCCCCGGAGGCCCTGGAGAACGTGCGTCTGCTGATCTTCGGCGGCGAAGCCTGCCCTCCGGAGCTCGCCGCGCGCCTGGCCGAGGAGGACCGTGAGCTGTGGAACACCTACGGCCCCACTGAGGCCACCGTGGTGGCCTGCGCGGCCCCGATGGACGGGATCGGACCCATCCGGATCGGGCTGCCTCTGGACGGCTGGGACCTGGCCGTGGTGGACCCGGCCACCGGGATCCCGGTCGAGCAGGGGGCCACCGGCGAGCTGATCATCGGCGGTGTGGGGCTGGCCCGGTACCTGGACCCGGCCAAGGACGCGGAGAAGTACGCCCCGTTCCCCTCCCTGGGGTGGGAGCGGGCCTACCGCTCGGGCGACCTGGTGGTCTATGACCCCGAGGGCCTGCTGTTCGTCGGCCGTGCCGATGAGCAGGTCAAGCTCGGTGGACGCCGGATCGAGCTCGGCGAGGTGGACACCGCCCTGCAGGCCCTGCCCGGGGTGGCCGGCGGTGCCGCGGCGGTGAAGACCACCCCGGCCGGCACCCAGCTGCTGGTGGGCTACCTCGGAGTGCCGGAGGGCTCCCCCGAGCCGGACCTGACGGCGTTGCGGGCCGAGCTGGAGCGCGTGCTGCCGGCCGCGCTGGTGCCGCGCCTGGCCGTCGTCGAGACCCTGCCCACCAAGACGTCCGGCAAGGTGGACCGCGACGCCCTGCCCTGGCCCCTGCCCGGCATGGGCGGGGGTTCCGGCACGGCAGATCCCGACGGCGGCCTGCCCCTTCCCGAGGACACGCCCGGTGGGTGGGTGCTCGCCCAATGGCGCGATGTGCTCGGCGCACCACCGGCAGATCTGGACAGCGACTTCTTCTCCTCCGGCGGCGGCTCACTGGCCGCGGCCCAGCTGGTCTCCCGGCTGCGCACCCGCCACCCCATGGTGACGGTGCGGGACGTGTACGCCCACCCGCGCGCCGGCGCCCTGGTGGAGGCGGTCACGGGCGACACGGCCGACGGGACTGGCCAGCCGCAGGAGCCGGTGGAGCCACGCCCGGTGGTCCGCACCGCTCGCAAGGCCCAGGTGTTCCAGACCCTGATGGGCATTCCGCTGTTCATCCTGGTGGCGATGCGCTGGGTGGTCTATCTCTCCGCCGCGTCCAATCTGGCCGCCGCCTGGGGCATCCTGCCGGAAGCTCCCACGGTCTCCTGGTGGTGGGTGCTGGCCGGGTGGCTGGTCTTCGTCTCCCCTCCCGGTCGGATGCTGCTCTCCGTGGCCGCCGCGCGGCTGCTGCTCAAGGACGTGGGGCCCGGCTCCTATCCGCGCTCGGGGAAGGTCCATCTGCGGCTCTGGCTGGCCCAGCACATCGCCGACCTGGTGGACCCCGTGTCCCTGGGCAGCGCCCTGTGGGTCCCCACCTATGCGCGTCT
Organism: Micrococcus sp. IITD107; assembly: GCF_041927415.1. Lineage (NCBI taxonomy): Bacteria > Bacillati > Actinomycetota > Actinomycetes > Micrococcales > Micrococcaceae > Micrococcus > Micrococcus sp. IITD107. Next base: position 593,857 of record NZ_JBHFFN010000002.1, on the reverse strand, counting down.
GCTCGGCGCCCGAATCGGGACCGGAGTGGATCTGCACTCAGTGCCTCCCGTCACGGGTCTGCTGGAGCTGGGCGACCATTCCTCGGTGGAGCCGGAAGTGGACCTGTCCGGCTACTGGATCGACGGCGACGTGGTGCACATCGGGCCCGTCAGCATCGGTGAGGGGGCCGTCGTCGGGTCCCGCTCCACCCTGATGCCCGGCGCCAGCATCGAGGACGGTACCATCATCCAACCCGGCTCCACCGTGACCGGCAAGACCAAGTCCGGCGTGGACTACGCCGGCTCCCCCGTGAAGCGCCGCGGCAAGGCCAAGGCCGAGGGACCGAACATCGCCCCGCCGAAGGCCACTGGCTGGCTGGTGCTCTCCGGACTGGGCTCGGGCGTGCTGGCCCTGCTTCCGGTGCTGGCCGCAGTGCTGGCCGCCCTGGTGGGACTGTGGTCTCTGACCTGGTGGCCGGACTGGTCCGCCGATCCGGCCCTGAGCACCGCCCCGGGCACCCTGTTCGGTTCGGCCTGGCGCCTGCTGCTGGTCTCCCCGCTGATGGCGCTGGTGTGGTTCGGGGCCAATATGGCCTTCACGGTCACTGCAGTCCGGCTGCTCGCGGTGGGGGTCACCCCCGGCTACCACGCCGTGCGGTCCCGGGTGGGCTGGCAGGTCTGGGCCACCGAACGCATCCTGGACACCGCCCGGGACCTGCTCTTCCCGCTCTACGCCGGCCGGTTCACCCCGGTCTGGCTGCGCTGGCTTGGTGCTCGCGTGGGTCAGAACGTGGAGGCCTCCACCGTGATCCTGCAGCCCTCGTTGACCGAGATCGGTGACGGCGCGTTCCTGGCTGATGACACCATGGTCGGCTCCTACTCTCTGGCGGGCGGCTGGATGTACGTGGACGAGGTCAAGGTCGGCAAGCGCTCGTTCGTGGGCAACTCCGGCATGGTCGCGGCCGGACGCAAGGTCTCCAAGAACTCCCTGGTGGCGGTGCTCTCGGCCGCCCCCAAGAAGTCCAAGGCCGGGTCCTCCTGGCTGGGCTCACCCCCGGTGCGCCTGCGCCGGACCGAGGTGGACGCGGACGATGCCCTGACCTACGCCCCGCCGGCCCATCTGAAGCGGGCGCGCACCGCCTGGGAGTGCCTGCGCATGGTGCCCGTGTGGGTCTCCGTGGTGATCGCCCTGGGTGTGGCGCTGGCCCTGGACGGGCTGGCGCAGCTCGGCGGCGGCTCTTCCGGTCCGTCCGGTGACCCCGGCGTCGGTGCGGATCCGGGAGGCTGGTGGCTGGCCGCCCTGCTCGGCGGTGCCGTGCTGATGGTGGCCGGAGCGGTGGCCGCCGGGTCCTCCGTGGTGGCCAAGAAGCTGCTGATGGGACGCATCCAGCCCGGGGAGCACCCGCTGTGGAGCTCGTTCATCTGGCGCAACGAGGTGGTGGACACCTTCATCGAGATGGTCTCTGCACCCTGGTTCGGCCGCGCCGCCTCCGGCACGCCGTCCCTGGTGTGGTGGCTCAGGGCGCTGGGAGCGCAGATCGGCCACGGCGTGTGGTGCGAGTCCTACTGGCTGCCGGAGGCCGATCTGGTCCACCTGGGCGACTCCTCCACGGTCAACCGTGGCTGCGTGGTCCAGACCCACCTCTTCCACGACCGCGTGATGTCCCTGGACACCGTGGTGCTGGAACCGGGTTCCACGCTCGGCCCCAACTCGGTGATCCTGCCGGTCGCCGGGATCGGCGAGTCCGGCACCGTGGGCGCCGGGTCCCTGGTGATGCGCGGCGAGTTCGTCCCGCCCCACTCCTGGTGGATCGGCAACCCGGTAGGACCCTGGAAGGGGCCCAAGGTGAAGGGACGCCAGGCGGCGATCGAACGCCTGGAGAGACGAGAACAGAAGGAGCAGGAGCAACAGGAACAGGTGAGACCATGACTCCCCGCAGCGCCAGCGCCGGCACCACCGCCGGACCCGCCACCCACGGCTCGCACGGCCACTCCCCCGCCCTGCCGGACCCCTACACCCCGGGCAACGGCACACCGGACTACACGGTGCGTCACTATGAGCTGGACGTGGAGGTCAAGCTGGCCGCCAATCGGATCTCCGGGCGGGCCCTGCTGCACGGCACCGTCCAGCACGCCACGCGGCGGATCGAGCTGGATCTGCACACCCCGCTGCGTCCCGGGACGGTCACCGCCCGTTCCTCAGCGGGCACCGTGCGGGTCCAGAAGGCCGTCAAGCGACGGGATCGACTGGTGATCGAGCTCTCCACGGAGCTGCCGGCCGGGACGGACCTGGACCTGGAGATCCCCTACTCCGGCACCCCCACCTTCCGCCGGGGCACCTGGGGTGAGGTCGGCTGGGAGGAGCTGACCGACGGCGTCCTGGTGGCCGCCCAGCCCAACGGCGCCAGCACCTGGTTCCCATGCGTGGACCACCCCTCGGTGAAGTCCACCTACCGCTTCAGCATCACCACCGACGCGGGCTACCTGGCGGTGTGCAACGGGGTTCCGTCCGGTCACCGGCGCCGCTCCTCGCGCGAGCAGTGGGACTGGGAGCTCACCGCTCCGGTCCCGGCGTACCTGGCCACGGTCCAGATCGGCCGGTACCAGCTCACCGAGCTCTCCGCCGGGTCCCGACGACGGCCCCTCACGCCCCAGCGTCAGGTCGCCTCACCGGTGTTCATGGCGGTCAGCCCGGCGCTCAAGCGCCAGGCCCAGGGGGCGCTGGCCCTGCAGAACGAGATGATGGCCTGCTTCGAGCGGCACTACGGTCCCTACCCCTATGAGCGGTACACGGCGGTGGTGACCGATGACGCCTTGGAGATCCCCCTGGAGTCGGCTTCGCTGTCCATCTTCGGGGCCAATCATCTGGACGGGACGTGGGCCTCGGAGCGGCTGATCGCCCACGAACTGGCGCACCAGTGGTTCGGCAATGCCCTGACCGTACGGCAGTGGAAGGACATCTGGCTGCACGAGGGCTTCGCCTGCTACAGCGAATGGGTCTGGAGTGCCGACTCGGCCCATGCCACGCTCCGGGAGCAGGCGCAGACCGCCTGGCGCGGACTGGCCGCCAAGCCCCAGGACCTGGTGCTGACCGACCCCGGTGCCCAGCTGATGTTCGACGATCGGATCTACAAGCGTGGCGCCCTGGCCCTGTACGCTCTGCGGTGCACGGTGGGTGCCGAGCTGTTCGACGCCCTGTTGCGGGCCTGGGTGCAGGAACATCTGCACGGCAGTGTGGACACGGAGATGTTCCTGTCCTTTGCCGAGCGTTTCCTCTCCACGGCAGGCATCCCGGAGGGGCGGGTCCGCGAGGTCATGCACCCCTGGCTGTTCGTGAAGGCCCTGCCCGGCTTCCCGGAGGACCTCAGCCCACGCTGAGCAGGACGACCGCTCCGACCTGGCCTTCCGGCAGCTCCCCACCGGGCCAGTCGGTGCCCAGCACCACCACGGCCTCCGGGTGATCGGGGACCTCGAGTCTGAGTCCGCCCGTGGCAGGGTCGGTCCGGGCCACCGTCAACTCGGAGGGGTCGGCCCGGAATCCGGTGCCCAGTGCCTTGACCACGGCCTCCTTGACGGCCCAGAGGGTGGCGCGGACGGCCGCCTGCTGGCCTTCGGGCAGCCCCGCCACAGCCTGCTGCTCGGCACCGGAGAACCCCACCGAACTCTCCGCCGGGCCCAGTCCGTCTGCAGTGGCGAAGGCTGGGCCGGTGACCACCTCGATGTCCACTCCGATGCGCCAGCCGGTCTGAGCCGCGTCCGGTTCCAGCCACGCCGTGGCCAGCCAGCCACCGGCCCGGCTGAAGCTGACGCAGGGAACCGGTGTGGCGTCGTCGGGAAGGCCGGTGCCGTGGCGCCTGCGCGCCAGGGAGGTCAGCCGCAGCGAGGGGGTGCCGTGCTGGTCGCTGCCGCACTCCGGGCACTGGTGGACCGCGTCCCAGGTGCCCGGGCGGAACCCCCGCGAGACGGCCAGGAAGTCGAGCGCCTCACGGCGCTGGTCCGGGGTGCGGGGGCCGGTCAGGACCACATGCCAGGACGGAGCCCCCGGCGTGGAGGCTCCGTCCTTCTGCTCGTGGCGATGGTGCCGGTCCGCACTCATGCTCAGCGCTGCACGGCTCCGTGGCGCTCGGCGGCCAGTGCCGTGGCGGCGGCACGCGCCTCGGAGGCCTCGTCCGCGGTGAGCGTGCGGTCCGGGGCACGGAAGCGCAGGGTGAAGGCCAGGGACTTGCTGCCCTCGGGCACGCCGGTGCCGGTGTAGACGTCGAACAGGGCGATGTCCTCCAGCAGGTCTCCGGCGCCCTCGCGCAGGGTGGCGAGCACGTCCCCGGCCACGGTGTTCTCCTCCACCACGAGGGCGACGTCCTGGCTGGTGGCGGGATAGGTGGAGATCGGTCCGGCCACCACGACGTCCGCGGCGGCGTCCATCAGGGCGTCCAGGTCCAGCTCCACAGCGACCGTGCGGGCCGGCAGGTCCGAGGTCTCCAGCAGCTTGGGCAGCAGCTCGCCGGCCACGCCGACCGCCGATCCGTCCGCGAGGCGCAGTTCTGCGGTGCGGCCGGGGTGGAACGCCTGATGGGCGCCCTGGGCCACCGTCAGCGGGACACCCAGGATCTGGGCGATGTCCAGCGCGGTGCCCACGGCGTCCTGCCAGTCCCAGCTGCGCGGGGCATGGCCGGCACCGGGGGCAGAGTCGTGTCCGGCGAACACGGCGGCGATCCGGCGCGGCTGGTGCGGGATGCCGGCGTTCAGGTCTGCCAGCACGTCCTCACTCGGGCGCGCCCCCAGCGGCGGGATGGAGGCGCTGCCGAGCTGCTCACTGGGCAGGAAGACCAGCCCGGACTCGTAGAGCGCCAGGTCGCGGAACCCACGGGAGTGGTTGCGGCGCAGGATCTCCAACAGGCCTGGCAGCAGCGAGGTGCGCAGGTAGCCGAACTCAGCGGAGATCGGATTGGCCAGGTGGACCATCCGCTGGGCGGCGCCCTCCTCAGCGGTGGCGGAGCCGAACAGCCGGTTCTGGGCCTCGGAGACGAACGGGTAGGCCAGCACCTCGGTCAGCCCGGCATCGGCCAGGCCCTGCAGGACACGGCGGCGCTGGGACTGCTCGCGGGTCAGCCCACGGCCCGGCGGCGCCACCGGCACCTCAGACGGGATCTGGTCGTAGCCGACCAGACGGGCGATCTCCTCTACCAGGTCCTCGCGGATCTCCAGGTCGGAGCGCCAGGACGGGGCGGTCACGGTGTAGGTGGTCTGCCCGTCAGCATCCTGCCCACGCTCCACGGTGGCACCGAGGTCGGTGAGCACACGCTCGATCTGTTCCTCGGTGTACTCCACCCCGGTCAGGGCGGTGGGGAACCCGGCGGGCAGCTGGACCACAGACGGGTCCGGGCGGGTGCCGACATCGGTCACCCCCGGCTCGGCGGTGCCGCCGGCCAGCTCGACCAGCAGCTGGACCGCACGTTCGGCGGCCTCGTCGGCGATCTCCCAGTCGACCCCGCGCTCGTTGCGCTTGGACGCCTCGGAGGGCAGTTTGTGCCGACGGCGGGTGCGGCCCATGCTCACCGGGTCGAAGTGGGCGGACTCGATCAGCACGGTGGTGGTGGCGTCGGTGACCTCGGTCTCGGCACCTCCCATCACCCCGGCCAGACCGATCGGTCCGCGGTCGTCGGTGATCAGCACGTCCTCGGTGGAGAGGGCACGGTCCTTGCCGTCCAGTGTGGTCAGGCGCTCACCCTCGTGGGCGCGGCGGACCACGATCGGCCCCTGCAGCTTCTCACGGTCATAGAAGTGCAGGGGCTGCCCCAGCTCCCACATGACGTAGTTGGAGATGTCCACCGGCAGGGAGATCGAGCGCATCCCGGCCAGGCGCAGGCGCGCGCTCATCCACGCCGGAGTGGGCGCGGTGGGATCGATCCCGGTGACGGTGCGGGCCACGAACCGGTCACAGCCGGGGACACCGTAGATCGGCGCCTGGTCCTCGAGGCGGACCTCGTGTCCGTCCTGGTTCGCCTCCGGCGGGGACACCAGTGAGGCGGGGTCGGTGAACTCGGTGCCGGTGGCGTGGGCGTACTCGCGGGCCACACCGCGGATGGAGAAGGCGTAGCCGCGGTCGGCGGTGACGTTGATCTCGGCGGCCTCGTCGCGCAGGTGGAGCAGCTCGAGCACGTCGGTGCCGATCTCCGGGTCCAGACCCATCCGGGAGAGCACGATGATCCCGTCATGATCCTCCCCCAGACCCAGCTCACGTGCGGAGGCGATCATGCCCGCGGAGACATGTCCGTAGGTCTTGCGCGGGGAGATCCGGAAGTCACCGGGCAGGACGGCACCGGGCAGGGTGACGATCACCTTGTCCCCCACGGAGAAGTTGTGGGCACCGCAGACGATCCCCTGCACGCCGGAGGGATCGATCCCCTCACCGGTCAGTGTCTGCGGCTGTCCCTCGGGGGCCACGCGGACCTGGCACCAGTTGATGGTCTTGCCGTTGGACTGGGGCTCGGGGACCATCTCCAGCACCTGGCCGACCACGATCGGACCGGACATCTCATCGAGGGGGCGGTGGACCTCCTCTTCTTCGAAGCCGACCGTGACCAGGTCGGCCATGACGTCCTCGGCGGTGGCGTCCGCCGGGACCGGGACGAATTCACGAAGCCATGACAGCGGGATGCGCATGGGTGATCAGATCTCCATTCCGAAGTGCTGGGAGAAGCGGACGTCGCCCTCGATCATGTCTCGCATGTCCGGGACCTCGTTGCGGAACATCAGGGTGCGCTCCACGCCCATGCCGAAGGCGAAGCCGGAGTAGACCTCCGGGTCCAGGCCGGCGGCGCGCAGCTCGTTGGGGTGGACCATGCCGCAGCCGCCCCATTCGATCCAGGCCGGGCCGCCCTTGGCTCCGGGATGCCAGATGTCCATCTCGGCGGAGGGCTCGGTGAAGGGGAAGAAGTTCGGGCGCAGACGGATCTTGGCCTCCGGTCCGAACATCTGCCGGGCGAAGTACTCCAGCGTGCCGCGCAGATGGGCCATGGTCAGCCCCTTGTCCACGGCCAGGCCCTCGAACTGGTGGAACACCGGGGTGTGGGTGGCGTCGAGCTCATCGGTGCGGAAGGTCCGCCCGGGGCAGAGCACATAGACGGGCGCGCCGCGCTCGAGCATGGATCGCATCTGCACCGGGGAGGTGTGGGTGCGCAGGAGCAGGTGGGACTCGGGCGGGTCCACGAAGAACGTGTCCTGCATCTCGCGGGCCGGGTGGTCCGGCTTGAAGTTCAGGGAGTCGAAGTTGAACCACTCGGACTCGACCTCGGGGCCCTCGGCGATCTCCCAGCCCATGCCCACGAAGATGTCCTGCACGCGCTCGCTGAGCAGGGTCAGGGGGTGGCGGGCGCCGACCTGGCGGCGACGCACGGCCTGGGTGACGTCCACGGTCTCCTCGACCAGCATCCGTGCGGCGTGCTCCTCCTCGAGCACCGCGGTACGGGCGGCCAGGGCCTTCTCCATCCGTCCGCGAGCGCCGCCCATGAGCTTGCCGGCCACAGACTTCTGCTCCTTGGGCAGCTTGCCGATTCCCCGGTTGGCCAGGGTCAGCGGGGCCTTCTCCCCGGTGTGCGCCAGCCGTGCGGTCTTGAGCTCCTCGAGGGTGCCGGCGGCCTGGAAGTCGGCCAGTGCACGCTCGACAGCGGCCTGCACCGCGGTCTCGTCAGCCGGTGAGATCTCCTGATCGGGCCTCTGCCCGGGAGCCTGATCCGTGGATTCGGTCATAAGACTGCATGCCCCTGTGGTGGTCTGTACTGGTGTGGGCCCCGCTTCACCAGGGCCTCATCCAGTCTAAGTGCCCTGCCGGACGCGTTTGCCCCGTTGCACACTGCACCCCGAGTCTGCGCGACCCGTATCCTGCTGACATGGACCCGCTTCTCCCTCCCGACGACGGCCGCTCGCCGAAACCTCCCGGCTCGCCTGAGCGAGGGTTGAGGTGGGCTCTGCGCGTGCGCCAGATCTGGAACGCGGCGAACCTGTCCAGCGTGCTGGGCCTGGTGGGCGCCCTGTGCGCCGGGTGCCGGATCGAGCGGGGACCGGACGGCCTGATCCTGGCGCACGGCTACCGGTGGTCGTTTCCAGACGGCGGGGCGTTCACGGTGGGCAATGTGGTGTTCTTCCGCCCGCGCACCCGGATCACGCCGCTGCTGCTGGCCCACGAGGCCCGTCATGCCACCCAGTGGGCGTGGTGCCTGGGACTGCCCTTCCTGCCGCTCTACGGCCTGGCGGTGGCCTGGTCCTTGCTGCGCACCGGGGACACGGCCTCGCGCAATCTCTTCGAGCGGGGTGCCGGCCTGCAGGCAGGCGGTTACGCGGAGCGTCCGGTGCGGTGGCCGAGTCGTGGCCGGCGGTTCCCCGTGGACCGTGAGGGGCCGACCGCTCCGTCGGGTCCGTCCGGAGGTCACCTGGCCTGAGCTCACGAGAGTCCGAACCGGGTCAGTGCAGAGTCCCCTCGGGGGTGTCCAGGTCCGGCGCAGGGTCCAGGGCCTGGAAGGCGGCCACGGCGAGCGCTCGGGCCAGCTGTCCGGCGGGCAGGGTCTGGGTGATGCCGTCCGGGGCGTGCTCTGCGTCCCAGGGCACGTGGATGAAACCGGCACAACGCACATCATGGGCAGGAGCACTGCTCATCAGGTGCGCGAAGACGTGGTTGCAGACGAAGCTGCCGGCGCTCAGGGAGAGCTCCGCAGGGATCCCTTCGCCCTGGATGGACCCCGCCACGCGCTTGACCGGCAGGGTCGAGAACCAGGCGACCGGGCCGTCGTCGACCACCGCCGTGCCAGCGGGCTGATGCCCTGCGTTGTCCGGGATACGTGCGTCCTGCAGGTTCACCGCCACCCGTTCCACGGTGACCGCCGCCCGCCCACCCGCCAGCCCACAGGCGATGACCACCTCAGGCTGATGCCGGCGCAGCGCCTCGTCCAGCACTGGCCCGGAGGCGGCGAACTCGCAGGGCAGCAGTGCTGCGGCTGCGGCCACCCCGCGCTCCCGCAGCAGCGTGGCCGCCTCCTGCGCGGCGGGCCACGAGGGGTTGTGGGCGTCCCCGCCGAAGGGCTCGAACCCGGTGAGCAGGACCTGGACGGGGGCGTCGGCATTCAGCATGGCTCCACGCTACCGGCCGACTCGAGGTTCCTTGCACAGGAGTTCGAACATGTGTTCTAATCAATCCATGCGATGGGAAGCGCAGACTCTGCAGGCCGGGAGCGGCACCGAGCAGGACGGCGGCGGCACTCCAGCCGCGCCAGCCGCACTGCTGCCGCTCTCCGGCCTGCAGCGTTCCATCACCACCCCGGACTTCGCCGGCACCGTCTTCCATGAGGTGGTCGCCAAGTCCGCTCTCAACAAGGTCCCCGAGTCCTCGTCCATGCCCTTCCGGTGGACGGTGAACCCGTACCGGGGCTGCACCCACGCCTGCCGCTACTGCTACGCCCGCGGCACGCACACGTATCTGGACCTGGACGCCGGAGAGGACTTCGATCAGCAGATCGTGGTGAAGGTCAATGCCCCGGAGCTGCTGCGCCGGGAGCTCTCCCGCCCCACCTGGAGGCATGAGCCCGTCGCCCTGGGCACCAACACCGACCCGTATCAGCGCGCTGAAGGCCGCTACCGGCTCATGCCCGGCATCATCTCCGCCCTGGCGGACACCGGAACTCCGTTCTCGCTGCTGACCAAGGGCACCCTGCTCTCGCGGGACATCCCCCTGCTGGCCTCCGCCGCACGGCAGGTGCCCGTCCAGGTCTCCGTGTCCCTGGCCCTGCTGGACCCTGTCCTGGCCCAAGCGGTGGAGCCGGGAACACCTTCACCGGCGGCACGGCTGCGGCTGATCGAGAAACTGGCTTCGGCCGGCGCCGTGGTGACGGTGATGGCCATGCCACTGCTGCCCTGGCTGACGGACAGCGACTCCGCGGTGGACCACCTGATGTCCGCAGTGGCCTCCGCCGGAGCCCAGTCAGCCCTGGCTGGCGCCCTGCACCTGCGCCCGGGAGCACGGGAGTGGTACCTGTCCTGGATCAGCGAGCAGCACCCGCAGCTGCTGGACGGTTACCGCCAGCTGTACCGGCACGGCTCCTACGCCCCTGCGTCATACCGGCGGGCACTGGCTCGGCGCACCGCTCAGATCATCCGGCGGCACGGACTGGACCGGCACGGCGCCCACCGCCTCACCGAACCGGACGGCACGGCCCCGTCTGCAGCATTGACCCGCGAGCAGGATGCGCTGCCCGTCCAGCGCCCTGCCCCGCGAGATGCGGTCGGGGCATCCACGCGTCAGCTCGCCCTGTTCTGAGCGGACATGGCTAGGCCGTGCTGAGCCCCACCTGGTCTAGCAGTGCATCAACGATCGGCCGATCCGCGGGGATCCAGTCCAGTGCGTGCAGGTCCCTGTCCGTCAGATCAGTCCACTCCAACCGGTCATGGTCTTCGAGCGGACGGGGCACACCCGAGGCGATGACCGCCAGGAACACCCGCATCCTCGCCCCGTTGGACAGCAGCCAACCCTCAGGGTCAGGGGCCGCGATCTCGGCCCCCAGCTCCAGCTCCACCCCGAGCTCCTCGCGCACCTCGCGCAGCAGTGCCTCTCGAGGCTCCTCCCCGGCTTCGACCTTGCCCCCGGGGAACTCCCACAGGCCTCTGAGCGACTCCGGAGCACTGCGTCGAGCGGCCAGCAGACGGTGCGGCGCGTCCCACTCGTCCAGGATGGCAGCCCCCACCACGGGCCTCTTCGCCGGAACTGCGGTGGAGGCACCGTCATCGCGAGATGCAGCAGCGGTGGGATTCGTCATATCCCGATCCTAAGGGCGCATGACGGGCCGTAGTCTGGTTCGGTGCCGACCCCCTCCACCACTCGACAGCGCTCCCTCCTGGCTGGCGTCCTCGCCCTGTCGATGGGCGGCTTCGCCATCGGCACCACCGAGTTCGCCATCATGGGCCTGCTGCCCCAGGCCGTGGAGGACTTGGGCGTGGACCTGCCGGCGGGAGGCGTGCTCATCTCCGCCTACGCCCTGGGTGTGGTGGTGGGCGCCCCGCTGCTCGCCGCGGGCATGGCACGCGTGGACCGGCGCACCTCAGCCCTGTGGCTGATGGCGCTGTTCGTGGTCGGCCACGCGATCAGCCTGTGGGCACCCACCTACGAGTCCATGCTGGTGGCCCGCTTCATCTCCGGACTGCCGCACGGCGCCTACTTCTCAGCGGCCGCACTGGCGGCAGCCCACCTGGCCGGTCCTGCGCGGCGCGGTCAGGCCATCGCCTGGGTCATGGCGGGCCTCTCGGTGGCCAATCTGCTCGGCGTCCCCCTAGCCACGTGGCTGGGCCAGGAACTGGGCTGGCGCTCCATGTTCGTGGTCACCGGGATCTTCGGGCTTGCCACGGTCCTGGCCGTCGCCGTCTGCGTCCCGACGATTCCCGCCCCTGAGGGAACCTCGATCCGGCGCGAGCTGGGCGGCATGGCCTCCCCTGCGCTGTGGAAGGCCGTGACCGTGGGGATCGTCGGCTTCGCCGGCATGTTCGCGCTCTACACCTACATCGTTCCGGTCATGGTGGAGGTGGGCGGCATGCCCCTCTCCCTGGCCCCGCTGGTGATGGGCTTCTACGGGGTCGGCATGGTGGTGGGCACCCTGCTGGGCGGCTCCTGGGCCGACCGCTCCGCAGTGCGCACACTGCAGTGGTCGCTGGGCCTGGTCGCGGTCTCGCTGGCCGCCTTCAGCCTGGCCGCCCCCTGGTGGTGGCTCTCCCTGATTCCGCTCATGGCCGCAGCCATCTGCGCCTCCGCCCTGGTGCCCTCGCTCCAGGTCCTGCTGGTCGACTCTGCGCCGCAGTCGCCCCAGCTGGCAGGCGCGCTGAACCACTCAGCCCTGAACCTGGCCAATGCGGCCGGCGCCTGGGTCGGGGCGGCCGTGATCGCAGGCGGAGCAACCCTCCAGGTCCCCGCCGCCGCCGGCGCCGTCCTGGCGTTCCTGGGACTGGCTCTGAGCTGGATCCTGCTGCGGCGTACGAACCGCCTGTCCCCGTGACGTCGGCGCCCCGATCGCGACACGCGCACAGCCGACACGCCGACGATCGCAGCTCGTCCACCCCCGCAGCATTCCACCTCAGGCCCAGAACCCCACTCTGACCTGGGACTTCGCTGACTGCGTCACAGATGAGAACCTCGACGCTCGAGGCATATACTGAGATGTTTGACACGACGCGCCCAGAATCGTGCCCTTCCTGGAAGTTCGCTGATAAGTTGTTCTTCAGCTGGGACTGTCCGCAGGCGCACCTGTGGGCGCAACGGTCCCGCCGCAGTGCGAAGACACCCCTCGTGCTGTACATCCCAATCCAGAAGGGGAAATACCAATGGGCATTATCGGCTGGATCGTTCTTGGTCTCATCGCTGGCGCCATCGCACGTCTGATCCTCCCGGGTCGTCAGGGCGGCGGCTGGCTCGGCGCTCTCGTCACCGGTATCCTCGGTGCACTTCTCGGTGGCTGGATCGCCTCGGCGATCTTCAACATCGATGTCAACAACAGCTTCTTCGAGCTCAGCACCTGGATCTTCGCGATCCTGGGCGGTGTGGTCGTTGCCTTCATCTGGCAGTGGATCTCCTCGCGCTCGGGCAACCGCGCCTGATCAGCTGGACCTGATGCGGTGACCACCGCATAGACCAAGGGCGTCTCCCCATCGGGGAGGCGCCCTTCGTCGTTCGGCCACATCAGGCGACCGAGTGCATCATGCTCCCTGGTGCTGAGCCATCGCCGAACCGTACAGGCACACGGTGGCCGCAGTGCCCACATTCAGGGACTCAGCCGCACCGTACAGGGGCACCGCCACACGATGCGTGGCCAGCTCGCGTTCTGCCTCGTTCAGCCCCTGCGCCTCGTTGCCGAACAGCCAAGCCGAGGGCGCCTCAAGAAGTCCCTGCGGCGCTCGGTCCAGGCGCACCTCGCCGTAGCCGTCTGCGGCCAGCAGCTGCATCCCACGCTCCCCCAGCACCTGCGCGGCCAGCTCCACGTCGACACCTGAGGCCACCGGAAGGTGGAACAGCGAGCCTGCCGTAGAGCGCACCGTCTTGGGGTTGAGCACATCCACCGAACCGCCGGTCAGCAGCACGGCGTCGGCCCCGGCGGCATCGGCGGCACGGATGATGGTCCCGGCGTTGCCCGGATCCTGCACCCGGCACAGCACAGCCACCAGCCGCGCCGTCTCCGGCACCACGTTCTCCACCCGTTCCCTCAGACGATCCGAGGAGGCATGCCGGTCAGCCGAGCGCAGCGCCTGCGGCACTCGGCAGACTGTCACGATCCCCTGGGGACTCACGGCATCGCTCATCGCGGCCAGCACCTCAGCCGAGGCGCGCCGCACCGGTACCCGCCGCGAGGCGACCTGGTCCACCAGGGCCGCCAGGCCGTCGTCGTGCCCATCCCAGGACTCCGAGACGTACACGGACTCCACCACGGACCCGTGCCGCCAGGCCCTGGCTGGCAGCTCGCCCAGGTGCAGCCGCAGCGCCTCGCGGGAGGACTGCGGCCCCTCGGCCAGGAACAGTCCCTCCCGCAGACGCGCCGAGCGCCCCGCCAGGCGTGCGACCCTCTTCACCCGGTCAGCCCGGGGGTTGGTCATCACGTCCTGATCAGGGCGCTCGGTGTGCATGCGATCGCGGGGATCTGCTGGCCGGACCTCACGTCCGGCGGACATCACTTGGCCGGAGCGGCGTTGACGTCCGAGGGCAGGGCCTCACGGGCGGACTTCACCAGAGCGGCGAAGACCGTGGCGTCGGAGACGGCCAGCTCGGCGAGCATGCGGCGGTCCACCTCGATGCCGGCCAGCTTCAGGCCCTGCATGAAACGGTTGTAGGTCATGCCGTTGGCACGAGCCGCAGCGTTGATGCGGGTGATCCACAGGCGGCGGAAGTCGCCCTTGCGCTTGCGGCGGTGCTGGTAGTTGTACACATACGAGTGCAGCAGCTGTTCCTTGGCCTTGCGGTACAGGCGCGAACGCTGACCGCGGTAGCCGGATGCTCGGTCCAGAAGGGTCCGGCGCTTCTTGTGGGCGTTGATCGCCCGCTTCACACGTGCCACGTGCGTACTCCTTTGAAATCGTGCCCTGCTGCGTCAGTGCTTCTGCGTCAGCGGGCTGGCTGGTCTGGATGCGGCCGAGACCGCGGGCGATCAGATGCCCAGCATCCTCTTGATGGTCTTGACGCTGGACTTGGCGACCAGCTGATCGCTGGCCAGACGGCGGGTCAGCGTGGAGGGCTTGTGCTCCAGGTAGTGACGACGGTTGGCCTGCTGACGCATCAGCTTGCCGGAGCCGGTGACGCGGAAGCGCTTCTTGGCACCGCTGTGGGTCTTCATCTTCGGCATGGCTGCCGTTCTCCTTCGTGTCGGCCGGCCTCCGGTGGGAGGCCAGTGCTGTGTGGACCCTGTCCGGACGAGGTCCGGTCACGGTCAGACGGTGTGGGCCGTCTCCGGCCCGAGCTGGTGGACTACTTGCGGCCGCCGGGCTTGGGTGCTCCCGGCTTGGGTGCTCCCGGCTTCGGCGCCGCAGGCTTGGGTGCCGATCCCGGCTTGGGTGCTGCAGGCTTGGCCGTTCCCGACGACGCCGCAGCCGGCTTGGCAGGCGACGCCGCAGCAGGCTTGGCAGACGACGCCGCAGCGGGCTTGGCGGGAGCCTTGGGCGCAGCCTTGGCGGGAGCCTTGGGCGCAGCCTTGGCGGGAGCCTTCGGCGCGACAGGCTGCTCCGTCGGCGCAGCCTCGGTCTGGGGAACCTCAGCCTTCGGCGCTTCTGTCTGGGGTGCCTCTGCCTTCGGCGCCTCGGCCGGGGCTTGCGGCTCCTGGGCCAGCTTCTTCAGCTCCTCCGGCATGGCGTCGGACATCGAGCTGGAGAGCGGCCCCGACGACGTGTCAGCGGCGACCTTGGACTTGGCCTCACGGGCTGCGATCTCCCGACGAGAACCGCCGGAGCGCTCCGGCTTGGACTGGCCCTTGCGTGCTTCACGCATGGCCTCAGCCTTGTTCTTCAGCGGACCGACCACCATGACCATGTTGCGGCCGTCCTGGCGGGGCGTGGACTCCACCGACCCGAGGTCGGCGACGTCCTGCGCGAACTTCTCCAGCAGGCGGATGCCCAGCTCAGGGCGCTGCTGCTCGCGGCCACGGAACTGGATCATGGCCTTGACCTTGTCGCCTGCGCCCAAGAACTTGCGGGCGTGGCCGACCTTGGTCTCGTAGTCATGGGTGTCGATCTTGAGGCGGAAGCGGACTTCCTTCAGCACCGTGTTGGTCTGGTTCTTGCGGGCCTCACGGGCCTTGACCGCAGCCTCGTACTTCCACTTGCCGAAGTCCATGAGCTTGCACACGGGCGGCTTGGCCGCCGGCGCCACCTCAACCAGGTCCAGGTCGGCCTCGGCTGCCAGACGCAGCGCATCCTCGATGCGCACGATCCCCACCTGCTCGCCCTGAGGGCCGACCAGGCGCACCTCGGGCACGCGGATCCGTTCGTTGATTCTTGGCTCGCTAATCGTGCAACTCCTGTACATCGGTGACGGTGGACGGAGGTCGCGGTCCCTGCGCGACTCCTCTGCCTGCACACGAGCCATCAGAAAAGGCCCCCGTGCTGAGCAGACGGAGGCCTCGGCCGACGGCATTGGTGCCGTCAGACCCATCGATCCAGGATCCGCCGAAGCGTACCCTGACCGGTGACCCGGCAACTCGGCCCGGAGAACCGGACATGCTGCTGACGCGGGTGGGAGTGGCCTCCACTTTCAGAGATCAGCCCACATGAGCTAGCCCTCGCCGAGGCGTGGACGTGCACAGTGGACCGATTGGTCTGTGAGAAGCTTACCAGCATGACTGACGCACAGCAGAATCACACGCCAGACGAGGTCCGCGAGGCCGTGGAGGACCGGGTCCGCGACATCCAGGAGGTCCCCGCCGTCGAGGTGATCGTCACCACCGCCGTGCACCTGATGTCCGCCGCCGCCGTCAAGTGCGGACTCTCCGAGGGACCGGACGCCGAGGAGCAGAAGGACCTGGATGAGGCCCGCAAGCTGATCATCGCCCTGGCCGGCCTGGTGACCGCCGCCGCGCCCGAAGTGGGCAGCCAGCACGCTGGCCCGCTGCGTGACGGGCTGCGCAGCCTGCAGCTGGCCTTCCGCGAGGCCTCCCCCTACCCCGACGCCCCCGGCAAGGGGCCGGGCGAGAAGTACACCGGCCCCGTCAACTGATCCATCCGCCCCATCAGCGTTGGGCAGCGCCGGAGAGGTGCTGCCCGACCGGGGCGCTGAAGAGCATCACCAGCACCGCAGCGGCCGGCACCAGGAAGGCCGCCGCGATCAGCCAGTTCCCGGCAGAGAGGTAGCTGACCGAGAGGATCACCGCGAAGAGCTCCACCACGGTGGCCGCCGAGCGGCTCCAGGCCCCACCTCTCCACACGCCGATCGCGACGGCCACGAGCCACACCCCACCCAGGGCCACCAGCACCACGAGGAAGATCTGGCCGCCCAGGTTCAGAGCCACTCCCGTGCCCAGGTCACGGGCGAACCGCACCGCCGTCCACAGCACGGCGGCCGCCTGCAGGAACAGCACGAGGACGGCCGCCACCACCAGCGGGTGACGCGATCCCACAGCAGGGGTCGAAGCGGGCACAACAGGTCCTTTCGCTGGTGCGGCGGTCAACGTTGAGGGCTTGTCACAGTTCGCGCATGTGACCAATCCCTCAGCTCAAAGCGCACTTTGGACACATCGGACCCTTGTGGTGCCGGGCAGACCGTGGAAAACTAACTCGAGATTGTTCTGCGGGGGTCGTCGCTCGGCCCCCTTTCTGTTGCCATCGGCTGAACAGGGAACCCCGGGTGTCCCGCACGGTCCTTCCACCAGAGGGGACCGTGACCTCGTTCGGCCAGTATAGAGCCGCCGCACCTCTGGTGCAGCGGCTGTGAAGGAGTGAACCGACAGCATGGATTGGCGTAGCCGCGCAGCCTGCCTGGACAAGGACCCGGAGCTGTTCTTCCCGGTGGGGAACACGGGGCCGGCCCTGCTCCAGATCGAGGAGGCGAAGGCCGTGTGCCGCACCTGCGAGGTCATCGACACCTGCCTGCAGTGGGCCATCGAGTCCGGCCAGGACTCGGGTGTGTGGGGAGGCATGAGCGAGGACGAACGTCGCGCACTGAAGCGCCGCGCCGCTCGCGCCCGCCGCGCTTCCTGATCTCCAGCTCACCGACCAGATCTGATCGTCCCCGGTCCCCCTCGTTCCGCGAGGGAGGCCGGGGACGACGGCGTTCAGGGATCGGTTCAGCTCAGGGCCGCATCCACGGGCAGATCCAGCGTGACCTCAGTGCCACCGCCGGCACGAGGCGCCCAGTCGATGGTGCCCTGCAGGTCGACCTCCACCAGGGTGTGCACGATCTTCAGCCCGAGGCCCGTGCCGCTTCCTGGCATCCCTCCGTCCTTGACGGCCGGTGCCGGTCCTGTGCCGCCGGAATCCCACAGCACCACCCGCAGTGTCTCGTTCCCTCCCACCTGGCGGCGTTCCGCACGCAGGCCGATCTCGCCAGGAGCCCCGGCCAGTCCGTGCTCGATCGCGTTGGCGGCCAGTTCGTTGATCACCAGCGCCAGCGGGGTGGCCAGGTCACTGTGCAGCTGGCCGAATCCTCCGTCGAAGCGTGTGTGGACCTCCGCCTGAGGCTGGTCACCTGAGATCTCCACCGCCAACCGGAACTGGCGTCCGATCAGGGCATCCATGTCCACCTGCTGATCCAGCCCCTGGGACAGGGTCTCGTGGACCAGGGCGATCGTTCCCACCCGTCGCATCGCCTGCTCGAGTCCCTGTCGAGCCTCGGGCGAACTCATCCTCCGGGACTGCATGCGCAGCAGTGCCGCCACCGTCTGCAGGTTGTTCTTCACCCGGTGGTGGATCTCCCGGATCGTGGCGTCCTTGCTGACCAGCTGCTGCTCCCGGCGGCGCAGCTCGGTGACATCGCGCAGCAGCACGATCGCTCCCGCGCGCCCCTGTTCATCCCGCAACGGCACGGAGCGCAGCGTGACATTAACCGACCGGATCTCCACATCGGCGCGGGCAGTGGCCTTGCCCGTCAGCACGAGGGGCAACGACTCGTCCAGGGGCCGACGCTGGTCCTGGAGATCGGTGACGATGCGGGCCAGCGACTTCCCCTCCAGCGAGTCGTCATACCCCAATCGCCTGAAGGCTGAGACCGCATTGGGTGTGGCGAATTCGACCACCCCCTGGGTGTCCAGCCTCAGCAGTCCGTCACCCACCCGCGGCATCCCTCGGTGGCTGCTGCCCACATGGTTCTGCGGATCCGGCCAGTGCCCTCTGGCCGCCATGCCCAGCAGATCATTGGCGCTGCGGCGATAGGTCAGCTCCAACCGCGACGGGGTCCGGTGGCCGGTCAGGTCCTGATGCACCGTGATCACCGCGATGGTCCGACCGCGGTGCTGCACGGGCCAGACCGAGACGCGCATGGCACTGTCCGGGGCGAAGGCACTGGGCGCCGTCCACTGCGGTTCGCCCGTGGACCACGCCTGGTCCACCAGGGACCGGAGGTCGGCACGCACCCGGCTGCCCACGATGTCCCGGTGCAGCGAGGTCTGCGAGGTCAGGGGACGGGCCTGGGCCAAGGCCAGGAAGCTTCGGTCACCGGAGCCTGCAGGGGATGATGCCGCGTCCACGGGGAACCACAGGACCAGATCGGCGAAGGCCAGATCCGCCACCAGCTGCCAGTCCCCCACCACCAGGTGGAGCCATTCGACGTCACCGTCCTGCAGGGCGGGATGCCCCACCAGGGGTTCGGTGTGCAACGCCATGGGCCCAGCCTACCCGCGGCGACCTGAGCGTCCGTGGGTAGAGCTGGGCCCGTCGAGAAGGGTCAGTCGCGCCCACTCTGGCGTGAGGTGATGGCGCGCATCTGGCGCAGGGCCACCGTCATGGTGGCGATGTCGTCCTCTGCATCGGAACGCTCCATCTCCTCCAGGAAACCGCGCGCCCGTGCCAGGCGAGACTCATTGTTCCGGTACCAGGCATCCAACCGAGCCGTGGCGTCAGCGGTGCCGGCCGTCGTCGTGGTCTGCTCCTCCGGATCCGTGTCCAGGACCGCGGCGACGACGTCCACCAGCAGGGCGTAGAGGTCCTCCCGCAGGGCGGCGCGGGCCAGGGCCTGCCACCGGTCCTCCCGGGAGAGGGCCGTGATGCGCTCGAGCAGGTCATCGATGCCGAAGCGGTCGTAGAGGTTGAAGTAGACCTCGGCGACCTCCTGCAGCTCGTGCCCGGACTGCCGGGCCAGAAGCACCACATCCAGCAGACCGTAGGACTCGAACTGACCGGCCCGTCGACGCGCAAGCGGTTCGGGCAGCCCGTCCTCCAGGGCCTCCTGATACCAGGACTGGAACCGTTCGGCGTCCTGACCTGTCAGCAGATCCGAGAGCCGCTCGGTCATCGCCTGGACGTGCTCGGCGAACACCTCGACCTCGTCCCCGATCCGGGTGAGATCAGCACGGTGATGGATGAACCAGCGCACCGCGCGGTCCAGCAGTCGACGAGCGTCCAGGTGCGTGCGGGCCTTGACCTCGCCCGCCACAGTGGCCGGGACCTCGCGCATCTGGTCGGTGAACCCGCCGATGTCGAAGATCTCCTTGACCGCGGCGTAGGCCGCCACGATCTGCTCCACGGGCGCACTGGTCTCCTCTCCCGCACGGAACACGAAGGTGATGCCGGCGGTGTTGACCACGTCATTGGCCACCAGCGTGGCGATGATCTGGCGACGCAGCGGATGCTGGCTGATGGTCTCGGCGAACCGCTCGCGCAGCGGTTCCGGGAAGTACTGCTGCAGCCGGGACTCGAACCACGGGTCATCGGGCAGATCCGTCTCGAGGAGCTGTTCGGAGAGGTTGATCTTGGCGTAGGCAGCCAACACCGCCAGCTCGGGCGTCGTCAGGTTCGTCCCCTCCTGCTGGCGCTGGGCCAGGACCGACTCGCCGGGCAGGAACTCCAGGTCCCGGTCCAACCCGGCGTGCTGGACCAGCCAGTCCATGTGCCGCTCGAAGCTGGGCAGCCACTCGGCCACTCGCTGGGCGTCATTGCGCAACAGAATGTTCTGATCGATGTTGGTCTCCAGGACCAGGTGCGCGACCTCGTCGGTCATCGACTCCAGCAGCTCGGTGCGCTCCTGCGCGGGGAGCTGGCCGGTCTCGACCAGCTGATCCACCAGGATCTTGATGTTGACCTCATGGTCCGAGCAGTCCACCCCGGCGGAGTTGTCGATGGCATCGGTGTTGAGCAGCACGCCGTTCAGCGCGGCCTCGATCCGTCCACGCTGGGTCATGCCCAGGTTGCCGCCCTCGCCCACCACGGTGGCCCGCAGTTCGCCGCCGTCGACCCGCACCGCGTTGTTGACCCGATCCCCGACCTCGGCGTGGGACTCCTCGGCCGCCTTGATGTAGGTGCCGATGCCGCCGTTGTAGAGCAGATCCACATCGGCCCGCAGGATCGCCTGCACCAGCTCGTTCGGCGCCAGGGAGTCCGTCCCGTCCGGCAGACCCAGCAGGGTGCGGATCTGATCGGTCAGCCGGATCGACTTGGCCTGGCGGTCGAAGACCCCGCCACCCTCGCTGATCAGCGACTCGTCGTAGTCCGACCATGAGGATCGGGGAAGCTCGAAGAGCCGCTTCCGCTCAGCGAAGGACGTGGACGGGTCCGGATCGGGGTCGATGAAGACGTGCAGATGGTTGAAGGCCGCCACCAGACGGATGTGCTCAGAGCGCAGCATGCCGTTGCCGAAGACGTCCCCGGACATGTCACCGATGCCCACCACGGTGAAGTCCTCCGACTGGGTGTCTCGGCCCAAGGAGGCGAAGTGGCTCTTGACCGACTCCCAGGCGCCCCGGGCGGTGATGCCCATCGCCTTGTGGTCGTATCCGACCGACCCGCCGGAGGCGAAGGCGTCCCCGAGCCAGTGTCCGTAGTCGGCGGAGATCTCATTGGCGATGTCCGAGAACGAGGCCGTGCCCTTGTCCGCGGCAACCACCAGGTAGGCGTCAGGACCATCATGACGGATCACCTGATCACGCGTGGTGTACTCCGTGCCGGAGGCCGTGATGCGCTGGTTGTCGGTGATGTCCAGCAGGCCGCGGATGAAGGTGCGGTAGGCCTCTTGGCCGGCCTCCATCCAGGCGCCGCGGTCCGCCGCAGGATCCGGCAGACGCTTGGCGAAGAACCCACCCTTGGCGCCGGTGGGGACGATCACCGCGTTCTTGACCTGCTGGGCCTTGACCAGTCCCAGCACCTCGGTGCGGAAGTCCTCTCGGCGGTCCGACCACCGCAGTCCTCCGCGGGCGACGGATCCGAAGCGCAGGTGCGTGCCTTCCACCTCCGGGGAGTAGACCCAGATCTCGTGGGCGGGTCGTGGCTCCGGGGCGAAGGGGATCCGCTGTGGTGCGAGCTTGACGCTGAGCCGCTCATGCCCCTGGTAGAAGTTGGTGCGCTCGGTGGCGGAGATGACGGTCAAGAACGCCCGCAGCACGCGGTCCGCGTCCAAGGTGGGCACCTTCTCCAAGGCCAGTTCCACCGCCTCCCGGCGACGTTCCGCCTCGGCGATCCGGGCCTCCCCGGCGACAGGGCCGTCGTCGTCGGCCTGGTCCAGGTGTGGGTCGAACCGTGCCTGGAAGTACCCGACCAGTCCGGAGGTCACCTCCGGGTTACCGGCCAGGGCGGCAGCCATGAACCCGAAGGAGTTGGCCACTCCCAGCTGACGCAGGTACTTGGCATAGCCGCGCAGCATGGCCACCATCCGCACCGGCAGCCCCACGCTGAGGATCAACCGATCGAAGGCATCCGACTCCGTGGCGTCGATGGCCACCGAGGTGACGGCATCGGCCAGCAGATCGGAGACCTGCTCGGGATCCTGCCCATGCGGGAAGCGCAGACCGAGATCGTAGAGGTAGAAGCGCCGGCCGTCGTCGGGCGTGATCTCGTAGGGCCGTTCGTCCAGCACCTCCAGCCCGAGGTTCTGCAGGACCGGCAGGATCTCGGTGAGGGTCCTCGGACGATCGGAGTAGAGCTTCAGCCGGGCCGTACGAGCCTCGTCCTCCTCCGGCGCGCTCGGGTCCAGATGCACATCCGGTGTGCCGTCACCGGGCAGGGCGTTGAACCGGGTGATGTCCTGGAGGGCGTCGTCGATCTCGTAGGCGACCCGGTACTCGGCCGGGAACGCCTCATCCCAGAGCTTGGCCTGCTCCAGTCCGGAGTCCTCGCCGAAGGCGACCACAGCCTGCTGGTCCACGCCCTCCTTCCAGGACCGGACCGTGTTGACCAGACGGGCCTCCAGGGAGGCCGCATCCACGGCCGGCCCCATCTCACGGTGTCTGGGCATGCGGATACGGAACGTCAGCCGGGCCAGGACGGATTCGGTCAGGCGCACCTGGAAGTCGATCGACTCCCCCTCCAGCGCCTCCATCAGCAGGTCCTGGATCCGGCCGCGGACCGAGGTGTTGTAGCGGTCTCGGGGCAGGAAGACCAGGGCGTTCATGAACCGGCCGAACACATCGGGGCGCAGGAACAGACGGGTCCGACGCCGTTCCTGGAGCTGCAGGATCTGCCGACAGATGTCCCAGAGCTCCTCGACACCGATCTGGAACATCTCATCGCGCGGATACGTCTCGAGGATCTGCTGCAGCTCGGCACCGGAGTGCGAGTCCTGAGGGAAGCCGGCCAGCTCCATCACGGCCTGAACCTTGTCCCGCACCAGCGGGATGTCCCCGACCGGGGTGGTGTAGGCCCTGGCGTCCCACAGCCCGAGGAATCGGTGCTCGCCGGTGACCTTGCCGTTCTCGCCGTAGGTCTTGACGGCCACATAGTCCAGGTAGACCGGTCGATGGATCCGAGAGCGCGAGTTCGCCTTGGTGATCACCAAGGGTGAGGGGGCCTCGATCTGATTGCGTCCGGCAGTGGACAGGGGTGCTGGCGGGCGGTGGTCCTCGGCGCGCAGGATGCCCAGTCCGGTCCCTTCGACCGGCACCAGGACCTGTCCGTTGTCCCCGTGCTGCAGCGTGTACTGGCGGTAGCCGGTGAACGTGAAGTGCCCGGCCTGCATCCACTCCAGCAGCTCGGCGCTGGCACGCACGCCCTTGACGTTCTGCGGAGCGTTCTGGACCAGGGTGTGCGCGGCAGTGATGGACGAGGCCCGCATGGAGTCCCAGTCCTTCACCGCTGCGCGGACATCGTGCAGCGCACGGGAGATGCCCTCGGTCAGCTCCCGCGCCTGCTCGTCGGTGAGCGCGTCCGTGGTCTGGATCCCGATCCACGACTCCACCCCGGCACGCTGTCCGGAGGAGGCCATCAGGGGGCCGAGGTCGGTGAGCGAGGCGGTGGTGTCGCCGCTGGCCATCCCCTGACGCGAGGGGACGGCATGGACCGCTCGGAGGGTTCCACCGTCGGTGTCGCGGTGGGCGATGACGACAGGATGGGCCACCAGGTCGATGGAGTGTCCCTGCCGGGTGAGTTCACCGATCACCGAGTCCACCAGGAAGGGCATGTCCTCGTTGACGATCTGCACCAGACCGCGGGACCGACTGGAGCTCACCCGCACGGCGGCCTCACCGTGAGGACGTTCTGCGGCCAGCTCCAGCTGACCCTCCACCAGGGCGCGACGCAGGTCGTCGTCGACCTCGGCCAGGTCGGTGTCCGAGACGTGTTGGAAGTAGGCCTCCGTCAGAGCGGTCAGTCCTCGCGAGGAAGATGCGGGCTGATCGGTCCACAGGGGTGTCGATGCTGACATGTCGGGTGGTGACCTCTTCCATAGCAACACGAAGCCCGGACTCAGCGGTGGCTTCTGCCCGGGTGAGGCGCCGTTGCCTCTGGGGGACACACTATCGACCGGCCCCCAGGGGTGCGAACTGACAGATGCACAGTGCCGAGGGTGTGTCGGTGGGCAGACGTCCAGCCTCAGGCCGGGGTGGCCCAGCGGCTCAGAGCCTTGCGCAGCGCACTGTTCGGGGCAGCCTCGGCGAGCACTTGTCCGCCCAGCAGGGCACGGTCCAGGGACTTCCGGTCCCAGGGCAGGAACCCGGCGATCTCGCGCTCCGGTCCGAACCGCTCCCAGACCGCCTGGACCTGGGCCTGAGGGGTGACTCCGGAGGAATCGGCACGGATCTGGTTGAGCACCACCTCGATCACCGCTGTGGTGCCCGTGGACTCCAGTTCGTCCAGCCCTCGGATCAGGCGGGGCAGGCCGACCGGGTCACCGGTGCCGACCGCCAGGATGCGGTCGGCGGCCATGACGCCCACGCGGGTCGCGGCGTTGCGCTGAGGGGCCGGGACGTCGAAGCTGAGCTCCTCGTCCTCTTCCAGACAGAATCCGACGTCGACCACGATCTCCTGCCATTCCTGCCTGGCGATCTCCAGGACGGTCTCCACGGCAGGACGGCGCAGCTCCGGCCACCGGTCTGCTCGGGTCAGGCCCGTCAGCACGTCCAGTGCTCCCCCGGCCACGCGTGCTGTAGCGGCTGCGCGACGCAGGGACGCCCCACTCAGTGTTCCCTGGTCTGCGGCATGGCAGGCCCGGGCGATGCCTGCGGTCTCCTCCAGCAGACCCAGGTGCACGGCCGCCGCGGACGCGTAGGTGTCCAGATCGATCAGCAGTGCGGACCGTCCCTCCATCACCATCTCCACGGCCAGGTTCACCGCCACCGTGGTGCGTCCCGGGCTGCCGGCCGGACCCCAGACCGTGGTGATGCGAGGGCCGCTCCCCTCCCCGCCCTGGGTCTCCGTTCCGTCCGGTCCAGCGCTCTCGGTCGACTCAGCGTTGGAGGAACGGCGACGGTTCAGCAGGCGTCGCCAGACTGTGCTGCGCCCGTCCCCCGGGCCGGAATGGCTCTGATCTGCATCAGCCAGGGACTCTTGGCCGTCGCCGTCGCCCCTTCCCGGCGCCGCGGTCGACTCCCTGACTGCCTGACTGACAGACGCCGTCTGGCTGGTGCCGCCCGAGAAGAGGCCGGCAGGTCCCACGCTCAGCCGTTCACACGACGAGGAGGCCTCCTCTGTCGCCCCGTGATCATCGTTGACGAGGGCCTGGTCCGACTCCTCGTCTGCCACCGGATCGGAGGACAGCTGCCGTTCCAGATGTGCGATCTCCCGGGAGACGCTCGAGTCCCTTGCCGTGGCCGGTCGCCAACGAGCCGATCCCGTGGCGCGGGTCTGCTCCACCGACTCGATGACGAGATCGGCCACCTCCTGGGCAGGCGCGTCGGAGGCCAACACCGGCACCCCCAAGCCCGCCAGCCGGTCACGTTCGGCTGGGCTCGGGGCCAGGGCCACCACCGCTATCGGACGATGTGTTCCGGCGTCCAGGCTCTCCAGGAAGGTCAGGGTCAGCAGGTCGACATCGCCAGCCACGAGCACGGCCTCGGCCAGTCCGGCACGCGCGACCGAGACGAGCTCAGCCAAGGACTCACAGCGCCGGATGACCGTCACCGGACCCCGCAGCTGCTCCAACGCCGTGACATGGTCGTGTTCCGGCGACACCGTCGTCGCGACAGGGACGTGGCGCATCAGCCCGCCGTCCCTGCGCCCACGGAGGGCACCACGCTGATCTTCGCACCGTTGGCCTTGGCCTCCAGCACGGTGGGCAGCTGCTCCGGGCCCAGCAGGATCTGCACGACGGTGGTGGTGCTGGCTCCGAATGCTCCACTGGACTCGCCGACCTCGGCCAGTTCAGCGGACTCCGCCACCAGCACCGGCGTGGAGTACTCCTGGTTCTGGACCGCCTCTGCGATCCACAGATCCACCCGATCGCCAGGCTCCACACCCGCTGGCAGAGGGTCCTGCAGCGAGACGGCGACCGGCTGACGTCCGGCCGGGTCGACCTCGGCCACCGTCTCCGAGGGCAGCAGTTCACCGCGTCGCACTGCTCCCTGGACCACCGAGCCGACGGGAGCGGGCTCGTCAGCATGGAGGTACAGACCCGCGGCGTCACCCAGTTGCGCCTGGACCACGGTGAGCTGGTCCTGGGTGATCTCCCGCCCCGGGACCAGGTCCTGGGAGGCGACCCAGTATCCCTCTGAATGGTCGACTGACCTGACCAGCATCACCACGCCGACCACAGAGAGCACCACCAGGAGAATTCCGGCCGCCAGGCGCGGGTCCTTCCAGCTCGGTCTGCGCAGTCGCGGCGTCTCGTCGTTCTTCGCCTCCATGGGCACCTCCTCGTCGTCAGCCCATGGAGCAGGGATCCCTACCCGCCCATGCGCAGCTTCGACCATGTCGTCAAGTGGACTTCACGCCCCCTCAGGACGCCGGTCCAGCCTAATCAGTTCCGAGGTGGGAATGCGGCCCCGCAGGCTTGACTGTGGACAACGCGGCGGCGACGGGCCGCGCAGATGCGAGAATGGAACCATCAGATACGACCTGGGGACCGGCACCCGGGCTCACTGCCACTGCACGATGGAGGACCGATGCCCCGCTTCCTCACCCTGACCGATGTCGCCGAGACCCTGCAGATCTCCATGGCCCAGACCCGGGCTCTCGTCCGCAGCGGTGAACTCCCGGCGATCCAGATCGGCGGGCGCGGACAATGGCGCGTGGATCAGGTGCGCTTCGACGAGTTCATCGAGCAGAAGCACCATGAGCAGCAGGACAAGGCGCGGTCCCGTGCTGCCGAGAAGTCCCCGGTCGATCAGAGCTCGGACGCCTGAGCTGACCGGACGTAGCCGATGGCATCGAAAGCTACGACGCACACACCGCGCACAGCCTGCCGTCGACGCAGTTCGTCGCGGGCGTGCAGGGCCACGTCGAGGTGGTCTGCACCCACACGGTCGATCGTGCCCTCAGTGAGCTGACGTCCGTCCTGCCCCACGATCGCCAGCGGCACCCTGGCCCGTGCCATGGTGCGGTACACCGCCCCGATTCCCAGGGCCCGGGCGCTGGCCGACCGTTCCGGTGCCACCATCGGGAGACGGTGATCGACGCTCCGGATCGAGGCCAGGGGCACCAGGACGCCACCGGCGTGATCCGTCCCTCCGACCCACGCTGGCCCCACAGTGGAGACCTGGACCTCCACCCTCAGATCCCCTCCCAGGCGCAGCACGAGCCGGTGCCCCACGGCACCTCTCAGTCGATCGACCAGGTGCACCGACGCCGCCTCCCCACGGGTGAGCTCGGCCGCCTCTGCTTCAGTCTCCCGCCAGGCAGCCTGGGCCAGCTGTGCCTCCAGATCTGCGAACAGTCCATCCCACCTCATGACCTCGATCCTAGAGACACCTGGGCCACCTGGCCTGTCGATCTGCCCGGAGAGCCGACTCTGCGGCGCGAATCTCGGATCTGCCCTGCTCACACCCTTTGATGTCATTTAGTGTCAGTTGATGTTGTCTCGTATCTTTTGCAGTCTCTTGACACTGGTTGCTGTGCACTGATAGCAATGGTGCAGGACATGCCGTACGGGACGGCATGACGAGGGAGTGACGATGA
This sequence comes from Micrococcus sp. IITD107, assembly GCF_041927415.1. NCBI lineage: Bacteria > Bacillati > Actinomycetota > Actinomycetes > Micrococcales > Micrococcaceae > Micrococcus > Micrococcus sp. IITD107. The sequence continues at coordinate 566,407 of NZ_JBHFFN010000002.1, read as the reverse complement.
TGACCGATCACACAGCACGACTTCGGGCGGAGGACGTGGTCCTCACTGTGCTCTGCACGCTGTCAGGGCCGTTGTTCTGGTGGGCTGGAGTCGGCCTCACGGCAGGGGCCCGCACCGCCAGCCCGCTCCACACGGTGGAGCAGTGGCTGGCAGGAGGACTGGCTGCGCTCGGTGCGCTCATCGCCCTGTGGTGGATCGTGGCTGTGGCCGGCGCCCTGCTCGCCGCGGGGGGCACTCGGGCGCGCAGCTCCGTCCTGGCGTCCTGGGGCCGTCGACTCTCCCCGGCGTTCCTGCGGCGCGTGGCGGCGGTCGCCCTGGGTGTCCAGGTGGCCACGGCTGGCGGCGCCTGGGCCGCACCCAGCCTCGACACGGGCGGCACGGATCGGGCGGCAGCCGTCAATGTCCGCGAGACGCCTCAGTCAGACTGGGCCGAGCAGCCCACGCCGAGGTGGACGCATCAGGTCGCTTCGATGCCTGTCTTGGTCTCTGCAGAGGGCTCGGACGCCCCGAGGCCTCATGGGCCTGACGATTCCGTGGAGCATCCGTCACCGGGTTGGGCCCCTGCCCCTCCGCAAACGCGCCCCCTGGGATCCACGACCCGCGCCACCGCGGACGCCCCCACGGTCACCGTCCGGCAGGGCGACTGCCTCTGGGACATCGCCGCCGAAGAGCTGGGTCCTCATGCCACGGACCTGGAGATCGACCGTCGGTGGAGGGCGTGGCACCGGGCCAACCTCGAGACCATCGGTCCAGACCCCCATCATCTGGTCCCCGGGACCGTGCTGACCAGCCCGGCGTGGACCTGACCGCCGATGCATCCAGGGATGCCGACCATGACGACCGATGACCCACACGACGACCGCCCCGACCCCACCCAGACCTCTCCAGGAGCAGACATGACCATCGCCACCGCCACCCCGTCCGAGGCCACTCACACCGCCGTCGGCCCAGGACCCGGCGGCATTCCGTCGGCACTGCGGACCCCGACTGGTCAGTTCACCCCGCACCGCTCACTGCGCGAGGAGGGACTGCGGCAACGAGAACGCGAGCTGCAACGGCATATCCGCAGCCTGGCAGGCATCGTCGCCCAGGCCTGCGTGGAGGCCGAACGGGGCCTGAGGCCGGCCCGTCAGCTGGCGGCATGGCTGGATCTGGAGACGTACGGCAAGATGGCCCGCCGGGCTGACCTGGCCGAGCGCACCCGCACCGGCCGTTCCGCCCAGACCTCCCCCCGCACACTGCAGGCGCGGTGCTGCCAGGTCAGCCCCACCGTCTTCGAGGCCAGCGCCTCCGTGCGCTGCGGTGGACGAGTCCGCGCCCTGGCCATGCGCATCGAACTCCGCCGCGACCGGTGGAAGGTCACCGCTGTCGAGATGGGCTGACCCGTCCGGACGGACGACGGCAGGAGCGTCAGCGGCGCTTGCGCTTGCCGCGTCCCTTGCCGCCGGACGGCGCGTTCGGCGCCGCCCCCTCCTGGTCCTTCTCCGCGGCGGTACCGGTGCGACGCACCTGGGTGGTCACCTCGCCGGAGTCCGACGGGGCGGAGAACCGCAGCGTGGCCGGCTGCCGCGGAGCCTCGAGCCCCTTCACATTCAGCACCGGGGTCATGGTGGCCCCACGGCCGTCCTGCACCCCGGGCAGCGAGGTGGCCGGCTGCTGAGCCTGGACCTCCAGGTTGAACAGATAGCCCACCGACTCCTCGCGAATGGCCTCCATCATGGACTGGAACATGATATAGCCCTCACGCTGGTACTCGACCAGGGGCTCGCGCTGAGCCATGGCGCGAAGACCGATGCCCTCCTTGAGGTAGTCCATCTCATACAGATGGTCCTGCCACTTGCGGCCGATCACCGAGAGCACCACACGACGCTCCAGCTCACGCATGGCCTCCGAACCGATCTGAGCCTCGCGATCCTCATAGGCCAGCTTGGCGTCGGAGACCAGCTCCCGCTTGAGGTCAGCCGGCTTCAGCCGGCCCAGGCCCCCGGACTCCTCCAGCACATCGTCGATCTCGATGCCCACCGGATACATCTGCTTCAAGTCGGTCCAGAGCTGCTCCAGGTCCCAATCCGTGGGCGAACCGACTGCGGTGGTCTCATCCACCATCGTCCCGATGGCGTCCTCCAGGAAGTTCTGAGTCTTCTCGTGCAGGTCGTCGCCTTCGAGGATGCGACGGCGATCCGTGTAGATCGCCTCGCGCTGGCGGTTCATCACGTCGTCGTACTTCAACACGTTCTTGCGCTGCTCGGTGTTGCGGGACTCGACCTGGGACTGTGCGTTCTGAATGGCCGAGGAGACCATCTTCGACTCCAACGCCATGTCATCAGGCACCGAGGAGGAGTTCATGATCCGGGAGGCCGCCGCCGGATTGAACAGGCGCATCAGATCATCGGTCAAGGACAGGTAGAACCGGGACTCCCCCGGGTCTCCCTGGCGACCGGAACGTCCACGCAGCTGATTGTCGATTCGGCGCGACTCATGCCGCTCGGTGCCCAGCACGTACAGTCCGCCCAGTTCACGGACCTCGTCGTGCTCCTTCCTCACGGCTGCTTTGGCCGCCTCCAGCACCTCCGGCCAGACCTGTTCGTACTGCTCCGCGTTCTCCTCGGGGTCCAGCCCACGACGCTGCATCTCGGCCACGGCATCGAACTCTGCGTTGCCGCCGAGCATGATGTCGGTGCCGCGGCCGGCCATGTTCGTGGCCACGGTGACCGCACCCTTGCGGCCGGCCTGGGCGACGATGGCCGCCTCACGAGCGTGGTTCTTGGCGTTGAGCACCTCGTGGCGCACACCAGCCTTGCCCAGCAGCTTGGAGAGGTACTCGGACTTCTCCACCGAGGTGGTGCCCACCAGGACGGGCTGTCCGGCTTCGTGCCGTTCGACGATGTCCTCGACCACGGCGTCGAACTTGGCGACCTCGTTCTTGTAGATCAGGTCCGTCTTGTCGATGCGGTGCACGCCCTTGTTCGTGGGGATCGGCACCACACCGAGCTTGTAGGTGCTCATGAACTCGGCGGCCTCGGTCTCGGCCGTGCCGGTCATGCCGGAGAGCTTGTCGTAGAGGCGGAAGTAGTTCTGCAGGGTGACCGTGGCCAGGGTCTGGTTCTCGGCCTTGATCTGCACGCCCTCCTTGGCCTCGATGGCCTGGTGCATGCCCTCGTTGTAGCGGCGTCCGGCCAGCACGCGACCGGTGTGCTCGTCCACGATCATGACCTCGCCGTCCATCACGACGTAGTCCTTGTCCTTCTTGAACAGCTCCTTGGCCTTGATGGCGTTGTTGAGGAACTGGATCAGCGGGGTGTTCGCGGACTCGTACAGGTTGGTGATGCCCAGCCAGTCCTCGATCTTCTCGATCCCGGGCTCGAGCACACCGATGGTCTTCTTCTTCTCGTCGACCTCATAGTCGGTGTCCTTGGTCAGGCGCGGGACCAGTCCGGAGAAGACGGTGTACCAGCGATTGGCATCGCCCTGAGAAGGTCCGGAGATGATCAGCGGGGTGCGTGCCTCATCGATCAGGATGGAGTCGACCTCATCGACGATCGCGAAGTGGTGGCCTCGCTGGACCAGCTCGTCCAGCGACCAGGCCATGTTGTCCCGCAGGTAGTCGAACCCGAACTCGTTGTTCGTGCCGTAGGTGATGTCCGCGGCGTACTGCAGGCGCCGCTCGGCCGGGTCCTGGTTGGAGAGGATGCACCCGGTCTCCATGCCCAGGAACCGGAAGACACGGCCCATCAGGTCCGACTGGTAGCTGGCCAGGTAGTCGTTCACGGTGATCACGTGCACGCCCTTGCCGGTGAGAGCGTTCAGGTAGGCCGGGGCGGTGGCCACCAGGGTCTTGCCCTCACCGGTCTTCATCTCGGCGATGTTGCCCAGGTGCAGGGCGGCACCACCCATCATCTGGACGTCGTAGTGGCGCTGGCCCAGGGTGCGACCAGCGGCCTCTCGCACAGCGGCGAAGGCCTCCGGAAGCAGCGAGTCCAGGCTCTCGCCGTCGGCAGCCCGCTCCCTGTAGCGGTCCGTCTCGGCGCGCAGGTCGGCGTCGGTGAGCTCCCGGTACTCGTCCTCCAGGACATTGATGGCGTCTGCGAGCCCCCTCAACTGCTTGAGGATCTTCTTGTCCCCGGTCTTGAGGATGCGCTCGATGAAAGATGCCACGTGTGTCGACTCCCTGTCGCCTGCGAACCGGCATGCCGGCGTTCTTAGTGCTCGTCGTAGATCGTCCCGACGCCGTGGGTCCGGGCCGGGCACCCGCTCAGTCTACGGTCTGTTGCCTGAGAGCTCCCTCAGTGCCCTGGTCACCTCCGGCACCAGGTCCCCCGGCGCCTCCGGAGCCATCACCACCTCACCCAGGCCCAGCCATCCGGCCAGCTGCGCCAACTCCTCCACCAGCTCCCGGGAGATCTCCCGCAGAGGTGACCGGCCGTCGTCGGGACCGGTCTGCTCGGACCAGACTCCGCGCACGCTCAGCCGGCCGGCCGCGCGCTCCGCTGCCAGGTCCACCTGCGCCACCAGGTGCTCGCCGAGCAGGAACAGCAGCGGGTAGTAGCCGCGCGTGCGCTGGGCGGCCGGGGTGTAGATCCCGATCCGGTAGCGCACCCCGAACAGCTCCTCCACGCGAGGCCGGTGGAACACCTGCGGGTCGAAGGGGTTGAGCAGGGCGCGGGCCGTCACCGTGCGGGGCGTGCGCGCCGCGGCGTGTCGCCAGGCAGGACGCTCGGTGCCGCTCCAGGTCTGCAGGCGCACCGGTTCCAGTTCTCCGGTGCCCTCCAGGATCCCCACGGCGCCACGCACCTGGTCCTGCCGGATCCGGTAGTAGTCGGCGAGGGAGGCCAGGGTGGCCACGCCCAGGGCAGGTGCGGCGGCGCGCACCAGCTGCAGTGCCGCCTCCTCGGCGGAGGGCAGCCCCGCCGGGCCGGGCAGGGCGTCCGGGACAAGCACGCGTTCGGCCAGGGCGTAGCGGCGTTCGAACTGTGCGGTCCGTCCGGCGCTGGTCACGACGCCGTCCACGAAGAGGTCTTCGAGCACGCGTTTGACGTCCGACCAGTTCCACCCCCAATGGCCGGTGGACCGTGCCCCCGACTGCACCTTGGACTCCAGCTGGCGGGCGGTCAGCGGACGCGATGAGCGCAGCACCTCGATCACCTGTGCGGCGATCTCCTCTCGCCGGGACTCCTCCATCCGGTGGGCGCGCATCCACTCACGCCGCTGGAGGGTGATCAGCGCCGGCCGCAACGGACTGGGCACCAGCGAGGCCTCATGGGCCCAGTACTCCGTCCAGGTGCGCGGACTGCGCTGCCAGCGTCGGGTCAGCGCCTCCACGGGGTACGGGCCGAGTCGGGAGTACAGCGGCATCAGGTGCGCCCGGGCCAGCACGTTCACGGAGTCGATCTGCACCACCTGCAGGCGGTCCAGGATCCGTCCCAGATGGCGCCCGGTGGTCCGCTCCGGCCGCGGCAGGTGGAGGTGCTGGGCGGCCAGGGAGGTGCGCCGAGCCTGGGAGGCGGTGATCAGGGGTGTGCTCACGAAGGTGCTCCTGAGGGGTCCGCAGGGCCTGACACGACGGTGCCCGCCCCGAGTGGGGCGGGCACCGTGTCTGCAGGACCCAGAAGGGTCAGACGGCGGCGCGGTATCCGCGCTCGACCTCCTGGGGTTCGGCGTCCTGGTGGTCCGGGTCCAGGCTGATCACTCCGTAGCTCCAGCCGTGACGCCGGTAGACGGCGGAGGGGCGCTGGGTCTCGGCGTCCACGAAGAGGTAGAAGTCATGTCCGACCAGTTCCATGGCGTCCACGGCGTCGTCGGCGGTCATCGGGGTGGCGGGGAACACCTTCTCGCGGATGCGCACCGGTGCATCGGACTCGGCCTCCTCCGCGGCATCCTGCTGCTGCTGTGCCTGCAGGACCTGGTCCACCAGGAGCGTGCCGGTGTCTGCCGGCGGCAGATCCGCAGTCGCCTGACCCACGGAGCCCTGGCCCCGGCGGTGGTCCTTGCGGCGATCGCGCAGACGACGCAGGCGCTCCAGCAGCTTGCCGAAGGCGGTGTCGAAGGCGGCGAACTTGTCATCGGCCTTGGACTCCGCGCGAATGACCTTGCCCTTGCCCACCACGGTGAGCTCGACGGTCACGTTGCCCTCGGAGTGCCGGTGATGGGCCTCCTTCACCACCTTGATCTCCAGCCGCTGAGCACGAGTGGAGAGCTGCTCGATCTTGTCGAACTTGTCTTCGGCGTACTCCCGGAAACGGTCCGGGATGGCGATGTTGCGGGCAACGTAGTTGACGTCCATGGTCATTGTGTCCTCCTTGGCGCCTGTCGGCTCTCGAAGAATCCCAACCCGTGCGGGCCGGCACTGAGCCGGTGCTTAACGCACGACGGCGGCTGGAAGAAGTCCTCCTTCCCGCCGCCGGCTGGACGGATCCGCATCCGAATCCGTGATTCCACACTAGCCCTTCCGTCACCTGGAGTTAAGCCCCAGATCATGTTCGGTCAGACTGGCGTTCGTCCTGGTCGGCAGGCGGTGAGACGGCGGCCAGCACCACGGCACCGACCGGGACCAGGCCGGTCGAGGCCAGCGCCTGGACCGCGGCGGCGAGAGTGGAACCGGTGGTCATCACATCGTCCACCAGCACGATCGGCGGGACGGGTGCCGCCCTGCTGCCCGAGCTCAGCTGGATCGCCGCACGGGTCGGCCGGAAGCGACCCTGCCCCTGACGGCGACGGCCGGAGACGGTGGCCCCGGAGTGGCTTGCGCGCCCTATTCCACCGGACCGCAGCAGTGCGACGATCCCCTGCGGCGGGCTCCTCCACGGAGCGAGCAGACCGGGGCGCAGCTCCCAGCCGTGCGGGAGCGGGCCGGCCAGCAGTTCGGCGAGTGGATCGTATCCACGACGGCGGAACCCTGCGGCACGGCCCGGCATCGGCACGAGCAGCACCCTGGGCCACCGACCGCGAGGATCCCCACCGATCACGCCGGGGACCAGCTGCTCAGCGGCCACCATGGCCCGATGCAGTGCAGGACGCAGCACCACGGAGAGTCCGGTCCGACCGTGGTCCTTGAAGGCGAGCAGGGCCGCGGCCACCTCATTCCGGTAGGGCGCTGTGGCCACGACCGGGAGCGGCAGCAGATCCTGGCCCAGCAGAGGCAGAGCAGCGGCTCCCTCCTCCGCCCGGTACGGATGCAGGAGTGCGGCACGCAGCCGTGGCTCACAGTCCCGGCACAGGGTGCCCGGCGGACTCGTGCAGACAGCACACAGCGAGGGCAGCAGCAGGTCCATCAGGTCCGCGCAGGCCCCGCCGATCGCGCGGGCTGCTACGGAAGTGACCACGCGGTCCACCGCCTGGGCCCACCCCGTGGATCGGCGAGATCGCCTGCCCACCGCGCTGGCCGTCGTCGTGCCCTGTCCCATGGGGACAGTCCACCAGGGCACCCAGGGGACCGAGGGTGCCGCACCGCGCCCTGGGGACACCCTGCCGGCCCAAGTCAGCTGTGCAGGAGTGCGTAGGCACTCGTCTGCCCGGACCTCAGCCCGGGTAGGACAGGTCCGAGGCCTGGCCGGACTGGGCGCGCCAGTTGGTGCCCAGGCGCATCCAGACGGCGTCCTCCGTCTCGGCGTAGATCGAGTTGTCTCCCGGGGCAGCGGAGAACCCGGTCATCCCCAGCAGCGGCTTCAGGGTGGTCTGTGATCCGTCCAGTCCCAGGAGCTGGGCCTCCACCGGGTCGGTCTCGCTCGGTGCGGCGACGAGCAGCTCCCGCTCCGAGGACCAGTCGACCTCTGAGACCGGGACGCTGGCCTGGAGCCGGATGGGCGTGCCCAGGCCCCGGGGCACCCCTTCCGAGTCCCGGACCACACCGGCCACGAAGACGCTGGCCGACTCCGAATCGCCGGTCACCACGGCGGCCCGTGTTCCATCACGAGAGATCCGCAGGGCGTGCACCTGACGATCCCCCAGCCACTCCGCGCTCAGCTCCCGCCGGTCCTGGCCCCCGCTGCCCGCGCGGACAGCCACCATCTGGGGGGACTCGGTCTGGTCCACCGTCCAGATCCACCCCTCGGTGTCGATGCTGGGACGGGTCAGTCCCGTGCCCCGCAGGATCAGCTGCAGCTGCTGCTCGGTGGTGGCCTCGTAGAGCTCGTCGGAGTCCTCCGTGAGGAAGGCGAAGCGGGTGCCGTCCAGGTTCATGGCCGGCTCGACCGGGATGAGTCCGCCCAGCGCCGCCATCCCACCGATCGGCAGGACCGAGGTGCCTTCGAAGTACACCAGCTGGTCATCGGCGACCGCCACCTGGGTGGAGCCGGCTCCAGGGTCCACGGTGGCCGGCGTGAAGTCCGGCGAGGACTCCCCGATGTCCAGTTCGGCCTGGTCCACGGTCAGCTCGACATCGTTGACCGTGGACAGCCCGTCCAGGGTCAGGGTGATCTGTTCGAGCATGCGCCGCCGCGTGGCCGTGTCCGTCCCCTCCACCGAGGTGGAGGTCAGATCCACCTTGGCTGATCCGGAGCTGACGGGCACGGACTGCCGTGACAGTTCCGCGCCGGGTGGGAAGGCGCTGGTCACCGCGCCGGAGAGGTAGGGCGCCGGACCGTCCAGCAGGGCCGAGACCATGGCCGAGGTGGTGCCGGGCCGATTGACGAACCAGCGCACGTCCGGCACCGCATAGGTGAAGGTCTGGTTGTAGAAGTACAGCGACTGCGCGGCGAAGATGGCTCGGAACTGAGCGGACTCCAGCACCGTCCCGTCCGGCACCTGGGAGATCCTCCACTGACCGTCCACCTCGGTCAGGGTCATGTCGATCTCCTCGGTGGAGCTCTCCGGCATGTGGGTCATGATCCCGCTGTTGTCCACCACCGAGTCGACCTCCAGCTGGACGCTGAGGGCGGTGTCGTCTCCGGTCGGCACCACACTGGGCTGCGAGGTGTAGACCAGGGTCCGGGCGGTGGGCTGCCAGGTGGCCGCGGCCTCGGCGGTGAGGAACTCCCGGGCGGTGGCGTAGTCGTCCTGCACACCCGTGCCGGCGGTGATGAAGCCTCGGACGATCTCCTCCGGGCTGTCCCCCGGGGTGGGGCCTGACGGCGAGAACACGTAGTTGGGCTGGGCATCGGTCCCGCCGATCGGCTCCGCGGTCCCCACCGGGCCCCGGGACGGGATCTGAGCGCACCCGGTCAGGACCAGCACCAGGGTCATCAGCAGGGACAGCACGACGCCGGCCCGGTGACGTGGGGTGATCATGACTCACCGCCCTGAGTGGTGGGGTGGGGACGGAAGCGCTGCAGCGACTGCTCGCGGATGCGGTCCATCACCACGGGGGTCTCCTCCGGGTGGACGAAGTCCAGGTCGGTGGCCAGGCGCCGCTCCTCGGGGGCGAACCGCGGGGGCAGCGCGACCGGAGCATGGTCCACGGTCTGACCACGGCGCCGGGGCACCGTCAGGCGGAACGCCGATCCGGCACCGGGCTCGCCCCAGGCGTCCAGACGCCCGTGGTGGAGCCGGGTGTCCTCCGTGGCGATGGACAGTCCCAGTCCGGAGCCTCCGGTGGTCCGGGCGCGGGCCGGGTCGGCACGCCAGAATCGGTCGAAGACGTGCTCTGCCTGTTCGGTGGTCATGCCGATGCCGTAGTCCCGCACGGCCACGGACACGGTCTGCTCGTCGGATCCGACCACCACGTCCACGTCCCGCCCCTCCCCGTGCTCGATCGCGTTGTTGACCAGATTGCGCACGATCCGTTCGATGCGCCGGGGATCCACATCGGCCACGAAGTCACTGCCCAGCGGGACCAGGTAGATGGTGGAGCCGGCCTTGGCGGCCAACGGCTGGGCTGTCAGGACGACGTCCGCGGCAAGCTCGGTCAGGTCGGTCGGTTCGGCGGCCACGGTGGCGGCGCCGGCGTCGAACCGGGTGATCTCCAGCAGGTCGGCCAGCAGCGCCTGGAACCGCTCGACCTGGTGGTAGAGCAGCTCGGTGGAGCGCCGGTTGACCGGGTCGAAGTCGTCGCGGGAGTCGTAGAGGACCTCGGCGGCCATGGCGACGGTGGTCAGCGGCGTGCGCAGCTCATGGGAGACATCGGAGACGAATCGCTGCTGGATCTGGGAGAGGTCGGCCAGCTGGGTGATCTGGTCCTGGATGTTGTCCGCCATCTGATTGAAGGAGGAGCCCAGCCTCGCCATCTCGTCCTCACCCCGGACCTCCATGCGCACGCTGAGGTCTCCGGCCGAGAGTGATTCCGCGGTGGACGCCGCCTGGCCCACGGGCCGGACCACCGACCGGGTCACGTACAGGGCGATCAGCATGTTGAGCATCACCAGCATGGCGCCGGCCACGATCATCACGCGCATCATGTAGTCCAGGGTGGCCTGGTCGCTGGAGAGGTCGTAGACCAGGTAGAGCGCATAGACGTTGCCCGGGGGCAGCACCACCTGAGTGCCGAACGCCAGACCGGGGGCCGAGGAGTCCGGGCCGGCGGGGAGCTCGACGGACTGCCAGTATGTGCCCGAACCGTTGCGCACCGCATCATTGAGCTCGGTGGGGATGACATCGGAGGGCAGCCCAGAGGACATCTGCCCCACGTAGAGGTTCTGGGACCGGTCCAGGGGCACGAGCTGGAAGTTGCGCGTGATGGTGGCCCCGGTGTCCCCCGCCAGCGAGCCCAGGGTGCGGGTGACCAGGGACGCGGTGCTGTCCTCGTCGGTGGTGTCCGCGTTCTCGAACACGGATCGGACCTGGGTCAGGCCGCGCACGGCCTCGGACTCCACCTGGTCGAACCGTGCGTTGAACAGTCCCGCCGTGATCTGCTGGGTCAGGAACAGTGCCAGCACGGCTGCCGAGACCAGGGTCAGCAGCGCGGTGATGACCACGGTGCGCAGCTGGAGGGAGGTGCGCCACCGGTGACGGGCTGCACGGACCTGCCCGCGCATGGCTCGACGCGATCGGTCCAACCGCGCGGGGGCCGGACGACCGGGGTCCTCGGAGTCTGGTCCGGGCGTCGAATCGGTCACTGAGGTCAGTTCTGGCCGGCCTTGTATCCGACGCCGCGGACGGTGAGGACCACGGCCGGGTTGTCCGGGTCCACCTCCACCTTGGAGCGCAGACGCTGGACGTGGACGTTGACCAGCCGGGTGTCAGCCTGGTGGCGGTAGCCCCAGACCTCTTCCAGGAGCATCTCTCGGGTGAACACCTGCCACGGCTTGCGGGCCAGGGCGACGAGCAGATCGAACTCGAGGGGGGTCAGGGCGATGTCCTTGCCGTCGCGCGAGACCTGGTGTCCGGCCACATCCACGGTCAGGTCTGCGATCCGCAGGGTCTCCGGGGCCTTCTGCTCTCCCTCTCGCAGGCGGGCACGGACGCGAGCCACCAGCTCGGCCGGCTTGAAGGGCTTGGGCACGTAGTCGTCGGCACCGGACTCGAGTCCGCGGACCACATCCGAGGTGTCCGACTTGGCGGTGAGCATCACGATCGGGGTGTCCGACTCAGCGCGAATGGCCCGGCACACCTCGATCCCGTCCATCCCCGGGAGCATCAGGTCCAGCAGGACCAGGTCCGGGCGGGCCGAACGGAACGCGGCCAACGCCTGGGATCCGTCTGCGCAGAACGTCGGCTCGAAGCCGTCATTGCGCAGGACGATGCCGATCATCTCCGAGAGCGCCTCGTCATCGTCCACCACCAGGATCTTGGCCTTCACCACGAGTACCCTCCCAGAACACACACCAGAGCTGTCACGGACATCCAATACCGGCCTCAGGAGCACCGTAGACCCAGGCTCTGCGCTCGGACACGACGGCCCCTCGGGCCACCGCCCCAGCCTATCGGACGGCGTGCCAGTGGACGGTTATAGTCGAGACGTCGGAACGGCGAGCCGTGGGTCGCTCCTGGGACACCGCTTCATCGCCTCGATCACCGCCCCTCACCGGGCGCCTGGACCTGACCGCCAACGACGCCCTCGGGGGGACCGCCTTGGATCCACAGAACCGTCCCGACCACCTTCCGGACATGCCGCAGCGGCCGCCACAGGGGACCCCGAGCGCGTCCGGCTGGTCAGCTCCCGGCGCGCCGGACACCCCCCAGCCTCTGGCCAATCCCTATGGCCCACCCGTCCCCGCTCCCCTCCAGCCCACGCCGCCGATGCACCCGGGATCAACCGGGTACGGCGTCGGCCCCCAGGGCGGACCGGGCCAGCACTCCCCCTATGCCATGGCTCAGCGACCGGGGATCATTCCGCTCCGCCCGCTGAACCTCGGTGATGTGCTGGAGGCCTCGTTCGCCGCGCTGCGCCTGAGTCCGGCCGCGGTCCTGGGGACCATGCTCCTGGTGGCCCTGGCCGAAGCGATCCTGGTGGGCCTGCCGGTGGCCTATCTGGTCAACCTGCTGGGACAGAGCGATCTGTTCAGCTCGACGGGCGGGACCTTCGGCACGGCCAGCACGGCTGAGAGCTGGGAGCTGGTGAACGGCGTCCTGATGTTCTGGGGCATGCTGCTCGCCGCGGCGATCCTGGCCACGTTCCTGGGGACCATCGCCCAGGGCGTGCTCTCCGTGGTGCTCGCCCGAGGCGCCGTGGGCCTGAAGACCGGCCTGGGGCAGGCCTGGCGGCCCACTGCACCCACGATCTGGAGCCTGGTCGGTTTGAGCGCCCTCTACCTGCTGGCCGGTCTCATCTACATGGTCGTCCTCGGCGGGCTGCTGTTCCTGAGCCTGCTGCCAGCCATCACTGCCGACAGTTCACCCGGTGCACTGATCATGGTCTGGTTCCTGGTGGTGTTCGCCTCGGTGCCGCTGGTCCTGTGGATCTACGTCAAGGTGCTGCTGGCACCGGCAGCAGTGGCGATCGAGAAGATCGGGCCCTGGGCCGGCATCCGCCGTTCCTGGGGGCTGACCAACCGCTCCTGGTGGCGCACCTTCGGAGTCCTGCTGCTGGTGGGCCTGATCGTCGGCATCGCGGTCTCACTGATCTCCGGGGGCCTGACCAGCGTGCTGGGACTGTTCTTCCCCTCAGACCCCTCGAGTGCCTCGGTGGACGAGCTGCTGAACGCCACGGCGCTCTCCCTGGTCGTCTCCACCCTGATCACCACCCTCATCCAGTCGGTGGGCACCGCCTACCTCACCCTGGTGATGGCCGTGCTGTACATCGACTACCGCATCCGCCAGGAGAGCTTCGACCTGGACCTGGGCCAGATCGCCGCACAGTCCGGGACCGGGGACCAGGACTCCCGGTTCTCCACCACCGGAACGGTCTCCGGCGGATCCGGCACGGACGATCTGGTTCCCGGCCGGGCGCCACGACCTGTGACGGTGGGGCCGAGCGGCGGCCGGTGACCCCATGACTCCCGCCGCCGCTGCCCGAGGACGCCCGGCGCAGCCCTGGCAGCCCGAGCCTGAGGAGGCTCGTCGGCTGCTCGAGGACGAGCTGGCCAAGGACCGGTATCAGGCCGCCCAGCCCAACCCCGTCCTGGAGTGGATCAGAGACCGCTTCGACGAGCTGTTGGACTGGCTGGACTCGCTGGGACAGGGAGCCACCGGCGTGCCGAGCTGGGTGCTCCCGGTGCTGCTGGTGGTCATCGCCGTCATCGTGCTGATCCTGGTCAGGCCCCGCGCCAACGCACGCGGCCGTCGTCGGGACAGCGCCATGCTGACAGAGCGGGTCTCAACCCCGGCGGACCACCGTGCCGCCGCGGAACGGGCGCATGCGCGCTCGGATCACGGACAGGCACTGGTCAGCTGGTTCCGGGCCGCGGTGCGTGAGGCCGAAGTGCGCACCGTGGTGGATGAACGCCCCGGGCGCACGGCCAGTGAGGCGGCCCGTGAGCTGGCCCGGGTGTTCCCTCAGGAACAGGCTGAGCTGCCCCGTGTGGCCGAGGCCTTCAACGCGGTGCTGTACGACCACGCCACCGCCACCGCTGAGCAGGCCCTGGCGGCACGGGAACTGGACCGCCGTCTGGCGGCCGCTCCGGCGCCGGCCGCATCCGCATCCGACCTGACGGTGGCACGGTGAGCCGGCCGGCCGGGCCCGCGGAGGCCGAGGTCCAGGGAAGCGCTGTTCCCTCACCGTCCGTCCCCTCCGGCTCTCAAGTCGCCGCGCGGGTCTGGCGTGCCGGACGGGTGTGGCTGATCGTCGCCGCGCTGCTGCTGATCCTGGGGGCGCTGGCCCTGTTCCGTCCGGCCCCCACCGGAGGTGCCCTGCATCCGGAGTCCGCCCGCCCCACCGGCGGCATGGCGATCGCCGAGGTCCTGCGCGGACAGGGGATCCGGATCCATCACGCCGACTCGGCGGACCAGGCCCTCGAGCTGGCCCAGGAGCACCCTGAGGCCACTCTGCTCTTCCACGACCCCGCCGGGCTGCTGCCGGACCAGGGGCTGGATCGCCTGGCCGAGGGGACAGATCCTGCCCGGCGCGTGCTCGTGGAACCTGACCTGGCCCAGGTCCGTGCGCTGGCCACCGGCATCACCACCGGCCCCGGCCTGACCCCCTCGGAGGAGCCCCTGACCGCGGGGACGGACTGTGCTCTGCCGTTGGCTCGCCAGGCCGAGTCGATGGTGCGAGATGGTCGGCTCTACCGCGGTGGGACCGGCTGCTTCAACGGGATCTCCGCCCCCGCCGGCGCGGTCCGGCCCGCCCACGGAGTGGTCCGGTCCGACGACGGCACCTGGGTGATCGGCTCCGCTCAGGTCTTCGCCAACGCCGGTGCCGCCGTCCATGGCCATCCGGTCGTCGCACTGTGGACGCTGGGCCAGGGCGAGGACGTGATCTGGTACCTGCCCACGCTGGCGGATGTGCCGGTGGGTGAGGCCCCGACGAACCCGTCTGATCTGCTCCCGGCCTGGGTGGGGCCGGTCATCTGGTGGCTGGTGGTCTGTGCCCTGGTGCTGATGCTCTGGCGCGGACGCCGCCACGGCCCCCTGGCGATCGAACCGCTCCCCGTGGTGGTCCCGTCCTCGGAGACGGCTGTGGGCCGTGCTCGGCTCTACCAGAGCACCGGCCAGGCGGGGGCGGCCGCACGGTCACTGCACCAGGCCACCCGGCTCCGTCTGGCCCGGCTGCTGAGCCTGGGCCGCGGCGCCACCGCCCCGGCCCTCAGTTCTGCGGTGGCCGCCGTGACCGGACAGGACCCCGCTGCCGTGGCCCACCTGTTGGACGAGTCCACGGTGGACTCGAACGCCGCACTCGTGGACCGTGCCCGCGCCCTGCAGGGGCTCGAGCAGTCCGTCCACGCCGCTCTGGGCGCAGCCGGCCCGGCCCAGCCGGCGCCGCCGGCCCACCCTACTGACCTCAGCACCCAGGACCCGAGAGGACCCGAGACCACACCATGACCTCCCCCCACTCCCCGGAACCGGATCACGGCCAGCATCCCGCCGAGCCCGTCGGCTCGGCGGGTCCGGCCGACACCACCGGACGGGCACCCCAGGCGACCCCTCCAGCGCCCACGCGGGGGCCGTCGTCGGGAAGCCTGTCCGGCTCCTCTGACGACGAGCTGCGTCACGCCCTGCACCAGGTGCGCGAGGAGGTGGGCAAGGCCGTGGTGGGCCAGGCACCGGCGGTGACCGGGCTGCTGATCGGGCTGCTGTGCCGGGGGCATGTGCTGCTCGAGGGCGTGCCCGGTGTGGCCAAGACCCTGCTGGTGCGGTCCCTGTCCGCGGCGCTGTCCCTGGAGACTCGGCGCGTGCAGTTCACCCCGGATCTGATGCCCGGCGACGTCACCGGCTCCCTGGTCTACGACACCAAGTCCGGCGAGTTCGAGTTCCGTGAGGGCCCGGTGTTCACGCATCTGATGCTGGCCGATGAGATCAACCGGACCCCGCCCAAGACACAGTCGGCCCTGTTGGAGGCGATGGAGGAACGGCAGGTGTCCGTGGACGGGGTCTCCCGCCCCCTGCCGGATCCGTTCATGGTGGCCGCCACGCAGAACCCGGTGGAGTACGAGGGCACCTACCCACTGCCGGAGGCGCAGCTGGACCGGTTCCTGCTCAAGGTCACCCTGGACCTGCCCGGGCGCGAGGACGAGGTGGAGATCCTCTCCCGTCATGCCGCCGGGTTCAACCCCTCTGACCTGCAGGCCGCCGGGGTGCGTGCCGTGGCCGGCGCGGACACCCTGGTGGCGGCCCGTGAGGCGGTCTCCCGCGTGCGCTCCGGCCCGGAGGTGCTGGGCTACATCACCGACCTGGCTCGCGCCACCCGCACCTCGCCGTCCTTCCAGCTGGGCGTCTCCCCACGCGGTTCGACCGCCCTGTTGAACACCTCCAAGGCGTGGGCCTGGCTGAACGGACGGGACTTCACCACTCCGGACGACGTCCAGGCGCTGGCTCTGTCCTGCCTGCGCCACCGGGTGAGTCTGCGCCCCGAGGCCGAGCTGGACGGCGTCACCGCGGACCAGGTCATCTCCGGTCTGCTTGCCGCCGTCCCGGTCCCCTGGTGAGCTGATGGTCCTCTCCGGTCGACTCCTTGCGGTGGCTGTGGCCTGCCTGCTGCCGGTGGTCCTGATCCCGCGTGCCTCCACGGTGTGGTGGTGTCTTCTGGCGCTGGCCGTGCTGGTGCTGGCCGACCTGCTGCTGGCAGCCTCGCCCCGCCAGGTGGTGCTGGAGCGTGTGCTGCCCGCCTCAGCGCGACTGGACGAGACGGTGCAGAACGTGGTCCTGGTGACGAACCGGGGCCGGCGTCGGCTGCGCGGCTCCCTGCGGGACATCTGGCAGCCCACCGCAGGTCAGCAGGATGCGGAGCAGCCGGTGGACATCCCGGCCGGAGAACGACGACGCCACGTCACCTCCCTGAGGCCGCGCCGCCGGGGTGCGCTGCGGACCGAGACGGTGACCGTGCGGTCGTGGGGACCGTTGGGCGTGGCCGCTCGCCAGGTGGACCACCCCTGCCCGGGCACGCTGATGGTGCTGCCCCCGTTCCGCTCCCGGCGGCATCTGCCGTCGCGCCTGGCCCGTCTGCGGGAGATGGACGGACGGTCCGCGGTCCAGGTGCGCGGCGCGGGCACGGAGTTCGACTCGCTGCGTGACTATGTGCGCGGGGACGACGTCCGTTCGATCGACTGGCGTGCCACGGCCCGGCGCCAGGACGTGGTGGTGCGCACCTGGCGGCCGGAGCGAGACCGGCGCGTGGTGATCGTGCTGGACACCTCCCGCGCCTCGGCCGCCCGCGTGGACGAGGAGACCAAGCTGGACACCGGGATGGAGGCCTCCCTGCTGCTGGCCGCGCTGGCCTCTGCCGGCGGGGACCGCGTGGACCTGGTGGCGCTGGACCGCACCGTCCGCGCGCGCGTCTCCTCCACTGAGAAGGGGCACCTGCTGAACCGGATGGTCACCGCGTTGGCCCCGGTCCAGCCGATCCTGCTCGCCGCCGACTGGTCCCGGGTGCCGGTGGAGGTGGCCCAGGTGACCCGGCAGCGGTCCCTGGTGGTGCTGCTGACCGCCCTGGACGCCGCCTCCGTGCAGGAGGGTCTGCTGCCGGTCCTGCCTGCCCTGACCCGGCATCACCAGGTGGTGGTGGCCGCGGTGTCCGACCCGCAGCTGGAGCAGATGTCTCAGGTGCGCGAGGACGCCGAGACCGTGTTTCGGGCGGCGGCTGCCGAACGGGCCGGACTGGAGCGGGCTGCTGTGGCGCGTGAGCTGGAGATGCTCGGCGTGGAGGTGGTGGACGCTCCCCCGCACGAACTCCCCCCGGCTCTGGCGGACACCTACCTCCGGCTCAAGGCCGCCGGTCGGCTCTGAGGTTCGGCCGCCACGGCGATTCAGCCACCCGGACTGCCGTCAGCGTGCCAGCTCGCCGTCCACGCGCATCCGTTCCAGTGTCTCGGCTCCGCGCACCACAGCGCGGGTCACCTCCAGCGCACGGTCCGGTGTGGTGTCCGCCAGGCCGGGCCCGCGCAGGACCAGCTGTCCGAGCACTTCCTCGTCCAGCCCCATGCGCTCCCAGTCCTTCAGCAGTGCTCGGACGGTCGCCTCCACGGCGGCATGCGCCGCAGTTCCCGACGACGGCCGGTCCAGTCCCAGCACCACGGTCCGGCCCGCCTCGACCCAGCCGGCGATGACCTCCCAGCGGGCAGGATCGGCCCCGGGGCCCTCGAGCCGGGGCACCGGCAGGACGAGTCCTCGCAGCGGTGGGGCTGTGTCCGATCCGGTGGGCTCCGTCGCGGTCACCTCACCCACTGCGCCGCCTTCTGCCGGTCCCTCCACGGCGGACACGGACGCTGGGGGCAGGGACTCTGAGACCAGCAGAGCCAGATCGGTCCAGCTCGGTCCGCTGTCGTCGTCGCCCTGGGCGAGACCCGGTGCGAACATCACCCCGGCCCCGTTCTGTCCACCGGCCTGGGCCACCGCCGTCGCCACCGTGGACCAGGCCCGTCGCGCCTCCACGCGGGGCACTGACCGCACTGTCCTGTACCCACTGGCAGTGGGGACCTGTCCGCTCAGGACCTGGCCGGCGTCGGGCTCTGCCAGGACCACCGTCACCCGGTGAGCCCCGGTGACCGACTGGACCACACGGACCTGCTCGGCCAGGCCGGAGGCCAACGAGTCCGCCACATCCCGGCGCGCGCCGGAATCGGACAGTGCGCGTTCGCCGCCGGGCAGCCACAGCCGAGCCGCCAGGGTCAAGGGGCCGACGATCCGAAGGACGATCTCCTCGAGTCCCCCGCCGGTCTCTCCCACCGCGTCCGCCAGCCGGTTCAGGTCGGCACGCCATGTGGACGCGCCACGCCGGGCATCCACGCCGGGGGTGTCCGTGAGCCGCCACCCGTGGGGCTGCAGGTCCACGGCCAGCTCGTCCAGCATCACGGCGGTGCGGCCCGTGGGGTCTGAACCCGGCCCACGGGCGGGAAGTTCCGGGATGACCGGCAGGTGTGGAGCCCCGAGCTCCTGGACTGCGGCGGCCACGGCCTGTGAGGCGTCAGCTCCGGGCCAGGTGCCGGTCAGGGTGGCGCGGACGGGGCTCACGCCTGTGGTCCGGTCCCGGTGTCCGCAGACTGCGCGGGGACAGTGGGCACAGTGCCGGTGTCCTCGGCGATGGCCCGGTGGTGGCGGATGACCTCGGAGATGATGAAGTTCAGGAACTTCTCGGCGAAGGCCGGGTCCAGATCCGCCTCGGCCGCCAGTCTGCGCAGCCGGTCGATCTGCGCGGTCTCCCGGTCCGGGTCCGAGGGCGGCAACTGATGCTCGGCCTTGAGCCGCCCGACCTTCTGGGTGCACTTGAACCGTTCGGCCAGCAGATAGACGAGCGTCGCGTCGATGTTGTCGATGCTGCCGCGGATCGCGAACAGCTCCTCCAGGACGGCGGGGTCGGCGGAGGTCTGCAGGGAACTGGCGTGCGGGTCGTACTCGGCGCTCATGCGTTCCACCGTAGTGCGTCCACGTCTGTCTCCCCCGCCCATTGAGCCGTGCGTACGGGATCAGCCCTGGACGGCGTCCACGAGCCGCGCAGAGTTCACCGCGGAGTCGATCGTGGCCTGACCCAGCACCCGGGTGCCCTGGTACAGCACCGCCGTCTGGCCCGGCGCCACCCCCTGGAGCGGTTCGTGCAGTTCGAT
The DNA here is from genome assembly GCF_041927415.1 of Micrococcus sp. IITD107. Lineage (NCBI taxonomy): Bacteria > Bacillati > Actinomycetota > Actinomycetes > Micrococcales > Micrococcaceae > Micrococcus > Micrococcus sp. IITD107. The sequence goes on along the minus strand of NZ_JBHFFN010000002.1, from coordinate 546,905 downwards.
CACCCACCGGACCCCAGCGGATCCCGCCGCCGTGGCACCCACGGGTGTGACGTCGTCGGGAAGCTGGTCAGAGCCCTGCTCCACGCGGGCACGTGCCGGCACCGGGTCCCCGTGCGCACGCACCTGCAGGTGGCAGTCGAACCAGTCTCCAGTGGCCTCCTCCGGCACGGGAGCGCCGGCCCAGGAGGGACGGATGCCCACCACGCGGTCCACGGCGAGCATCTCGCGCGGACCCACCACCACGGTGTTGTCCTTGGGGCGGACCTCCAGCACGAACCGCGGCTTGCCATCCGCCGCCGGACGCCCGATGTTCAGTCCCTTGCGCTGGCCCACGGTGAACGCCTGCGCGCCGGGGTGGGTGCCGAGCACCTGGCCCTGCGCGTCGAGGATCTGCCCCTCGCTCATCTCCACCCGCTCGGCCAGCCAGCCGCGGGTGTCGCCGTCGGGGATGAAGCAGATGTCGTGCGAGTCGGGCTTGGTGGCCACGGTCAGTCCACGTTCAGCGGCCTCGGCACGCACCTGCTCCTTGGAGGGGGTGTCGGCCAGGGGGAACAGGGAGTGGGCCAGCTGCTCCGCGGTGAGCACGCCGAGCACATATGACTGGTCCTTGGCCCAGTCGGCGGCGCGGTGCAGTTCCAAGCCCTGTTCGCCTTCCACCACCTTGGCGTAGTGCCCCGTGCAGACGGCGTCGAAGCCCAGCGCCAGGGCCTTCTCCAGCAGGGCGGCGAACTTGATCCGCTCGTTGCAGCGCATGCAGGGGTTCGGGGTGCGGCCGGCCGCGTACTCGCCCACGAAGTCCTGCACCACGTCCTCGGCGAAGCGCTCGGAGAAGTCCCAGGTGTAGTACGGAATGCCCAGCTTCTCGCAGGCCCGCCAGGCGTCGCGTGAGTCCTCGATGGTGCAGCAGCCGCGCGATCCGGTGCGCAGGGTTCCGGGCATGCGAGAGAGCGCCAGGTGCACGCCCACCACCTCATGGCCGGCATCCACGGCCCGCGCTGCTGCGACGGCGGAGTCGACTCCCCCGCTCATGGCGGCCAGGACCTTCATGCGCTCAGTTCCTCTCCAGGTGGCTGTTGGCGGTGCGGATCGAGCTGACCCGGCCGGCCATCCCCGCGGTCAGGGCGGACTGGTGGACGCCGGGCAGCACGTCCAGAAGGTGGTCAACGTCGGCAGGCACGGATGTATGCCCCAGTGTGAAGCGCAGGGCCGATCTCGCCTCGGCCTCCTCCAGTCCCAAGGCCGTGAGCACGTGCGAGGGCTGGGCCACGCCCGCGGTGCAGGCCGATCCCGCTGAGCACTCCACTCCGGCGGTGTCCAGGCCGAACAGCAGCGAGTCGCTCTCGCACCCGGGGAAGGTGAAGTGCGCGTTCCCGGGCAGCCGCCGGGTTCCCGCCGGCAGCTTCTCTCCCGTGGCAGGGTCCCGGTCCTGCGCCCCGCGCAGCACAGCATTCCCGACGGCGGCCTGCACCTTCTCGATCAACAGGTCCCGGAGGGTGCCCAACCGGTTCCGCTCGGCGTCCAGGTGCTGGTGCGCCTCGGTGGCGGCGGCAGCGAATCCGGCCATCAGGGCCACCGGAAGGGTGCCGGAGCGGATCTGGCGTTCCTGTCCCCCGCCGTGCAGCACGGGCGTGAGCGTGGCATCGCGGCGGACGAGCAGGGCGCCGATGCCCACCGGCCCGCCGAGCTTGTGCCCGCTGAAGGCCAACGTGGTGGCACCGCTGGACGCGAAGTCGATCGGGATGGAACCCACGGCCTGCACGGCATCGGTGTGGAACGGCACGTCCTGGTCGGCTGCGATGGTGGCGGCCTCAGCCACGGGCTGGATGGTGCCGATCTCGTTGTTGGCCCACATCAGGGTGGCCAGTGCAGTCTGCTCTGGTGCCACGGCCAACTCAGCCTGCCAGGCCGCGAGGTCCACGCGTCCTTCAGCGTCCATGGGGACGAACACCAGCTCTGCACCGTCGTGCTGCTCCAACCAGGTGATGGTGTCCAGCACGGCATGGTGTTCAGCGCCGGTGAGGATGATCCGGGTGCGGTTCGGGTCCTGGGACCGCCGCGCCCAGTAGAGCCCCTTGAGGGCGAGGTTGTCCGCTTCGGTCCCTCCGGCGGTGAGGATCACCTCGGAGGGGTGTGCCCCCACAGTGGCGGCGAGGGCATCGCGCGCATCCTCCAGATGCAGCTGAGCGGACCGTCCGGAGCGGTGCAGTGAGGAGGGGTTGCCGAGACGCCGCGCGGCTTCGGTGTACGCCTCGAGCGCCACCGGCCGCATTGGGGTGGTGGCGGCGTGATCGAGGTAGACGCTGTTCATCCGCACCGGCCCAGTCTAGGGTTCCCGGTCATCTCGTCCCCTGACCCACGAGCAGGAGCAGCGCTCCCGGCGCAGCCGTGATCCGCACAGGAAGTCGGCCGATCGCCTCCCCATCGCCATGGACGATCGGCAGGGATGCCGCTCGGCGGTCTCCCCGGGTGTGAGTGATGGGCCCTCCGCTCTCCTCATCCGATGCCGCCACCTCCACGGTCTGCACCTGCGCCAGACGCACTTCCGGGACGGTGGCATGGCCGCCGGAGAATACGCGCGGAAACACCTGGAGGAATCTCGCCGGGCGCATGGCTGGAACCCACAGGGTGTCGATCAGGCCGTCGTCCACGCTGGCCCCGGGGGCAGCCTTCATCCCGCCGCCGAAGTAGGAGCCGTTCAGCACGCTGAGCACGAAGGTGCGTTCGGTCCCCACCTCGGTGGTCCCCTGCTGGTCCGTGGTGGAGACCGTGAGGGCCGGTGCGGTGTACCGCCACAGCTCCTGGAGCACGGCCACCACGTAGCGTGCACGTCCGGTGGGCCAGCGCAGTGCATTGGCCCGAGCGTTGACCACGGCGTCGAACCCCAGGTTGACCCCTGATGCCACCCAGCGCACCTCCACAGTGGTCTCCTCCGCCGCGGTGCTCGGCGAGGGAAGCGGACGCAGTTCCACTCTCGCCAGGTCCACTCTGCGGGGACCGGTGACGAGTGATGTGATGATCTGTTCCGCTGCCATGCGGACGGACAGTCGATCCACGCCGAAGTTCCTGGCGAAATCGTTTCCCGTTCCGGCTGGAACCAGGCCGAGGGGGATCTCGGTCTCTGCGAGGACGTTCACCGCAGCGTGGACCATGCCATCGCCGCCCACGACCACCACAGCGTCAGGTCGTTCCTGCTGGATGCTCGTACGGAGCGCATCCGTCAGGTCGCCGTGGGTGACCACACCGTGGGCGGGCACTCGGCTCACCCCGGTGACCGCCTGCGGGGCCGGGTCCACCACGCGGACATCGGCACCGGCACTCCTGAATCGGGCCACCGCCTCAGCCCCTGCACCGGCACCGCGGCCCGACCCAGATGCCGGATTGATGAACAGCAGCAGCCGCTGCGACGTGGCGGGATGACTCATGCCCTCATTATGGTGACCTGCTCCTCCCGGCTTGCTCCGCGGTGTCCGTCATGCCGATCTCATCCCCCGCGCGCTCATCCACGGAGTGGACGAACGTCCCTGAACGCGCGCCCCGCCTCACCATGGTGGTTCTGGGTGGTCGGCCCAGTACTGGTTGCGGGTCAGCTCCGGCTCAGCACCGGTCCTCGAGCTGGCCTGCATGCTCCGGGCGGTGGGGCTGGTGTCTTCGAACCAAGGGATCCCGTGGCGCATATGGATCCGATACTGGTCATGGTGCACCGCCTGGTGGTGGTGCTCGCACAGCAGCACCCCGTTCTCCACCGTGGTCGGACCCCCATGCTCATAATGCTGAACATGATGGACCTGACAATAGGTCGCCGGCTGCCCACACCCCGGAGCAGCACACCCCCGGTCCCGGGCAATGATCGCCCGCCGCAACGGAGCCGGGAACACCCTCCGAGCCGGCCCGGCATCCACGATCTGCCCCTGAGCCCCCAACACCACCGGCAGGATCTGCCCATCACAGGCCCACGCCCTGATCACCCTAGGGTCAATCGGACCAGAGAACCCCGCCGTCGACACCAAAGACCCCCGTAAGTCCACCCCACCGGCCGGTGGCTTCCCCGGAGACTCATACCCGGGCTCCCCTGGTCTGAGCAGCTCCGTCGGGATTTCAGGTCGTGGTGGTGGGTCGGGGTGGTCCAAGAGTCTGCCGGCCAGGGTGTCGTAGTCGATCACCGCCATCACCTGCGGGGCATACCCACCGGTGCCCGGCAACCCCGAATCCTTGATCCGCAACGCCGCAGTCAGGGCGGTGATCACCGCATCGACCTGACGACGATTCCGCTCCTCACCCCGCTCCACCCACGGAGCCAGATCAGCACAGAACACCTCGTCCTCAGTGGCCCGGTCCTGTTCTTCTGCGCCCTGCGTGGCCTGATCAAACAAGGTCAATGGATCTGGCGACAACCCACCGTCCTGACCAGCAGGCCCACCACCAGCGGCCTGTTGGTTCTTCCGCGCCCGCGGATTGGCACCGGCCGAAGCAACGGTCTTGAAGATCTCATGCTGGGCCTGGGTCAAGAACAGGTGCCACAGGAACAACCCGTTCTCCTCCCGCACAAACCGGGCAGCACGCCCCTGATGCACCACGCCCTGGGGTGGCTCACCGGTGGTGCGCTCCAGGGCCTCGGTGAACCGGATCAGCCAGCGCTTGCACACCTGGACCATCACCCCCGGACACTCCCGACGCGCCCGACCCATCAACTCCACCTCACCCGCAGCCACCTGCTGCTCCACCCAAGATCTCGACGCCCGCGCCGTGGCCGCCGCCGCGCGCCGGGCCTGGCCCAGAGTCCGAGTGATCACATCCACCACAGAAGGGCCCACCGCACCCGACCACAACGCACCAGAAACCTCACCCAGAGTGGTGTTGTACGGCGTGCCGTCCGCAGACGGCACCGGAGCCAAGTGGTGGGCGGCCCGGTTATCCCGCTCCCGGGTCTGCCGGGCCGGTGTGTGATGGGTCTTCTCCACGAAATCAGCCGAGGACCGGAACCCGGTCTTGCCCTGAGGCAGACCCAACCATCGGTGCCGGGCCTGAGGATCCTCAAACACCCGGGCCGTATGACCAGCCACCGCCGTCGCCGCACCCTCCACCACCCGCACCAGAGCAGCCACCTGCTCCTGCACCGCCGGCAACGTCACCGCCTCGGCCGCCAAGTGTTCCTGTGCCTCCGGCGAGGCCTCAGCTGGGTCCACCACCGGATTCAACGACTCCACAAAGTCCGGGCGCGCGAGGCGCCCCGTCAGCTCTCGAGTCAGGTGCCGAGTCAGCGACAGCAGCTCACCCAGACACAGAGCAGAGGCATCGACATGCTGGGCCGAAGTCAGCACATCTGCTACCTCATCCACCACCACTGCCACGACCACCACCACCTCCTCCAGCCGACCTCACGAGAACCCGTTCTCCTCGTACTGATATTCGAACACACCGCCCAGACACGTTAAGGCCCAGATCAGCCGATCGGGGATGAGAACGACGAACACGTCACCTGTGCAGGACTCGGAACCGAGTCATGGAATCGCTCACGGGCGCACGTGAACGAGCAGGATGCAGGCGAGTGGCGGGGATTGAACCCGCACTCCCCCAGGGCACCACCATGCGGCGGAGGCGGGAGGTCCCACGGAGACCAGATCCCCCGTCAGACAGACGGCGAGCGCCCGTTCACAGAATCGCTGAAGGGTCCCAACTCAGCGTCAGGGCGGATCGGCAGCGCCTCCAGGTCCGGATGCGAGCACAGCGCCCGGATCAGGTCCCACGACCCGGCGACCAGCGTCCAGCAGTCGTCGATCTCGGTGGCCATCGTCCAGGCCCGGTCCGGCGGCCATGCCAGGTTCGGCCACAGACGCACACCCTCGCCCGACAGGTCCGCCCGCGCACCCCACACGGGATCGCGCAGGCGAGAACCGTCGTCGCCCACCAGCAGGTACCTCCGGTACCCACCGATCACACTGAGCAGCCCCTCACCGGTCCGCAGGGCTTCCGCGGCGCTGTTCCCCAGCGGATGCCCGACGAAGTCACCTTGACCGCCGGCACCAACACCCGCAACGGAATCCACGCCGACGCTCAAGGAGTCCTTGCCCTCCCAGAGGCCCAGCACCAGGTCCACGGGTGTGGAGGTGTGAGCCAGCAGCACGTCCGCGAGCGCAGCAGCCCCCGGTCCGATGAACTCCCCGTCGGACACCTGGCCGTACTCCAGCCCCGGGCAGCTCCGGGAGGTGGCAAACCCGCCGGCTTCACCGCGGGCGAGGTCGGCCCACTGAGCAGAGGCGTGCACCTCGGTCCCCTGATCCGCCGCCACCTCCGCCCAGGTGGTCATCCCGTCTGCCATGGCACCGGGCTCAGTCGGCACGCGATCTGGCACCAGCCCGAGTGACTCCACGCATCGAGCGTTCGCCGCCGTCCACTCGCACGTCCAGGGGACGGGATGGAAGATCCGCGCGAAGGCCTCGTACGGCTGTGGCCGTCCTCTCGGCACCACGCGCGTCACCTCGTGCCGGAGCTGTGCGCCCTCAGCCAGCTGCTGAGCCAGCCAGGCCCCGGCAGATGGATCGAGGAGCGTCACCGGCACACGGCCTGAAGTGGTCATGGCGTCAGTATGCCCTGCCCCCTCCGCCACCATCCGCCCGGGAGACTCCCCGGTAGTCTGGACGGGCGTTCCGTCCACCGGACGCTCCAGCAACGCGCCCCGCCTGGCCGCTCATCCGAAGGGAGCCCCGTGCCCGACCACGGCTCGCGCCACCGCTCCCAGCACCAGTCGAGCACCCAGCGTTCGGCCTATGAAGTCCTCGGCGTCCCCTTCGACGCGGACGAGGCTGCCCTGAAGGCGGCCTGGCGCAAGGCCGCCCGCCGCACCCATCCGGACCACGGCGGCGACCCTGCCGAGTTCCGTGCGGTCAGCGACGCCTGGCAGCTGGTCAGCACACCAGAGGCCCGCCGCGCCTACGACCGCAGCTTCGCCAGCGCCTCGGTCCGCGGCGCCCCCACCGCCTCGCACCGTGGCCCCGCATCCGGCAGCGCTGCCTCCAACCCCTTCACCACCGGGCCCACCAGCACTGCTGGGTCCTCTGGCGTGCGCAGCGAGACGAGACGTCCACGCCAACGCTGGAGCCCGACGTCGGGCCCCTCCTCCCAGCGCAACGGCGCCTCAAGCCCTGCCGTCACCTATCACCCCCCGCTCAGCGAGGACGGACCGCTCGACGCGGAGCGCAGCGCCCAGCAGATCCACGGCGCTCCCCGCAAGCGCGGCATCCTTCCGGCCGGCGCTCGGCTGGTCCGTGAGGCCCGCACCATCCGCGTCCTGCAGAACCAGGTCCTCAACGCCCTCCCGGCGGCCCGCCTGATCACCGGCCTCTCGCTCTCAGCGGGACGGGTCAGCTCCGGCGCCATCGATCACGTGGTGCTGTGCGGAGACCGACTGGCCGTGGTGGGCTCACTCCAGGTGCCGGACGGGGTCTACCGCTGGGACGGGGCTGAGCTGTGGAAGGGAGACCGCCCGGTCAGCCCACCCTCGCTCGCACCGGCCATGGTCGCCCTGCAGCGGGCGTTCCCCGAGTGCACCGTGGGCGGCTTCGTGCTGGTGCTGGCCAGCGAGGACAACCCCCATGCGCCGATCATCGAGCTGGACCGCACCCGCTCCTTGGAGACGGACGCCGCGTTCCTCACCGATCCCCCGGCCAACGCCCTGCAGCTGGGCCGGGACCTGAAGATGTTCCTGGGCACCGGATCCCAGGCCCATACCGTGGACCGCCGGGTCCTGGCCCGACTCCTGGGAGCGATGTACTGACCATGAACCGCCAGAACCCCCACCTGACCGCCCCGCGCGAGCCTGCCCCCGGCACGCCCGGTTTCCGCATCCTCTTCCACACCCCGGAGATCCCCGGGAACACCGGCAACGCCATCCGCCTGGCGGCCATCACCGGGGCCGAGCTGCACGTGGTGGAGCCCTTGGGATTCGACCTCTCCGACGCCAAGCTGCGCCGAGCCGGGCTGGACTATCACGACCTGGCTGTGCTCACCATCCACCCGGACCTGGACGCCGCCTGGACCGCTCTCACCCCGCCGGACGCCCCGGCCCGCGTCTTCGCCTTCACCGCCCACGGAGACACCCTCTACACGGACGTGGACTACCGCCCAGGCGACGTCCTGCTGTTCGGCCGCGAGTCCACCGGCCTGCCGGACGAGGTGCTCGCCGACCCCCATGTCACCGCCCAGGTCCGCCTGCCCATGCAGCCCTCGCGCCGCTCCCTGAACCTGGCCAACACCGCCTCGATCGTGCTGTACGAGGCCTGGCGCCAGCACGGTTTCGCCGGAGCCGGCCCCGCCCAGCCCTGACCCCCGCCGCGTGGCAGCCCGCCGAGCGCGCCACTTCTTCCTATCCTGGAGAGACCATGGACAAGCGCACTCCCGGTGGCCCCGGATCCTCCTCCTCTGCTGGCGTCCCGACGACGGCCGGCACCGCCCAGCATCAGCGCACCGGTGCCTCCGCATACGGCGATCTTCCGGGGCTGGACGAGCTGCTGACACTGGCCGCCGAAGGCGATCAGGCCTCCTTCGCCGCGTTCTATGACTCCACGGCGCCCTGGGTCTACGGACTGGCGAGCACGATGTTCGCCTCAGACTCAGACGCCTTCGAGGCCACCGCCCTGACCTACCTGCAGGTGTGGGAGCAGGCCGGGGAACCGCAGTTCGACGACGACACCCCCGCAGCACGTCACCGGGCAGTGCTCAGCTGGCTGCAGGTGCTGGCCCACCAGACCATGACCTCGCTGCTGCGCCATGACTCCCTGCCGGGCGTCGGGGACGGGCTGCTGCCGGACCGTGCCGGACCGGCCCCGTTGGGCGAACGTGAACAGCTGGGCCCCCTGGAGGCATTGACCCCGGCGCAGTTCGCCGCACTGGACGCAGCCTGGTCAGGCGGACGCACCTACCGCCAGGTGGCAGAAGAGCTCGGCGTGGCCGTTCCCACGGTCAAGTCCCGACTGCGTGATGCCGTCCAGCGCATCTCGCACCGCTACCAGGAGAAGTTCCTGGGCCGTGTTCAGGAGCGGGACCCGGTCATGATGCGCGCGGTCACCCCGGAGATCGCCGCTCGGACGGGACGCACCCGGAACTTCACCCTGGACCTGGCCCAGGACGTGGAGAACGGCCTGGGCCGCGAGCTGGCGGATGTGGCAGCCCTGGACGCCCTGGACCGTGATGAGCTGTTCGCCCTCGAAGGGGCCGTGGACCGGCAGGGCCCGGAGAACGCCACCCTGTGGCGGGCTCGCCTGGAGACGGCGCGGCGCACCGTCACCTGGGCCTTCAAATCCCAGGCGACGGAGCCGCCGTCGGACCTGTTGGAAGATCTGCTGCTGCGCCTGCCGGCCCAGGACGTGGGCATGGGGCTGGTGGATGGGCTCGGTCCGTCTGAACCGAAGGACCAGGAGGGTCCGACCTCGGAGAAGAACCGCCCCCTGAAGAAGTGGATGCTGGTGGTAGCCGGTCTGCTGGTGCTGGCGCTCGGCCTGTTCATGGTGTGGCGGCTGATCGTGGGACCAGATGTGGTGGCCACGGTGGATCGGGCGGAGGACTCCTTCACCACCCAGGACTACCAGCTGACCGACGGCGGAGTGATGCAGGGGCATGTCTCCAAGGAGCGGGACATGGCGTATGTGACTTTCTCCGGCATGCCCGATCCCGGCGCTGGGCATGAGTACCAGCTGTGGCTGCACCCGGCCGACGGGTCCTCACCGGCCAGTCTGGGCACCTACGGGTTGGACGATCTCCAGGATCCGGTGACCTTCCGTGGACTCTCCGGCTACCAGGACCTGACGGTGACCGTGGAGCCGGACGGAGGATCCGAGGCCCCCACCACCCAGGCGCTGGGCAGCCTGGACCTGGTGCATCAGGTCACCCGGGGACTGCAGTACGGCGGGCACCCCAACAGCACTCCCCCCGCGACGAACAGCACGCCGGCCGAGGGGTCCGACTGACCTCCTGAGCAGGGGCCGTCTCAGAATCCGCTGATGGTGTCGGCGGCGTTGACCTCCACCAGATGGAACGCCTCGGCGTAGCGGACGGACTCGTCCATGGGTGCGGCTGCACCGCGGTGCAGCTCTGACATGGTCCCCAACACGAACTCCTCCATGCGAGCCACGTCCGGGTGCTGGGAGAGGTGATGACGCAGCGCGGCGAGCTTGTCCTGCTCGTGGCCGGTGACGTCCAGGAACAGGTTGTGGTGGATGTGAGGACCGCCGAAGAGCAGCAACCAGCGCAGATGGAACGGCTCCAGGCCCTGATCGAGCAGCTCAGGGTAGGCGAACGGGTTCTCCACGGCCGGGTAGCTGGCACGCACCACCGCCTCACCGGCGGCCAGGTGGTCCGGGTGGGAGCGCTGCAGCCGGGTCCAGTCCCGTTCCGGGTGCATGCCGATCACCAGATCCGGACGGTGCCGGCGCATCAGGGCCACGACCTGGGACTGCACGCGGTGGTTGGGCTCGAGGTACCCGTCCCGCTCCCCCATGAACTCCACGTCGCTCACACCCAGGTGGGCGGCGGCATCACGCTGCTCCTGGTGGCGCCGCTCGATGATGGTGTCGTGGGTGTGGGCATCGAAGCCACCGGCGTCGCCGTCGGTCATCACGCAGTAGGTGACCTCCACTCCCGCCCGGGTCAGTCCGGCAACGGTAGCGGCGGCGCCGAAGTCCAGGTCATCCGGGTGGGCACCGAATGCCAGGACACGACGCCAGCCGAAGCGTTCGGCTGCCTCGGCGGGGGTCATCAGGGGCGCATCAGGATTCACGATCACAGTCTCGGTAGCCACAGAGGGACCATACCGCCACCCCGAGTGTCACTCACTCATCTCCCTGCTGCTGCGCGGTCCCTGAGGCGAAGGTCACCTCAGCTGACTGCTCCTGTCCGTCGCGCAGGTAGTGCACGGTGGCGGTCCCGCCCTCCGGGTACTCCTTGACGATCGCCGTCAGGGACCGGCTGTCGCTGACCGAGCGGCCCTCCACGCCGGTGATCACATCACCCTGCTGCAGGCCGGCGTCCTCTGCCGGGGATCCGGGCACGACGTCGCGCACCAGGGCACCGGCACTGAATCCTCCTGAGGCGGCACCGCCGGGACCCTGCTGCTGGGCCGGGCCCTGTTCGGCGTCGGGGCTCGGCTGGGACTGCCCCTCCGGTACGGCCGGCTGGGCCGTGACCGTCACGCCGAGCAGTCCATGCGTGGCTTCCCCGTGCTCGATCAGGTCCTTCGCCACGCGCTGGGCGTAGTCCACGGGGATGGAGAAGCCCACGCCGATGTTCCCGGCCTCGCCGGAGGCTCCCCCGGCGGAGGCGATGGCCACGTTGATGCCGATCAGCCGTCCCTGGGCGTCGAGCAGCGCGCCGCCGGAGTTGCCCGGGTTGATGGCCGCATCGGTCTGGATCACGTTGATGTAGATGGAACCCTGGGAGCGCTGCTGGGGCATGCCCGGGATGCGGAACTCGAACTCACCGGGGCCGCCCGGCCCGGACTGGTCGTTGTCCTCCGGGACGGCTGAGGAGGCCACGGAGATGGTGCGGTCCAGGGTGGAGACGATCCCGTCGGTGACGGTCCCGGTCAGTCCCAGGGGCGCGCCGATGGCGATCGCCCGGTCTCCGACGTTCAGCTCTCCTGAGGAGCCCATCTCGATGGGGGTCAGCCCCTGAGCGTCGATCTTGACCACGGCGAGGTCCGAGTCGGGGTCCAGCCCCACGATCTCCGCCGCGTAGATCTGGCCATCGGCCGTCTGCACGGTGATGTTCGGGTCCGGCGCCTGGCCGCCCATGGTGACCACATGGGTGTTGGTGAGGATGTGCCCCTGATCGTCCAGGATCACGCCGGAACCGGACCCGGCGCCCTGGCCGTTCGTCACGGAGAGCGTGACCACCGAGGGGGCGGCCTTCGCGGCAGCCGCGGTCACGGCGGTGGCGTCCTCGCTGCGGTTGATGTCCAGGCCGGTGCCCTGCTGGACCTGTTGAGTCGGCTCCACGGTTCCCGGCCCGTCGTCCAGGGCGGCATTGACACCGGCGGCCACACCACCGCCGGCCAGTCCTGCCAGGAGCATGCCGGCCACCAGGGCTCCCACGCCCACGGTGCGGCGTCCTGAGCGCTCCTCCTGGCCGGCACCGGTCACGCCAGGATGAGGTCCATGCGTGGCCTCAGTGTGTGCGCCGTCCGGGCCGAGGGCTCCGAACTGCTGGGTCTGCGCCGAGGGCTCTCGCGAGGCCGAGACGGAGGCCGGACCAGCGTGCAGGGCCCCTGCCGGCGGGGTGTGCAGATGAGGAGGGATCCCTCCTCCCGTGGACTCGTCACGGGACTGCTGGTCGTACGGATCTGACATCGTGTTTATCTCCTGCCTCGTCACCTGCTCACGCCGAAGGCGCCCCACCATGATGGTGCACCCTGCTGGACGTTGAACGAACACTGACTGAGCGCTGGCTGGGTGGTTCCTGGTCGCCGTCGGGAATCTCCAGGGCGAGCCGTCCGTTCGCCGGTGGCGCACCCGATTCCGTGGCGTGCGCCCCCGGAGCCACCCTAGACTGCCAATGAACGCTATGGCCTGGACGGCCACGAACGGCCTCCGGGCCACGAAGGGTGATCGATGACCGCGACCTCTCACAGCTGGCAGCCCGTCCGCCTCTCCCCTGCGGTGCTCACTGCCGGAGCCCTGGTCGGCTCTGCCGTGACCGTGGGCGCAGGTCTGACGATGGCCTCCTCCGCCCAGGCGGCGGCTCCCGTGGAGATCCCGCCGGGCGTGTTCGTGGTGGACGAGGCCCAGGTCCTCACCGCCCTGGAGGAGACCCAGCTCGAGGAGGAGATCGCCCAGCTGCGGCGCGAGGAGGGCCAGAGCCTGTTCGTGGTGTACGTGGACGGCACCAATGCGCCCCTGGACCAGTGGATCACGGCCGTGGCACGCCAGAAGGGGCTCAGCCAGTCCGATTCGATGATGGTGATCGATGTGGCCGAGCGCCAAGTGCGTTACGCCGCGCATGACGCCAACAGCATCGAGGTCTTCGAGGACGACATCATCCAGGACTATGTCTTCCCGGCCCTGCCGGCCCGCGGGGAGGATGACTGGGCGGCGGCCGGGTCCGCCGCGGTCGAGGGTGTGCTGGCCGCCTCCACCGGCGCCCTCGGCTCCGGTTCCGGGTCTGGAGCCAACGACGGCGGCACGTCGCGTGAGCAGACCGGCTCCGGTGACACCGGGGCTGGCGGATGGGTCGCCGGAGGGCTGGTCACCGCGGCCCTGGTGGGCGGCGGCGTCGCTCTGGCCAGCCGGAAGAAGAAGGGCAAGGACAGCTCTCGGGGACGCTCCGTGGAATCCGCGCAGGGACCCCAGGATCCGCTGGATGCGATGTCCGTGGAGGATCTGCGCAACAAGGCCGGCTCCATGCTGGTCGCGGCGGATGATGCCATCAAGTCCTCTGAGCAGGAGCTCGGCTTCGCCATGGCCGCCTACGGTGACGACTCGGTGACGACCTTCCGGTCGGACATCGAGGCGGCCAAGGCGCACATGATGGAGTCCTTCAAGCTCCAGCATCAGCTCGATGACCACATCCCGGACACCGAGGAGCAGCAGCGTGCCTGGCTCAAGGACATCATTGCCCGGTGCGAAGCCGTGGGAGCCTCGCTGTCCGAACACCAGCAGGAGTTCAACGAGCTGCGGGACCTGGAGAAGAACGCCCCGGCGGCGTTGACGGCCCTGGAGCAGCGGGCCGGCGAGCTGGCCCAGCCGGTCAACGAGGCGGAACGACGTCTGGTGGACCTGCACGCCCGCTACGCGGACAGCGCGCTGGTGGAGGTCAATGACAACGCCTCCGATGCACGGGAGCGCCTGGAGTTCATCTCCTCGGCGGTCGCCAAGGCGCGGCAGTCGCTGGAGGCCTCGGACCTGTCCACCGCCGCTCTGGCCATTCGAGCCGGGGAAGAGGCAGCAGCCCAGGTCACCACCCTGGTGGAGGCCGTGGGCAAGGCCAGCGATCACCTGGACCGGACCATGCAGAACGTCACCACGGGTGTGCGGCAGACCGCGCAGGACCTGGCGCAGGCCCAAGCCCTGGTCAACGCCGGACAGCATCCCGAGCTGGCCGGGCCGATCGCCGGTGTGGAGCAGGCCCTGCGCTCGGTCCAGACCGGCATGGCCAGTGGCAAGCCCGATCCCATCGACCTGCTGCATGACCTGGAGAACGCCCATCGTCAGTTGGACGCTCAGCTCGGCGGCATCCGCGACCAGCAGGAGCAGAGCCGTCGTGCCGCCGCCCAGCTGCAGCAGGCCATCCTGCAGGCCCAGGCACAGATCGACGGCACGCAGGACTACATCGCGGCTCGCCGTGGCGCCGTGGGCAGCCAGGCCCGCACCAAGCTGGCCGAGGCCGACCGCACCCTGCAGCAGGCCGTGCAGCTGTCCGGTTCCGACCCGGTGACGGCACTGAACATGGCCCAGCAGGCCGGTGCGCTGGCTGAACGTGCCAGCCGGATGGCCCAGCAGGACCTGGACGACTGGGGCGGCTACGGTGGTGGCGGCTTCGGCGGCGGAGGCTACACCCGCCGAGGCGGTGGCGGATTCGGCGGCAGCTTCGGCGGAGGCCTGGGAGGCGCCATCCTCGGCGGCATCCTCATCGACAGCGTCCTCGGCGGCCGCTCAGACCACAGCGACTGGGGCGGCGGCGGATTCGGCGGATTCGGCGGCGGTGGCCTCGGCGGGGGCGACTTCGGCGGATTCGGCGACATCGCCGGAGGAAGCTTCTGACAGACCCGGTGGTCTCCACCCGGAGATCACCCCACAGACTCTGAGGTCTCACCACCTCAGGACCCTCTTCCCGGAACCGGGGGCGGGAGAAGAACGGCGACCGGAGCATCCGGTGGTCACAAGGATCAGATCGAAAGGCGACATCCATGGTCAAGCAGTCCATTTTCGGCCGCATCGCAACCCTGGCCAAGGCCAACATCAACGCCATGCTGGACAAGGCGGAGGATCCCCAGAAGATGCTGGACCAGATGGTCCGCGACTACACGAACAACATCTCTGAGGCGGAGGCGGCCGTCGCCCAGACCATCGGCAACCTGCGGATGATCCAGGACGACTACAACGAGGACATCGACGCCGCCAAGAGCTGGGGCCAGAAGGCTCTGGCCGCCTCCCAGAAGGCCGACGAGTTCCGCACCCAGGGCGACACCGCCTCCGCGGACAAGTTCGACAACCTGGCCAAGGTCGCCATCGAGCGTCAGATGGACGCTGAGCGTCAGGCCAAGGCCGCCGAGCCGACCATCGCCTCGCAGTCCGAGATCGTGGAGAAGCTCAAGACCGGTCTGGAGCAGATGAAGGGCAAGCGCCAGGAGCTGGTCTCCAAGCGCGACGAACTGGTGGCGCGTGCCAAGTCCGCCCACGCCCAGTCCGCGGTGCACGATGCTGTGAAGTCGATCGACATCATGGACCCCAGCTCCGAGGTCAACCGTTTCGAGGAGAAGGTCCGCCGCGAGGAAGCTCGCGTACGCGGGCAGAACGAGCTGGCCGCGTCCTCCCTGGACGCCCAGTTCGAGTCCTTGGAGGACCTGGGTGAGAAGACCGAGGTCGAGGCCCGTCTGGCCGCGCTGAAGGCCGGTCGTTCCGGGAACCAGGCGATCACCTCCGGTCAGGCCTCGGATGAGATGGAGCTGGACTACTCCGAGGGCGCTGCCACGGAGACCCCCACCGCTCGCTGATACTCACCCTGACATCCGTCGCTGTCGACAGATCGGGCCTCGGACTTGGTGCTCTCCGCACCGGGCCGGGGCCCGATCTGTGTGCCTGGATGGATCCTGCGCATCGGGCCCGACATGCGAAAAGACCCGGACCTGATGGTCCGGGTCTTTTCTCTGCGTTGCGGGGGCAAGATTTGAACTTGCGACCTCCGGGTTATGAGCCCGGCGAGCTACCGAACTGCTCCACCCCGCGGCGACTCAGATGACTATACGGGGTTCTCTCGGTGATCTCAAATCGAGGACGCCCCGCCGGTTTCCGGCTGGTCAGCCGGTGCCCGACGGGGCGTCCTGTTGAGTCCACCGATCAGCCGTCGGTTCCCTCACCCTCTGAAGCAGCGTCCTCAGGTGCGGCTTCACCCTCGGTGGCACCGTCCTCTGCTGCGGGGTCCGGTGCACCGATGGCCTCACGGATGGAGTCGTCGGCCTCTGTGGCGCGGCGCAGCGCGTCGTTCAGCTGGCTCTGAGCCTCACCGTAGGCGGCCCAGTCACCGGTCGCCATGGCGGTCTCGGAGGCCTCGATCGCCGACTGTGCGTCAGCCAGGGCCTCACTCAGACGCTCCTGATCACTCTGTGCCAGCGGCGGCGTCGGGTCTGCCCCGGGCTCGCCTTCACCTGGTGCTGCTGGCGGTTCACCGGTGTCCACACCGGAGTCTCCACCGAAGACCTGGTCCAGGGACTCCTGCAGCGTGTCGCCGAAGCCCACCCGGTCACCGAATGAGACCAGCACCTTGCGCAGGGTCGGGTACGAGGTCGAACCCGTGGACTGCACGTACACCGGCTGGACGTACAGGATGCCGTTGGCCACCGGCAGAGTGATCATGTTGCCATTGATCACGTCCGAGGCGCCCTGGCGCAGCAGGTTCAGCTCACGCGAGACCTGGTCGTTCGAGTCGAAGTTGGCCTGCGCCTGGCCGGGGCCAGGAACCGCCGTCGACCGCGGCAGCTCAAGCAGCTGCAGGTGGCCGTAGGACTCGGCCTTCTCACCGTCCTTGCCCGTACCAGCATCGCCATTGGCAGAGAGGAACCCATACAGCACGTTGCGCTGGGTACCGGCCTCCCGCAGCTGCGGGATGAAGGTGGTGGTCAGCGAGAACGCCGGCTCATCCTTGCCCGGCATCTGCAGGGACATGTAGTACGGCGGCTGCTTCACGTCGGCATTGCCCTGCGTGGGGTCAGCCGGCACCGACCAGGCGTCGTTGTTCTCGTAGAAGTCACCGGGGTTGGTGACGTGATAGCGACCCAGCAGCTCACGCTGGACCTTGAACATGTCCTCCGGGTAGCGGACATGGTCCATCAACTCGGCAGTCATCTCCGAGTACGGCTTGAGCGTGGAGGGATAGACCTTCTGCCAGGCCTGCAGCAGCGGATCCTCCTCCCAGGCGTAGAGGGTGACCTCTCCGGAGTAGGCATCCACGGTGGCCTTGACCGAGTTGCGGATGTAGTTCACCCGGCCGCTCAGGTTCGCGGCCACATCGGTGTTCAGGGCGTCCCGAGTGGCCGAATCCAGCTGCTCCTGCTTGGAGTAGGGGAAGGCATCCGAGGTGGTGTAGGCGTCCACGATCCACTGGATCCGCCCGTCCACGATCGCCGGGTAGGAGTTGGAATCCACTGTCAGGTAAGGGGCGACCTTCTCCACGCGCTGCACGGGGTTGCGATCGTAGAGGATCTGGGACTCAGAGTTGATGTCCGTGGACAGCAGCAGCTCGGTGGAGCCGAACTTGATGGCGTACACCAGCTTGTTGAACAGGTTGCCTACACTCGGACCGCCGTCACCGGAGAACGTGTAGGTCGTGTCCTCGGTGCTGTCGGCGTCCTGCGGTCGGTCACGTTCGCGTTCCGGGGCATTGTCCGGAGCACCCACCACGGAGTACTGCGGCGAGTTCATCCCGAAGTAGATGCGCGGCTCATAGTCGGCGTCCGATCCCAGATCACCTCGTGAGGGGATGCCGGACAGCAGGAAGGACGGACGTCCACCAGCCGATACCTCGGAGGCGTCGGCGGCGACCATGCCATAGCCGTGAGTGTAGATGATGTGCTGGTTCACCCAGGAGGACTCACGGTCCACGTTGACCTCACGGGCGGCGATGATGGTGTCCTTGGTCTCCCCGTCCACCTCATAGCGGTCCACGTGCAGCGTGTTCGGGAACCCGTAGTACGGGCGGAACTGCTGCAGCTGACCGAAGGTGCGCGAGAGCAGGTTCGGGTCCATCAGGCGGATGTTCGCCGTGTTGGTACTCTCCCCCGTCAGACCGCCTTCTTCCGCCTCGGTCTCACCGGCGTACTGGGTGTTCTCGATCTCGTTGAGCCCGTAGGCCTCACGGGTGAGCTCGATGTTGCGCTTGATGTACTCGGCCTCGCGAGTCTGCTCCGAGGGCTTGACCTGCCACTCCTGGATGGCGAATGGGTAGGCGCCACCGGCCACGATGGCACCGATGATCAGCACCACGGTGCCGATCAGCGAGATCCGCCAGCGGCCGGTGATGATCGTGACCACGAACAGGATCGCCACCAGCACGGCGGCGACGGCGAGGATGGTGCTCGTGGGGATCACGGCGTGCACGTCGGTGTACAGGGCACCGGCCCACTGGCCCGACTGGGACTGCAGGGTCCGGTAGCGGTCCAGCCAGTAGTTGGCGCCCTGCAGGATCAGGAACAGTGCTGCGAAGACGCCCAGGTGGATGCGGGCGCCCTTCTCCACAGTGATCCCGCCGCGCTCCTCCACACGGATGGATCCGTACAGGTAGTGCACCAGCAGACCGGCGATGCCAGCGATGAGCACCACGGAGATCAGGTAGCCCACCAGGATGCCGAGCATCGGCAGGGTTGCCATGTAGAAGCTGAAGTCCATCCCGAACTCGGGGTCGACCTTGCCGTAGGGAACCTGGTTCAGGAACAGCAGCACATCCTGCCAGGCACTCATCGCAGCCGAACCGGCGAAGAAGGCCAGCAGTGCCGGGACGCCGATGAACACCAGACGGCGGATCGGCTCGAGCTGCTGCTGATACTGCGCCAAGGTGTCCCTCGTGCGGTCGCCCAGGTTCTTGGGCCGGGAGCGCCAGGCCAGCCACATGGCCGCCCAGGTGGCTCCGCCCATCACCAGCGCGCCGATCACGAAGAGGACGGCTCGGGTGATGTGCTCGGTCCAGAACACCTCGGAGTACCCGATCTGGTTGAACCAGAGGATTTCGGTGTACACGCCGGAGAACAGCACGAACAGTGCCACCAGGGCAGCGACGATGATGATCGTCAGCATCAGTGCCGACGGTCGCCCGGGCCGCCGCGGTCCGGAGGACGAGCTCCCGTCATGCCGCTGGGGACCACCGGGACGTCCCGGTCCACCGTTCCCTGGCCCTGCTGGTCCTTGGCCGCCGAACCAGTTGCCGGGACCGCCTGGTCCGCCGGGAGCCCCGCCATCGCGGCCCCCTGAGCCGGGCGTTCCGCCCCGCCCGTCCTCCGGGCCGCCGAACAGCCCTCCGAATCCCTGTCCGAAACTCACGTTGTTACCTCATCTGCGAGCCAGCGGCCCGTCTTGTCCTGCGTGTGGTCGTTCTGTGGTCGTTCTGTCATCCGCATGTCTGGGCGCCCTCCGGCTCCCGGTCCTGCCCCAGGTCTTCGACGACCTGCCGTGCCTGTCCCAGGTTGGAGACCGAGTAGACGGTGATGCCCTCCGGCACCCGTCCTGTCAGCTCAGCGCAGTGTTCAGCAGGGGTCAGGAAGGCCTCAGCACCGGCGTCTGCGGCTCCGGAGACCTTCTGCACGATCCCGCCGATCGGCCCCACGGTCCCGTCTGGGTCGATGGTGCCCGTCCCGGCGATGTGCCGCCCGCCGGTCATGGCGCCGGGCGTCAGCTCATCCACCAGCCCGAGGGCGAACATCATGCCGGCGCTGGGGCCGCCCACGTTCTCCAGGGTGATGGAGACGTCCAGGGGGAAGTCGAAGGCTGAGTCCAGGTAGACACCGATCAGCCAGGTCTCGTTCGGCCCGGGGTACACGGGGATCTGCACGGTCATCTGGCGCCCGTCCCGGATGATGCCCAGTTCCACCGGCTCCCCGCGGGACTCGTTCAGCCGGCGCTTGAGTCCCTGCAGCCCGGTGACTTCCTGGCCGTCGGCACTGATCAGCTGGTCCTCGGGCCGCAGCAGGTCCTGCGCCTGGGTCTCCGGTGTGAAGCCGGCGACGAACAGCTCCTGGCGGTACTCGATCCCCAGCTCCTCCAGTGCTGCGGCCACGGCCCAGCTCTGCGAGGTGGCCATGGCCTGCGAGTTCTGCTGGTCCACCTGCTCCGAGGTGGTCCCGGAGGGGTACACCACCTCCTGCGGCATCAGCGCGATCGTCGGATCCACCCACGCCTGGGCGACCTCCGCGAAGGTGGTCCATCCGGTGGGCGCCCCGGAGACGTAGACGGTGGTCAGGTCGAGCCGGCCCTCCGTGGGGTAGGTCTCGGCGCCGTCCACGGTGATGACCGGTGAGCCGTCGAAGTCACCGATGGTGTTGAAGGTGGGGCCGGGAGACTCGGTGATGTAGGGGCTGGGCAGGGCCACAGCGGTGAGCACCAGCAGGCCGGAGACGGCGCCGGCGGCGGTCTTGAGTCGGCGGAGGCGGCGCTCTCGGGTGCTGACGTTTCCAGGCACGTTCATCGAGGGCTTTGGCGGGTGTCCGGTCAATGACACGTCAGGGCACCTGTCTGCTCAGCTGGACTCGATCGACTCCGCCTCCTGCCTGACGGGGCTGTCCGTGCCGGGACCACGGGGACTGACGGCGTGGCAGGGCGGAGAGGTCTGCCCTCCATTCTACGGGCTGGACAGGCCACGTCCCGACGACGGCCGCTCGCCTGTGCCCACAGCGAACCTCCCAGCCCACTCGGGACACGTCCAGGGCACGCCACTACCC
Organism: Micrococcus sp. IITD107; assembly: GCF_041927415.1. Taxonomy (NCBI): domain Bacteria; kingdom Bacillati; phylum Actinomycetota; class Actinomycetes; order Micrococcales; family Micrococcaceae; genus Micrococcus; species Micrococcus sp. IITD107. Next base: position 526,279 of record NZ_JBHFFN010000002.1, on the reverse strand, counting down.
TGGTGGACATGACGACTCCCCCGAACCGACCTGGCTCTGGATCCGGCAGCTCCGACGAGGGCGCAGGCGAGGATCCACTCGCCGAGATGCTCCGCAAGATGTTCGGCGGCAACGCCCCGGACCCTGAGGAGCTGCGCCGCGCACTGGGTGAGATGGGCGGACCGGGCGCCGGGTTCACCGGCGTGCCGGGCTCCTCGATGCCCGGTGCCGGCGGCCAGGGCGGCATGCCGGGGATGCCCGGCGGCCTGCCCTTCGACCCCTCCATGATGAACCCGGAGATGATGGGTCAGATGATGCAGCAGTTCCAGGCGATGATGCAGTCTTCGCCGGAGGACGGCCCGGTGAACTGGTCGTTGGCCCGCCAGGCCGCACGTCAGGCCAGCGCCGGGCAGGACCCCTCGGTGGGCACCTTCGCCCGCCGGGAGATCGAGGAGGCGCTGCGCCTGGCCGAGCTCTGGCTGGACGGTGTCACCGAGATCGAGTCGCCCGGGATCCTGGGTGTGGCCTGGTCTCGAGCCGAGTGGGTCGAGGCCACCATGGACAACTGGCGTGCCATGACCGAGCCGGTCGCCGTCGCCATGGCCGAGGCCATGAGCCGGGCCCTGAGCGAACAGCTCCCGGACCAGCTGCCCGAGGAGATGCGCGGCATGTTGGGCGGGCTGGGGCCGATGCTGCAGAACATGGGCGGCACGGTGTTCGGACTTCAGCTGGGCTCGGCCATCGGCGCCCTGTCCCAGGAGGTCCTCTCCGGCTCGGACTCGATGTTCCCGGTGGCCGGCCACCGTCTGGCCATGGTGCCGGTCAACATCGAGGAGTTCGGCGACGGCCTGCAGGTCCCGGACGATCAGATCCGGATCTACCTGGCGCTGCGTGAGGCCGCTCGGATGCGTCTGTTCATGCGCTCCTCATGGCTGGAGCGGGACCTGCGCGCCGCGATCGAGCAGTACGCCACCGGCATCCACATCGACGTCGCCGGGATCGAGGAGGCCGCCCGCTCGGTGGACCCGATGAACCCGGAGTCCATGCAGGAGGCCCTCTCCGGCGGCATGTTCATCCCCGAGCCCACAGGTACGCAGAAGGCAGCCCTGGAGCGCCTCGAGCTCACGCTGGCCCTGATCGAGGGCTGGGTGGATGTGGTGGTCACCGAGGCGGCGAAGCCACTGGAGTCCAACGCCGCTCTGCGCGAGACCATCAACCGCCGCCGCGCCTCGGGTGGTCCCGCAGAGCATGCCTTCGGCACCCTGGTCGGCCTGGACCTGCGTCCGCGCCGACTGCGCGAGGCCGCCACGCTCTGGGAGCTGGTCGGCCAGGAGAAGGGCACCGAGTACCGCGACGCCATCTGGAGCGACCCGAGCCTGCAGCCCACCGCGGAGGACCTGGACGACCCCACCGGGTACTTCACCCGCCGCGAAGAGCGGGAGAAGGCCTCGCAGTCCATGGACGACGAGCTGCGCCGCCTGTTGGAGGGCGGGTACGACGACGGCCCCCAGGGTCGCACTTCACCGCAGGGCTGAGTGCCCCGCAGGTGGGCTCCCCACCGCTGCTGATCAGTCGACCAGGTCCTCCGGGACCTGGTCGACCTCGTTCTGGCCAGCTGCTGCCCCGGCTCCGCCCCGCCCCCGGGCGTAAGTGACGCCGGCCAGGAAGGCCATCGCCTCGGCCTGGCGGGGGTAGCGCCCGGCCATGTCGTGGAACTCCCGGGTGTGTCCGGTGTGCTTGAGGTGTGTGAGCTCGTGCACGATCACCGCGTCCAACACCCAGTCCGGCATCTCGGCCAGTTCGGAGGAGATGCGGATCCGACCGGTGCTGGGGGTGCAGGATCCCCACCGGTGCTGCTGCCGGGTGGACCAGACCACCTCGGTGGGCTGGACCTCACCGTCCAGGTGGGTGCGTGCCAGCCGGAGAGCACGCTGCAGCAGGTCCTGGTTCGCCCCGGGACGGGAGGCGGGGTTGGCCTGGACCTTGGTCAGCATGCGGTCCACCCAGTCCTGCTCGGCCTGCTCGGACAGCCCCCAGGGCAGGTTCACCTGCAGGCGCCCCTCACGCCAGGCCGCCGAGACGGTCTTGGTGCGCTTGGATGACCGGACCACCCGGACAGGAGTGCCCCGCACCTCCACGTCCACGCTCTCGCGCACCGTCGGTCCGGCGAAGCGGGCAGGGCGGTGCGATCGGCGGGATCCTCCGGGCCGGGCAGCGGGTGTCATGCCTCCATTGTGCCGCCGCCACCGTCCACCCGAGGACCTTGTCCCCATCCTGTGGACAGGCACCGCACCATGGTCGTCGCCCCTGACACCATGTGCTGAGGCACACCGGCTGCAGCCCCTGCCGGTGTCCGGCAGTGAACGTCGACCAGGAGGAGCGGACATGAGATTGAATCCCGGACTGCATGTGGTGCCGATCGGCGAGGGCACCGTCCTGATCGGCAGCGGCGCACGGACCGTTCAGCTCACCGACTGCACCCCTGCGGTCCTGCAGGTCCTGGAGCGTCTGGCCCACGGCGTGCCGGACGGGACGGAGGTCGAGCTGCTGCGCCGCTGCGGTGTGAAGGAGCCGGCAGTGGCACCGTTGCTCTCCCGGCTGTCCGAGGTGCTGGTTCCCTCCGCCGAGGAGCCGGGACCCCAGCTCGGGCACCTGCGGGACCTGCTGGCTGCCGATGCCGCGGCGGTGTGGGCGCGCGACGGCCATGCCGACCGGATGCTTGAGCGGCGATCCGGCTCCACGGTGCAGGTCATCGGGCTCGGCCGCACCGGCGCGGTGGTGGCCCAGGTGCTCGCCGCCGCCGGGATCGGCCAGCTCCTGCTCGTCGACCCACTCTGTGTCACGGTGGCGAACCTGGGAACCGGGTACCGTTCTGTCGATCTCGGACGAGTCCGTGCGGTGGCCCTGTCCCGGCGGCTGGATCCGGAGGACCGATCGCTGCTGGTCTGGCCGGCTGTGGGCGTGGGGCCCGCCGAACTGCAGGGGGACCTCACGGTGGCGGTCAGCCTCGGCGCCCTGGACCGGTCCCTGGTGGCGGCCGCCCGAGCCGCCGACCATCCGCTGCTGCCGGTGGTGGTGCGGGACGACGACGTGGTGATCGGCCCCTGGGCAGACCCTGCCCGGCCCGGCTGCCCCGAGTGCTGGGATCTGTGGTCCACCCGCACAGACCCCGCTCAGTCCGACCGCACTGCGGCACTGGCCAGCGCCCGTGCCGGCTGGGAGGAGACGGCGTTGTCCCATGCGGCCGGGGCGATGGCCGCCGGACAGGTGCTGGCCAGGGTCGATGCTGGACAGCAGGCAGGGGCCAGCGGACACGTCCTGCGATTGAGCGCGACCGGTCAGGCCCGGACGAGCACCGTGGAACCGCACCCGGACTGCGGCTGCCTGCTCGCCGCCGCCTTCTCCTGACGGACCCGGGTCAGAGGTGCCGGCCCTCCAGCAGCTCCAGGACATCCGTCCCGTATTTCTCCAGCTTGGACCGTCCGACGCCGGGCACCTTGAGCAGTTCCGCTGGCGTGGACGGGCGGGACTCGGCGATGGCCACCAGGGTGGCGTCGGTGAAGACCACGAACGCCGGGACGGAGGCCGCCTGCGCGGTGGTGAGACGCCAGGTCTTCAACGCTTCGAACAGGGCCTCGTCGTAGGTGGCCGGGCAGTCGGCGCAGCGGCCGATCTTGCGTTCGGCGCCTGTCTCCAGGGTCTTGCCGCAGGTGCGACATGTCACCGGGTGAGGTCGCCGCCTGCCGGCGCGGCCGCCGTCGGGAGAGCGTCTGCTGCCCTGGACCGAGCGCTGGGCGCCGTGGCGCTGGGAGGCCTGCGGGTCCAGGCCGGCCAGGAACCGGGAGGGCTTGCGCGTGGAGCGGCCGCCCGTGCCGCGGGCCAGGGTCCAGGTCAGGTGCAGCCGGGTGCGGGCGCGGGTGATGCCCACGTAGAGCAGTCGGCGTTCCTCGTCGATGTCCTCCTGGGTGTCGGCGAAGCTGATCGGCATCAGCCCCTCGGACAGTCCCACCAGGAACACCGCGTCCCACTCCAACCCCTTGGCGGCGTGCAGGGAGGCCAGGGTGACGCCCTGGACGGTGGGGGCGTGCTGGTTGGCGGCGCGCTCGTCCAGCTCGGCCACCAGGTCGGTCAGGGTGAACCCCTCGCCCCGGGTGGCGGCCAGCTCCTCGGACAGGGCCACCAGCGCCTGCAGGGACTCCCACTTCTCCCGGACCGCACCGGAGACCTCCGGGGCGGTGTCCGAGTAGCCCAGGGAGGCCAGCACGTCCTTGACCCGTTCGGGCACCTGCTCCCCGGTCACGTCCTGGGCGGCCCGCGCGGCGGCACGCAGCTGCAGGATGCCCTCGCGCACCTCCCGGCGGGAGAAGAACCGTTCGCCGCCGCGCAGCTGGTAGCCGATCCCGGCCGCAGTGAAGGCCTGCTCGAACGCCTGGGACTGGCCGTTGGTGCGGAAGAGCACGGCAATCTCCGCCGGTGCCACACCCTCCTCGATCAACGCCTTGGCCTGCTGGGCGACCCACCCGGCCTCGGCTTCGTCATCGGTGCACTCGGCGAAGACGGGAGCGGGACCGTGGTCGCGCTGAGAGACCAGCTCGAGCGGCTCGGACCAGCGGGGCATGGGGCCGCGGCGTCCGTCCGGTCCGGGCACGGGGACGGTCTGGGCGGTGCGCTCGGCCAGCAGCCGGTTGGCCAGGTCCACCACCTCGGGGGTGGAGCGGTAGTCCCGGACGAGCTTGACCACGGTGGCGTCCGGGTACTGGGAGCGGAAGTCCAGCAGGAACTTCGAGGTGGCGCCGGTGAAGGAGTAGATGGTCTGGGAGGCGTCCCCCACCACGCACAGCTCCTTGCGCTCGCCCAGCCACAGGTCCAGCAGGCGGTGCTGCAGCGGGGAGACGTCCTGGTACTCGTCCACCACGAAGGTGCGGTACTGGTCCCGGACCTGGGCGGCGATGCGCTCCTCGGTCTCCAGGATCCCCACGGTCAGCAGCAGCACGTCCTCGAAGTCGATCAGGTTGCGACTGGTCTTGACGTCCTCGTACGCCTGGTAGAGCCGGGCCACCATGGTGGTGTCCCACCCGGCGGGCATCTCCCGTCCGGCGGCGGCCCGTGTGTAGCCGTCCGGGGTGTGCAGGGAGACCTTGGCCCACTCGATCTCGCCGGCCAGGTCCCGCAGGGAGGCGCGGTCGGTGGTCATGCGCAGGCGCCGGGCGGCCTCGGCCAGCACCTGGGCCTTGTGGTCCACCACCTCCGGCAGTGCCCCGCCCACAGCCTGGGGCCAGAAGTACTGCAGCTGGCGCAGCGCCGCAGAGTGGAAGGTGCGGGCCTGTACGCCGTGGGCGCCGAGGTCCCTCAGCCGGGCGCGCATCTCCGAGGCCGCGCGGGCGGTGAAGGTGACGGCCAGGGTGCGGTGGGGGTCGTAGACGCCGGTCTGCACCCCGTAGGCGATCCGGTGGGTGATGGCCCGGGTCTTGCCGGTGCCGGCGCCGGCAAGGATGCACAGGGGTCCCTGGAGGGTGCTGGCGGCCTGGCGCTGTTCGGCGTCGAGTCCGGCCAGGATGTCCTGGGGGTCGTGCTGGGGGGAGGCCGGGTTCACTCAGTTCTCCAGGGTGCGGGGTTCGGGCAGCGGTCCACCGTACCAGTGCTCGATCAGGGCACGGGAGATGGAGGCGGCACCGGGGACGGTGACCTCGCCGGACTCGACCGTGCGGCGCAGCTCATCCCGGGTGAACCAGCGGACCTCGCGCATCTCGTCCTGGTCCGCGCGGGCGTCCTCCGGGTGGTCGGTGACGGCGGTGTAGCCCAGCATCAGGGACTGGGGGAAGGGCCAGGGCTGGGATCCCAGGTACTGAGGTGAGTGGACCACGAGGGCGGACTCCTCGTGGATCTCCCGGACCACGGCGGTCTCCGGGGACTCCCCCGGCTCCACGAATCCGGCCAGGGTGGAGAAGCGCCCGGGCGCCCAGGCGGCGTTGTTGCCCAGCAGCACCCGTCCGTCCCGGTCCGTCACCGTGACGATCACGGCTGGATCGGTGCGCGGGAAGTGCTCGGAGCCGTCCGCCGGGCAGCGCCGGACCCAGCCAGAGCTGACCGGCTCGGTGGGGGTGCCGCAGCGCGGGCAGTGCGTGTGGGTGGCGTGCCAGTTGGCGATCGCCACGGCCTCGACGAAGATCCCGGCGTCGCGGTCGGTCAGGGCGGCCGAGACGTCCCGCAGTCCGACCCAGGAGATCTGACCGGGGTCCTCCACCGGCTGGCCTCCCGCCTCCGGGTGGGCTCCCTCGGCGGTCAGGTCCGGCTGGTCGGCCACGGGGACCAGCACCAGTTCGGCGTGGGGCTGCTCATCCGTCCCGTTGGCTCCGGCGTGATGCTCCGAGCGGCCCATGTAGACCGCTCCCTCCGGCAGCTGCCCCTGCGGACGGACGAGCACGATCTGTCCGCCGATCACCGGGGCCCGGCCGCCGAGCAGCCACAGCACGCGGGTCTGGGGCTGTGCCCAGACGGTCTGCAGCCACCCGTCCTGCGCGCGGACCTCACATCCTCGGTCCACGTCTTCGCGGGCGAGGGGAAGCCGTCCCAGGGGCGGCAGGAGGTGTGCGGAGCTCATGTTCTCCACCGTACCGCCGACCCCGGACACGCAGTGGCGGTCTCCACAGCTGTCCGCCCACGGCGTGCCAGGACAGCACCGGCACGCGCGGTGCCAGTACCGTGGTGGGTGTGAATCGTACGCCCATGGAGCTCGCCGCCCTCGCCAGTGCCGCCATCCCGGGCCTGTCCCCCACCGGTGTGGCAGGGTCCCCGGATGATCCGCGGGACTTTGACGCCGCCGTCGTGTTGGACCAGGAGGGAAGCCACTGGCGGGTGCGCTCACCGCGCAACCAGGAGGCGGCCATGCGCCTGGAGACGGAGCTGCAGGTGCTCTCCGGGTTCACGCCTCGGGTCCGCGCCGGGCTGCCGTTCCGGGTCCCCTCGGTGGCCGGTGCCGTCCGGTTGGAGGGTCTGCGCACCTTCGTCTATCACGATCTCCCCGGCCGCGAGCTGGACCTGGAGGAGCTGACCGGGCTGGGCGAGCACATCGTGGCGGACATCGGACGGGTGATCGCCGCGATCCATGCACTGCCCGCCGCAGTGGTGGAGAACGCCGATCTGCCCTCCTACACCGCCGAGCAGTTCCGCCAGCGCCGGCTCAACGAGCTGGACCAGGCCGCCACCACGGGCCGGATCCCTCCGGTGCTGCTGCGCCGCTGGGAGAACGCGCTGGAGGAGAAGGAGCTGTGGGACTTCACCCCGGTGGTGGTCCACGGTGATCTGCATGAGGACAACCTGCTGGTGCACCGTGGCCGGCTGGTGGCAGTGACCGGCTGGACGGATCTGCACGTGGGCGACCCCGCGGACGACTTCGCCTGGCTGGCCTCGGCCGGTGACCAGGACTTCGCCGAGTCCGTGCTCGCCGAGTACACCGGGCACCTCACGGGTGAGGGCGGCACGGGCACCGCCCCGGAGATTCCCGGCAGGTCAGGTGCAGGCCTTCCCGACGACGACATCCCGGCTGATCCGTTCGGCTCACCTGCACCGGTGGTCCCCCGGTCCGGGCCCGATGAGCATCTGCTGCGCCGTGCCGCGCTGGCCGCGGAGTTCGCGCTGGCCCAGTGGCTGGTGCGCGGCATCAACGCCGGCGACGAGGGCATGGCCAGCGAGGCCCAGGAGATGCTGCGTGAGCTCCAGCTGGACGTGGAGCAGCACGGCGGTCAGGAGATCAGCCTGAGCGAACCGGTGCCGCTGCCCGCCGATGCCCCGCTGGCGCACGCGGGTGAGGACGTGTCCGCGGACGTCGAGTCTGAACCCGAGGATCTCGAGAATGACGACGAGGATGACGATCTCGAGGACGGTGCGGTGATCACCGATGCCGATGCTCGAACCGGGTCCCACGCCGCTGGTGAGGCCCCCCGCGCATCGACCGACGAGCCCGCAGAGTCAGCCGCCCAGACGGCGGAGCGCGAAGAGGCGGAGCGCTCGGCCTCACAGGCGGCCCTGGCCCGACTCCGTCAGCGCCACACGGACTACTGAGAGGTCGAGCCGACTGGCTCAGCGCAGCCGTGCCGGTGATCCCTCCGTCTCCTGACCGGTGGCCTGGCGCAGGATCTGTTCCAGCTCCTCTTCTCCGGCCAGGTGATGGACGGTCTTCTCGGTCCCGTGGGCCACGTAGACGAAGCTCGCGCTGATGTTCTCCAGCGGGATCCCGTGGAGTCTGGACCAGGCCAGGCGGTAGACGGCCAGTTGCAGTCCACGGATCTCCAGGGTCTGGCCAGAGGGAACAGCACCGGTCTTCCAGTCGACCAGTTCCCACTGTGCCTCCGGGTCGAAGGGCACTTTCGGGTCTCCCCCGGTGCGGTAGACGGCGTCGATCCGTCCGCGCAGGGTGATCCCCCCGACGGTCGTCTCCACCGCGGCCTCGACGGCGGCCGGGACGCGATCGGCCCAGCGGCTGCCCAGGAACCAGTCCTTCATGGGAGCCAGATCCAGGGAGTCGTCCACCCAGTGGTCGGCGGCGTCCTGCGGGTCCTCGAAGTCCAGCATGGCGGTGGCGCCGAATCGGTCCTCCACCCACGCGTGGAACGCGGTGCCTCGGCGCGCCGCCTGCGCGGGCGGACGCGGCATGGGGCGGCGCAGCTGGCGGGCCAGAGCCGTGGGGTCGTCGGCCAGGTCCACATAGGCCGAGGCGCTGAGGTGGCTGGGCAGCTCCACCGCTCCGGTGTCCTCCTGCCCCACGCCGGTGCTGCGATCCAGCACCCAGCCCACCTGACGGGCGAGCTCGGCCTCCTGAGGTGACCGGCCGTCGTCGGGACGGTCTGCGGAGGGGGCGGCCAGGGAACTGGCCGCGTCCAGCGGATCAGCGGTGGAGACCCAGGCGGCCGCGGTCTCCACCGCCGCGCGGCGGGGGCGGGACCGAGGAGGAACCGGCGTGGCGAGGGTGAGGTCCTCAGGGTGCTCGGGGTCCAGGACCACGACCTCGGGACCGTTGAGGGGATCGAAGGGCCAGATGGCGGCGGTGCTGCGCTTCGCGAACGGGTTGGTCTCCCCCGCGTCCTCGGGCTCGGTCCAGACACCCAGGGTGGCAGCGCCGGTGGTCTGGGCGAGCTCGTGCAGCTCGTCCAGGAACGCCGAGCGCTGGGTGGGCTTGGAGTTCTCTCCGCGCCAGTGGCTGCCGCTGAGCAGCAGCAGGGTCCGGGCCCGGGTGAACGCCACATAGGCCAGTCGCCGCTCCTCGGAGAGTTGGTGGGCGGCCACCAGGTCCCGGTAGGCGTCCGGGTACCCCTCCTTCTGGTGCTTGAGGGTCCAGGACTTGGCGGCGTCGGCCCAGTCGCGGCGCGTGGACCAGTCACGGTCCCACTGGGGCAGGCTCTCCCGGTCACCGCGCAGGTCCCAGGGCAGGTGTCCGGAGGAGGGGCCCGTCCAGAGGTCCACGGTGGAGCTGGGGAACTGTCCGACCACCAGTCCGGGCACGGCCACCAGGTCCCACTCCAGCCCTTTGGAGGCGTGGGCGGTGAGCAGCTGGACGGCGTCGGTCCGCGGCACGGCGCCGGATCCGACCAGGCTCAGTCCCTTCTCGTGCTCCTCGGCGGACTCGAGCCAGGACAGGAAGGCGGCCAGGTCGGTGCCGTGCCCGGCGGCGGCCTCCTGGGCGGGGCTGAAGTCGTCGGCGGCGTCCAGGAACGCATCCAGGTGGCGGCGGGCTGCGGCACCGGCGGCTCCGGGGCGCGCGGCGACCTCCACGTCCAGGCCGATGGTGCGCTCGACCAGCCGGATCAGGGTCACCAGGTCCAGGCTGGTCTGGGTGGAGAGCATGCGCAGCTCGCGGCGCAGGTGCGTCAGACGCGAGTGGCTCTCGGCGCTGAGGGTGCGGCCGGACCGGCCGGTCCACTCGGGGCCGGGCAGGAAGTCCAGGGCCTCGATGAGGGAGGCGGACTCGGCCTCCTCCTCCGGCGAGGTGTCCTGCAGATCGACAGCATTGTCTGCGGCGGTGCTGTTCGGGCCGTTCCGGGTCTGCCGGCGGGTCATCTCCCGGGCGCGTTCAGCCAGCACGGTCAGGTCGGCCGGTCCGATCCGCCACCGGGGGCCGGTGAGGATGCGCAGCAGGTGGTCCGAGCGAGTGGGGTCGGCGATCACCTGCAGGACCGAGACGAGGTCGGCCACCTCGGGCACGGCCAGCAGTCCGGACAGGCCCAGCACCTCGTAGGGCACGCCGGCGTCGTCCAGGGCGTCCATGAGCGCGGGGAACTGGCTGCCCTGGCGGCACAGGATGGCCCGGGTGGCGGGCGTGCCCTGCTCGGCCAGATGAGCCCGACCGGCGGCCTGGAGGGATGCGACGACGGCCCGGGCCTCGGTGACCGAGTCCGGGTACCAGTCGAGCCTGACATCTCCGTCCACGGCGAAGGGCGAGGGACCGAGCGGCTTGAGCTCGATCCCCTCCTGACCTGTCTGGCGCAGCGGAGCGGCCACGGTGTTGGCGGCCTGGAGCACGTTCAGGGAGTTGCGCCAGGCCACGGTGAGGTGCCGGACGGCGGCGGGCGCACGTTCGCCGTCTGAGGTGAGGCGGGGGAACTGGGTGGGCATGGAGAACAGCTGGCCAGCGGAGGCCCCACGGAAGCCGTAGATGGACTGGTTGGGGTCGCCCACGGCGGTCACCGGGTGGCCGTTGCCGTAGAGACCGCGGAAGAGCACCATCTGGGCGTGGGAGGTGTCCTGGAACTCGTCCAGCAGCACCACCTTGAACCGGGACCGTTCAGCGGCTCCGACGGCGGGGATCCGCTGGGCGATGTCCGCGGCGTGGCGGACGAGATCGCCGTAGTCCATGACGCCGGCTTCGGCCTTGGCCTGCTGGAACGCGGCGACGAGATCGGCCATGGCGGCCCGGGCACGCAGCGAGGAGATCAGGGCGTCGACCTCCTTGCTGGTGCCCTCGACCTTCTTCTCCGTGTACGGCAGGGACAGTCCGTGCTCCACGATCCGGTCCAGGTGCTCGCGGACCTGCTCGGGGGCGACGAGGTGCTCGGCACAGTCCCCCGCCAGGCGCATAATCCCGGAGACGAGGGTGGAGAAGGAGCTGGTGAGGAAGGACAGATCGCCCTCGTAGGAGCGGGCCAGGCGCGCGGCGAGCTGGTAGGCCTGGGCCTCACCGATCAGCTCGGTGTCCGGTTCGATCCCGATGCGCATGCCGTGGTCCCGGACCAGGGTGTTGGCATAGGAGTGGTAGGTCGAGACGCTGGCTCGGCCGGGCCCGTCCTCCAGGAGCAGCTCGTCCGGGTCGGCGTCCTGCTCCGGCGTGGGTTCGGCTGCGTCCCGCGGGATCTCCAGTCCGGCCTCGGCGAGCTTCTCGAGCTTGCCGTTGATCCGTTCGGCGAGCTCACCGGCGGCCTTGCGGGTGAAGGTCACACCCAGGACCTCATCCGGCTGGACGTAGCCGTTGGCCACGAGCCAGACCACGCGGTCGGCCATGGTGGCGGTCTTGCCCGAGCCGGCACCGGCGATCACGAGCATGGGCTCCAGGGCCGAGCTGATCACCTCGGACTGCTCGGGGGTGGGTGGGTTGCCGCCCAAGACCTGGGCGAGCTGCTCGGGCGTGTAGCGGGGGGCGTGCGTCCAGGTGCTCATCAGCGGCTCCATTCGGTGGTCTGGCGTCCCTGGCTGCACAGTGGGCACACCTGCGGGACACGGCAGAAGACCCGGCCGGGCGGGTGGATGGCCAGGAACCGGGGCCCGACCATGCGTTCGGCGGCGGTGAAGACCAGGTCCTGGGCCCAGGTGTCCTGCGGTCCGACGGCGTCCTGCTCCTGGACCTTGACCTTGGCCGTGGTGGCCCCCAGTTGGACCAGGGCGGCCCCTCCGGGCTCGTGGGCGCGCAGCGTTCCGGCGTCCGCGATCTTCTCCAGTGCCTCGTCCAGACCGCCGGCGGCGATGGAGGCCTGGTAGGCGCCCAGCTGGGCCTGGCGTTCCATCTCGGCGACGGTGGGGGTGGACTTGCCGGTCTTGAGGTCCACCACGAACGGGCGGCCCTCCGCATCGATCTCCAGGCGGTCGATGATCCCGCGCACCGTGACGTGCAGGTCCTCACGGTCCATCTCGGCGGCGAAGGGCACCTCCACACCGGCGATGCGTCTGCCCGTACCGGGCAGGGTGAGCAGGTACATGCCGAGCTTGGCCACCATGTGGCGCACACGGTCCAGGGCCTGGTCGGTCTCCCAGCCCGGTTCCAGGTCCAGCTCGGGCAGACGGCGTTCGAGCTCCGCCTGCAGGGCCTCCAAGGGTCCGCTCGGATGGGCCTCGGCCACGGCGTGGACCAGGGTGCCGATCGACTGGGCGGCGGTGGCCACGGGCTGGGAGCCGATCTGGTCCATGAACCAGTTCAGCGGGTTGTCCAGAGCGGCCTGCACGCGGGAGGGTGAGACGGCGATCCGTCCGCCGGGCTCGGTGAGGGGTGCCTCGGTGCTCAGCGGCAGCAGACCCCACCAGTGGTCCGGGGCGGCTCCAGGCAGGCCGGACGCGGCGAGCCGGGCCAGGGCCGCGGCCACCAGCGCCACGTGCTGCTGGTCCGCCCCCGTGAGCTCCTGAGCAGGATCACGGTGCAGCCGGTGGGCGGTCTCCTCGAGTTCGCGGCGCAGCCGGGCCACCAGGGCGCTGGCGGTGAGCGGGGTGGGCACGGCGGTGACGGGACGGGAGAGGATCCCCTGCTCCGCCTGCTCGGGGGTGGGGTGCCAGGGCGCGAGCAGGTCCAGGAAGTCACTGGGCAGCAGATCGGCCGAGGCCACACCGATCCCGACCACCCGGACCCGGGCACGGGAGAGGGCGGTGGCGAAGCTGCGCAGCTCGTCCTGCCGGACCTCGGCCACACGGGTGCGGTGGTTGGAGGTGGTGGCACGGCCGGAGGCGATCTCGGCGAGGTCGGTGGCACCGAGCAGCTGTCCGCGCAGGCGGGTGTTGGGCCAGATCCCGTCCTGCAGACCGGCCACGATCACCACATCCCATTCCCGGCCGGCGGCCGAGGCGGGGGTCAGCACGGACACAGACTCGCCGTGACGGGACTGGGCCGCCAGGGAGTCCATGGGCAGGTTCTGCGCCTCCATGAAGTCGGCGAAGGCGGCGGGGCCGGCTCCCGGGAACTGGTCCACGTAGCGTTCGGCGGCCTGGAAGAGCCCGACGACGGCGTCCAGGTCCATATCGGCCCGGCGGGCGGCGTGCCCGGTCCCGGTGACGGCGAGATCCTGCCAACGCGCAGGAGTGTCCGTGGCGTCCCAGAGGGCCCAGAGCACGGTCTCAGCGGTGGCTGCGGGATCTGCCGCAGCGGTCCGGCCGGCGCGCAGCATCCGCCCGATCCGGGCCAGGCCGTCACCCACCACGCGGATGCCCTCCAGCAGGGCAGGGTCCTCCAGGGCGGCCAGGAGCAGCTCGTTGCTGGAGCGGCGCCCGCCGGCGGCGCGTTCCTCGGCGAGCAGCCGTTGGCGCAGCTGGCGCACGTGCAGGGCGGTGGAGCGTCCGTAGCGGCCGCTGATCAGGTCCAGCACGGCGTCGATGTCCAGGGTGGGCTGATCCTCGGCGGGCGCCTCGGTGACCATGCGCAGCATCCCGAGCAGGGGTGCCACGGCGGGTTCGGTCTTGAGCACGGAGTCGCTGATCGTGCGGTCCACGGGGATGCCCTCGGCCTCCAGGTACCGGCCGAGATCGGCCACCAGGGGCCCGGAGCGGGCCATCACCGCGATCCGGTGCAGCGGGACCTGGTGCCGGTGGTGCAGCTCGAGGATCTGCTGCAGCACCAGCTGGTCCTCGTGGGCGGGTGAGGCGACCAGGTGCACGGCGGCACCGGTGATCGGGACCGAGTCCTCTCCCGGCTCCACGGGAATCAGTCCGGCGCGCAGCTCTGCCGTGCGCCGGTCCGCCGGGATCCGCCGGGTCACCCGCTGGTAGGCCTGCACCAGGTCCGGGGCCATCCGATGCCCGGTGGTCAGGGTGATGGTCTGCCCGCCTCCGGATCCGGCCAGTGCCTCGAACCCCGGCAGGGTCTGGGCCCGGACCAGGGCGTCCGGGTACTGCCGCAGCAGGTCCGGACGGGCGCCGCGGAAGCCCTGGACCACGGTGTCCGGGTTGGCGGTGGCCACCACGTCCTGCCCGTGGCCCAGCACGCCCAGCAGGGCGTGGATGGCGGGGGTGGCCTCCTGCAGGTCGTCGATCACCAGCACCGAGAGCCGTTCGCGTTCCTGCTCGGCCAGCTCGGGCTGGTCCTGCAGCAGCTGGCGCGCGGTGGTGATCAGCCCGGCGGGGTCGAAGGCCTCGGCCATGCCCAGATCCAGCCGGTCCCGGTAGTCCTGCAGCAGCTCCGCTGCGGCATCCCACTCCGCACGGCCGTGCCGGGCCGCCAGCTCCTGCAGGTCCCCGGGCTCGATCCCGTACTCACTGGTGCGGTCGATCAGCTCGCGGACCTCCTGGCGGAAGCCGCGGGTCTGCACGGCCTCGTCCAGCTCCTCCGGCCAGTCCGGTCCGGGCCGCTCCCCTGCGGCGTAGGTCTCCAGCAGTTCGGCGATCACGGTGTCCTGCTCGGCGCCGGAGAGCAGCCGCGGTGTGCGTTCCACCTGCGGCAGGAAGCCCTCCACCCGGGCTCGCCGGATCAGGTCGAAGGCATAGGCCGCCCAGGTCCGCACCGGTGTGGACGATCGGGTCCCCGCACCGCCCCGGTCCAGCCGCACGGAGAGGGCATCCCGCAGCCGGGCGGCGGCCTGGCGGGTGGGGGCCAGCATGAGCAGCCGGTCCGGGACCAGTCCGGCCTCGATCCGTGCCGCGGCGTACTCCACGGCCACGGTGCTGCGCCCGGTGCCGGGCCCGCCCAGCACCAGCACGGAGCCGTGTCCGGGCGACTGTGCCAGGTCCACCACGGCCTGCTGCTCGGCGTCCAGGGGCAGCTCGGCGGCCTCGGTCTGACGGGGGACGGTCAGGCGGAGGGTGGGCTGCTCGGCGGGCTGCTCGGGGGTCTGCTGGGCCATACGGTCATTCAATCAGCCGGGCCGGACAGGATAAGGATCCGCCCCGGAGATCAGCCGATCCGCTCCCGCAGCGCCCGCAGCAGCAGCGCGTCCTCCGCACCGGGTGACCACCGCGCGCAGGCGAGGTCCAGGCGAAGGTGTTGGCCGTCGTCGGGAAGGCCTGCGGAGGAGTGTGCGCGCTGGGTCGTGCCTTCAGCGCGCCAGTGCGCGGCGGCACGGGAGGCCAACGACGGCGGCAGCGAGCCATCCGCTCGCACCACCCGCCACCACGGGGTCCCCTCCGGCGCGCGGGACATGGCGCGCCCGGCCTGACGGGGGCCGCCGGCACCCAGCGCGGCGGCCAGACCGCCGTAGCTGGTCGCCTGGCCCGGTTGGATGAGGGTGGCCGCGAGCGCCAGGGCCTCATCCAGTTCGAGCGGCCCGTCCGGCCAGTCGGTGGGCCAGAGGGAGTCCGGTGCGCCGGTCACGTCCATGGGCGGTGGGCCTGGAAGGCGGTGAGCACGTCCTGCACCACAGCGCCGGGGCGTTCGGCGTCCATGATCGAGCGGACGATCGCCACGCCGGCGATCCCGGTGGCGGCGAGCGCGGGGACGTCTGCCGGGGTGATGCCGCCGATCGCCACCACGGGCAGGCCGGTCAGGGCCACCAGCTGGGGGTAGCCGTCCACACCGAGTGGGTCGCGGCCGGAGTCCTTGGTGGGGGTGGGGCGGAACGGGCCGGCGCCGATGTAGTCGATCACCTCGGCGAGCTCGTTCGCAGCCCGGACCAGCTCCGGGGTGCCGGTGGTCAGCCCGATCACCGCGCCGGCCCCCAGGATCTGCCGTGCGGCGGTGACCGGGAGGTCGGTCTGTCCCAGGTGCACCCCGTGGACGGCGGCTCCGGCCAGGCGAGCGGCGGCGGCCACGTCCGTGCGGTCGTCCACCAGCACGCGCGTGGTGGGGTTGGCCTGCTGGACGGCGTCCGCGACCGCCACGGTCAGGTTGAGCAGCTCCCGGGCGGTGGCGTCCTTGGCGCGGACCTGGACCACTCCGGTCCCTGCGGCGGCGGCCTCGGCGGCCACGTCCACAGTGCGCTGGCCGGCGCCGGAGGTGACCAGGTAGCAGCGCAGGTCCAAGGGGTCGGGGATGTTCATGGCGTCTGCGGGGTTCATGGGGTTCATCGTCCGATCTCGTCCAGGGCGTCCAGCAGGTGCATGCGGAAGCTGCCCGGGCCGGCGGCCCGTGCGGCGGCGGTCTCCCCGGCCAGGTCCATCCAGGTGGTGGCGGCGAGCGCAGCCTGGACCGGGTTCGGCTCCACGGCCGCGCAGGCTGCCGTCAGTGCCCCGAGCAGGCAGCCGGTCCCGGTGACGCGGGTGAGCAGGGGGGTGCCGCGCTCCAGCCGGAGTTCGCGGTGCCCGTCCAGGATCAGGTCCACCGCGCCGGAGACCGCCACCGCTCCCCCGGTCTGCCCGGCCACCGTCAGGGCGGCCTGGTGGGCGGCGTCCGTGGTGGCGCCGGAGTCCGCACCGCGGCCCCCGGTGCCCTGGTCTGCCAGGGCCAGCACCTCGGAGGCGTTGCCACGCACGACGACGGGCCCAGAGTTGAGCAGCTCCCTCGCCAGGGGCGTGCGCACCGGTGCCAAGCCGATGGCCGTGGGATCCAGCACCCACGGGCGGTCCTGCCGCACGGCGACCTCCACAGTGGCCGGGATCCCCTCGACGGCGTCGGTGCTCAGGGTGCCGAGGTTGATCAGCAGGGCGTCCGCCACCGTGGTGAGCGTGGGAGCCTCGATCGCGGTCTCGGTCATCATCGGGCGGGCGCCGGCGGCCAGCAGTCCGTCCGCCACGACCCCCATGGAGACGGTGGCGGTGATGCAGTGCACCAGGGGCGCCTGTTCGCGCACAGCGTGGATGGTGTGCTGCACGCGCTGCAGGTCCGGGTCGGCGGTGGGGGTCATGCCCTCGATCCTTCCGCATCGGCACCTCTGACGGCGACGTCCCCGGTGAGTCCTGCAGCCACGGTGTCGATGTCCGCGTCGAACTCCCGCGGTGCCAGCCGGGGTCCCAGGGCGGCGCCCAGCACCAGCAGTGTCCCGCCGAGCACCACCATGGCCATGACCGAGCCGTGCCGGCCCAGCAGCGGCTCCACCACCGGCAGGTAGAAGGGGTAGAGCGCGGGCAGCACCAGGGAGAGGCTGTAGCCCATCCCGTAGCCGGTGGAGCGCACCTCGGTGGGGAACCGCTCGGAGAGGTAGGCCGCCACTGGTCCATACGCCGCCACCGTCAGCACCTGCAGCAGTGCCGCCAGGGCGGCGGCCTGGACCAGGGAGCCGGAGGTCACGGCCAGCCACCACACGAACGGGGCGAGGGTCGCGGCCACCACGCCCCAGATCAGGAACAGCCGGCGCCGCCCGGTCCAGCTGGAGAGGTGCCCGGCGGCGGCCATGGCGATCGCCTGGAACACCGAGGCCACGCCCATCACCACGGACACCCCGGTGGCGGGCAGCCCGGCGTCGGTGGCCAGGCGGGCGGTGAGCAGCAGCACGGTGCTGTTGGTCAGCAGCCACAGCCCGGTCATCAGCAGGAACACCTGCCAGAACGCACGCGCCCACCGTCCGGCCAGCACGTCCTTCAGTCCGGCGCGCGGGCGGACCGGGACCTGGCTGGCCCGGCGGTGGAACACGGGGGCGTCGGCCACCTGGCGCCGGTAGTACAGCAGCATCCCCACGGAGAGCAGGGCGCCGAGCACGAACAGCAGTCTCCAGCCCCACGCGGCGTAGGCGTCTGGCCCCAGCAGCACGAGCAGCCCGGCCACGCTGAACGCGATGGTCGCCTGCGCCCACGGCGCCATGGAGAGGGTCAGTCCGCTCATCAGCCCGCGCCGGCGCGGTGCGGACCACTCCATGGCCAGGGGGATGGCCGCCGAGTACTCCCCTGCCACGAAGATCCCGCCCACGAACCTCAACGCCAGGATCAGCGCCACCGTGCCCGGGCCCAGCAGCTCATGGGTGGGCATGGCCGCGATCGCCAGCGCACAGGCGGCCGTCCCGCCGATCGCGATCCGGGTGGTCCGGGTCCGCCCCAGCCGGTCGGCCAGGCGCCCGAACACGATCCCGCCCACCGGCCGACCCAGCAGCATGGCGATCACGATCAGCGCCCCGGTCCCCGCCGCGGCGGCCGGCCCGGCCAGCACCACCATCGCCGGGGCGAGAGCGGTCAGCGGCAGGAAGACGTGGATGTTGTCGATCCAGTTGCCCACCACCCCTGCCCGCAGCGCGGCGCGACCTTCCCGCGGAAGGTGCGTGGCCGTCGTCGGGCCCTGTGTCTGCAGGGTGCTCACTGCCCGGGCTCGATCCGCAGGCCCTGGTCGAAGAACTCCAGCTCGTGCCGGCAGGCGGTCAGGTAGGCCCGGGCTGCCTCGGCGCGAGCGGTGGGCGAGGCCTGCTCGAACTCGCGCTCCACGTGGGCCAGCGCGCCCTGCGTGGCGGTGACGAACGCGGGGTCCCCGTAGGTGCCCAGCCAGGCGGCGTAGGGGTGCTCCTGGGCGACCTCCGGCAGGGTGGCCCCGGTCTGGGCGTACAGCCAGAAGCAGGGCAGCACGGCGGCGGCGCCCACCACACGGTCCTGCCCCAGCGCGGTGGCCACCAGGAAGTCGGTGTAGGCCCGGGTCACCGGACCGCTGACCGTCTCCAGCCCCTCCCCGAGCCAGGTCCGGTGCAGCTCGGCCTCGTCCTTCAGGCACCCGGCGGCGCTCTCGGCCCAGAACACCTGCGCCTGAAGTCCCTCGGATCGGGCGGCCAGCGCGGCCAGGGCGCGGGCGTACTGCCCCAGGTACAGCGCGTCCTGGGCCAGGTAGAACCGGAAGGAGCGGTCCGAGAGCGTGCCGTCCACCAGGCCGGTGACGAAGTCGCAGTCGGCGATCTGGGCGGTGATGGACTGCCCGGCGGCCCAGAGTGATGCCGTCCAGGGTCCTGCCGCGGGCACGGCGGCGTGGATCGGTTCGCTCGGGTTCACGCCCACCGTCACGGCGGCGAGCTGTTCCGGTGACTCCAGCGCGGCGGGCACGGTGTCCGGTGCCAGCCACGGTGTGGCCAGCCCGGCGGCCTGGAGCCGGCGAGCGCGGTGGGAGTGGTCCACGGGGCCGTGCCCGGATCCCACCTGCAGTGCGGCCCCGTGCGCGATCGACTCGTGCAGCCAGTCGGTGGCCCAGGTCAGCGCCGCCTCCGGGGTGTCCCCGCGGCCCAGCCGGGTGGCCAGGGCGGCAGCCAGTGAGCAGCCGGTGCCGTGGGTGCTGGTGGTGTCCAGTCGGGTGGACTCCACGGGGGTCTGCGTCCCGTCGGGCGTCATCCAGGTGTTGGTCACCCGGCGTGAGGTCAGATGCCCGGTCTTCACGACGACGGCCACACCGGTCTGCGCGGACCAGCGGCGAGCCTGGGCGAGGGCCTGCTGCTCATCCTGCGCACAGTCCTCACCGGTCAGCACGGCGAGTTCGTGGATGTTGGGGGTGACCACGGTGGCGCGGTGGCAGAACTGGACCATGGCCTCTTCGGCGTCCGGCTCCAGGAGTCGGTCCCCGCTGGTGGCCACCATGACTGGGTCCACCACCAGCACTTGCGGCTGGTGCTCGTCCAGCCAGGTGGAGACCGCGGCGATGGTCTCGGCGGTGCCCAGCATCCCGGTCTTGACCGCGTCCAGGGTGACGTCGTCGCTGACGGCTCTGAGTTGGGCGGTGAGGAAGTCGCTGGGCGGGGTGTGGATGGCACGCACACCGTGGGTGTTCTGTGCCACCAGGGCGGTGACCACGCTCATCCCGTAGCCCCCGGCGGCGGTGATGGACTTCAGGTCGGCGGATGTTCCGGCACCCCCGGAGGGGTCCGTCCCGGCGATCGAGAGCACCCGGGGAACAGCCGCAGTGCGTGAGGAGAGGTGGGCAGGGTACGAAGAAGCCACGAGGACATCCCTTCGCTAGTACGAACTAGATCAGGTTCCACGGGTCTGTTCTCAGCACCGGACAGGCGCACCCCGTGTCCGAGGCCCACCCTAGACACAGAGTGAGCTGGACCACGAATCCGGGTGGGCTCCGTAACGTCACAGGGTCAGTCGTCGCGGGGCTTGCGCCGGGCATCCTTGATCTCGGAGCGGCGCTGCTTGGCCGCCAGTCGGCGCCGCACCGATCCCCGGGTGGGACGGGTGGCCCGCCGCGCCGGGGGTGGTGGGGCCAGGGCCTCACGCAACAGCTCGGCCATCCGTTGGCGGGCGGCGGTCCGGTTCCGCACCTGGGCGCGCTGCTCGGAGGCCTCCACCATCAGGACCGTGCCGGCCAGCCGATGCTCCAGGTTCCGCAGCACCCGCTGGCGCTGGGCCTCGGTGAACGCCGTGGTGGTGGCCAGGTCCAGGAAGAGCTGGACCTTGCTGTCCGTGGTGTTCACGCCCTGCCCGCCGGGTCCGGACGAGCGCGCGAACTGCTCCGTGAGCTCGGCCGCGGGCACCACAGCTCCCCCGGGGATCCCGGGGCCGGGCTCGATGCTCAACGGGCGCATCCGTCCAGGGTAGGCGTGCACATCCCCCTGTGGGTGACGTCACGATGTCCGTCCCTGCCGGTAGCGTGGGCCAGGTGAGCTTCGAACAGCCTGCCGCCCCTGAGCCCGCCGCGCCCGCCACCGTTCCCCCTGGGCACGACGACGGCCCCTGGCATGAGCGATTGCGTGCCGGTTTCGATCTGGAGACCACGGGGCGTGACCCGCACACCGCGCGGATCGTGACCGCCTCCCTGGTGCTCGTGGACCCCACGGGTCAGCCGGCCGCCTCCTATGAGTGGCTGGTGGACCCGGGAGTGCCGATCCCCGCCGAGGCCGCTGCCGTGCACGGGGTCACCACGGAGAAGGCCCAGGCCGAGGGCATGCCCGCCCCGGTGGCGGTAGCCGAGATCGGTGAGACCCTGCGGGACATGTTCACCACCGGCATCCCGGTGATTGCGTTCAACGCCGTCTACGACTTCACGGTGATGGACCGGGAGCTGGTCCGTCATGGCTTGCCCCCGCTCTCCCCTGTCCCGGTGGTGGATCCGTATGTGATCGACAAGCAGGTGGACCGTTTCCGCAAGGGCAAGCGGACCCTGACGGACGTCAGCGCCCATTACGGGGTGCCCCTGCTGGATGCCCATACCTCCGCGGCTGACTCGCTGGCCGCCGTCGGGGTGGCTGATGCCCTGGCCCGGCGCTACCCGCAGGTCCGGGTGGCCCTCGAGCAGCTGCATGAAGAGCAGATCCGGTGGAAGGCCGAGCAGTCGGCCAGCTTCCAGGAGTACCTGCGCCGCAAGGACCCCGCCGCCGTGGTCAAAGGTGAGTGGCCCGTCCAGCGTGCGTTGTGACGTAGAGGACACAGTGCGCATGAGCGGGCCCCTCGGCCGCTAGACTGACTCGACGCGGCACGTTGCCGGCGTGAGACCCACCGGTCCACGCCCAGCGGACCGCATCCCATCAAGAGCGGCTGAGAGACCTGGATCGAGGACGCCGCAGCAACCACGCACCCCCACAGGGGCCGGCGCAGGTGCTACCGCCAGGAACGATGGAAGGAGTTTCCACTGTGTCTGACGTTGCCCGAAACACCCCGCCCGGCTCTGCCGCGACTGCGGCGCCGATGATCTCCATCCGGGGACTGCGCAAGCTCTACCCCCAGGGCTCGCGCACCATCACCGCCTTGGACGGCGTGGACCTGGAGGTCCCCGCCGGTGACGTGCACGGGATCATCGGGCACTCCGGCGCCGGCAAGTCCACCCTGGTGCGCTGCCTGACCCTGCTGGACCGGCCCACCGAGGGCAGCGTGTCCATCAACGGTGCTGACCTCGCTTCCGTCAGCGACCGGGACCTGCTGAAGGCCCGCCGGCGGATCGGCATGGTCTTCCAGCACGCCAATCTGCTCTCCTCCCGCACCGCCCTGGACAACGTGGCCTACCCGCTGGAGGTCACCGGCAAGGACAAGACCGCACGCCGGGCCCGCGCCCAGGAGCTGCTGAGCCTGGTGGGCCTGGAGGGCTTCGAGAACTCCTACCCCGCCCAGCTCTCCGGCGGCCAGCGTCAGCGCGTGGGCATCGCCCGGGCCCTGGCCACCGAGCCGGACATCCTGCTGTGCGATGAGCCCACCTCTGCCCTGGACCCGGCCACCACGGACGGGATCCTGGAGCTGATCCGGGGCCTCTCCTCCCGCCTGGGGCTGACCGTGCTGGTCATCACCCATGAGATGCACGTGGTCAAGCGCCTCTGCGACTCCGTCTCCCTGCTGGAGGCTGGACGGATCGTGGAGGGCGGTCCCCTGGCCGATGTGGCCTCCCGCTTGGACCACCGGCTCTCCGCGGCGCTGCTGCCCCTGCCCGAGTCCGCCCTGGACACCGAGGGCACCCTCGTGGAGGTGCTCGGCCGCGGTGAGAGCGCCGGCATCCCGGTGGCCAGCCTGATCGAGAACCGCTTCGACCAGCCCGTCCGGGTGGTCGCCGGGTCCATCGAGGACCTGGCCGGGGAGCGCTTCTCCCACTATCTGCTCTCCCTGCCGGATCCCGGCCCCAGACCTGCCGGTGCCGAAGCACCCGCTGATGCGGCCGTCGTCGTGGACTTCCTGAAGGAGTGGGACTTCCGGGCCCAGGTGCGCACACGCACCCAGCTGGAGGCCGCCCAGGACACCGCCCAGACCCTCGGAGGTGCCCAGTGAACTGGTTGACCGAACTGATCGAGAACCCCGTCACCACCAACGCGCTGCCCGAGGCACTGGTGGAGACCCTGCAGATGGTGGCGATCTCCGGAGTGCTGACCGTGCTGATCGGCGGCGCCCTGGGCGTGGTCCTGCACGTCACCTCCCCCGCGGGACTGCGCCCCGTGCGCTGGCTGAACGCGCTGCTCTCCGCGGTGGTCGTGAACATTACCCGCTCCATCCCGTACGCCATCCTGATGCTCGCGCTGATCCCGTTCACGCAGTGGCTGGTGGGCACGGCCATCGGGCCGATCGCCGCCTGCGTGTCTCTGACGATCGCCACCGTGCCGTTCTTCGCGCGTCTGGTGGAGACCTCGCTGCGGGAGGTGCCCTCAGGGACGGTGGACGCCGCCCGGGTGATGGGTTCCACGCGCGGTCAGATCATCCGCAAGGTCATGCTCCCGGAGGCCATGCCGGGCCTGGTCGCCTCGGTGACCACCACGCTGGTCACCCTGGTGGGCTACTCGGCCATGGCCGGTCTGATCGGCGGCGGCGGCCTGGGCCGACTGGCCTACAACTACGGCTACCAGCGCTGGGACCCCGGCGTGATGCTGGTGATCATCGTGATCATCGTCCTGCTGGTCCAGCTGATCCAGTGGATCGGCGACCTGATCATCCGCCGCGTGGACCACCGCTGACGGGCACGGCCCCGGCCGCACGTCCTGACCTCCTGCACACCCTGAACGTCCTATACCTCTGACCTTCCTGTACCCCTCCGCACCCTCGGCACGAAAGGCCAAGACCATGTCGAACCAGTCGAATCTGAACACCCCCCGCACTCCCCTGAACCGCCGCCTGCTGCTGGGCCTGGGCGGACTGACCCTGGCCGGCGCACTGGCCGCCTGCGGCGCCGGTGGCGGGGACACCGCCCCGTCCGCTGACGCCACCCTGGACCCGGCCAACCGCACCGTGGTCAAGGTCGGCGCCAACCCGGTCCCGCACGCCCGCGTGCTGGAGTTCGTGGACGAGAACCTGGCCGAGGACGCCGGGATCGACCTGGAGATCGAGGAGTTCGACGACTACCAGCTGCCCAACATCTCCCTGGATGAGGGCTCCACGGACGCGAACTACTACATGCACGAGCCGTTCTTCAACGCCCAGGTCAAGGAGAAGGGCTACGAGTTCGAGCACGGCGCCGGGGTGCACATCGAGCCCTACGCCGGGTTCTCGGAGAAGCACGACTCCCCCGAGTCCATCCCGGACGGCGCCACCATCGCCATCACCAATGACCCGGGCAACCAGCCCCGCGCCCTGAAGATGCTCGAGACCGCCGGGCTGCTCTCCGGGATCGAAGAGGACTCCGCCGCCCTGTCCCTGACCGACGAGCAGAACCCCAAGGGCCTGAAGTTCGAGGAGAACCAGCCCGAGATCCTGGTCCAGATCGTCCAGGACCCGCAGATCGACCTGGCCATCATCAACGGCAACTTCATCCTGCAGGCCGGGATGAGCACGGATGACGCCGTGATCGTGGAGTCGGTGGAGAACAACCCCTACGCCAACTTCCTGGCCTGGCGCGCGGGCGAGAAGACCCCGGCCATCGAGAAGCTCGACGAGCTGCTCCACTCCCCGGAGGTCAAGGACTACATCGAGGAGACCTGGCCCAACGGTGACGTGACCCCGGCCTTCTGATCCGGCAGGCACGCCCGCAGCTCCGGACCCGGCTCCGCCGGCTTCCCGACGACGGCCCAGCACCTCCCAGCACCACGCTGGGCAGGTGCTGGGCCGGCCTCGTTGTGGGGGTGCCGTGGCCGTCTGGACGCTGCCCCGGCGTTCTGCGTCACCTCTGCGACTTGTCGTACCGGCAGTCGGTACGCAAAGTCGCAGGCGTGACGCATTCCGGCAGGAGCAGGGCGAGTTCACGCCCGTTGCTGTGCCGTGCGCATCCGCGCAGTGAGGCCCAGACCTTGAGCGCCCCTCGCTCGAACGGTCATACTTCTGGTATGACCCTCACCACGATCAAGGTCTCCGCTGAGCTGCGAAACATCCTCAAGGGACAGGCCGCAGCTGCCGGTCGAACCCTGGGTGCCCACCTGGAGCAGCTCGCTGCGGACGAGGAGCGCCGACTGCGGTTCGAGGAGCTTCGGCGTGCCATGGAGCTCACCCCGCCGGATCGCCAGTACCGGGACGAAGCCGGTCAGTGGCAATCCGGGGCGTGGACGTGACGGTGGATCTGTCTCCCGGGCAGGTCTGGTGGGCGCGGCCCGACCCTTCGGTGGGTCGAGAGCAGGCAGGTCGACGTCCGGTGATGATCGTGGCTGGTTCGGACTATCTGGAGCTGATGACCACGCTCGCCCTGGTGGTCCCACTGACGACCACCGACCGCGGATGGCCGAACCACGTTCCCATCCAGGGGCAGGTCGACCTGTCCGGTCAGAGCTTCGCCGTGTCCGAACAGATCCGCGTGGTCTCCAGGGATTGCCTGGACCGCCTGGCCGGTACTGTCACCCCGTCATGTCTGGACCAGACCCGGGAGTGGATCCACCACTATCTGATGGACCGCGCCCCGCGGGCGGTGGACTGACGCGAGTCGCCCAAACGTCTCACCCTCTGCGACTCGTCAGAGCGGTTGCCGGCCTGACGAGTCGCAGAGGGTGAGACGAACGGTTCAGACGGGCTCAGGCCTGGGCGGCGGCGGCTGCCTTCGCGGCGTGCGGCAGGGCGGCTCCGATGCGTTCCATGGCGGCGTCGTCATGGGCGGCGGAGACGAACCAGGCCTCGAACACGCTCGGGGGCAGGTACACCCCGTGCTCGAGCATGGCGTGGAAGAACGGACCGTAGCGGAACGCCTCCTGGCCCTGGGCGTCGGCGTAGTTGTGCACGCCGTTCTCCGAGGTGCCGAACGCCACCGAGAACAGGGTCCCGGCACGCTGAATGGAGTGGTCCACGCCCTCAGCGTTCAGCGCATCCACCAGCATGGACTCCAGCTGCTCGGAGCGGCGTCCGATGGTCTCGTACACCTCGGCGGTGGCGTTCTCCAGCGTGGCCAGACCGGAGGCCATGGCCACCGGGTTCCCGGAGAGCGTGCCGGCCTGGTAGACCGGGCCCAGCGGTGCCAGCAGGTCCATGTGCTCGGCGCGTCCGGCCACAGCTGCCGTGGGCAGTCCGCCGCCGATCACCTTGCCGAAGGTCCACAGGTCCGGGGTCCAGCCCTCCAGCCGTCCGGACAGTCCCCAGTATCCGGTGTCCGAAGCACGGAACCCGGTGAGCACCTCGTCCCAGATCAGCAGCGCGCCGTGGTCCTGGGTGATCTGCCGCAGGAACAGGTTGAAGCCGTCCTGAGGGGTGACGACTCCCATATTGCAGGGGGCGGCCTCGGTGATGACGGCGGCGATCCGATCGCCGTGCTGGGCGAACGCGGCCTCCAGGGCGGCACGGTCGTTGTACGGCAGCACCAGGGTCTCGGCGGCCTGGGCCTCGGTCACTCCGGCCGAGCCGGGCAGGGACTGGGTGGCCAGTCCGGAGCCGGCAGCGGCCAGCAGTCCGTCCGAGTGGCCGTGGTAGCAGCCGGCGAACTTCACCACGAGGTTGCGTCCGGTGGCGCCGCGGGCCAGGCGGATGGCGGTCATGGTGGCCTCGGTGCCGGTGGAGACCATGCGCACATGTTCCACGGGGACCCGGTCCATGATCAGCCGGCCCAGGCGGGCCTCGTCCGGCGTGGAGGCGCCGAAGGACAGTCCGGCGTCCACGGCCCGGTGCACGGCCTCCACCACGGCGGGGTGGTTGTGGCCCAGCAGCATCGGACCCCAGGAGCAGACCAGGTCCACGTACTCGGTGCCCTCCACATCGGTCAGGTACGGGCCGGCGGCCTTGACCATGGTACGCGGGGTGCCGCCCACGGATCCGAACGCACGCACCGGGGAGTTCACCCCGCCGGGCATCACGGAACGCGCGGCCTCGTACTGCTCGGCGTTCGTCGTCGGGAAAGTGGTGTTCTGCAGGTTCTCGGTCATCAGATGCGGCCTTCCTTGATCCAGCGGCCCAGTTCGGCGGCCCAGTATGTCAGCACGGAGTCGGCTCCGGCACGGCGGATGGATAGGACGGACTCCACGATCGCCTTGTCCCGGTCGATCCACCCGTTGGCGGCGGCGGCCTCGATCATCGCGTACTCTCCGGAGATCTGGTACGCCGAGACCGGGACGTCGGAGATCTCGGCAATGTCCCGCAGGATGTCCAAGTAGCTCATGGCCGGCTTGACCATGACCAGGTCGGCGCCCTCCTCCAGGTCCAGGGAGACCTCGAGCATGGCCTCGCGGCGGTTGGCCGGGTCCATCTGGTAGGTCTTGCGGTCCCCGGAGAGCCGGGAGTCCACGGCCTCGCGGAAGGGCCCGTAGAACGCGGAGGAGTACTTGGCGGCGTAGGCCAGGATGGCGGTGTCCTGGTGTCCGGCCTCGTCCAGGGCCTGGCGGATCACCGCGACCTGGCCGTCCATCATCCCGGAGGGGCCCACCATGTCCGCGCCGGCCTCGGCCTGGGCCACACCCATCTGCGCGTAGATCTCCAGGGTGGCGTCATTGTCCACGGCACCGGACTCGGTGAGCACCCCGCAGTGGCCGTGATCGGTGAACTCGTCCAGGCACAGGTCCGACATCACTACCAGGCCCTCGCCCACCTCGGACTTCACGGAGGCGATGGCCCTGTTCAGCACGCCGTCCGGGTCCACGGCACCGGAACCGCGGGCGTCATGGTGCTCGGGCACACCGAAGATCATGATCCCGCCCAGGCCCAGCTCCACCGCCTCGGCGGCGGCGGCCTTGAGCGAGTCCTCGGTGTGCTGGACCACGCCGGGCATGGAGGTGATCTGGATCGGCTCGGCGGCCCCCTCCTTGATGAACACCGGCAGGATCAGCTCGGCCGGGTGCAGCCGGACCTCAGCCACCAGTCGGCGGAAGGCCGGGTTCTGGCGCAGTCGGCGGGGACGATGAGTGGGGAAGGCCATGAGGCTGGCATCCATCCTTGGGTCGAGGGCGGGTGGGCGCGCGTCACCGGGGACTTCACGACGACGGCATCTCACCAGTCTAGTGAGCCTCGCCCCGGGCGGGGGCCCGGTGGCGGCGCGAGGGGGTGGAGGTGCAGGCGCGGGCGGAGCGGCTCACCATCGCTCGCGGGCGGCGGCGAGCAGCTCCTCGGTGCGGTCGGCGGTCTGCTGATCCCAGTGCTCGAGCATGTGGACGCGCCGCTCCAGCATCTCCACCCGGTGGGCGTACTCCTTGCTGAGCCGTTCGGCGCGGGGCACCATGCGCAGAGACTCGACCTCGCGCAGAGCCAGCACCAGAGTGCGTTCGAACAGCCGCTGGCCCACCGCCTCCTCGGTGTCCCCCACCGCCACGGCGAACTGACGGGAGTCGTCCGCGTCCAGGGCCAGCAGGTTCGCCCGGCGAGCGGCCTCGCGCAGGCGCGCACCGTGACGGCCGAATCCGCCCAGCCCCGCGGCCATCCGACCGACCCACTCCAGGATGCGGTGGGCGGCCATGCCCAGTGTGGAGACGGCGCCGAAGACCACCCAGAACAGGGTGTCCGGATCGGTCTGGTCCAGGTAGACGGCGTTGGCCTGCAGGGCCCGGGAGACCCCTTCGATCTCATAGGTGAGCAGCCGGGAGTCCTCGGTGGGCCGCACCAGCGGCTCGGACAGCTGGAAGTGGTAGGCGCCCAAGCGCGCCTGATCCCCCAGGCTCAGCGTCCCGGTGAGAGGGGGAAGAACGGCGTAGCCCTCGCCAGGGAGGACCATCACCGGGAGGATCACCTGCCCCGGACGAATCTCCCCCGTCACCGGGTCTGTGTGCTCGGGGAACTCCTCCTTCAGATCCCACATGGCCGCCACGGACTCGGGGTAGTCCAACTGCAGGTAGTCCTCACGGTCCGGGTTCGGCCGAGCGTAGAGGTAATTGCCCAGATACCGGACGGCGAAGGTCAGATGCACCGGTTCGGTGAAACGGTCCTCCAGGTGGGTGCGCAGTGACTCCTCGCTCAGATCCAGTTCATTGCCCGTGAGGTCGTCGATAGTGAGTCCGGCCAGCTGCTCCTCTCCGGTGAGCTCGAAGAACGGGCGGCTTTCGTTCACGGTGGTGGCTGCCCACCACCCGGTACCCACGGCGAGCGCGAACACGGCCAGGACACCGGCGGACCAGACCGCCATGCCCCGGTTGGTCCTCTTGCGCTCGCGCTCGCGCAGCTCGTTCTTCGTGGGTGCATACAGCGGGGTGATGCGCTCGCCCTCAGGTCTGACCCCGGGGACCTCCAGCCGTGGCCCGGTGGCGTCCAGCTGCGGGTGGTCCCCCAAGCGGGCGCGGGCCACCAGGCAGGCCGACTCCAGGGCATCCAGAGGACGTTCGGCCTGGTCCGTGGGCAGCCCGAGCGCTTCGCGCAGCCGGGCGCGTTCCTGCTGAGCGGTGAGGCCGGAGTCCTGCGGGGTGGCGTGCTCGGCCAGGCGGCGGGCCAGCTGCTGCTCGGTCAGATGGCGGACATCGCGCAGGTGGATGATCACCCGGCCGCCCCGGCGGCGCAGGCGGTGGGCCGCACTGCGGGTGGCTTTCAGCAGCCGCTGCTCTGCCGTCTGCCACTGCGCCAGCAGCTGGGCCGGCGGCAGGTCCTGCCCCTGAGTGGACCGGGTTCCGGCCAGGGCCAGGAGTTCGCCACGGGCCTGCAGGATCTCGGCCAGCCGTGCAGACAGCGCCGTCCGATCGGCCGTGGTCAGCCCCGCTGGCTCGGTCCACGGGGTCTGACCGAGGACCTCGTCCAGACGGGTCTCCAGTTCGCGGACCGCCGCGTGGATGGGGGCGAGCAGCTGTTCCAGAGGACGGTTGGAGCCGGCCAGCCCGCCGTGCACGGAGACCGACTCCATCAGGGAGTTGGCCAGGGCGGTGAGCTCCATGGCGTCGTCGGCGAACCACTCCAGGGGGTAGACGGTGTCCCGGTCAGCGGTGTCCTCCCCCACCGGATCACCCCGGTGGACGGCGGCTTCCAGCGCGGGCTGCTGCTCCAGCATCCTCCGGGTGGTCTGCTGCAGCCGATCCCAGGTCTGCTGCACGGAGTCCGGCAGGCTCTGCTGGTCCACGGCGTGATACGTGGCCTCGAGCGCCTCGAGATCCAGCACCACGCGAGCCAGGCGATGCTGCGCGGTGGTCAGGGTGCGCAGGAGGGCTTCCCGGGCTGAACGGCGGCGGTACCAGCCCAGGAAGGAGAAGAACGTGAACCCCAGGGTGATGCCGGCGGCTGCTGCCCACGGCAGGGGCATCGGCTGCCCGTGGAGCCGGGTGGCGGCCATCTCGGCGGCGGCCACCACGGCTCCGGGACCGTGGCCGGCGGTGATGTTGCGCTGGAGGACCTCCACGATCGCTGTGCTCGTGGTGAACTGCTCCTGCGCGTCGCTGAACTCCCGGCGGATAGCGATCGGGGTGTGCGGGGGCAGGGTCAGCTCGGTGAGCAGCTCAGGTTCCCCCACGCTCAGGAGGATGTCTGCGGGAGGTGACTGGCCGTCGTCGGGCCCCTCCTGCGGGGACTCCCCGCCCTGACGTTCCTGCCAGGAGAGCTGCCGGTCCACGACCTCCACGGTCAGCGGCTCATAGGTGAGCAGTCCGTGCTGCTCGGCGGTGAGGTCGACCGTCTCCTGGGTGATGTTCAGGTTTCCCAGGGCCGGATCGGCGAACTGGAGGTCCTCCTGGATGCGGAAGGTGACCGGGTGGCTGGGCTGGACCGTGGCCTGGTGCAGGGCCGTGCCGCCGAAGACGAGCGTGAGCAGCGCCCAGAGCATCCCCCACCAGGGCAGCCCGACGCCGCGAGGTCGTGAAGTGGGGCTGGAGGCTGCGGCGGTCATGACTCCCAGTCTGACATCGGCGGGCACGCCCTTCGTCGTCGCGCGTCAGCAGTCTGCAGCACCGTTCCGCTCGTGCGGCTCTGTGCCGTGGTCAAGCTGGTTCCACAGCCGGTCTCGGTCTGGTCCCGTGCCAGCAGAGGAGCCGTAGATCCCCGTCCGCCCCACGTGGGAGTCAACGACCTCGAAGCAACCTGAGAGCAACGCTTCGACGCTGTACCAGCCAGGGCCGTAGTCCTCCTCGAGATGCTCATGGATGTCGTCGAGGATGTCGTCTCGTATCTCCAGATTGCTCTGGATGAATCGGCAGAGGATCCCACCGCAGTGCCCCGTGCACTGGGGGTGATCGCACGCTCCGGGAACATGGGCGAGCTCGCCCGTCGCGTGGGAATGAGCCGTGACGGGCTGTACAAAGCGCTGTCAGATCAGGGCAATCCGACGTGAAAGACCGTGCTCAAAGTGTCCGATGCACTGGGACTCAAGGTGACGTTCCACGCGGTTGCATGGACGAGGCCGCCCCCCCTGTCCTGTCCGCATCGTGGTGTTGACTGTGGCCATGCGGCTAAAACTGAGGACTCCTTCCGGGGCGGAACTCGTCCGGATCGCCGATCTGATGAGCACCTGGCAGACCGACCCGTGGGTCGGGCACCTACACCCCGGCGATCTGGGCTGGCGGACACTGGTGGGCGCCGAGGCCACCGCGGAGGACCTGCGTGTCTGGTCCGTGGGCGCGCGCACGGTGGCCGTCGGCCTGATCGATGACGGTGTCCTGCGTCTGGCGCTGGACCTGGCGGCAGCTGACGACGATGACGCCGCCGCGCACCTCGCCTGCACACTGGAGGACTCCGCCCAGGACCTGTTCTCTGACGGGGAGTGGCTGGTCGAAGCCCGGGGAGCCACCGCCCTGCGGCGCCTGCTCATCGCCAGTGGTTGGACGGATGATGAGCCCTGGAGTCCCCTCGCCCTGGATCTGTCAGTCACCCGGCTCCCGCTCCCCACCAGAACCCTGCGTGTCGAGCGTGTCGGCCTGGAAGCCGCTGAGGACTGGACGAGCGTCCACTGGTCGGCATTCCAGGGCACCCCGTTCACCGGCGAGCGCCGCGACCGGTTCACCTCGCGGTGGGGGACCATGCTGACCGGCCCCTTGGCCGACCGTGCGCAGTGCCTGATGGGGTACGACGAGCAGGGACAACCCGTCGCCGTCGCCACCGTCTGGAGTGCCGGCCAGGGCAGGCCCGGACTGATCGAACCCATGGGCGTCCACCGCGACCATCACGGCCATGGATACGGCACCGCCATCACGGTGGCCGGGGCACGAGCGCTCCAGCTGGCCGGAGCCTCCAGCGCCGTGGTGGCCGCGGAGGATTCAAACCCAGCGGCCCTCGCCACCTACCGTGCCGCGGGGTTCCGGTCCCTGGGCACGGTGCGGGACCTCCGCCGCGGCTGAGCGGCCCACTACGCTGGAGCCATGTCCTCTCCCAGCACCTCTGCCACGCGCATCGCCGTCCTGATCGACTGCGACAACGTCTCGCCCACCCACGCCGCCGCCGTCCTGGAGGAGCTGGCCACACACGGGATCCCCACCATCAAGCGGGCCTACGGGGACTGGACCACCACCAACCTGGGCGGCTGGAAGAAGGCCCTGAACGATCTCGCCATCCAGCCGGTCCAGCAGTTCGCCTACACCTACGGCAAGAACTCCACCGACTCCGCACTGATCATCGACGCCATGGACCTGCTCTGGATGGGCCACGTGGACGCCTTCGCGCTGGTCTCCTCGGACTCGGACTTCACCCGCCTGGCCACCCGACTGCGCGAGTCCGGCAAGCGCGTGATCGGCCTCGGCGAGCGCAAGACCCCGGCCTCCCTGCGCAACGCCGTGGACCAGTTCGTCTACCTGGAGCTGCTGGGCGCCTCGGAGGAGGCTGAGGCCGAGATTCCCGACGACGGCCGGTCACCTCAGGCGCGCAGCCAGGGTGAGGATCCCACTCCCCCGGATTCGCGCGGCTCGGGCCGCCGGGGAGGCTCCGGCGGCGGCAACGGTCGAGGCCAGGACTCGGCCGAGGAGGCCCCCCGCATCAACCTGCAGTCGGCCCTGGTCAAGGCCGTCAACGCCACCTCAGGTGATGACGGCTGGACCTCGCTGGGCCAGGTCGGCCAGCATCTCTCCCGCGCCCATGTGGACTTCGATCCGCGCGACTTCGGGCACCAGAAGCTCTCCACCCTGGTGGCCGAGCAGCCCTATCTGCAGACCCGTGCCGAGGGCCGCACCATCCAGGTCAGCCTCAAGCAGGGCCGCCCCCGCCGCGCCTGAGCGCCACTCCAGACGTGTCCACCCCCTTCCCAGGACACACCGAGCCCGAATTCGACCTCAGGTTGTCCCGGGAAGGGGGTCAGAGCGATCAGGTCCTCACCCCAGCGGCGCACCGCACTGCACCCACGCCCCCGTGGCCCACGCCACACTAAGCTCGGGGCATGGACCTCCACTCGCACCCAGGCTCCAGCACGCAGATCACCCCGCGTCCCGGGATCGCCGACCGGCTGGCCACGCTGTTGCGCATCCCCACGGTCTCGGCCGAACGGCGCGAGCACACGGGCGCGTTCATCCGCTTCCCACAGGAGCTGGCCCGTCTCTACCCGCTGATCCACGAACGGCTGGACCGGCGGATCGTGGACGGCACCGGACTGCTCTTCCACTGGCGCGGCACCTCCCCCACGGAGCCGTTGGTCCTGATGGCCCACTGGGACGTGGTCCCCGCACCCACCCAGTGGCAGCGCACCGGCTGGCAGTCCCACCCGTTCGCCGGGCAGCTGCTGGACCACCCGCCCGTCACCGGCGAGCACTTCACCCCCGAGACCGGCCCCGCCGTGTGCGGGCGCGGCGCGCTGGATGACAAGGGCCCGCTCGTGGTCCTGCTGGACGCGGTGGAGAACCTCCTGGCCGCCGGTTTCACCCCCGCGCACGACGTCTGGCTCGTCCTGGGCGGGGACGAGGAGGTCCAGGGCACCGACGCTGTGGCCATTTCCGAGCTCATCCGCACCGAGCTCAACGGAGTCCAGCCCTGGCTGGTGCTGGACGAGGGCGGCGCGGTCACCGACTCCTCGCTGAGCTTCGTGGACGGCACCTGCGCCATGATCGGCCTGGCCGAGAAGGGCGTGCTCACGGTCCGCCTCACGGCCACCGGCGGCGGCGGTCACGCCTCCTCCCCGCCCGCGCAGACCCCGGTCTCCCGACTGCTCCGTGCCCTGCGGCGGATTGAACGCTCCCCGTTCACCGCACGGTTGAACAGCACGACGGCGGCCATGCTGGGTGCCTTCGCTCCGCTCACCTCAGGCGCGGCCTCCAAGATCCTCCCGACGGCGGCCCAGGCAGGCCCCGTGACCGCACGCGCCTTGGCGGCGATGGGCGGGGAGGCGGCCGCCCTGGTCCGCACCACCGTGGCGGTCACCCGGCTGCAGGCCGGCTCGGCGGACAACGTCCTGCCCGATGAGGCCACCGCCACCCTGAACTGCCGGATCGCCCCCGGGGACACCGTGGAGTCGGTGATCGACGGGCTGCGCCGGCGGATCAAGGACCCGGACATCCGGATCGAGACCTCGGACGGCCATGGCCCCTCCCCTGAATCCCCCGCGGAGGGCGAGGCGTTCGCCTCGGTGCGTGACGCCGTCGGGATCTCCTGGCCGGAGGCCACCGCCGTCCCCTACCTGCTGATGGCCGCCACCGACTCCCGGCACTTCCACACCTGGTGCCGCAACGTGTACCGGTTCGCGCCGCTGCAGATGAGCGCCGAGCAGCGGACCGGGATCCACGGGGAGAACGAGTGGGTCAGCGTGGACTCGTTGGAGCGCGGGGAGCTGTTCCACCGTGCCCTGATCACCGGCCGTGGCGGAGAGTTCGGCGCGTCCGATCAGGGCCAGGCGTGATGGACCTGCGGAGCGGGGCCGTGCGGCCTCACTCGCGCCGCGCACTGCTGTTCGGCGGGCTGGCCGCCGTGGTGGGGTTCCTGGCGTTCGTGGAGTTCACCTCCGGGGTGCTGCAGGGGTACTACACCCCGCTGCTGACGGACATCGCCCGGCACCTGGGCATTCAGGACGCAGATGTGAACTGGCTGGAAGGAGGCCAGCTCATGCTCTCGGCCCTGGTGGTGCCGGCGCTGTCCAAGCTGGGCGATCTGGTGGGGCACCGCCGGGTGCTGCTGTGGTCCACGGCGGTCACCTTCCTGGCCTCGGTGGCCCTGGTGGTGGCCCCGGTGTTCTGGCTGTTCCTGATCGCCTGGGCGCTGCAGGGGTTCTATGTGGTGTGGCTACCCCTGGAGATCGCGCTGATCTACATCCGCACGGTGCACCAGCAGCGCGAGGGGCTGGCCGGGGCCTCGGCACTGGCCCAGGTGGGGCCGGCCACGGTGACCCGCCGCGCGGCGGCTGTGCTGGTGGGGGCACTGGAGCTCGGTGCGATCGCCGGCGCCCTGTCCGCCGGGGCCCTGGTGGACGCACTGCCTCTGCAGGTGGTGCTGGCGGTTCCGGCGGTGATCGTGGGGATCTGCTGGGTGGTGATCCTGCTGGGCGTGGAGGAGACCCCGGGCGCGCGCCTGGAGAACTTCAGCCGGGACGCCTTCGACACCCGCGGCCTGGTGCTGGTCACCCTGTCCCTGGTGATGCTGCTCGGTGCACTGTTCGTGGTGCGCGGCACCGGACTGGACGCCGGGCACCTGGGGTTCTGGGCCGCCGTCGTGATGGTGGCGCTGGGACTGTGGTGGCTGGGGGTGTTCATCCGGCACGAGCGGGTCCACCCGGACCCCATGATCGACGTCCGGATGTTCGCGGACCCGGCGCTGTGGCCGGTGTTCGCCACGGCCGGGCTGTTCGGCGTCTCGGTTCTGGGGGCGCAGGCACCGCTGTCCACGTTCGCGCGGACGGATCCGAGCGTGTACGGCTACGGCCTGGGGACCACGGGGTTCCAGACCTCGCTGATCATCGGGGTGTACCTGGTGGCCATGGTGGTCGGCGCGCTGCTGCTGCCGCTGGTGTCCCGGCTGACCACGCCTCGGTGGGCGCTGGTGATCGCCTGCCTGTGCGTGGCCGCGGGGTTCGCCATGTTCCTGCCGTTCCACCACTCCACGGACCAGGTGATGGTGAACATGGTGATCGTGGGCCTGGGCTCCGGCGCGCTGGTGGCCTCGCTGCCCTCCGCCGCCGCGGCTGCCGCTCCGGCGGAGCAGACCGGGGTGGCCACGGGGCTGACGAACTCGGTGAAGACCGTGGGCGGGGCCGTGGCCTCCTGCGTGTTCGGGCTGGCGCTGGCCACCGGGGCCGCCGGTGCAGGCGGCGTGGTGGACGGGGTGGACGGTGGGACCGCCGGATCCTTCACCGGGTACCTGACCGTGTGGATCGTGTGCGCGTCCACGGCTCTGGTGGCCGCGGTGCTGCTGCTGTTCGTGCCCCGGCGTGCGTTCTCAGACCGCGTGACCCCGGAAGCGCCGGTGCGGGTGTGAGCCGCCGGCGTCAGCGCCCGTCCCACGGCACGGGCGTGACGGTGCCGTTCCGCCAGTCCGAGCGCAGGATCGAATAGGCCACCGAGTCGGCGGCAGGACCGCCGGCCACCGGCCACGCCTGGCGGTAGTGCGCCTCCTGGACCCACCCGCAGACGGTGAAGGTGCGGCGCATGGCCGCGTTGTCCGCCCGGGTATTCCCCTCGAAACGGGTCACGTGGGCGTGGTGGGTGAACAGCCAGTCGGCGGCGGACCTCAGCGCAGCACGGCCCAGCCCCTGGCCGCGGCGGCCCTCGGCGATCCGCAGATCGAGCATCGCCGTCTCGTCGGCCAGGTCCTGGAAGATCACCAGCCCCGTGCGCTCGCCTCGCACATCGACCACCCAGTGCGTCTCCACACCGTCTCCGGTGAAGCGCCCTGCGAAGATCGCCCGTTCCACCTCCTCCTCGGTCACACCCGCATGAACGTGGAACGGGAAAGCGTTCGCGGTCAAAAACTGCACGAGCTGCCTGCGGTCGCGCATGACATCCAGGGGCTCCAGAGTGACCATCATGCTCACAGACGCTATATCCGCCCGGCCCTGGCACGTCCCCTGCGGCCCCGCACGTGGGACAGTGAGCCATGCGCATCGCAGCTTCGGTGGTGGCTTCGCCTCACCCGGCGACGACGAACAGCAGATCGCTCGCGGCAATGGCTGCGCTGAGCGTGACCTGTTCATCGTCCACGCGGCGGGCTGACCGATCCCGGTGGCGCCACGATCGTCTCCCAGAGGTCCAGTTCGACGGTGAGGTGTGCCGGCAGAGCGGCCTGGACCTCACGGAACAGCTGATGCCCCTCAGCCACGTGCGCATCCCGCTGCGCGGCACTGGGCCACCCCCGGTCCCCGTCGAACTCATCGTTGAAGCCTGCCGCCCACCTCAGCACGCGCGAGGTCAGCTCCTCCGGCAGGGGCAGGTCATCGACGTCCATCGGCCCGTCGTCGTCCCAGAACGGCCAGTCCACGCCATACTCGTTGAACATCCGGAGGCGCTGGGGGCCGCTCGCATGGAACCCTCGCGTGCGACGGTGCACGGCGACCACCACAGCATGCTCGCGCCGAACGCCGGGGTCCTGCCGCCGCTCCTGGTGGAGCACCTCGAACTCGTGCTCCTCCAGCAGTTCGATCATCTGCTCCACCGGCCACACCCACGCCGGGGCCACCAGGTGATCGAACGGTTCCAGCTCGTCGGCCGTGAAGAACCCCAGCAGCACGGTCCCGCCGTACGGCACCGTGTCTCGGAACCGGGCCAGAGTCTCCCTCACCTCGCTCGGGGGCAGGTGGATCAGCGAATACCAGGAGAGGACTCCGCCGTAGGTCTCCCCGTCCGGCAGGTCCTCGAACGAGCCCACGCGGAACGGGACGCGGGGATGTGCCAGGCGTGCATGCGCCACGAACTCTTCCACCGGATCCATGCCCACTACGTCATGGCCGAGCCCTGCCAGGTGCCCGGTCCAATGTCCGGGCCCGCACCCGGCGTCCAGGATCCGGCCCTCCACGGTCTGCGCCCACCGCTCCACCAGCACGCGGTCCGGCTCGGCGACGGCGTCCATGGCCCCCAGCTGATCCGTGTACTCCTGAGCCCGCCGCCGGTACCGCTCCCGAGTGTGGTCAGCTGTATCCCCCTGGAGGATCTCCACCACCCGGAAGGCCTGCAGCACCACCAGGGTGTCGTCATCCACGGCCACCCCACACTCGGCCCAGAACCGCTCATGGTCACAGCGCCACTCGGCCACCGTGCGGTGCCCCTCACCCTCGGCACGCGCATGCTCCCACGGCACCTCGGCCAGGCGCACCACGTCCACAGCGGTCGTCTCGATCACCGCCACCACCTGGTCAGCCGAGTCCACCACCGCGCCCCGGCCGCCCGCCTGCGGCAACACCCCGCCTTCAGCGGCATAGTCGGCGTGCAGGGAGGTGGTGCTCGTCTTCGTCCCGTCCAGGATCGCCGCCACCAGGGCATCACGCAGCGGCCCCGGATTCGCGAACTCCTCCCGCGGCAGCTCCGTCACCGCACGCCCCGGAGCACGTCCAGGATCCCCCGGGCGTCCGGTGTCCGTGCGGTCCCCAGCAGCGGCAGGCCGGCCTGCTCGGCTGCCCGGCGCGTCGGCTGCCCGATCGCCACCCAGTGCACCCCCTCCAGGCTCCCCCGGGCCTGCCGGGCCACCTCGCGCACAGCGCTCGGGCTGGTGAGCACGACGACGGCGCCCTCCAGATCCTCCGGGCCCACCACATCCCGGTCCCCGGCAGACGTCTCGCCCGTCCCGGCGAGCAGACGCAGCTCCGGATCGGCCGGATAGGGAACCGTCCGGTACGCCTCCACCCGCTCCACGCTCCACCCTGCAGCGCCCAGCCCAGAGGGCACCTCGTCGCTGGCCAGCTGGGACTGCGGCAGCAGGATCCTCCCACCCGGCCCCGCCGGGAACTCGGCCACGATCCCGGCAGCCGACTGGTCGCCGTCGGGCATCCACGGGGCGACCCGGCACCCCATCTGCTCCAGCACGCGGGCCGTCCCCGGGCCGGTGACCGCCACCCGGGTGCCGTGCGGCAGCGAGCCGTTCCACCCGGCACGGGCCAGGGCGCGTGCGGAGTTGGGGCTGGTGAGCAGCAGCCAGGCGTACTCCCCCGCACCCAGCCGCTCCAAGCACGCCTGCAGGCCGCTGCGGTCAGACGGGATCTCGAAGTCGGTCAGCGGCAGGAACCGCACCGGGTGCCCGGCCGCGCGGAGGTCCTGCTCCAGCCGTCCGGCCTGCACCGGCTGACGGGTCAGGACCACCGGCATGGCGCCGCCCTGCGGATCCGGGTCCATGGTGGCCGCTCAGGCTCGGTCGAGCAGGTCCGCGCCGTCGGCCAGCAGCTGCTCGGCCACGTCCACACCCAGCTGGCGTGCGGCGGAGAGCACGCCCACGTCCGGGGTGCCGTCCTCGTGACGGATCCGCACCTCGGCCAGCTCCACGGAGGCGTGCTTGCGCAGCATCCGGGTCCCGTCCAAGGAGGCCACCACGGCGTGCAGCACCAGCCGTGCCGGGCTCTGCTCGTCGGCGTCCTCGGGCCGCTCCACCCGGGCCAGGGCACCCAGGGGCGCGGCGCAGCCGGCCTCCAGACGCTCCATCAGCCCGCGTTCGGCGGTGACCTGCAGACGGGTGGCGGGGTCGTCGTACTCGGCCAGCGCCCGGGCCAGCCGGTCGGCCGCGGGCTGATCCGCCGCAGAACCGTCGGCGCCCGGGACCTCGGCCGTCACCGGACGGGTCTCCAGCGCCAGCGCACCCTGACCGGGCGCCGGGAGCATGACGGTGGGCGCCAGCCGTTCGGTGATGGCCCACCCCATGCCCAGGCGGTCCAGCCCGGCGCAGGCCAGCACCACGGCGTCCAGGTCCCCGCGCGGGGAGCCCGCGGCGGCCGGGGCGTTGTCGTCATGGTGCTCGAGTCCCGGCACCCGGGCCAGCCGGGTCTGCACGTTCCCGCGGATGTCCACCATCTGCAGGTCCGGGCGCACGGCCAGCAGCTGGGCCACCCGGCGCGGGGAGCCGGTGCCGATCTTGGCCCCCTCCGGCAGCTCGGCCAGCGTCAGGCCGTCCCGGGCGCAGAGTGCGTCCCGCACGTCGGCGCGCTCGGGCACGGAGGCGATCACCAGGCCCTCAGGCTGGGCGGAGGGCAGGTCCTTGAGCGAGTGCACGGCCAGGTCCACCCGGCCGTCCAGCACCGCCGCGCGCAGGGCGGAGGCGAACACGCCGGTGCCGCCCAACTGGGCCAGGGACCCGGTGCGCACATCACCCTCGGTGCGGATGATCACCAGCTCGTGCTCCAGCCCGGACACCTCGCTCAGCGCCTGCGCCGCCGTGGTGGTCTGGGTGGTGGCCAGGGCCGAACCCCGGGTCCCGACGCGGAATCCCGTCATTCGGTTCAGCCCTCCGCGCCGCTCTGGCCCGCAGCGATCCCCTGCACATCCGCATCCACGGCGGAGGTGGTGGGGCGCACGGTGCCGTCACGCATGACCTTGGAGCAGCAGTTCGGGCGGCACACGTCATACCAGGCGCCGAAGCAGCCCACGGCCGCACGGCCCTCACGGGTGCCCAGCCGCTCCTCCACGATGTCCACCAGACCGGAGACGAAGCTCGGGTGCGTGCCGGGAGTGGGGGTGCGGCGGAAGGCCAGCCCCAGCTCCTCGGCGGTCTCCTTGGCCTCGGTGTCCAGGTCCCAGACCACCTCCATGTGGTCCGAGACGAAGCCCAGGGGAACCACCACGACGCCGGCCAGCGCACCGTCCGCGCCTGCCTCACCCTGCGCGAGGTCCTCCATGGCGTCGTTGATGTCCGGCTCCAGCCACGGCACGTGGGGTGCCCCGGAGCGGGACTGGTAGACCAGGGACCACTCGACGCCCTCGGCCTCCGGCACGCGGGCCAGGATATGCTCGGCCACGTCCAGGTGCTGGGCGGAGTACACGTCCGCGCCGTTGGCCTCACCGGGCTGGGCGCCGGTGCGCTCGCACAGCTCAGCGGCCAGCGGGCGGGGTCCGGCGGCCTCGGCGTCCGCGGTGGGGATGGAGTGCGTGGCGAAGAGGATGTGCAGCTTCCCGCCGTTCTCCTCTCCCTTGCCGGCAGCGGCCAGCTCCTCGCGGATCTCCTTCAGGCCGGCGGCCAGCCCCTCGGCGAAGGGCTCCACGAATCCGGGGTGATTGAAGTACTGGCGGGCCTTGTCCAGGTCCATCGTGCCCTCCAGACCGGTGGAGCGCAGGGCCATGCCCATGTCCTCGCGGTACTGGCGGCAGGAGGAATAGCAGGAGTAGGCAGAGGTGGCGACCGTCAAGACTCGGCGGTGGCCGTCGTCGTGCATCTGCTGGAGGGTCTGCGCGATGTAGGGGTCCCAGTTGCGATTGCCCCAGTACACCGGCAGCTCGATCCCGCGGGAGGACAGCTCGGCCTCCAGGGCGGCCTTGAGCGCACGGTTCTGGGCGTTGATGGGGCTCACCCCGCCGTTGGCGCGGTAGTGGGTGGCCACCTCCTCCAGACGCTCATCTGGGATGCCGCGGCCCTTGGTCACATTGCGCAGGAACGGGATGACGTCGTCCTGACCCTCGGGACCACCGAAGGAGGCGAGCAGGATGGCGTCGTAGGCCTTGGGCTCCATCACCCCGAACCGGTCATAGTCCGGTCCGGCCTGGTCGGCGATCGGGGGGAATACGGTCTGTGCAGTGTTCTCGGTCATCAGGACAGCACCTCGGCGATCTCTTCAGCGGTGATCAGGCGCCCGGTGTAGAAGGGCACCTCCTCACGGACATAGTGACGGGTCTCGTTGTTGCGCAGGTGGCGCATCATGTCCACCAGGTTGTTCAGCTCAGGGGCCTCCAGGCCCAGCAGCCACTCCCAGTCGTTCAGGGCGAAGGCGCTGGTGGTGTTGGCCCACACCATGGGGAACTCCCGGCCCAGCAGCCCGTGGTCGCGCAGCATCCGGCCGCGCTCCTTGGGCTCCAGGGTGTACCAGTCGTAGGAGCGCACGAACGGGTAGAAGCACAGCCACTTCAGCGGCTTGCGTCCCATGGCGAAGGCCGGGATGTGGTCCTTGGTGAACTCGGCCATCCGGTCCGAACCCATGGCCGAGAGCACGATCTTGGTGCCCGAGAGCAGCTCGGTGCGGCGCAGACGACGGATGGCGGCCTGCAGGTCCTCGGCCACGTGGCCGTACATCCAGACCATGACATCCGCGTCAGCGCGCATGCCGGAGACGTCATAGGTGCCGCGCACGGTCACCCCGCCCTGCTCCAGCTCGGCCACCAGGGACTCGTACTCCTGGACGGCGCGCTCATGCTCGGCGGCGGTGTGGGTCCCGCGGCCGCCACGGTCATCGCGGGCGAACACGGTGTAGGTGGTGAACCAGTCGACATGCCCACCGTCCTTCGGAGCGGCGGTCTCTGCCGGCGCGCTCGAGGTCTCCGGTGCGGTCTGGTGCTCTGTCATCGTCACAGCTCCTGTGAGGTCACGGTCTGGTGCTGGCGCCGGGACTCGAGCCGACGGCGTCGCGCACTTCTACAACGCGTAGAACGGGCGTCCCCAGCCTACCCGGCCGGGCGGACGGATGCCGGTGCCTGGCTGGGACTCGTCCGAACCGGTCGATTGTCGCGAAGATGTCGCTCTGAGCGCACTTCGGCGTCCCTGAAGCGACAGCACGGCGACAATCGGTGCCGATCAGCCAGATCACGCGGGCTGGGCGACCGCTGCGTGATGGTCAGAGGTCAGCACGCGGGTCCGGTACCAGCTCGATCGCCGGATCGGCCAGGCGATGGCGGCGCCGAGGAGCCCGCCGAACAGGGCCCACAGCACGTCATCGGCGGTGACGGACCGGGTGGTTGCGAGGTACTGAATGGTCTCGATGGCCACCCCACCCACCAGCAACACGATCCCGGTGCGCACCACACCCCAGTTCAGTGCCAGTGCGACCAGCAGTCCCCCGACGGTGAACATCACCAGGTTCGCACTCCGTTCCAGTAACGCGACCCCGCCCAGGCCTCCCCCGTTCTCGACCAGGTCACGGAAGGGCACCAGATCCACCCGCATGCTGTCCGGGCCCAGCATGGGAGCGCCGGATCCTCCGGCCGGCAGGAGCACGGTCAGAGCCAGGACGCCGGACAGCCAGCTCAGGAACACCCACAGCAGCACCGTCCTGGTGGGCGCCCACCTGCGGTCGGCGGGAATGCGTTTCCGGATCGCCCAGATGAGGATCGCCAGGACCACGCCTGCCAGCAGGGTCGCGGGGATGACCCCTTGGAAGGTGGAGAAGGCTGATCTCATCGCGGACCGGAGTCTTCCGACACACCGTCTGCCATGCGCCTGCGGGTGTCCGCCACCACGGCGGCGAGTCCGGTGCCGGCCAGCCAGGCGCCCACGGCGTCCAGCCCGGGGGTGGCATCCACCCACTGGAGGAACGCTGTCACCTTCTCTCGGTGTCCCGGCGTGGCCACGGGCAGGGCTGAGCGCCAGCGCACGACGTCGGCCACCGCCACCGGGTGCCCCGGCTCACCAATGCTCCTCGCAGCAGGGTTCACCCCTTCCGGTCCGGTCAGGCCGGTCAGCACGGCTGCGTCCGCCATAGCGGCGGCGATCAGCTCCTCATCCGAGGACCGGTACCCCAGCGCGGTGGAGTCCGGGGCGTCGGTCACCCGCCCGTAGGACAGTCGCACCACGTGCCGGTGCGGGTGGGTGCCGTCCAAGGTCAGCGCCTCGCGCGCCCACTCCCACTTGGAGGTGGAATGCGTCATCGCCTTGGCCGCCACGGTCTGTACGTCCACGGACGGTGCCACCAGCAGCCCGGTCCCCCGGGGTGCCTCGTCCAGCCCCGGGTGGTCCACCACCAGGGTCACCAGGGCCACACCGGATCCCTCGGCCGGACGGTCCTCTGCGGCCAGCACTCCCCCGGACACCGGGGCCAGCAGGTCCCACGCCGCGGGGCCGTCGGTGGCCACCACCAGTCGGTCGGCCTCCAGCACGGATGCCTCGTCGCCACCACGGGTCTCCACCTGCCAGCCGTCCTCCCCCTGGCCCAGACGCTCCACGCGGGTGTCCAGCATCAGGCGAGCGCCGTCGTCGTGAATCTGCCGTACCAGGGCATCCGTCAGGGTGTGCAGGCCACCGGCCAGGGAGGCCACCGCCGCGCCGGGAGGGGCTGCCGCACGCTGGGCGGCCACCGCACGGGAGAGGGAGCCGTGCTCCACCAGGGTCTCCAGCAGCCGCGGGGCCACGGTGCGGATGTCCAGGGTCTCCGGGTCGGCCGAGTGCACGCCGGCCACCACCGGGGCCACCAGGGTGTCCAGCACGCCCTCCCCCAGGCGATCGCGCACCAGCTCACCCACC
This sequence comes from Micrococcus sp. IITD107, assembly GCF_041927415.1. Classification (NCBI taxonomy): domain Bacteria; kingdom Bacillati; phylum Actinomycetota; class Actinomycetes; order Micrococcales; family Micrococcaceae; genus Micrococcus; species Micrococcus sp. IITD107. The sequence continues at coordinate 482,380 of NZ_JBHFFN010000002.1, read as the reverse complement.
GTGACCGGGGTGCCCTCCTGCACGGCCGCGCGCCACCGGTCCACAGGGTCGGTCAGGTCCTGGCGGGCTCGCTCCAGAGCCGCAGCGCCGATCGCCTGCTCGACCTCCGGGGCGTCCAGGTCACCGGGGATGCCCAGGATGCCCACCCGCGGGGCGGGGACGGCACCCTGGAGCAGGTAGAGCCAGGACCCGGCCGGATTCGGTGCCTGCACCTGCTCAGCCAGCCCGAGCTCAGCCACCAGGTTCGGAACCGCAGTGACCCGCACCGCGAACGACTCCGCCCCGGCGTCCAGCTCCAGGTGCTGCTCGGGGGCATCGCGGCGGGCGGGAACGGTCAGGTGCTGGGTGGACACGCAGCCGCCCAGGTGGCCGCTCGCCTCCATCAGGGTCACCGACCAGCCTGCCCGCAGCAGTTCGCGCGTGGCCACCAGGCCGGAGATGCCTCCGCCCACGACAACGGCCCGGCCCGTTCTGCTCACGGCATCCGTTCGCTGGGTGGTCACGTTCGCTGTGGAGTTCTGCGGTGCGTGGGTCACGGCTGGATGGAGTGGATCAGCTCCACCACACGGGTCAGCACAGTGGCGTCGGTCTCCGGGGGGACGCCGTGACCGAGGTTGACCACATGGCCCGGTGCGGCGCGGCCAGCCGCCACCACCTGGCGGACGTGGGCCTCAAGCACCTCCCACGGCGCGTTGAGCAGAGCGGGGTCGATGTTGCCCTGGACGGGGACCGCGCCGCGGCCGTCCGGTCCGGTGGTGGTGGAGAGGCGGCGGTGCGCCTCATCCAGGGGCAGGCGGTAGTCCACGCCCACCACGGAGGCGCCGGCGTCGCGCATGGCCGGGAGGATCTCCGAGGTGCCGGTGCCGAAGTGCACCAGCGGGACGGTGGGGTCCGCCACGGGGCCGGCCAGGTCCGTGACGAAGGAGTAGGCGCGGGCCGAGTGCTTCTGCACGTGCTGCTCATAGTCGGCCAGGGAGAGCGAACCGGCCCAGGAGTCGAAGAGCTGCCCGGCGGAGGCTCCGGCCTGGATCTGGGCGCGCAGGAATCTGCCGGAAGCCTCGGCGGCCCAGCTGGCCAGGGCGTCCCAGGTGTCCGGGTCGGCGTGCATCATGGTGCGCGGGCCCAGGTGGTCGCGCGAGGGCTTGCCCTCCACCATGTAGGCCGCCAGGGTGAACGGTGCTCCGGCGAAGCCGATCAGCGGGGTGGTGCCCAGCTCGGCCACGGTCAGGCGGACCGCCTCACGGATGGGCTCCAGCGCCTCATCGGTCAACGTGGGCAGGGCGGCCACATCTGCGGCAGTGCGGACCGGGGAGCCCAGCACGGGGCCCACCCCCGGGACGATGTCCACGTCCACGCCCGCGACCTTGAGCGGGATGACGATGTCCGAGAAGAAGATGCCGGCGTCCACATCATGACGGCGGACCGGCTGCAGGGTGATCTCCGAGGCCAGCTCGGGCTTGAGGCAGGACTCGAGCATCCCGATGCCCTCGCGCACCTTCTTGTACTCCGGCAACGAGCGGCCGGCCTGGCGCATGAACCACACCGGCTTCCGGGAGGGGGTGCCGCCGCGGTAGGCGGTGATCAGAGGCGAGTCCGCCGTGGAGCGGGAGGCGTCAGTGGTGACCAGCGGGTGGTCGGCCGGCAGAGCAGTGGTCTGCGAGGCGGTGCTGGAGGAGTCAGGGCGCGGGGCGTCAAGGGAATCAGCGGACATGCCCCCATTGTCCCATCACTGTGGGCAACCGGAGGCCTGTGCGCTGGGAAGCGACCGGCCGTCGTCGGGAATCCAACGGTGCGGGAGGTGCCGCGGACCGGGAAGGTGACGCCGGCGACACCCTCCCCACGTCAGATCCGAACGGCGGTAGGATGGAGGCCATTGTGGCTGTGTTCTCACTCGTTGCCGCGCACACCGACCTTGACCTCGAAACGGTGGCGCAGCTGAGCAACGGCACCGGAGAGGTCCCCGCCGTCCTGCAGTCGTCTGCGGCACGGGGGGCCGTTGTGCTCGCCACCTGCAACCGTGTGGAGATCTACGCCGAGGCAGCCAACGAGGCCTCCGTGGAGACCGCCCGCAGCGAGCTGATCGACGCCGTGGCCCGGGGAGCCGGCCTGACACCTGAGACCGTCGAATCTTCCTTCCGCACCATGCACGGCGACTCCGCCATCCGCCACCTGTTCGAGGTCGGTGCGGGCCTGGACTCCGCCGTGGTGGGCGAACGCGAGATCGCCGGACAGGTCCGCCGCGCGCTGAACACCGCACGTCAGACCGGCACCGCATCCGGCCCCCTGGTCAAGCTCTTCGAGTCCGCCACTCGCACCGCCAAGGACGTGGGCACCTACACCGCTCTGGGCTCAGCGGGCCGTTCGATCGTCTCCGTGGCCCTGGACCTGGCCACCGAGATGCGTGCCGGCACCTCCGTGGTGGGTGCCCAGATGTTCTGGCAGCACGCCAATGTGCTGCTGGTCGGCACCGGAGCCTACGCCGGCACCACCCTGTCCCAATTGGCCGACCGCGGCGCGCAGAACGTGGCCGTGCACTCGGCTTCCGGCCGTGCCGAGGCGTTCGTGGAGGACCGCGGCGGCTGGGCCATGGCCCTGGGCGGGGAGAAGATCCACGGGGCGATCGCTGAGGCAGACGTGCTGATCGGCTGCTCCGGCGGCGGACGCACCCTGACCGCCGAGCGCCTGGCCGAGCTGCGTGAGGGCGTGACCTCCCGGCTGACCGTGCTGGACCTGGCCCTGACCCACGACTTCGATCCGGCCATCGCCGATCTGCCCGGCGTGGACCTGATCACCCTGGAGTCGGTCAAGATGGCCGCCCCGGAGGAGCAGCAGGCCGCCGTCACCGCCGCCGCCCGCCTGGTGGACACCGCCGTCACCGACTACCTCACCGAGCGCAAGGCCCGCAGTGCGGACGAGGCGATCGTGGCCCTGCGCCGCCACACCCACGAGGTGCTCGAGTCCGAGATGGAGAAGGTCCGGGCCCGCCACGGCTGCACCGCCGCCGCCGAAGAGGTCGAGTTCGCCCTGCGCCGGATGGTGCGCCAGATGCTCCACACCCCTACCGTGCGCGCCCGCGAGCTGGCCGCCGAAGGCCGGCTCTCCGAGTACGAGGACGCCCTGAACACCCTGTTCGGCCTGGAAGTCGGTCAGTCCGCCGCACCGGCCGACGCCGAGCCGGCCCCGTCCGCCCAGGACGCCGTCTGCCCCGCGCACCCGGATCAGCAGGACGCCCAGTCCGCCTGACCCGACCCTGGCGCATGTCCACCCCGCGTACCGGACGGTAGACTTCTGGCACCGTCCTGATGGACGACTTGCCGCGCCCCTCGGCCGCTTCCGCACCGCGGACCGTGCCGCCCGTCCTGAAAGGACCGCCATGAGCCCTGCGCCATCGCGCCAGCCCCGGATGCCCCGTGAGGAGCGTCGCCGCCAGCTGCTCGATGCCGCCATGCAGGTCTTCGTGGAGCACGGATACCACGGCACGTCCATGGATGACATCGCCGTGGCCGCCCAGGTCTCCAAGCCGGTGCTCTACCAGCACTTCCCCGGCAAGCACGAGCTGTTCATGGACCTGCTCGAGACCCAGGTCCAGGTCCTCTCCACCGGGCTGACCGAGGCGCTGGGCTCCACCGATGACAACCGCGAGCGCGTCCGGGCCACCATCCGCGCCTACTTCCAGTTCATGGACCGCACGGACCGGGCCTACCGGCTGCTCTTCGACTCCGGGCTGAACAACGATCCCGCCGTAGCCACCCACCTGGAATCGCTCACCTACGAGTTCGCCTCCGAGATCGCGGACATCATCGCCGTGGACACGCGTCTGCCCCGCGAGCACGCCCTGCTGCTGGGCCACGGCCTGGCCGGGCTGGTGCAGTCCGCCGCCCGCTACTGGGCCACTCAGCCCGAGGGTCCGGCCCGCCCGGACCTGGACGAGGCCACCGAACTGGCGTTCCGTCTGACCTGGCGTGGCATCAGCCGCTTCCCCAAGGAGCAGCCCGCCGGCTGAGCCCGTTACGCCACCAGCCGAAGCCCGGACGCACACCTCCACCGGCCCCGCGCATCGCCTAGTCTGGCACCAGACACCACCGCGACCCGGGCTCAGCCTGAGGTCCGGCACCGCCCACGCAAGGAGCATCAGCATGGACATCCGCATCGGAGTGCAGAACGTGGCCCGCGAAGTGGCCCTGGAGACCGACGCCAGCGCCGACGAGGTCACCGCACAGGTCACCGAGGCCCTGCAGAACAAGTCCCTGCTGCGCCTGACCGGCGCCAAGGGCGAGACCGTGCTGATCCCGGCCGAGATCATCGGCTACGTGGAGCTGGGCAAGGAGACCTCCCGCCCGGTGGGCTTTGCCGCCGGCCACTGACCAGCCCGCACGCACACTCTACGCAGACCCCGATGCCTCAGGCGTCGGGGTCTGTGCGTGTGATCTCCCGGGTGCACAGGCACACCCGGTTGCCGTCCGCGTCCGTGTAGACCCACCACCGCGGGGCGAAGGCCCCGTCCTCCCCGTCTCCTGCGGCCAGCGGCGCCAGAACGCCCCGCATGTCCTGGATTCCCGACGACGGCCCGGTCACGTCCACGTGCAGGGCACGTTCCTGAGGGGTGTCGGTGGTCTGGAACCAGAATCCGGGACCCCGGCGGTGCGGATCGCGCAGGTCTCCGGTGCGCTCGTCCTTCGCATAGCCCAGCGCGGTCCTCCAGAACGGCTCCAGGGCTGAGTCGTCCCGGGTGTCCACCGCGATGTCGTACACCGTGTTCTGCTCCGGCACCGCGGTGACACCCAGCTCCTGTGCGATCTGGCTGATCCGTCCGGCCAGCCGCAGGTCCCGCGTGGTGACAGCACCCTGGGCGTCGTGGCTGCAGCTGGTGATGAACACGTGCTCGTACCGCCAGTCCACGTCCGGGTGGTGGTCCAGCTCCTCGGCCACCTCGGCGATCCGCCCCAGCAGCTCCACGGCCACCGCACTCGAGGGGCACTGGTAGGCGGTGTAGATCCCGAACAGCCGGTGCCGCCAGTCGGCCAGCTCGGCCTGCTGACCGAGCCGCTCCTGGACCTCCTCGGCCGGGATCGGTCGCCTCCAGCCAGGGACGGTGGACTCGGGGTTCTGATGCGCCGGGATGTCGTTCATGGATTCACCCTCCCCCGCACCCGGGCCACGGTCAACCCCGCCCGGTAGGGTGTCCCCGTGCCTTACCATCACCTGGATCTGACCAGTTCAGCGGCCCAGTCGGACCTGGCCGAGCGCCTGTCCGCCCTGCGCACCGAGTTCGAGCTGCCCGCCGCCTTCCCCCCTGACGTGGCGAGGGAGGCTGAGCAGGCCGCGGCCGCCGTCGGGAAGGATCTTCCCCAGACCGACCGCACCGATCTCCCCTTCCTGACCATCGATCCGCCAGGCTCCACCGACCTGGACCAGGCCGTGCACATCCAGGCTGGGGCCGAAGGGCACCCTGACGGGTTCGCCGTCCACTATGCGATCGCCGATGTCCCCGCGTTCATCACCCCGGGTGGCGCGCTGGACGCGGAGACCATGCGCCGCGGCCAGACCGTGTACCTGCCGGACGGGCGTGTGCCCCTGCACCCGGAGGTGATCAGCGAGGACGCCGGGTCCCTGCTGCCCGGGCAGCACCGGGGCGCCTACCTGTGGACCTTCGCCCTGGACGCCGTCGGCGCCGTGGTGGACACCGGGCTGGAGCGGGCCACGGTGCGCTCGCGCACGCAGCTGACCTATGAGCAGGCCCAGCAGATGATCGACGACGGCTCGGTCACCGAGGTGCCTCGGCTCACCCAGGAGGAGGTCACCACGCTGCGACTGCTCAAGCAGGTGGGGCTGCTGCGGATCGAGCAGGAGTCGGCCCGGGGCGGGGCGAGCCTGAACCTGCCGGAGCAGGAGATCGTGGCCACCGAGGACGGGTATGACCTGGTCTCAGCCCCGCCGCTGCCGGTGGAGGGATGGAACGCACAGATCTCGCTGATGACGGGGATGGCCGCCGCCCAGATCATGCTCGAGGGAAAGGTCGGGATCCTGCGGACCATGCCGGACGCCGACGCGTCCTCCGAGGCACGCTTCCGGGCCCGGACCGTGGCGCTGGGCCACCCGTGGGAGAAGGGCACCCCGTACGGGCAGTATCTGCGGGGGCTGAACACCACCGACCCGCAGCACCTGGCGATCATGCACGCCGCCACCTCCCTGTTCCGCGGCGCCGGGTACACCGCGTTCGACGGCGAGCTGCCGGAGGTCACCACCCAGGCCGCGATCGCCGCACCGTACGCTCACACCACCGCTCCCCTGCGCCGACTGGTGGACCGGTTCGTCCTGCAGGTCTGCCTGGCCCTGGTGGAGGGACGTGAGGTGCCGCAGGAGCTGCGAGAGCGGCTGTCCGAGCTGCCCGAGGCCATGAAGTCCTCCGGTTCGGTGGCCTCCCGCGTGGAGAACGCCGCCCTGGACCTGATCCAGACCGCCGAGCTGGCCGGCCTCGAGGGTGAGCACTTCTCCGCCGTGGTGGTCTCGGCACCCACGCCCGAACAGGTGGAGAAGGCCAAGACCGAGGACCGTCTGCCCTACGGCGAGGTCCAGCTGGAGGACCCGCCCGTGCTGGGTCGCTACGAGGGTCATGCCGAGGCCGGCCAGGCCGTCACCGTGGAGCTGGTCTCGGCGGACCTGGAGTCGCGCACGGTGCTGTTCCGAATCGTGGAGCAGGCTGCCGAGTAGGGCCACCACGGTCGCCCGTCCCGCCCGGACAGCGGCTTCCAGCGTTCTCTCGGCCCCGCGCGGTACAGTGGGCACATCACGGATGACCGGTCGCACTGATCACCTGTGTCCACTGAGGTTCTGACCTGTCTGACCACAGACCGACTCACCGGATCCGGCACGCGCCACGCAGCCCGGGTCCCCGGTGGAGGCTTCACCGCCACCACCTGCACTGCCCTGACGCGATCGGCTCCACGAACGGACGCACGGCGTCCGGCCGAGCCGCGCTGGCCCGCCCGTCCCCTGGACGGATGCACCTGCCTGCCGCACCCCTGCCCCGCAGGGCGCCCCGTGAGGGCCGACCGGACCGCTGTGCCTGAACTGATCGGACAGCAACCCCATGACTCCAGAGCAGAAGATCGTCGCAGACAACGACGTCGACACCGAGGACCTGAACACCACCGAGATCGAGACCCTCGAGGTCGCCGACTCCGTGGAGGTCGCCGAGGCTCCCGCACCGCAGCCGGAGAAGTCCTTCGCCGACTTCAAGGTCCACCCCGCCATGGTCGAGGCCCTGGCCGAGAAGGGCATCACCCACCCCTTCCCCATTCAGGCGATGACCCTTCCGGTCGCCCTGGGCGGACACGACATCATCGGCCAGGCCAAGACCGGCACCGGCAAGACCCTGGGCTTCGGCCTGCCGCTGCTGCAGCGGGTGGCCGGACCGGATGAGCCCGGGTTCGAGAAGCTCGAGGTCCCCGGCGCCCCGCAGGCCCTGGTGGTGGCCCCCACCCGTGAGCTGGCCAACCAGGTCGCCGCGGACATCAGCGCCGCTGCCGCCAAGCGCTCCGTGCGCATCGCCACCATCTATGGCGGCCGCGCCTACGAGCCCCAGATCGAGGAGCTCCAGCGCGGCGTGGAGGTCGTGGTCGGCACCCCCGGCCGCCTGATCGACCTGATGCGTCAGCGTCACCTGAACCTGAAGAACGTCAAGGTCGTGGTGCTGGACGAGGCCGACGAGATGCTTGACCTGGGCTTCCTGCCGGACGTGGAGACCCTGCTCTCCGCCGTGCCGGAGGTGCGCCAGACCATGCTCTTCTCCGCCACCATGCCCGGCCCCGTGGTCGCCATGGCCCGCCGGTACATGACCCAGCCCACCCACATCCGGGCGGCTGACCCGGAGGACGAGGGCATCACCAAGAAGGACATCCGTCAGCTGGTGTACCGCGCCCACCACATGGACAAGGACGAGCTGATCGCCCGGTCCCTGCAGGCCGAGGGCCGCGGCAAGACCATCATCTTCACCCGCACCAAGCGCACCGCCGCACGCCTGTCCGATGAGCTGGCCTCGCGCGGTTTCGCCGCCGGCGCCATCCACGGCGATCTCGGCCAGGGTGCCCGTGAGCAGGCCCTGCGTGCCTTCCGCTCGGACAAGATCGATGTGCTGGTGGCCACCGACGTCGCCGCCCGCGGCATCGACGTGGACGATGTCACCCACGTGTTCAACTTCCAGTGCCCCGAGGACGAGAAGACCTACCTGCACCGCGTGGGCCGCACCGGCCGCGCCGGCAACAAGGGCACCGCCGTCACCCTGGTGGACTGGGAGGACATGCCCCGCTGGTCCCTGATCAACAAGGCTCTGGGCCTCAACGTCCCGGAGCCCCCGGAGACCTACTCCTCCTCGCCCAGCCTGTTCGAGGACCTGAACATCCCCAAGGGCACCAAGGGCCGTCTGCCCAAGTCCCAGCGCACGCACGCCGGACTGGACGCGGAGAAGCTCGAGGACCTGGGCGGGCCGGAGTCCAAGAACCGCAGGGACAGCCGTGGTGGACGCGGTGGCCGTGAGGGGGGCCGCGGCGGACGCGGTGGTCGGGACGGTGGCCGGGGTCGCTCCCGTGACGGCGAGTCCGGCGGTCGCGAGGGTGGCCGCAGCCGTTCCCGCCGCCGCTCCGGCGGTCCCGGTGAGGGCCAGTCCCAGGATCAGGTCCAGGACCAGAAGCAGACCCAGCACGACGACGGCCGCGCACCTGAGCAGGGTGAGCGCGCCTCGCGCGGTGGCCGGGCCGCAGGCCGCGATGGCGGTACCCAGCCCGAGCGCAACGGTGAGGGCGGCGGCACGGGTGAGCGCCGTCGTCGTTCTCGGAGCCGTTCCCGCACCCGCCGCCGTGACGGCGAAGTGGTGCAGGAGCAGCGCTCCGCCGAGTGACCCGCGCAGCTGAACAGCCGTGATCGATCTCGATCCTGAGGGCCCCAGTCTGGTGGTGGGGGCGGAGAACCTGGAGTTCCTGCCCTCCCTTCCGGACGGGGCCTTCACCACGATCTACCTGGACCCGCCGTTCAACACCGGGCGCGCCCAGGTGCGTGCCACCACGCGGTCCGTGCGCGCCCAGGGCGATGAGTCGGATCCGGGCGACCGGATCGGGTTCGGCGGGCGCAGCTACACCACCGTCAAGGGTGTGCTCTCCCGGTATGACGATGCGTTCAGTGACTACTGGGAGTTCCTGGAGCCGCGGCTGCGCGAGGCCTGGCGGCTGCTGGCCGAGGACGGGACGCTGTACCTGCACCTGGACTACCGCGAGGTGCACTACGCCAAGGTGATGCTGGACGTGCTGTTCGGGCGCGAGTGCTTCCTGAACGAGATCATCTGGGCCTATGACTTCGGTGGCCGGACCAAGAAGCGGTGGCCCACCAAGCACGACACCATCCTGGTCTACGTCAAGGATCCGCAGGGCTACTGGTTCGACTCCGAGGAGGTGGACCGGGAGCCGTACATGGCACCCGGACTGGTGACCCCGGAGAAGGTGGCGCGCGGCAAGCTGCCCACGGACGTGTGGTGGCACACCATCGTCTCCCCCACGGGCAAGGAGAAGACCGGGTACCCAACGCAGAAGCCTCTCGGTCTGCTGCGCCGGATGGTGGCCGCCAGCTCACGCCCGGGCGACTGGGTGCTGGACTTCTTCGCCGGCTCCGGCACCCTGGGGGCTGCCGCCGAGCAGCTGGGGCGGAAGTACGTCCTGGTGGATCAGAACCCCGAGGCGCTGGAGGTCATGAGGAAGCGCCTGCCGAACGCACAGTTCCGCTGAGCGGAGGTCCTCCTACGGCCGGATGATCTCCGCGCCGGTGGCCATCTCGGCGATCCGCTCCACGACCTCGTCGGGCGTGGTGTTCTCCCCGATCGCGTTGGGCTTTCCCGTGCCGTGGTAGTCAGATGACCCGGTGACCAGGAGTCCATGCCGGTCCGCCAGCTCGAGAAGCCAGCGCCGGCCGTCGTCGGGATTGTCTCGGTGGTAGACCTCCACCCCGGCCAGGCCGGCCTCGATCATCTCCTCGAAGACCTCCGGGCCCACCACCCGGCCGCGCATCTGCGCCACCGGGTGCGCGAACACGGGCACTCCCCCGGCCTCACGCACCAGTCTCACGGCGTGCACGGGGTCCGGGGCGTAGTGGGAGACGTAGTACTTGGAGCGCGTGGTGAGGATGTGCGCGAAGGCGTCTGTGCGGGTGGCCACCGCGCCCACGCTGACCAGGGCGTCGGCGATGTGCGGCCGCCCGATCGTCGCCCCCGGCGAGGAGTGCTCCATGACCGTGTCCCAGGTGATCGGGAAGTCCTCGGTCAGCCGCTCGACCATCCGCTGCGCCCGCGTCACCCGAGACTGGCGCGAGTGCTCGATCTCCTCCAGCAGCCCGGGCGCAGCAGGATCCTGCAGGTAGGAGAGCAGGTGCACGCTGATCCCGGTGGCGGAGACGCAGGAGACCTCCATGCCGGGCACCAGGCTCACGCCCATGCGGCGGGCCTCGGCGGCGGCCTCATCCCAGCCGGCGGTGGTGTCATGGTCGGTGAGCGCCAGGCCGGTCAGTCCCACGCTCGCGGCGGCACGCACGACGGCGGCCGGCGCCTCCGTTCCATCCGAGACGAACGAGTGGGTATGGAGATCGAACGGCATGTTCCCCAGGGTATCCGGCGCAGGTTCGCTCCCGGCGCAGGGCCCACGTGGAGTCCGTTCGTGCGGCGGTGACATGATGGAGGGCATGACTGAACAGACTCCCACTGAGATGCCGGAGACCCCGGAAGCCCAGGACCCCCAGACCCTCGAGGACCGCGTGAACAACCGCTCGCAGCGCCCCTCCTCGGACGCCTTCAAGAAGTTCATGGGGTCCCAGTGGGCCCCCTCCGAGTCCTCCGTGACCCTGCCGGATGCCTCCGCCCCGTTCGCGGCCCAGCGCCGCAAGGCCTTCTCGGAGAAGTACGCCGGGGAACGCCTGGTCATCCCCGCCGGTGAGCTCAAGGTCCGTTCCAATGACACCGACTACCGCTTCCGCGCCCACTCCGCCTTCGCACACCTGACCGGACTCGGCGTGGACCATGAGCCGGACGCCGTGCTGGTGATGGAGCCGGTGGACGAGGGTGCCGGCGACCACGGCTCGAACCACGAGTCCACTCTGTACTTCCGTCCCCTGGCCGGGCGGGACACCGAGGAGTTCTACTCCAACGCCCGCACCGGCGAGTTCTGGATCGGCCCGCGCCCCACCCTGGGCGAGATGCAGGCCCGCACCGGCATGCGCTGCGCTGACCTGGGTGAGCTGGAGACCGCGGTGACCAAGAACGCCGGCCACACCGCCCTGGGTGGAGTGCAGATCCGCCTGCTGCGCGGAGCGGACCTGAACATGGAGGCCCTGGTGGACACCTCCCGGATCAACACCGGGGTGGACCTGGAGGCCGCGGACTCCCTGGACAACGAGATCACCGAGTTCCTCTCCGAGCTGCGCCTGGTCAAGGACGGCTGGGAGATCGAGGAGCTGCGCGGGTCCGTCAACGCCACCATCGCCGGCTTCGAGGACGTGGTCCGGGCCCTGCCTGCCGCCAAGGCCCACCGCCGCGGCGAGCGCGTGGTGGAGGGCGCCTTCTTCGCCCGCGCCCGCCAGGAGGGCAACGACCTCGGGTATGACACCATCGCCGCCTCCGGCAACAACGCCACCGTGCTGCACTGGATCCGCAACACCGGCGAGGTGAAGGACGGCGACCTGATCCTGGTGGACGCCGGCGTGGAGGCCGACTCCCTCTACACCGCGGACATCACCCGCACCCTGCCGGTCAACGGGACCTTCTCCCCCGTGCAGCGCAAGATCTACCAGGCCGTGCTGGATGCCGCCGACGCCGCGTTCGCCATCGTCAAGCCCGGCATCAAGTTCCGCGAGATCCACGCCGAGGCCACCCGTGTGCTGGCCGAGAACCTGGACGCCTGGGGCCTGCTGCCCGTCTCGGTGGAGGAGGCCCTGTCCGAGCAGGGCCAGCACCACCGCCGCTGGATGCCGCACGGCACCAGCCACCACCTGGGACTGGATGTGCACGACTGCGCCCAGGCCAAGCGCGAGCTCTACCTGGACGGCGTCCTGGAGCCGGGCATGGTGTTCACCATCGAGCCCGGGCTGTACTTCAAGGCCGAGGACCTGGCCGTCCCGGAGGAGTACCGCGGGATCGGCGTGCGCATCGAGGACGACATCTACGTGACCGACGAGGGCGCCGAGAACCTCTCGGCAGCGCTGCCGCGCACTCCCGACGATGTCGAGTCCTGGATGGCACGACTGCTCGGCTGACGCTGGGCGCCAGCAGGCGAGACAGAGAAGTCAGAGAAGAATGGGCGGGGCCGTGGATCACCACGGCCCCGCCCTTCTTCTCTGTTGACAGCTCAGCGGTCTGAGTCAGCCGGCTTCTGCTCGGGAGCTTCGTCCTTCGGCCGCTCGCCGCGGCCGTACCGGGGACGGCGGTACTGCTGGTCCTGGTCCGGCTCGGCCTGCCCGGCATCGGCCTGAGGCTCCACCGGCTGCTGCGACTGCTCCGGGGCCGGCGCGGCGGCCTCGTCGGCCTGCTTCGCGCGGCGGCCCTTCTTGGCGTAAGCGGGCTCCTGGTACTGCTCCGTGCCGCCGGTGGTGTTCTCGCTCAGGCCCTGCTCGCGCAGGATCCGGGTCCGCAGCTCCAGTGCCTCCGCCTCCGGCAGGCGCACACCGTACTGGGGACGCCCGTCCGGCAGATCAGGGTAGGACCAGTCACGCTCGGGTGCCTCCCCCGTGGGAGCACTGCCTGCGGGTGCCTGCTGGCCCGGCATCGCCGCCGTGGGCCCCTGATGCTCCGCCACCGAAGCGGCCGGCGCCTGGGCCTGCTGCTGGACGGTCTCTGCCTGCTGGCCCTGCTCCGGGGCGGCGTGCGATCCCGAACCGGTGGACCCGGACGCCGTCGACCCCTGACCGGAGGCAGGGTCCTGCACGGGAGTCGGGGCAGTCTGCTGCGGCGGTGCGGGCGGCTGAGGCTGAGGCTGACTGGGCTGCTGCTGCGGCGGCGGAACCGGGGCCTGCTGCTGGACCGGCGTCTGCGCAGGCACACTGCCCTGCCCCGCACCACCCCGCAGGATGCCCTTGGCCTGCGCGGCGGACTCGAAGGCGCACACCACATCGAAACTCGTGGGCACCAGCTGCTGAACGGAGTCGAACCCGCCGCCCCGGCTCTTGCGCAGGGACATCCCGATCACGCCCATGATGATCCAGATCGCGGCACCGATCGCCGCCGTGGCCAGGATCTGCAGGCCGGCCCGCGCCGGATCCACCAGGGAGAGCAGCAGCCCGAGCATCGCGCCGAACAGGGCGCCCTGGATCGCCGAGCGCAGCGCCACCGAGGCGTAGGTCAGCTTCCCGCGCACCCGCTCCACCATCCGCAGGTCCGTCCCGACGATCGAGACCTGCTTGACGTCGAACTCGCCGGTGGCCAGCCGGTCCACCACCTCGCGCGCCTGCTCGTAGCTCGAATAGGTGCCCAGCACCTCGCCCCGGGGCAGCCCCTGGGCGTGGGGGTCAGACGGTGATGCAGCGAAGAGAGCCATGGCCCCATTCTGCCGTGCCGCACTGCACGAACCCTGGGGATCACGGCGGACTCTGCCACCGGCGTAAGCCCCACCCGTCCAGACCTCCCTTCTCCGCACGCACGCCGCGCCACAGTCCTGACACGCCCCCCGGTCAGCCCTAGGGTGGAGTCATGGCTGAGCTGCCCGATGACCGCCTGATCTCCGACCTCCACTCCCTGCGCGAACGGCTGCTTCACGCCGAGTCCGAACACGCCGAGCTGATCGACCGGGTCCGCGAGCGCCACCGTGCCTCCGCCCGCAACCTCGTGCACTATGTGGCCCTGCGCGGCACGGACCTGCGTGACCTCCAGGACCGGCTCAGCGACGCCGGGCTCTCGTCCCTGGGCCGGATGGAGGCCGGCGTGCTCGGCCACCTGGACACGGTCCTGACCGCCCTGTGTGCCCTCTCCACCACAGACCAGAGTCCCGACGACGGCCCGGTCACCACAGGTGACCCGCTCACCCCGGCGCAGGGCCGCCAGATCCTTCAGACCAACACCGAGCACCTGCTCGGCCCGGCCCGCGCAGACAGGCAGACCCGGATCATGGTGACCATGCCCAGCGAAGCCGCCACGGACCCGGATCTGGTGGCAGGGACCGTGACGGCCGGAATGGACCTGGCCCGGATCAACTGCGCGCATGATGATGAGTCCGCGTGGACCTCGATGATCGAGTCCCTGCGCTCACCCGGGACCTCCGACGGTGACCGCCCGGCCCCGCTGATCGCCATGGACCTGGCCGGCCCCAAGCTGCGCACCGGGCCCATCGCCCCCGGGCCCCAGGTGCTCAAGGTCAAGCCCCAGCGCGACTCCTCCGGCACCGTCACCGCCCCCTCCCGCGTCTGGCTCGGCCAGCCCCCGCAGGAGCCGAGCGAAGGCACGGAGCCGAGCGCCGTCGTCGGGAACCTGCCTCTCCAGGACCCCGCACAGGCCCGCCCTGTCCTGACTGATCTCACCCTCGGCGACGAGCTGACCCTGACAGACGCCCGCGGCTCGAAGCGCACCCTCACCGTGGAGGCGCTGACCCCGGAGGCCGTGCAGCTCACCGCCGCCCAGACCGTCTACTGGGCCACCGGAACCGAGCTCAGCTCCCCCGCGGGCACGCTCACGGTCGGCGAGCTGCCCGCTCAGGAGCAGTCCATGCGGGTGCGGGAGGGTGAGCAGATCGTGCTGACCCGCTCGCTGGAGCCGCGCCCGGCGGTCACCGAGCCGCCGTATGTGATCGGCTGTACGCTGCCGCAGGTGTTCGAGGACATCGAGCCCGGGCACCGGGTGTGGATCGACGACGGCAAGATCGGGACCGTGGTGGAGTCCGCCACGCAGGACGAGATCCGGCTGTGCATCACCTCGGCCGGACCGAACGGGGCCAAGCTCAAGGCGGAGAAGGGCATCAACGTCCCGGACACCGAGCTGTCCATCCCCGCCCTGACGCAGGACGATCTCGCCCACATCCCGTTCGTGGCCGCCCACGCGGACATGGTCAACCTCTCCTTCGTCCGCTCGGAGCAGGACGTGGCCCAGCTGATCGACCTGCTGCAGGCTGAGGGCGCCGAGCAGGTGGACATCACCCTGAAGATCGAGACCGTCTCCGCGTTCGAGTCCCTGCCGCGGATGCTGCTGGAGGCCATGCGCTGGCGGGACGTGGGCGTGATGATCGCGCGCGGGGACCTGGCAGTGGAGGCCGGGTTCGAGCGGATGGCCGAGCTGCAGGAGGAGATCCTCTGGCTCTGCGAGGCCGCCCACGTCCCGGTCATCTGGGCCACGCAGGTCCTGGAGTCCCTGGCCAAGTCCGGCCTGCCCTCCCGCGCGGAGATCACCGACGCCGCCATGGCCCAGCGCGCCGAGTGCGTGATGCTCAACAAGGGACCGTTCATCACCGAGGCCATCAGCGCCCTGTCGGACATCCTCACCCGGATGGGCGGCCACACCCAGAAGAAGCGGGACATGCTGCGCCAGCTGCGCTCCTGGCAGCTCTGAGCATTCCCGACGACGTCACCCGGCTCACAGAGCCCGCTCACCTCCCAGCCACTAGGCTGGAACGGTGAGTGCCAAGATCTTCGTTGCCCGCCTGCTGGGCCTGGACGTGTTCGACCCTCAGGGTGACCGCCTGGGGCGGATGCGCGATGCCGTGGTGGTGGACCGCGGACCGCTGCTGCCGCCGATGGCCGTCGGGATCGTGATCGAGGTGCCGGGCAAGAAACGCGTGTTCGTGCCGATGACGCGGGTGACCAGCATGGACCCGCACCAGATCATCACCACCGGGCTGATCAACCTGCGCCGGTTCGAGCGCCGCGGCGCCGAGCTGATGGTGGCCGGTGACGTGTTCGACCGGCGGGTGCTGCTTAAGGACGGCTCTGGCGAGGCGATCGTCGAGGACATCGGCTTCGAGCAGCAGCGCAACGGGGACTGGCTGGTCACCGAGCTCTACGTGCGCCGCAATGCCGGGCGCACCGCGTTCGGACGCACCCGTGGCGAGCACCTGCTGATCGACTGGGACGCCGCCCGCTGGGCCGGACACCAGGAGCCCCAGGGCGCCACCAGCTTCGTGGCCGCCCACGAGGACATGAAGCCGGCGGACCTGGCCGACGTCATCCACGAGATGACGCCCAAGCGCCGGATCGAGATCGCCGAGGAGCTGCAGGACGAGCGCCTGGCGGACGTGCTCCAGGAGCTGCCGGAGGACGACCAGGTGGAGATCCTCTCCCACCTGGACATCGAGCGCGCGGCTGATGTGCTCGAGGAGATGGACCCGGACGACGCCGCCGACCTGCTGCACGAGCTGCCGGACAGCCAGCAGGAGCTGCTGTTGGAGCTGATGGAGCCCGAGGACGCCCAGGACGTGCGGCGCCTGATGGAGTATGACGAGAACACCGCCGGCTCGGTGATGACCCCGGTGCCGGTGATCATGCCGCCTGAGGCCACCGTGGCCGAGGCGCTGGCCAACATCCGCCAGCAGGAGTTCACCCCGGCCATGGCCTCCCTGGTGATCGTGGCCCGCCCGCCCCTGGAGACCCCCACCGGGCGGTACCTGGGCGTGGTGCACTTCCAGAAGCTGCTGCGCTACCCGCCCCCGGAGCCGTTGGGCAACCTGCTGGACAAGGACCTGGAGCCGGTCTCGGACCAGATGCCCCTGGGCGTGGTCACCCGCGAGCTGGCCACCTACAACCTCACCTGCATCCCCGTGGTCAACGAGAACCACCGCGTGGTGGGCGCCGTGACCGTGGACGATGTGCTGGACCACATCCTGCCCGAGGACTGGCGCATCACCGACGTCCCCGAGGTCGGCGATGAGACCTCCCGGGTCCACCGGAAGGAGGCCTCCCGATGAGCGAGAACCCCCAGGAGAACTCCGGCGTCCGCCGCCCCGGACTGGACACCCCCATGCGGGCCCGGTCCCGGTTCCTGCCGCAGCTCCGGCCGAATCCGGATGCCTTCGGCGAGGCCACCGAGGGCATGGCCCGGTTCATGGGCACCCCGCAGTTCATCCTCTGGATGACCCTGTTCTGCGTCTTCTGGGTCTCCTGGAACACCCTGGCCCCGGAGCCCTGGCGGTTCGATTCCGCCGCCCTGGGCTTCACCGCGCTGACCCTGATGCTCTCCCTGCAGGCCTCCTACGCCGCGCCCCTGCTGCTGTTGGCCCAGAACCGTCAGGACGACCGGGACAGGGTCTCCCTGCGCGAGGACCGCAACCGCGCCGAGCGCAACCTGGCCGACACCGAGTACCTCACGCGCGAGCTGGCCGGACTGCGCATCGCCCTGCAGGACGTGGCCACCCGCGACTACGTGCGCGGTGAGATGCGCAGCGCCGTGGAGGACATCACCGCGGACCTGCGCCAGGAGATCGAGCGTGAGCTGCGCGAGGAGATCCGCGCCGAACTGCTCGAGGAGCTCGGCCACACCCCAGCCGAACCCCGCAAGACCAAGAAGAAGAAGGAGCGCTCCGGCCGGGATGTCCGGGACCGGGACTCCCGTGAGGGCGCACCTCGCCACACCCGGCACGACGACGGCCAGGAGCCTCCGCAGACCACCACACTGGCGATCATCGCGGCCGAGGAGGCCGCTGAGGCTCGCCGCGCGGCTGAGGCCGCCCAGACCCCTGAGGACCCCACCTCCCGATGACCGACTCCCCCACCCCCACCGGCACCGCCCTCGAGCAGGCCGCCTGGCGTCGGCTCGAGTCCGTCTTGGACCCGGAGCTGCGCCGACCCGTCACCGAACTGGGCATGGTCGCCTCGGTGACGGAGACCGCGCCCGGTGACCTGGCCGTCGTCGTGCGTCTGACCGTGGCGGGCTGCCCGATGCGCGAGACCATCACCGCAGACGTGCGGCAGGCCCTGCTGCCCCTGGAGGGCTGCACCTCGGTGGAGGTCACCCTGGACGTGATGACCCCGCAGCAGCGGGCCGCGCTCAAGGAGCAGCTCACCGCCGGGCGCCCGGCCAACCCCTTCGGGACAGGCTCGCTGACGCGCGTGTTCGCGGTGGCCTCCGGCAAGGGGGGCGTGGGCAAGTCCACCGTCACCGCCAACCTGGCCTGCGCGCTGGCCGCCCGGGGGCTGAGCGTGGGACTGGTGGACGCGGACATCCACGGCTTCTCCATCCCGGGGCTGCTGGGCACCTCCGCCCGGCCCACCCGGGTGGATGAGATGATCCTGCCGCCGGTGGCACACACCGTGAAGGTCATCTCCATCGGCATGTTCCTGGACACCGATCAGCCCGTGGCCTGGCGTGGCCCCATGCTGCACCGCGCGCTGGAGCAGTTCGTCACCGACGTCTACTGGGGCGATCTGGACGTGCTGCTGGTGGACCTGCCCCCGGGCACCGGGGACATCGCGATCTCCGCCGCCCAGCTGCTGCCCGGCTCGGAGCTGCTGGTGGTGACCACCCCGCAGCAGGCAGCCGCGCAGGTGGCCGCCCGTGCCGGACAGCTCTCGGAGCAGACCGGTCAGCAGGTGGCCGGGGTGATCGAGAACATGGCCGCCATGACCCTGCCGGACGGCACCGTGCTGGACCTGTTCGGCTCCGGCGGTGGCGCGTCGGTGGCGCAGCGACTCACCGAGGCCCTGGGGCATCCCGTGGATCTGCTGGGCTCGGTCCCTCTGGACATGGCCCTGCGTCAGGACGGGGACGAGGGCACGCCGGTGGTGCTGCAGCA
The DNA here is from genome assembly GCF_041927415.1 of Micrococcus sp. IITD107. Taxonomy (NCBI): domain Bacteria; kingdom Bacillati; phylum Actinomycetota; class Actinomycetes; order Micrococcales; family Micrococcaceae; genus Micrococcus; species Micrococcus sp. IITD107. Next base: position 463,646 of record NZ_JBHFFN010000002.1, on the reverse strand, counting down.
TCCGGAGTCGCCGGCGGGGGTGGAGCTGCGGAGGATCGCCGCGTCGCTGGCGGTGCGCCCGCGGGGACTGTCCGGGATGAAGCTGCCGGTCACCCCGAAAGATTGATTCGGGGGTTGATCGGCAGGCTCCTCAGAGCGGGCTCAGGTGGCCTCGGTGTCGAACGGAGCCGGGAGGATCTCTGCGGGCTCAGACGCACCGTGGGGCGCATCGGCCCCGTCCGCCTGTTCCGCGGGGTCGGGCTCCCCTTCTGCGTGGTGGCTCATCGCTGCCGTTCCGGCTGCGACGGCTACCGCGCCCAGGGCGGTGGACCCGGCGCCGCTGGACCCGGTCCCCTGTGCTGAGGTCGCTGAGGTTCGCCCGGTCTTGCCACGCACCAGATCCCGGGGGTCCATGGTCTTGAGGTCCTCCCGCACAGCCTCGTGGTCCCAGACCTCTTGGGCGGTGGAGCGCATGTCCTGGACCGGTTCGGCCAGGGCCTCCTTGATGATCCGGCGCGGGTCATACTGGCGGGGATCGTAGCGACGCCAGTCGATCTCGTCGAAGTCGGTGCCGGTCTCCTCTTTGAACTGGTTCTTGGCACCTTCGGCCATCTGGCGCATCTGCCGGATCCACTGAGTCATCTTCCGGGCATAGTCCGGCAGCTTCTCGGGGCCCAGGATGAGCAGTGCGAGCACGATCAGGATGATCAGCTCGGCGCCATTGATTCCGAATGTCACAGTCCCTGAGCCTACCGGAGGGCGAGGGAGTCACGAGGCGTGGGACGGCAGGCGCCCCTGGTCTCAGCGGGGGACGTCGGCATCATCGGTCCAGGGCATCAGCCGTTCGAAGCCGCGCACGAGGCGCTCCGTGGCAGAGTCGGGCAGCTGGGCGGACTGCACCCGGGCCCGTTCGGAGAGGACCACCAACGTCATCACGCGGTCAGCGCGCTCCACGGGCAGATCCGAACTCAGCGCATAGGCGGCCTGGGCCGTCTGCACCCACGCCGTCCAGGAACCGTCCTCGTGGGTCTGCGTCCTGGAGGTCAACCCCATGGGCAGGGCCGACTCCTCAGCACCCTCCGGGGGAATCAGGGCCGGATCGCTCAGGCAGGCCGAGTCGTCCAGGCTCTGATCCTCGGAACGGCATTCATGCAGCACGGCCGACCCCACGGACCCGTCCAGGCTCAGCACCAGTTCGGTGGCGTCCTCATGCTCGCGCAGCCCCACCGATTCCGGCATCAGGCCGGCCACCGTCAGTGAGGGGACGTTCCAGCCCTGCCGACGCAGCTGATCCAGCAGCGCAACGGTCTCTGACCGGGCGGTCGGGGACGCGGCGGTGTCCATGGAGGTGGCCGCGATGGCACTGAACGGTCCGGCAGAGGCCCCGTCCGTCCGGGTCTCCTCCTCCTGTGCCGCATCAGCGGCAGATGAGCGCGACGTCTCGACCTGCACCTCCGGGACCGGCTGGATGGCGGGGGGCTCGGTGGGTGCGGCGCTCTGCTGGGGTTCCCCGGCCACCCAGGCTGCCAGCACCACGGCTCCAGCGGCCACCCCGGCCGCGCCCAGGCTCAGCACCACCTTCCACCCCGGAACTCCGGGGCGCTCTCCCAGCACAGTGGATGAGGCAGGAGCGGAGACGGCGTGATGGGGAAGCGACCGTGGCTGAGCGCCCTGCTCGGCGGCTCGCAGGATCCGATGCCGCTGGTCGACCTCGTCCTGGCACATGGGGCACCGGTCCAGGTGCTCGGCCACGCGGCGATGGGTGGTCTGGTCCAACGCCCCCTCGAGAAAGGAGTCGAACCGGGTCCGGGGGTGGAAGACCGCCATCAGTGGCGTCCCTCCCTCCACAGGGCGGACGGAGACGGCGTGGACTGTGGACGCGGGGCCCACCTCAGTGCGGGGGCGGACGAGGTCAGGGGCGTCACGGTCATGGCTGCGGTCTCCTTCCGGTCCCTTCCAGTGTGGCCGGTGAAGCTGAGAGGTCACTGGAGGCACTCCGGACTGGCCCGGGCCCGGTCAGTCGTAGACTGGACTGCCGAGTCGACCACGAGAGAAGTGAGCACCCCTCCATGAAGGCCCTGAGCCCGCACCAGACCGACAAGCACGCCAGCTGGGCGTTCGCTGAGTCGCGAGCGGAGGAGGACGAGGTGCTGCTGCGGGCCCGCGAGCGCTCGGCAGAACTGGGCATCGAACCGGTCAGCGAAGGCACCGCCGCCCTGCTGACCGTCCTGGCCGCCACCTCCTCCCCCGCCACCGTGGTGGAGATCGGCACCGGCGCCGGCGTGTCGGGCACCGCTCTGATGCGCGGCCTGCCCGCCTCCTCGGTCCTGACCACCATCGACACCGACGCCGAGGCCCTCCGGGCCGCCCGCGAGGCCTTCACTGAAGCCGGCCACCCGGCCAACCGGACCCGGATGATCACGGGCCGCTCCCGCACCGTGCTGCCACGCCTGTCCTCCCGGTCCTATGACATGGTGCTGATCGATGCCGACCACGCCTCACTGATGTTCCACCTGGAGCAGGCCGCCCGGCTGCTGCGCCCCGGCGGGCTGCTGATCGTCAACGACGCTCTGGACCAGGACCGGGTCCCCCGCCCAGCGGTGCGAGAGTCCTCCACCCTGGCCGCCCGTCAGCTCGGACGTGCGGTGCGCGAGGACGAGCAGTGGCTCTCCGCACTGACCCCCACCGGCACGGGCGTGCTGTTGGCCGTGCGCCGCTGACACCACGCTGACACAGCAGAGCCCCCGTCCTGGGCCGATGCGGCCACAGGACGGGGGCTCTGCCTGTTCTCCCTGGAAGGCTCCGGCTCAGCCGCCGGTCACACCCACCAGGCACTCCTTCAGGGCTGCGGCCTCCTCGTTGTTCAGCTCGAGCACGAGCCGACCGCCGCCGTCGATCGGCACGCGCATGATGAGGCTGCGTCCCTCCTTGGTCACTTCCATGGGACCGTCCCCGGTGCGGGGCTTCATGGCTGCCATCTGCGTTCCCTTCTCACAGCGGACCCCTCCAGGCGGAGCCGCTCGTTTCTGCCTGCGACCCCGGTTTCAGGCCCTGGGTGGTGCCGCAGTGTGACGTACAACAATTCCCATTATTCCGAAGAGTGGGCGGTGCCGCTAATCGTGGCCCGTTCGGCCTCGAGTTCGGCGATGCGCCGATCCCGCTCCTCCAGGGCCAGAGCCAATCGACGCAGGGTGTGATCCACCTGGTCCATCCGGTATCCGCGCAGGCCGGTGGCGAAGCGCAGCTGAGCGAGGTCCTGCGCCCGGGGATGCTGGGGCAGCAGGACGGGAGGAACCGTGGAGACCGGATCCTGCAGCGGCTGCGCCCAGCGCACTCGCCCGGAGAGCACCCCGACGATGCCACCGGCCACCACCACGGCCAGGATCAGCGCGAGCGTGACGAAGACGTTCACTGCGGGTCACCGCCGTCACCGGTGGCCGGCGCCCGGGTGGTCTCGGCGTCGGCGTCTGCCACCTCGGGACCGCGCAGATCGTTGAGCAACACGGCCTCGACGGCCTCCTCCGGGGTGTCCACCACCTCCAGCAGTCCCAGGTCCTCCGGATTGATCATGCCCCGCGCGGCCAGGGTGTCCCGCAGCCAGTCGACCAGGGGCGTCCAGAACTGCCGTCCCATCAGGACGATGGGGAAGGAGGTGACCTTGCCGGTCTGGACCAGGGTCAGCGCCTCGAACAGCTCATCCAGGGTGCCCAGGCCGCCGGGCAGCACCACGAAGCCCTGGGAGTACTTCAGGAACATGACCTTGCGGACGAAGAAGTACCGGAAGTCCACCCCCAGGTCCACCCAGGCGTTCAGGCCCTGCTCATGAGGCAGTTCGATGCCCAGTCCCACCGAATGCCCGTCCACGTCCTTGGCCCCGCGGTTGGCGCCCTCCATGGACCCTGGCCCACCGCCGGTCATCACCGAGTATCCCGCCTGGGCGAGCAGCGCACCCAGGCGCCGGGCGTCGTCGTACTCCTGCGAGCCCTCCCGAGTGCGCGCCGAGCCGAAGACCGAGATGGTTCGGCCCAGTCCCGCCAGGGTGCCGATGCCCTCCACGAACTCGCCCTGGATGCGCAGCACCCGCCAGGGGTCCGAGGAGGTGAAGCCCACCTCCCCCTCGGCCGGCAGCTCGGACAGACCGTGCCGGGAGTCCAGCAGCAGCTGGTCGAAGGTCGGTTCGGCCGCATGACGGCCCCGCAGTGTCTGGGGGCCACGGCGGACCGGATGTGCCGGAGGTTCAGGAGTGTGGGGCATGGACTCAGCCTATCCAGGCTCCGGGGCAGGGTCCGCGTCACGATGATGTTTCAGATCCACGACGATTCCGTGTCCGGCTACGCGTTCTCGACGCGACGGGCGCCCAGGTCGCACGGCGACGCGCCCGGTTCCGCTACTCTCTCCCTATGACGCACACCACCTCTGAGCCCGCGGGTGCAGCCGGGCCCGCCGCGGACTCCGCTCGACCTCTGGTCCAGCTGGAGAACGTCAACAAGCACTTCGGGCCGTTCCAGGCCCTGACGGACATCAACCTCTCCATCCCCGAACGCCAGGTCGCGATCGTGGTGGGACCCTCAGGTTCGGGCAAGTCGACCCTGTGCCGCACCATCAACCGGCTGGAGACCATCGACGACGACGGCGGCCGGATCCTGATCGACGGCCAGCCACTCCCTCAGGAGGGCAAGGAGCTGGCCAGGCTCCGGGCCGAGGTGGGCATGGTGTTCCAGTCCTTCAACCTCTTCGCGCACAAGTCGATCCTGGAGAACGTCACCCTGGGCCCGATGAAGGTCAAGGGACTGAAGAAGGCCCAGGCCGAGAAGGAGGCCATGGAGCTGCTCGAGCGCGTCGGCGTGGGACAGCAGGCCAAGAAGCTGCCGGCTCAGCTCTCCGGCGGCCAGCAGCAGCGTGTGGCGATCGCCCGCGCCCTGGCCATGCGTCCCAAGGTCCTGCTCTTCGACGAGCCCACCTCCGCCCTGGACCCCGAAATGGTCCAGGAGGTCCTGGACGTGATGGTCCAGCTGGCCAAGGAGGGCATGACCATGGTCGTGGTCACCCACGAGATGGGCTTCGCCCGAAAGGCCGGTGACCGGGTGATCTTCATGGCCGACGGCGCCATCCTGGAGGACACCGACCCGGAGAGCTTCTTCACCGCCCCGCAGCACGAACGAGCCAAGGACTTCCTGGGCAAGATCCTGGCCCACTGACCACCCATCCCCGATCACCATCTCAATCACCGCATCACCGCACCTGGAGGACACCATGCGCAAGAAGTTCCTGACCACCACCGCCCTGGCCGCCTCGGCCCTGCTCGCCCTCTCGGCCTGCTCCCCGTCTGAGTCCGGTGGCGGCGACGCCACCAACGGCGGCGGCGAGGGAGGCTCCGGCGAGAAGGTCCGCATCGGCATCAAGTTCGACCAGCCGGGCCTGGGCTTCCGCGAGGGCTCCAACGCCCCCACCGGCTTCGACGTCGAGGTCGCCAAGTTCGTGGCCGGCGAGCTGGGCTACACCGAGGAGAACATCGAGTGGATCCAGACCCCCTCGGCCAACCGTGAGAACGCCCTGGAGAACGGCGAGGTCGACATGATCTTCGCCACCTACTCCATCACCGACGCCCGCAAGGAGCGCGTGGGCTTCGCCGGACCGTACTTCGTGGCCGGCCAGGACCTGCTGGTCCGCGCGGACGACACCGAGATCACCGGCCCGGACGCCCTGGACGGCAAGAACCTGTGCTCCGTCACCGGCTCGACCTCCGCCCAGAAGATCAAGGACGAGTACGCCGAGGGTGTGAACCTGGTGGAGCAGGGCGGCTACGCCGAGTGCGTGAACTACCTGGAGTCCGGACAGGTCGACGCCGTCACCACCGACGACATCATCCTGGCCGGCCTGGCCGCCACCTCCACCAACCAGGGCAAGTTCAAGGTCGTGGGCAACCCCTTCACCGAGGAGCGCTACGGCGTGGGCATCTCCAAGGACTCGGACCAGTGCCAGGCCATCAACGACGCCATCGGCAAGATGAAGGAGGACGGCGCCTGGGAAGAGGCTCTGACCTCCGCCACCGAGGGCACCGGCTACACCGCCAACGAGGAGCTGAACACCGACACCGAGATGGAGAGCTGCTCCTGACGGCTGCGGCCAGACTGACGCACTCTCTGCACCTCTCACCGTGAGACCGGTGGCAGGCGGGAGCATCCCGCCTGCCACCGGTGCACCGATCCCCTCCCTCCCCACTCAGGAAGACCATGAACGGATTCGCTGAACTCTTCGCCGAGTACGACATCCTCGGCGCCTTCTGGATGAACATCCGGCTGACGTTCTTCGCGGCCATCGGATCCTTCGTGCTGGGGATCATCCTGGCCGTGTTCCGCATCTCCCCCGTCGGCTCCCTGCAGCGGGTGGGCGCCGGGTACGTCAACATCCTGCGCAACACCCCGCTGACCATCATCATGGTGCTCGGCGTGCTGGCCGTCTGGGGCCAGCTGAAGATCACCTTCTCCGACGACTTCCCCCTGAACTTCTTCACCTACGCGGTGATCGCGCTGTCCATCTACCATGCGGCCTTCGTCTGCGAGGCGATCCGCTCCGGCGTGAACACCGTTCCGCTGGGCCAGGCCGAGGCCGCCCGCGCGATCGGTCTGAGCTTCCTGCCCGCCGCCCGGCTGGTGATCCTGCCGCAGGCCCTGCGCGGCGCCGTGACTCCTCTGGGCAACACGCTGATCGCCCTGACCAAGAACACCACCGTGGCCGCCGCCGCCTCCGTGGCGGAGAGCTCCGGACTGATGAAGACCATGATCGAGTTCCGACCTGACCTGATGATCCAGATCTTCCTGACCATCGCCATCGGCTTCTGCCTGATCGTGATCCCCATGGGCCTGCTCACCACCTGGCTCTCCGACAAGCTGGCGGTGGCGCGATGAAGGCTCAGCCCTCAGTCCTCTTCGACGCGCCGGGTCCCAAGGCCCGCCGCAACATCATGATCTCCAACCTGGTCACTCTGGCCGCTGTGCTGGTCCTGGTGGTCCTGGTGCTGATGAAGCTCAACGAGCAGAACCAGCTCGAGCCCAACCTGTGGCTGCGGGCGATCGACGGCAACGCGTGGGCCAACTACTACCTGCCCGGCCTCCAGTTCACCCTGCAGGCCTCCGGCATCGCCGTGGTCACCTCGCTGGCCTTCGGACTGCTCTTCGGCTTCCTGCGTCTGGCCCCGTTCGGCCCGATCCGCTGGTTCGCCGGTGTGGTGGTGGAGTTCTTCCGCGCGGTGCCCGTGCTGGTGATGATGGTCTTCCTGTACTTCTTCTTCGCCCGCGTGGTGGCCGGCAACGGCGCCATGTCCCCGCAGGACGCCCCCTACTACGCCGTGATCGTGGGTCTGACCCTGTACAACGGCGCCGTGATCGCCGAGCTGGTGCGCTCCGGCGTGAAGTCCCTGCCCAAGGGTCAGCGCGAGGCCGCCGCCGCGATCGGCATGACCTCGAACCAGTCACTGCGCCTGGTGGAGGTCCCCCAGGCCCTGACCGCCATGCTGCCCTCGCTGCTGAGCCAGTTCGTGGTGATCATCAAGGACTCGGCCCTGGGCTATCTGATCGGCTTCTACGAGCTGCTACAGTACTCCCGCCAGCTGGGCTCCGGCCACGGCAACATGCTGCAGTCGCTGATCGTGGCCGCCCTGGTGTTCATCGTCATCAACTTCATCCTGACCTGGGTGGCCACCCGGCTCTCCCGCCGCCTGTCCTCCCGGACCAGCGGTGAGACCGCACCGGCCACGGCGGCGACCACCGGCGCGGTCAAGACCGCCTGATCAGGGTCGGCTGGCTGGTGCCGGGTCAGCGAGGGCTGTCCGGCAGCAGCCAGTCCTGCATGGCCCGCAGGCAGGTGCGCACGGCACCGGCGGTGACGTGCTCATCGTCGGTATGGGCCAGCAGGGCATCGCCGGGCCCGAAGTTCACGGCAGGCACGCCCAGCTCAGAGAAGCGGGCCACATCCGTCCAGCCGAACTTGGGCATGGGCTCCCCGCCCACCGCCTGCACGAACGCCGCCGCGGCGGGCCGGTCGAGTCCGGGCCGAGCGGCCGGGGATCCGTCCACGATCTGCACTGCGTCCCCGGAGAAGCCAGCCTCGGCCAGCACGCCCAGCACATGCTCGTGGGCCTGATCCAGGGTCTTGTCCGGGGCGAAGCGGTAGTTGATCTCCACGGCCGTGGCGTCCGGGATGACGTTGCCGGCGGTCCCGCCGTGGATGCGCACCGCGTTCAGTCCCTCCCGGTAGTCCAGGCCCTCCACGGTGACGGTGGCCGGCTGGTACGCGGCCAGTGCCGTCAGCAGCGGTGCCGCACCGTGGATGGCGTTGACCCCGCGCCAGGCCCGTCCGGAGTGCGCGGCCACGCCCGGCACGGTCACCACATAGCGCGAGGTGCCGTTGCAGCCCCCTTCCACCACACCGGCGGTGGGTTCGAGCAGCACCGCGAAGTCGCCCTCGAGCAGGTCCCGGGCCTCCCGGGCCACCCGCAGCAGACCGGATCGCTCGGCATCCACCTCCTCGTGGTCGTAGAACACCCAGGTGATCTCCCGCTGCGGCTGCGGACCGCCCTCAGCCCCGATCAGCCCGGCCAGGGCCAGCTGCACGGCCACGCCGCCCTTCATGTCCGTGGTGCCACGCCCGTACAGCACGGCCTCATCGGCAGGCAGGTTCCCGACGACGGCCGACGGCTCCCAGCGCGAGGGCACCGTCCCCTTCGCCCCCTCCACGGTCGGCAACGGGACGGTGTCCAGGTGACCGGCCAGCACCACGCGGGAGTCCAGGCCGAACTGTGTCCGGGCCACCACGGTGTCCCCGATCCGGGTCACCTCCAGGCGCGGCAGAGCACGCAGGGCGGACTCCACGGCATCGGCCAGCGGCGTCTCCTGGTCAGAGACCGAATGGATGTCCACCAGGGCCGCCGTCAGCACGGCCACGTCGGTGTCCAGGGGCGGAAGCGTGACTTGAGGGGCCCTGTGGTGGGAGGTCTCGGAACGGGGCGCAACGTCGTCGGGAAGCATGCCGTTCACTCTAGACTGGGGCCATGACCACCACGCCTGATCAGCACCAGACTGCCCTGCCCGAGACCACCTCCCGCACCGCCTCCGGATACGGTCTGGCCACCACCGCCGCCAACGGGTCCGTGCTGGACGTCTGGTTCCCTGCGCCTGCCCTCGGCGAGCTCTCGGCCAAAGACGCTTCGGTGAAGGAGCAGCTGGCTGCAGCAGCGCAGGACGATGCCGAGCGGGGCACCACCCAGTCCGTGGTGGAGGTCCAGATCGACCTGGACGCGGCCCCGGCCGACACCGCCGACGCCTGGCTGCGTCTGCACCTGCTCTCCCACCGCCTGGCCGCGCCGAACACCCTGAACCTGGACGGCGTGTTCGGGCTGCTCACCAACGTGGTGTGGACCAACTACGGCCCCTGCGCCGTGCAGGACTTCGAACTGACCCGCCTGAAACTGCGCTCGCGCGGACCGGTGGCCGTGTACGGGGTGGACAAGTTCCCCCGGATGACCGACTACGTGGTGCCCACCGGCGTGCGGATCGGCGACGCCGACCGGGTCCGCCTGGGCGCCCACCTGGCCGAAGGCACCACCGTGATGCACGAGGGCTTTGTGAACTTCAACGCCGGCACCCTGGGCACCTCCATGGTGGAGGGCCGCATCTCCGCCGGCGTGGTGGTGGCCGACGGCTCCGATGTGGGCGGCGGCGCCTCGATCATGGGCACCCTCTCCGGGGGCGGCACCCAGAGGATCCGGATCGGCGAGCGGGTGCTGCTCGGCGCCAACTCCGGTGTGGGCATCTCGATCGGGGACGACTGTGTGGTGGAGGCCGGACTCTACGTCACCGCCGGGACCCGCGTGGCCGTTCGGCAGGGGTCCGGGGCCGAGGCCGAAGAGACCACCGTGAAGGCCGTGGAGCTCTCCGGCGTCTCCAACCTGCTGTTCCGGCGCGATTCGGCCACCGGCCAGGTCCAGGCCCTGCCGCGCGCGGGCCAGACCGTGGAGCTGAACTCCGCCCTGCACGCCAACTGATCTGATGGACGAACCCTCCGGGACGGCCCGGCCGTGAGCAGCTCCGCTGCACGCCGCCGCGCCCAACGGCGCCGCCGCACCACCGGAGTGCTGGTGCTCTGCACTGCCCTGGTGGTGGGCGGTGGCTGGGCGGCCTGGAGGTTCGTGGACGACTCCGAGGTGCTGGTGCGCGAGCGCTGCACCGCAGTGGTGGGACCGGACTCGTTCGAGCTGGCGCCGGATCAGGCCGCCAACGCCGCCCTGATCAGCGCAGTCTCCATGGACCGGGGACTGCCCGCCCGGGCGGCCTCGATCGGGATCGCCACCGGGTTCCAGGAGTCCAAGCTGCGCAACATCGACTACGGTGACCGCGCCGGCCCGGACTCACGCGGCCTGTTCCAGCAGCGCCCGTCCCAGGGCTGGGGCTCCGAGGAGCAGGTGATGGACCCGGTGTACGCCGCGAACCGCTTCTTCCAGGAGCTGGAACTGGTGGCCCCGGACTTCGAGGACATGGACATCACCGTGGCCGCCCAGAAGGTCCAGCGTTCGGCATTCCCGGACGCCTACGCCGACCATGAGCCCGAGGGCCGGGCCTACGCCTCCGCCCTGACGGGCAACTCCCCCGCCGGGCTGAACTGCGTGCTCAAGTCCCCCCAGGCCCCGGGGGACGCCGCCGGGTTCGCCACGGCCCTGACCGAACAGCTCTCCTCAGCCGATCCCGTGGCCGCCGCCGACGGCAGCACCGTGACCCTCTCGGCCAGCGGGACCCGCGGCTGGGCCCTGGTGCAGTGGGCGGTGGCCCACGCCCAGCAGTTCGGTGTCACCTCCGCTGCCTACGGAGGACTGCAGTGGGTCCGCTCCGAGCACGGCTGGGTCTCCGCCACGGGACCGGCGGCCGCTGAGGGCACCGTGACGGTGACCTTCCACCGCTGAGGCGAGGGAGCCGCCGTCGGGCATGCCTGTCCGGTGTGCCGGTGCGGCCCCAGGCACAGCAGAGGGGGCCGGCCGAAGCCGACCCCCTCAGGAGTGCTCGTGGTGCAGGACGCCTCAGCGACCGGCCGGGTAGTCCCGGCTCTCCACACCCGTGTAGATCTGGCGCGGACGGCCGATCTTGGTGGTCTTGTCCTCCATCAGCTCGCGCCACTGGGCGATCCAGCCGGGCAGGCGGCCCAGGGCGAAGAGCACGGTGAACATCTTCTCCGGGAAGCCCATGGCCTTGTAGATCACGCCGGTGTAGAAGTCCACGTTCGGGTACAGACGACGCTCCACGAAGTAGTCGTCCGCCAGGGCCTTCTCCTCCAGGCGGCGGGCGATGTCCAGCAGTTCGTCATTGCCGCCGAGCTTGTTGAGGATGTCCTCCGCGGTGGACTTGATGATCTTGGCCCGGGGATCGTAGTTCTTGTAGACGCGGTGGCCGAAGCCCATGAGCTTGACCCCGTCCTCCTTGTTCTTCACCTTCTCCATGAACTCCTCGGGCTTGATGCCCTCAGCCTGGATCTTGCGCAGCATGTTCAGCACGGCCTCGTTGGCACCGCCGTGCAGCGGGCCGTAGAGGGCGTTGATGCCCGCGGAGATGGAGGCGAACATGTTGGCCTGGGAGGAGCCGACCAGGCGCACGGTGGAGGTGGAGCAGTTCTGCTCGTGGTCCGCGTGCAGCATCAGCAGCAGATCCAGGGCCTTGACCACGTCCGGGTCCAGCTCGTACGGCTCGGCCGGGACGCCGAAGGACAGGCGCAGGAAGTTCTCCACCAGGTTCAGGGAGTTGTCCGGGTAGAGCATGGGCTGGCCCAGGGACTTCTTGAACGCGTAGGAGGCGATCACCGGCAGCTTGGCCAGCAGGCGGATGGTGGAGATGTGGACCTGCTCCTCATCGAAGGGGTCCAGGGAGTCGGCGTAGAAGGTGGACAGCGCCGAGACCGCCGAGGAGAGCACCGGCATGGGGTGCGCGTCCCGCGGGAAGCCGGAGAAGAAGCCCTTCAGGTCCTCATGCAGCATGGTGTGCATGCGGATGTTCTGGTCCCAGTCCTCCAGCTGATCGCCGGTGGGCAGCTCGCCGTAGATCAGCAGGTAGGCGACCTCGAGGAACGAGGAGTGCTCGGCCAGCTGCTCGATGGGGTAGCCGCGGTAGCGCAGGATGCCCTCATCACCGTCGATGTAGGTGATCGCCGACTTGGTGTTCGCGGTGTTCATGAACCCCGGGTCGTAGGTGACCAGACCGGTGTCCTTCAGCAGCGGGCCGATGTTCAGGCCGTCGTTGCCGACGACGGCGTTCTCCCGCCCCAGCTCGACGGTCTTGCCGTCCACCGACAGCTGGGCTGACGTGTTCTCGGTCATGGGTTCTCCCTCATGAGTAGCTCGTGATGGCACCGGGCGCCGATGGGCGCACAGCATGTGCAGTCACCCCCTACGCTACCAAGCAGTTCTCCACGGGGCGGAATCCGTGACGTCGCTCACGGCCCGCTTCAGGATTCCCGACGACGGCCCGCCAGCGCCGCGTGCAGGCGTTCCTCCGCGTCCTCTCCCGGCTCGATCCCCCGGGGGATGCGGAACAGGAACACGATGCCCAGCAGCCACCACAGCCCGCACAGCAGGTAGGAGACCGGGTGGATGGAGGCCGGCATGCCCGGGATGTACAGCGAGAGCAGGCCCAGGGTCAGCACCACGCCGGCGATCCCGATGACCTTGCCCAGGGTGGGGCCGCCGCTGCGGAACGGCCGGGCCATCTCCGGTTCGCGCCGGCGCAGGATCAGGAACACCACACACACCAGCATGTAGGTCAGCACGATGCTCGGGGAGCCGGAGTCCACCAGCCAGCCCAGGGCGTCCTCCCCCAGGAACGGGGCCAGCACGGAGAGCCCGCCGATGAACAGCACCGCGTTGGAGGGGGTGCGGTACTTCGGGTGCAGCTGGGCGAACCAGCGCGGCAGCATCCCGGACTGGGCCAGGGCGTACATCAGGCGGGAGGCGCCGATCAGCATGGCGATCCAGGAGGTGATGATGCCCGCGGCACCGCCGGCGATCAGCAGGTTGGCCATGAAGGTGCTGTTGTACAGGGCCCCCGTGGCATCGGCCGTGGCCAGGTTCGAGGCCAGCAGCTCGTTGAGCGGCATGGAGGAGGCGGTGGTCAGGGCGGTCATGATGTACCAGACGGTGGCCATGGCCACGGAGATCACGATCAGTCGGCCGATCCTGCGCGGCTCCATCCGCAGCTCCTCGGCGCTCTGCGGGATCACGTCGAACCCGACGAACAGGAACGGGACCACGATCAGCACCGTGAACAGGCCGGTGGCGTTGGTGAAGAAGGGCTCCATGTTCTCCACGGAGCCGTTGGTGAAGGAGCCGAAGACCAGCATCAGGCCCACGAGCACCAGGAAGATCACCACGAAGGTCTGCACGATCCCGGCGACCTTCACGCCCACGTAGTTGATGACGGTGACGATGACGGCGGCGGCGGCCCCGATCAGGGCCCACCACAGGGCCACGTCCGAACCGAAGATCGTGTACATCTTCTGTTCGCTGATCTGGGGGAACACGTACTCCACCGTGCGCGGCAGGGCCACGGCCTCGAACGCCACGATGGTGATGTATCCGCCGGTGATGCCCCAGGAGCCGATGAACGCCCAGCGGGCACCCATGCCGCGCATCAGGTACTGGTGCTCGCCGCCCACCTTGGGGATGGCCGAGGTCAGCTCGGCGTAGACGAAGCTGACCACCATCATGATCAGTCCACCGGTGGTCAGCGCGATCACGGCGCCCAGGGTTCCGGCGCCCTCGAGCCAGCCGCCGGTCAGCACCACCCAGCCGAAGCCGATCATGGCGCCGAAGCCGATGGCGTAGCCGTCCAGTTCGTTCAGTGTCTTCTTCAGCTCCGGCGCGTGACCGGTGCCCCCAGGTGCAGTGCTCATGCGAGGTAGGGTACGCCCTCGGGGCACCTCACCTGCGCAGGTGGTCGCTGTGCGTCAGCCCCGCAGCCGCTGGGCGGCCTGTTCCACGGCCTCGTCGGTGGCGGTGATCGCCACGCGCACGTATCCGTTGCCGTGCTCACCGTAGAACGTGCCCGGTCCCACCAGGATGCCCAGATCCGCGAACTCCCCCACCAGGTCCCAACTGGACTGGGGGCTGGGAGCGGACTGGACGTCGTCGGGAAGCCTGCCGTCCCGGGTCCACAGGTACAGCCCGGCCTCCGAATGCTCCACCACCAGACCACGGGCCTGCAGGGCGTCCTTGAGCAGCGTGCGGCGGCGGCGGTAGCGGTCCTTCTGCTCCTGGACGTGGGTGTCGTCCTGCAGGGCCACGGTCATGGCACTCTGCACCGGCGCGGGCACGATCATCCCGGCATGCTTGCGCGAGTTCACCAGGTTCAGCACCAGGTCCCGGTCCCCCGCGGCGAACGCGGCACGGTACCCGGCCAGATTGGACTGCTTGGACAGGGAGTAGACGCTGAGCAGACCGGTGTGGTCCCCGCCGGAGACCTCCGGGTCCAGGATGCACGGTGTGCTGGCGGTGCCGTCCCACCGGTCCCAGCCCAGCTCGGCATAGCATTCGTCCCCGGCCACCACGGCGCCCAGCTCACGGCCCTGCCCGACGACGGCCCGCAGCTCCTCCACGGAGGCCACCTTGCCGGTGGGGTTGCCGGGGGAATTGGTCCAGATCAGCTTCACCCGGGACCGGACGTCCGGGTCCAGCTCATCCAGGGAGTCAGCGGCCACGGGGGTGGCGCCGACCAGCTGGGCGCCGATGTCATAGGTGGGGTAGGCCACCGACGGGCGCACCACCACGTCTCCGGGACCGATCCCCAGCAGCAGCGGAAGCCAGGCGATGAACTCCTTGGAGCCCACCGTGGGGATGATCGCCTCCGGGTCCAGCCCCGGCACGCCGCGGCGCCGGGCGAACCAGCCGGTGATCACCTCGCGCAGGGCCGGCGTGCCGTGCGTGGTGGGGTACCCGTGGGCGTCGGCCCCCGCGGTCAGCGCGTCCTGGATCAGCTGCGGAGTGGGGTCCACGGGCGTGCCGATGGACAGATCGGAGATCCCACCCGGGTGTGCCTGCGCAGTGCGGCGGTACGGGGCCAGGGACTCCCAGGGGTATTCGGGCAGGGTCAGCATGCCGGAGCGGGGATCAGAGGTCGTGCTGCTGCGGGGGCAGCGCGGCGATGATCTCGTGGTCCTTGGGGATCAGACCCATCTTGGCGGCGCCGCCGGGCGAGCCGAGGTCGTCGAAGAACTCGACGTTGGCCTTGTAGTAGTCGGCCCACTCCTCCGGGACGTCGTCCTCGTAGTAGATGGCCTCCACGGGGCAGACTGGCTCGCAGGCGCCGCAGTCCACGCACTCATCCGGGTGGATGTAGAGGGAGCGCTCCCCCTCGTAGATGCAGTCCACCGGGCATTCCTCGATGCAGGCCTTGTCCTTCAGGTCCACACACGGCAGGGCGATGACGTAGGTCATGTGGGGTGAACCGCCTTTCTGCGGTCGTCACGGGAGCGGGTCTGCCCACCAGCTTAGACCGTGTGCGTCCCTGCGCCTCGGACCGGGTGGCCCACGCCACGCAGCAGCCGCTGGGACACCAGCATCAAGGCCACGCCGACCGCCGGGACGCCCCACTGCCACAGAGCGCCGGCCACCGCCGGACCGGGGAGCATCTGGAGGGTGTACTGGTCCAGTCCCACGGAGAAGGAGTCCGAGCCGGGCCAGTAGCGCATCAGCAGCACAGTGGTGAAGGCGGCCACAGCCACGATCCCCCCGACCCACAGCTCCCGCGTGGACAGGGCGGCCCACAGTTGGACGGCCGCCACCAGGATCAGGGCGAGCAGCGCACCCCAGGGCAGCAGGATCCCCCCGAGCCAGCTCAGCTGCAGGTGCAGGACAGTGCCGAACAGCCCGGCGAGGATCCCGAGGACGACCGCCAACGCGGCCGCTGACCAGCGGGACCGCGGATGGGTCCCGCTGGTCGGTGCAGCGGTCTCAGACAGCGTCTGCTCAGGCGCGGGCGCGGGCACGGGCTGCCTTGAGCCGCTCGTTGGCGTCCAGCACGACCTTGCGGATGCGGATGGACTCCGGGGTGATCTCCACGCATTCGTCCTCGCGGGCGAACTCCAGAGACTCCTCCAGGGTCAGCGTGCGCGGCGGAGTCAGGCCCTCGAACGAATCCGAGGAGGCCGCACGCATGTTGGTGAGCTTCTTCTCCTTGGTGATGTTCACATCCATGTCGTCCGCACGCGAGTTCTCGCCGACGATCATGCCCTCGTACACCTCGGAGCCGGGCTGGATGAAGAAGCTGCCGCGTTCCTGCAGGTTGATCATGGCGAACGGCGTGGCGGTGCCGGCACGGTCGGCCACCAGAGATCCGTTGTTGCGGTACTCGATGGGTCCGGCCCAGGGCTCGTAACCATTGGCGATCGAGGAGGCGATGCCGGCACCGCGGGTGTCGGTCAGGAACTGGGTGCGGAAGCCGATCAGGCCGCGTGCGGGGACGTTGAAGTCCATCCGGATCCACCCGGTGCCGTGGTTGGACATCTCCAGCATGCGGCCCTTGCGAGCGGCCATCAGCTGGGTGATCGCCCCCATGTACTCCTCGGGGGTGTCGATGGTCATGCGCTCCATGGGCTCATGGATCTTGCCGTCGATGGTCCGGGTGACCACCTGGGGCTTGCCCACGGTCAGCTCGAAGCCCTCGCGGCGCATCTGCTCCACCAGGATGGCCAGCGCCAGCTCGCCACGGCCCTGGACCTCCCAGGCGTCGGGACGTTCGGTGGGCAGCACCTTCAGGGACACGTTGCCGATCAGCTCGGCATCCAGACGGTCCTTGACCTGACGTGCGGTGACCTTGGCGCCCTTGACGCGGCCGGCCAGCGGGGAGGTGTTGATGCCGATGGTCATCGAGATCGCCGGGTCGTCCACGGTGATCAACGGCAGCGGCTTGGGGTTGTCCACATCGGTGAGGGTCTCACCGATCATGATGTCCTCGATGCCGGCCACGGCCACGATCTCGCCCGGACCGGCCTGCTCGATCGGCTCGCGGGTCAGGCCCTTGGTGCCCAACAGCTCGGTGATCTTCACGGTCTTCAGGGCGCCGTCCTGGCGGGCCCAGACTACCTGCTGCCCCTTCTTCAGGGTGCCGTTGAAGATGCGCAGCAGCGCCAGGCGGCCCAGGAACGGGGAGGCGTCCAGGTTGGTGACGTGTGCCTGCAGGACCTCGCCCTCGGTGTAGGACGGGGCCGGGATGTGCTCCATGATGGTGGCGAACAGCGGCTCCAGGTCCTCGTTGTCCGGCAGGGAGCCGTCGGCGGGCTGCTCCATGGAGGCACGGCCGGCCTTGCCGGAGGCGTACACCACGGGCAGGTTCAGCACGGAGTCCAGGTCCAGATCCTCGACCTCATCGGCCAGGTCCGAGGCCAGACCCAGCAGCAGGTCCATGGAGTCCGAGACCACGCCGTCGATCCGGGCGTCCGGACGGTCGGTCTTGTTGACCACCAGGATCACCGGCAGCTTGGCGGCCAGCGCCTTGCGCAGCACGAAGCGGGTCTGGGGCAGCGGGCCCTCGGAGGCGTCCACCAGCAGGACCACACCGTCCACCATGGACAGGCCGCGTTCGACCTCGCCGCCGAAGTCGGCGTGTCCGGGGGTGTCGATCACATTGAAGGTGACGGTCTCACCGTTCGCGGAGGGACCGGAGTAGAACACGGTGGTGTTCTTGGCCAGGATGGTGATGCCCTTCTCCCGTTCCAGGTCCCCGGAGTCCATCACGCGTTCGGCGACGTCGCCGTGGGTGTTGAAGGCACCGGTCTGGCGCAGCATGGCGTCGACCATGGTGGTCTTGCCATGGTCCACGTGGGCCACGATGGCCACGTTGCGCAGATCGGAGCGCTGGATACGGGAATCTGTCATGCGGGGAGAACCTTAATCTTAGGGAGGTTTCGGGCACGGTGGCCCCGAACGATTGTACGGGCACAGTCCACCTCGCCAATACCACCTCCCCCACGACGACGGAACGGCCGCCTTCCGCAGGTGGCGGAAGGCGGCCGTGTGGTCGCGCTGGAGACGAACTCCCTCAGCGTGCTCGGCGGTCTCAGTAGACCTTTTCGCCGAGGGACTCCAGCAGGGCCTTGCGCTCCATGCGGCGCTGATACTGCTCGTCCGGGTCCGGGATCGGCGCGGCGGCCAGCAGGCGCTTGGTGTAGTCCTGCTGGGGGTGGTGCAGGACCGTGTCCGTGCGCCCCTTCTCCACTTCACGGCCGTCCTTGAGCACCAGCACCTTGTGGGCCAGCATGTCCACCACGGCCAGGTCATGGGAGACGAACAGGCAGGCGAACTCGTAGCGGGACTGCAGTTCGGCGAACATGTCCAGCACTGCCGCCTGCACGGAGACGTCCAGGGCGGAGGTGGGCTCATCGGCGATCAGCACCGAGGGGTCCAGGGTCAGGGCGCGCGCGATCGAGATGCGCTGGCGCTGACCACCGGAGAGCTCGTGCGGGAAGCGGTTGACCACCGAGCGCGGCAGCTTGACCGCGTCCAGCAGCTCGTAGGCCCGCTCCAGCCGACTCTTGCGGTCTCCCACCTTGTGGATGACCATCGGCTCGGTGATGACATCGCCGATCGGGAATCTCGGATCCAGTGAAGCCGCCGGGTCCTGGAAGACCACGCCGATGTTCTTGCGCAGGCTGCGCTGCTCCGCCGACGCCATAGTGGCCAGGTCATGGCCCTGGATCTTCAGCGAGCCGGCCGCCACGGGCAGCAGTCCCAGCACAGCCTTGGCGATCGTGGACTTGCCGGATCCGGACTCACCGACCAGCCCCATGATCTCTCCGGGGGCCACGGTGAAGTCGACGTCGTGCACCACACGGTTCTTCTTGCCGCGGTGGTCGTACTCGATGCACAGGCCCTGGGCCTCCACGGCGTACTTCACCGTGGACTGAGTGGTGGTCACCGGCTCCGGCTCGGCAACCTCCAGGGTGGCGCCCAGGCGGGGCACCGAGGCCAGCAGGCGCTGGGTGTAGGGGTGCTGAGGGTTCTGCATCACCTGGTGGACCGGTCCGGACTCGACCATCTCACCGCGCAGCATCACGCAGACGCGGTCGGCCATGTCTGCCACCACGCCCATGTTGTGGGTGATCAGCAGGATGCCGGTGTTGAGCTTGTCCTTCAGCTCGCGCAGCAGCTCCAGGATCTCGGCCTGGACGGTCACGTCCAGCGCCGTGGTGGGCTCGTCGGCGATGATCACCTCGGGCGAGCAGCTGATGGCCATGGCGATCACGATGCGCTGACGCTGGCCGCCGGAGAACTGGTGCGGGTACTGCTTCAGCCGGTTCTTGGCGTCCGGGATGCCCACCATGGTGAGCAGCTCGATGGCGCGCTGGTCTGCCTCGGTGCCGTAGGCGATGCCGTGCAGGTTCAGCGCCTCCGTGAGCTGGTCTCCCACCGTGAGCACCGGGTTCAGCGCGGTCATCGGCTCCTGGAACACCATGGCCGCGTGCCGGCCACGGATCTTGCGCAGGCCGTTCGCGTCCAGGGCCGTCACGTTGCGGTCGCCCAGCATCACCGTTCCGGTGATGTTGGCGTTGCCCGGCAACAGGCCCATGGCGGTGGACGATGTGACGGACTTGCCCGAGCCGGACTCGCCGACCAGGGCCACCACCTCACCGGGCTTGATGTCGAAGGTGACGCCCTTGACGGCCTCCACATCACCGAACTCGGTGTCGAAGGTCACCGCCACGTTGTCGAAGGACAGGATCGGCGCCCCGCCACGGTCCGGGTGGCGCTTGACCACGCCGAAGGATCCGGTGGAGGGATTCGACGTCGTCTCTGCCGAGGCCGCGTCCTGAGATCCTGCGGCATGGGAGCCCGCCGAGGTCGCCGGGGTGGTGGCGTCATCGGCCTTGTTCTTGCGTCCGAAAAGGTTCATGGTTGTCTCTCCTCGCCGGTGCTCGTCAAGAACCGGGGTGTGCGATGGTGGTGCTGCCGTTGTTCGGCTGCCCAGTGCCAGCCCCGGTGGCGCCGCCCGCAGGAGCGCCAGCGTTCGAGGCCGACGCCTTCAGCGACCGGTCACGGCCAGAGAAGCCGAGGAAGGACCTGCGCTTGCGCCGCGACCCCTGACGCGGATCGAAGGCGTCGCGCAGCCCGTCACCGAGGAAGTTGATGGACAGGGCGATGCCCAGGATCATCAGGCCGGGCCACCAGAACAGCCAGGGCCGGGTGGAGCCGGCGTTCTGGTACTGGCTGATCAGCAGCCCCAGCGAGGAGTCCGGAGCCTTGACGCCGAAGCCCAGGTAGGACAGCGAGGTCTCGAGCAGGATGGCTGCGGCGATCGCGAAGGTCGCGTTCACCACGATCACGCCGATCGTGTTGGGCAGCAGGTGCTTGAGGATCACTCGTCCGGGCTTGGCACCCATGGCGATGGCTGCGGCCACGAACTCCTTCTCGCGCAGTGAGAGCACCTCACCACGGACCAGACGAGCCAGGGAGGTCCAGGTGACCAGCCCCAGCACCAGGGCCAGCGGCAGGATGCCGCCGCCCAGCCCGCTGGACATCTGTCCGAGCACAGCGGCCAGCACCAGCAGCGGGACCACGATGATCAGGTCCGTCATCCGCATCAGGATGGCATCCACCCAGCCGCGGAAGTAGCCGGAGACGGCGCCGATGAGCGCACCCAGGGCGGTGGAGACCATGCCCACCACCAGCGCGATGATCAGCGACTGCTGGGTTCCGCGCATCACCAGGGCGAAGTAGTCCTTGCCGGTGGAGTCCTGACCGAAGGGGTGCTCACCCCAGGTGATCCCGGATCCGCCGAGCCACTGCGGCACCACGGACAGGGTCGGATTGCCGCCGTTGATGACGGTGCCGGCACGCGTGTAGTCCTTGTCCCACCATCCGGGGATGCCCGCGAAGCCGATGGAGGTGAAGGCCAGCAGGAACACGAAGATCAGGAAGACCATCGCGATCATCGCGGCCTTGTGATTGCGGAAGCGGCGCCGCACCAGCTGGCCCTGGCTGTAGGACTTGCCGGTCTTCTGACGCAGCTTGGCGTCTTCGACCTCCGCCAGATCAGCCATGTCGACGGCCTGCTGGGAGCTGGATGGTCCGGTCCCGCCGAGGGGAGCCGGGGCATCGGGATTGCCGAGGCCGCCGATCGATTCGTCCAGCGGCGTGTGGTCCATGCCGCTGTGACGATCGGGGTCGCCACCCATCGGCTGGTCAGCCGGGTGACGTGAGGGAGTGTTGTTGTCGTCCATGTCGCTGTTCTCTGCGCCGGGTCGGTTGGTGTTCTCGTTGCTCATGGACATCACACTCGGATCCGGGGGTCGAGGACGGCGTACAGGATGTCGGCGAGCAGGTTGAACAGCACGGCTGCGGTGCCGGTCACCAGGAAGAACGCCATCACGGGCGCAGGGTCCACCTGGTCCAGGCCGGTGGCGAACAGCTCACCCATGCCCTTCCAGCCGAACACGCGCTCGGTGATGACCGCGCCGCCGATCAGCCCTGCGAAGTCGAAGGCCATGATCGTGGTGATCGGGATCAGGGAGTTGCGGAAGGCGTGCTTGAGGATGACCTGGCGCTCCCCCAGGCCCTTGGCCCGAGCGGTGCGGATGTAGTCCTGCTGATTGACCTCGAGCATGGAGGCGCGGGTGTACCGCGAGTAGCTGGCCAGCGAGATCAGCGTCAACAGGATGGTCGGCAGCAGCAGCTGTGCGCCCTTGTCCAGGAAGTCCTCCCAGAAGGTGCCCACGAAGTTCGGCGTCTGCGAACCGATGGTGGAGATCGGACGGTTCTTGAGCTCCAGGAATCCGGGCCAGCTGCGGAAGAGCTGCTCGACCACCATCAGCCCCCCCATGACCATTGCGGTGAAGACGCAGACCCAGGATGCCGCCGCCTTGGAGAAGCCACCGACTGCTTGGCCGATGCCGATGGCGACGATCAGGGAGAGAACGAACAGCCCTGCCAGGATCCACCAGTTGGGCTCCCAGAGGATGCCGTAGGTCACGTAGTAGGCGATCACGCCTACCACCACGGTGATCAGTCCGGCGTACAGCACCCGCCGATTACGCAATCCGGCGCCGAGCGCCGTGGCACCGACCGCGGTGGCGGCGCCGACCAGGGCAATGGCGATCGGTCCGAGCTGCGGATAGCGCGCGAAGTTGAGCCAGTCCAGGTACGGCATGACCACACAGACGAAAACGAAGCTGGCAGCGAACGTGAGCAGTCGCCGCTTCCAGGTGCCACCGAGCACGGCCTGAAGTGTGACGCCCAACACCAGAGCGACCGTGAGGATCGCCGGCCAGGAGAAGGAGGGATCGGCGATCCAGTTGTTGTAGCCGATCGCCATGTATTCCTTCAGGAGCACGGCGGCCCAGAACACCGGTAGGGAGAAGAACAGGAAAGTGAAGAAGGTGACCACGTAGTCCATGCCGGAGTATTGGCGGATAGCAGTCAGAATGCCGATGGCCACGCCCAGGACGATCGCGATCAAGGTGGCCAAGACCACCAGTCGAAGGGTCGATGAGGCCGCCAGCGCCAGCAGGTCGGTCACCTGCTGGCCAGACCGATTGGTGCCGAGATCGCAGTCTCCGACGAAGCAGCCGCCGACCCCCTTGAGCCAGGTCCAGTACCGCTCGAACCAGGGCATGTCCAGATTCATATTCTCAGACCGCTGCTGCATGAGGTATTCGCGATTGTCTGCGTTGGACTCACGCAGGTCCTTGAGAGGGTCGCCGGAGTTGATGACAAGGACATACAGCAGCACTGAGGCGCCGAAAAGCACCAGGAGGGAACTGCCGAGTCGTCGGAGGATGAATTTCAGCACAACGAGAAGTGCCTTCCGTACCGGGGGGTGAGGTCAGGGACTGGGGACAGGTGGGGGGGCCTGGTCGTCGCGGCCGCCCCTCTGAAGTAGTGAGATTACCGGAGAGTCACGTCGACGTCGGTCGGCCCGACGTCGTGATGTCTACAGAGAGTGAGGCCCGGCCACCAAGGCGACCGGGCCTCCCTCTGAGCGAGCTCAGACGTCAGCGACTCGAATGATCTTCAGATCACTCGGCGCGGACCCACTGCTCCACGTTCCACAGTGCGCCGTTCTGGGTGGCAGTGGCGCGGACGTTAGCCACGTCTTCAGAGTGCGCCAGCACACCCGGGTGGGCGTACAGCGGAATACCGAAGAGATCATCCCAGAGGATCTTCTCGATCTTCTTCACCTGTTCAGCGTGGACCTCGGGATCCACCGAGCCAGCCAGGGTGCTCCACTCCTGATCCAACTCCTCATTCGAGTACTCGCCGTAGTTCTGCTGGCCCACGGGCAGCGAGGAGTAGATGTTGCGACCGGAAGCGATCTGCCCGGATCCAGCCCAGGCGAACAGGGCGACGTCGTAGTCACCGTTCACCACCGTCTCCGTGAAGAAGGCCTCGTTGCCGGCGTCCTCGATGGTGAAGCCAGCCTCGTCACAGGAGGACTTGATCAAGGCCACAGTCTCAGCGCGCCGCGGGTTGGGCGAGTTGTACCCAATGCGGACGGTGGGGTTGTCCACACCGGACGCCTCGACCAGCTTCTTGGCCTCCTCGATGTTGACCTCGTCATACTGGCCCTCATAGGCAGCGTCCACGACCTCCTGGTAGTTGTCCTGGAAGGGGAAGACCTCCCGAGCGTTCAACACCTGGGCCTCAGGATCAAGCGGCTTGATCAGGTTGTCCACAATGGTCTGCCGCGGGACGCACAGGGCGAAGGCCTGACGCAGCTCCAGGGAGTCAGCGAATGGGGACGAATCGCGGAAGTTGAAGTCCAGGTGCTCCCAGGTCATCTCCGAGCCCTGCTGAATGACGATCTTGTCGCCCAGGTTCTTCAGCTGGTCCAGGGTATCCACCGTGGCCTGCGGCTCGATGACGTTCAGGTCCCCGTTGTCCAGGGCCTGGACGTGGGTGTCCGCCGCTGCGAAGCGGATGACGAGATCCTGAGTGGCGGGCGGGGTTCCCCAGTACTTGTCGTTGGCGGTCAGGGTGATCGACTGACCCGGCTCCCAGCTCTTGAACTTGTACGGCCCGGCGGACGGCGCGATGTCGTCGGACGGCACCTCACCCGGTGAGGTGTTCCAGCCCTCGTTGAAGAACTCGGCAACCGGAGCCAGAGCCTCGGCGTCCTCGGCCTTGACGGCCTCAATCAGTTCCTCCAGGGACATATCCGACTGCTCAGCCATGACGTGCGCCGGCAGGACGGCGTCCATCATGATCTCCCAGTCGGCGTAGGGCTCCTTGAAGGTGACC
Organism: Micrococcus sp. IITD107; assembly: GCF_041927415.1. Classification (NCBI taxonomy): domain Bacteria; kingdom Bacillati; phylum Actinomycetota; class Actinomycetes; order Micrococcales; family Micrococcaceae; genus Micrococcus; species Micrococcus sp. IITD107. The sequence goes on along the minus strand of NZ_JBHFFN010000002.1, from coordinate 439,405 downwards.
GTGAACTCCTTACCGGACGGATCACCCTCCGGTGCCTCCTCCACGTACTCACCGAAAGTGTGCGAGATGGCCTGGAAGATCGGTGCCTCGTCCTCGCCCGACCCGGAGGTGATGCGCGGGTTGGACCAGCCCCATTTGGCGATGTAGTCCGCCACGGTCACCGGGGTGCCGTCAGACCAGACGGCGTCCTCATGGATGGTGTACTTCACCTGGAGCGGCTCATCCGAGACCTTCTCGTAGCTGCCCATGTCCTCGTTCGGGTGGATGGTGCCATCGGTGCCGAAGTAGAAGAAGCTCGGCTGCATCCGATCCACCACGGCAGAGTTGTACGTGGAGTACGTGGCTGGTGTCATGCCGTTGTAGGAGGTGAACTCGTCCTCACCCACGGAGTAGGCGACAGATCCCTCCTTCGTCTCGACATCGCCGAGGTCAGCCAGCGCGGTCTCGTCTTCAGGCTGAACGGTCAGCTTGTTGCCGAACTCACCGGTGGCCAGTTCGCCGCCGTTGCCGCCGTCAGCGGACTGGGTGTTCCCGGATCCACCGTTGTTGTTGTCAGCCGGGCCCGCGGGGGCGCAGGCGGACAGGACCAGTGCCGAGCCGGCGACGAGCGCGGCAGCGGCAGAAAGCTTTGTGAACTTCATCAAAGCGCTCCATTCATACAGGGTGCGAGGGTTCGGAGTGCTCCAGACCCATCAAGGGGGCTGTGGGGCCTTCACAAGACGATCAACATGGGCTGACCACCTCATCAACGTGAGGAGCACCACAAGGTGACATGAGAATAGTCCGCTCACATGCGAAAGCAACATTGAATATGCACCGGGCGTGTCAATCGTTACCATCCCGTAACGTGCCGGATCCGCGACGTCACGGCCGTGTTTCCGCGAGATGTCGGGCCCCTGGGTCCCCGTGACGGCCGTCATCACGAGGCGGCCGTCGGCTCTGCCGTCGGAAAACTCTCATCGAACGACGACGCCGACCGGGCGTGTCCACCACACCCGATCGGCGTCTGCCTCCTCACCGGTCCGTGACCTCAGGACCGCTCCAGGCCGATCACCGCGGCAACTGCCCGCCCAGCGGGAAGTAGGGCAGGTAGGACAGGCCCGAGACGTTGTACTTGAAGCGGATCCCCATCACGATCCGAATGCCCACGTGCATCCCCCACGCTCCGACCGCGAAGAGCTGTCCCAGACGCCGGTGGAGCAGTGACAACGGGGCTCCCAGCTCCACGACCAGAGCGGTGACGGCCAACGCCGTGAACAGCTCCTTCTGCTGGTACAACACCGTCCCGGCCTCCGGTTTGGCCGAGCCGAACAGGTCCTTCCGCAGTCCGTCGATGGCGATCTGGCCACGCAGGACATCACCCTTCGCCCACCGCAGACCCAAGGGGCCCCGCACCTTGGCGACGCCGGAGATGACGTAGACGGCCGTCGTCGCGATGTTCATGGCGGTGGGGATGCCGCCGTAGGCGCGGTCGAAGCGCTCCGGCGCCAGCGTGCGATCGCGCAGGAGGGAGTCCACGCTCAGCGCGTCCGCCGAGCGCGTGGTGCCCAGGACCATCTGGTGCAGCACGAGCATGTTGTCGTTGTGCAGGAGCATGGTCCAGGAGTTGCGGTAGCTGATGGTCCACAGCTGCAGTGCGGCGTTCAGCGGCCCGGTGACGCGGTGCCCGATGCCCAGCGTGGCGGCGGCGTTGACCCCCTGGGCGGCATCGAACAGGCGGTCGGCCACCACCGGAGGCAGGGGCCGCTTCAGCACCTTGACCACACCGACCGGGGTGAACTGCGAGGCGTCCTGGCGGTGCAGCTTCTGGAACATGCCGCGGCGGCGGAGGTGGTGCACCGCGGAGAAGGCACCGGTGGCCAGGCGCAGCACGGCGGGCCGAAGGGGCTGGGCGGCCGGACGGAACAGGTCCAGGGCGCGGTGCATCCAGCGTCCCTCGGCGGCAGGCAGGTCCAGGGGGCGGTTCATGACAGCTCCTCGATCGGTGCGGTGCGTGCGGAGACGGGGCGAGTGGGCTGGACGGCTTCGGCGGTGCCCCCCACGGTGCACCGGGCATGCACGGTCTCGGTCTGCGGTTCAGTGGTGCCGGCGTAGTAGGTGTCGAAGTGGAATCGAGAGCGGACCACCTCCACACGGACGATCGCCGCCTCCTTGCGGCGACGCACGGCACCCGGGCCGCTCCCCCGGGCGGACCGGTCACGCTGGGCATGCAGGGCATCGGCGTAGCGCTGGGCGACCTCCACCGCTCGGCCCTTCCGCACCATTCGGGCGATCTGCTTGCGGACCTGGTTCAGTCCCCCGGCGCCGAAGTGCTGGTGGTGCGGGAGCACACGCTCACCCCCTGCGGTGTACCCGACGACATGCGGCACCCAGGCACGGTCCTTCCGGTCCTCGGAGAACATGGGATAGGTGGACAGGGGGAAGGAGTCCCGGGTGTTCTTGGCGTTGCGGTCCGCACTCCAGTAGTGGCGCAGCGGGGCCAGCAGGACGGCGGCGAAGGCCACACCTCCGGCCAGGGCGAGGGCATCCCGACCGGTGGGCGGTGGGCTCGGGGTCTGGTTCACGCTGGTCCTCTCATCAGGTGTGGGTGCGATGCGATGCGGTGCAGTGCACAGCGGGCGGTGCGACCGGTGATGGCCGCGCGAGGTGAGGTGCCCGAGTGTGGTCACCGGCCGTCGTCGTGCAGGTCCTGGATGGCCGCGCGGGCGGCCCAGTAGCCGGCCATGCCGTGCACTCCCCCGCCGGGCGGAGTGGAGGAGGAGCACAGGTACAGCCCGGGCGTGCCAGTGCGGTGCGGGGAGAAGGTCAGCCCAGGCCGCAGCACCTGCTGCAGCCCGCCCATCGAACCGCCGGCGACATCACCCCCGATCAGGTTCGGGTTCCATGCCTCCAGGATCGAGGGGGTGCTGGCCACCCGGCGCAGGATGCGGTCCCGGAATCCCGGCGCGAACCGTTCGATCTGGGCCTCGATCAGCCCGTCCACCGGGGTGTCACAGCCGGCCGGCACGTGGGCGTAGGTCCAGACCACGGTGGAGCCGGCTACCGGGCCCCGGGCACGAGTGGGATCGGCGGCCTGCTGTTGGCAGACCATCACGAACGGCCTGTCCGGCAGCCGTCCGGCGCGGGCCTCGGCCTCGGCGTGCTGGAGCTCGGCCACGGTGCCGGCCACATGCACGGTCCCCGCCCCGGCCACCCGCGGGTCCGTCCACGGGATGGGTCCGTCCAGCAGATAGTCCACTTTGGACGAACCGGTGCCGTACCGCCAGTTCCGCATCCGCCGGGCGAAACCCGGCGCCAGGTCCACGCCCTCCAGAGCCAGCACCTGGCGCGGTGTCAGGTCCAGCAGCACGGCGTCCGCCGGGGGCAGCTGGGCGAGGTCGGTGATCTCCTGGCCCAGGTGGATCCGCCCACCGTGGGAGGTGATGATCGAGGCCAGCGCGGCCGGAATGGACCCCGTGCCGCCGGCAGCCACCGGCCAGCCGTGCGTCATGCCGATGGCGCCGAACACGGTCCCGAACGCCGAGGTCAGCAGGCTGCCGGGCGGGACCACAGCGTGGACGGCGGATCCGGCGAACAGGGCCCGCGCCGGCTCGTCCCGGAACAGGACCCGGCCCAGAGCGCTGGCCGGCCAGGGGGCCCGTAGTCCGAACCGGACCATGTCCGTCAGGTGCGGCGGCACCCGCAGCAACGGCCCCAGGATGTTCTCCACATGCCGGTCCAGGTGTTCCACGATCGGGCGGTGCAGGGCGGTCCAGGCGTGTCCGTCCCCGTCCAGCTCCCGGGCGGTCTGCTCCAGGGACCGGTGCAGGACAGCTGCCGGGCGGCCCTCCAGCGGGTGGGCCATGGGCAGCTCCGGGTGCAGCCACTCCAGTCCGTGTTCGGTCAGCTCGAGTTCGCGGAAGGCCGGGCTCACCACGCCGAACGGATGTCCGGCGGCGCCCAGGTCCACGGTGGTGCCCGGGCCCAGCAGGTCGGAGGACGCCGCGGCCCCGCCGATCATGGCGTTGCGCTCGAAGACCTCCACGTCCCAGCCGCGCCGGGCCAGCAGGGCGGCGGCAGTGAGGCCGTTGGGGCCTGATCCCACGACGACGGCCCGGCCGGTCCGCCCCTGAGGGCTCGGCGAGAGAGGGGCTGACTGGGTGTGCGGCGTGCTCATGCCCTCATCCTCCACGACTCGGGTCAGGGATCCTGACCGGCTGCTGAGCACAGCCTCTCAGGTCCGGATGAGACCGGGATGAGACCCCGGTGAGGCGCAGATGAGGACCTGATGCGGCGGACCGCTCAGGCCAGGTCCTGGGGTTCCGTCCGTGGGTCCACGGCGGCGCCGGACTGGTAGATGGCGCGGGCCAGCGTGTTGGAGGCCAACGAGGAGACGATCACCAGTGCCGCGACGGACACCCCGGTGATCAGCAGGGTCCACCAGGAGAAGCCACGGGAACCGGTCAGATGGACGAACACCGCCACCGCGATCAGCGGCAGTCCCATGCCCGTGGCCGGGGAGAACACGTTCATCATCTGCAGCCCGTCCCGGGCCCGCAGCATCGCCACCGAGGAGAGCAGCACGAGCAGGGCTCCGCCGGTGGCCAGCACCACGGCCAGCACGTCAAACCAGGGCATGGAGATCACCGTTCCCCTCGGGTCAGGATGCGGCCCAGGGCCACCGTGGCCAGGATGCCCAGGAACGCGGCGAGCATGGCGGCGTCCTGCACCACGGCGGATCCGCTCTGGATGCCCACCATCATCAGGATGCCGATCGCGGCGAAGTACACCAGATCACCCACCACGGCCCGCTGGGCGGGGGTGGTGGCCGTGTAGATCCGCACCAGGCCCAACAGGATGGACGCGGCCAGGATGCCGATGGGGATCCACAGCAGGGCGGCGGTCAACGGGTCCACGCTCATGCTCCACCTCCCGGCCAGCGCTCGCTGCGCAGCATGGAGAGCAGACGGTCCTCCATGGCGCGCAGGCCCTCTTCGATCTCGGCCCGGTCCTGATCGAACACACAGTGCACGAACACGGTCACCGGCTCGGTGTCCGTCCCGTGGGCGGTGCCCAGGACCAGGGTGCCCGGGGTGATGGTGATGGAGGAGGCCATCCAGGTCACCTCCAGGTCGGTCACGCACCGCAGCGGGAACGCCACGATGGCCGGCTGGGCGAACTCCCCCGGACGCACGGCGTTGCGGGCCATGGTGAAGGAGCCGGAGATGATCTGCCCGGAGAGCCAGAGCAGATAGCGGATCATCCCCACCACGCTGAAGCGGGATCGACGCGGGGCAGCCGACTCCACACGTCCGGTCTGGGGGGTCGAGCTCATCGCAGCACCGCCTCCACGTAGTCAGTGGTGTCCAGCAGTCCGTGGGCGGCGTCCTGCACCACGGGCATCAGTGCGCCGGCCCCGAGGAACAGTGCCACGCTCACGGTCATCATCACCACGCCGGGGGCCAGCAGCCGCCCGGGGATCCGCACGGACTCGGTCATCTCCTTCAGCTCCCCGCGCCCGCCGGCGGGAGCCAGGTCACGGTAGGTGGTCATCGGCGCGCCGGCCATGCTCCGGCCCCACAGTCGCTGCAGGGCGATCAGGGTCACCACCGACGAGGCCAGCACGCCCACGATCAGCAGCACGCCCCAGGAGCCGGACTCCGCGCTCCCGGCGGCCTCCGCACTGGCGGTCATCAGGCCCAGCTTGCCCCACAGCCCGGAGGTGGGCGGCAGACCCGCCAGGGACAGCAGGCCCAGTGCGATCAGCACGGCAGCGAGGCGTTCGCGGTGCATCAGCCCTGTCAGCCGGCCCAGAGTCCCGGTGCCGTAGGTGTGCTCAACGGCGCCGGCCGTGGTCAGCAGGGAGGCCATGGTGATCACGTGGTGCACCAGGTAGAACAGGCCCGCGGCCACCGCAGCAGGAGATCCCAGCACGGCACCGATCAGGATGTGCCCCACGCCGGCGGTCATCTGGAAGGCCAGCACGCCGCGCAGCCGCTTCTCCCCCAGGGAGCCGAAGGCGCCCACCAGCATGGTGACCAGCACGACGACGCCCATCACCACCGCGACCACCGCGGCGGGTGAGTCCGGGGCAGGGAACGCGCCGGCCGTCGTCGGGCCCTCCGCTGTGCCGGAGTCAGCGGGGGCGAAGAGGGTGAACCAGACGCGGAACAGGGCGTAGACGGCGACCTTGGTGTGCAGCGCTGAGAACAGGGCCATGATGCCGGCGGAGGTGGCCGGGTAGGCACGCGGGAGCCAGCCGTGCACCGGGACCACGCCGGCCTTGATGGCCAGGGCGACCAGGACCACGGTGGCGGCCACGGCGACCTGCGGGTCCTCCGCGGCGGCACCGGCCAGCACGGCCAGGTTCACGCTGCCCGCGGCGCCGTAGACCAGGCCGACGCCCATCAGCAGGGTGATGGAGGTGACCAGGTTGATGATCACGAACATGCGTCCGATGCCCAGGCGTCGCCAGGAGCCGGTGACCGCGATCAGCGCGTAGGAGGGCAGCAGCATGACCTCCACGAAGACGAAGAGGTTGAACAGGTCGCCGGTCAGCAGTGCGCCGTTCACGCCGGACATCAGCATCAGGGCCAGTGCCGGGACGAAGCGGTAGCGGTCCTCCCCGGTCAAGGACAGGAACCAGGTGGCCGCGGCGGTGGCCAGACCGGTCACCGCCAGCATCAGCGCCGAGAGGCTGTCCGAGACGAAGGGGATGGCGATCCCGGCCTCGTAGGAGCCGACGGCCGTGGCGATGACCGGTGTGCTCTGGTGCAGCGTCAGCAGCCAGATCGCCCCGGCCAAGGAGGCCACCGGGACGCCGATGGACAGGATGCGGTCCAGTGCCGTGGTGCGGGTCACGGCGGAGACGCCGGCCAGCAGCAGGGGGACGGCGACGAACAGGGGCAGCAGGGAGGCTGCGGTGCTCGCGAGGTCGGCGGTCATGCGTGCTCCTCCCCGGTGTCCGGTGCGCGGTCCTGATCGTCATTGCGTCCGATGGCGGCCATGCTCAGCATCAGGATGGTCGAGGCCATGGAGATGACGATCGCGGTGAGCACGAAGGCCATGGGCAGCGGGTCCGCGGCGTTCTCCGAGGTGGCCGTGTTCATCAGCGGCTCCGTGCGCCAGGCCGCCACACCGGTGGCCAGCAGCAGCAGGTTGGCCGCATGGGAGATCAGGGTCAGACCGAAGATGGAGCGGACCATGCTGCGCTGCAGCAGCAGCCACACGCCTCCAGCGGTCAGGATGCCCACGGTGATCGGCAGGACGAACATCAGGACCTCCCCCACTCAGAGGGCTGGCGCCCGGACTCGATGTGCCGGGTGCCGGCACGGACGGGACGAGGCTCCTCGCCTCTGACCGTGTCCAACGGGCCGTCGACCTCACCGTGCACCGACTCGTCCACGCGCTCGCGCATGCCCTCATAGGCGGTGGGGCGGGGATGCTCCGGGTGGGCCGTGGGGTCGGCGTCCTGATCGTGCTCGCGGGGCAGCGAGGTGCCCAGCACGTTGAAGGTCAGCAGCAGCAGCCCGATCACCGCCAGGTAGACGCCGAGGTCGAACACCAGGGAGCTGCTGAGATGCACGCCCAGGATGTAGCCGTGCTGGGGCTCCATGTACGTCCCGGTGAAGACCATGTTCACCAGTCCGGTGGCCACGGCGACGATCACGCCGCCGCCGATCAGGTAGATCGGGGCGCGCGGCGGGCCGATCTGACGGTCCTGCGAGGTGGACAGGTACAGCAGGCCGACGATCGCCGAACCGACCAGGGCGGCGATGAACCCGCCACCCGGCTCATTGTGACCACGCCAGAACAGCAGGGCGGAGATGACGGCCAGGATCGGCATGAGCACCTTGAGCATCAGCTGCAGCTGCGCGGCGTTGCCCCACGAGCTCAGAATGGCTCGACGGGCAGTGGCCGAACCCAGCTGCGGCACGGACTCCGTGTCCGTGCGGGTCTGGGCGGTGCTTCGGGCGTTGGCCACCCGGGTGGGCTCGAGCTGGCTGGAGCGGACGGTGGAGAGCACCGCGGCGATCGCCACGCCGGTCATGCCGAGCACGGCCAGCTCGCCCAGGGTGTCCAGGGCACGGAACTCCACCAGGATCACGTTGACGATGTTGTCTCCCCCGGTGATGTCCTGTCCGTTGTCCACCAGGTACTGCCCCACCTCGGACTTGCCGCGGCGGGAGGTCAGTGCCCAGGTGGCCAGCCCCATGGCCAGACCGGCGGCCAGGGAGATGGCGATGGCGGGTGCGGCCTTGCGCACCTTCACGCGCTCGAAGGTCCGGGGCAGGCGCTGCAGCACCAGCATGATCACGATCACCGTGAGCGACTCGACCAGCAGCTGGGTCAGCGCCACATCCGGTGCGCCCAGGGAGAGGATCTGCACGGTCATCAGGATGCCCACGGCGGACAGGGCCACGGTGGCGCCCAGCCGGGAACGGGCCACGCAGACACCGATCACCGAGGCGGCGATCAGCACCAGCAGCACCACGTCGATCGGCTGGGTCAGACCCGGGGTCTGGGGCGCCAGGGCGTCGTTGGCCACCAGGGTGGCGACACCGGCCAGCACGACGACGGCCAGGGACCCGACCATCATCCCCGCGTGGGGTCCGGCCGCGTCAGAGGCGGTCAGGCGGGCCACGCCGCGGCCGGCACGCTCGGCGCCGGTGGTGATGGACTCCAGGATCGAGGCACCGCTGAACGGCAGGGTGCGCTGCTCCAGGGCCGGCCACAGGCGACGGCGGGTCGCGATGGTGGCCGCGCCGAGGGCGAACACCGCCAGGGTGGTCAGCAGCTCAGGGGTGATCCCGTGCCAGAGCACGAAGTGCGGGTGTGGATCCGTGGCGGGCAGCGCCGCACCGGTGGCCGTGCCGACCACGGTGTCGAACAGCGGCAGCACGAAGACGGCGGCGACCGAGACCAGGATCGGCAGACCTGCCATGCCCACCAGGACCGGGCCGGGGGCGTGCAGGTGCGTGGCGTCGTCGGGAAGGCTGGTCTCCTGGTCCTCCGGCGTGCGGCGGGCCGGGTCCAGGAAGCCGCCCACCACGATCTTGGCGCAGTAGGCGAAGGTCAGCACCGAACCCAGGGCCGCACCGAGCAGCGGCAGGGCACCGCCCCACTGGTTCAGCGCGGTGAAGATCGACTCCTTGGAGACGAAGCCCAACAGCGGCGGGATCCCGGCCATGGCTCCGGCACCCAGCACGGTCACGGCAAAGGTGAACGGCAGGGCGCGGGCCAGGGCGGGCATGCGGCGCAGATCGCGCGTGCCGGTGGCGTGGTCCACCACACCCACCATCATGAACAGCCCGGACTTGAACATCGCGTGGGCGATGGTGTGGATCAGGGCGGCGGCGATGCCAGCCTCCGTCCCGGTGCCGATCGCCGCGACGATCAGGCCCAGCTGGCTGACCGTGGAGTAGGCCATCAGCTTCTTCAGATCGGTCTGCTGCAGAGCGCGCCAGCCGCCGACGGCCGAGGTGACCAGGCCCGCGGTGACCAGCAGGACCTGCCAGACGGTGTCCCCGTGGAAGGCCGGGGAGAAGCGCAGCAGCAGGAAGATGCCGGCCTTCACCACGGCGGCGGCGTGCAGATAGGCCGAGACCGGGGTGGCGGCGGCCATGGCATCCGGCAGCCAGGAGTGGAACGGGAACTGGGCGGACTTGGTCATGGCGGCCACGGCCACCAGCACGCCCACCAGGGTCAGCAGGCCCGGGTCCTGGGTCCAGACCTCGGATGCCAGAGCCTCCCGGATGGAGGTGGTGCCGGTGCGCACGGCGATCAGCGCCACCGCGGCCAACAGGGCCAGCCCGCCCACGAAGGTGATCAGCAGCGTGCGCATGGACGGGGCGAACGCGCCCTGACCGGACCGGGCGATCAGCAGGAAGCTGGCCAGCGAGGTCAGCTCCCAGCACAGGAACAGCACGATCAGGTCATCCGCGGTGACCAGTCCCACCATGGCCAGGGTGAACAGGGCCATGCCCAGATAGAAGCTCAGGTTCGGCCCCGGCTCCAGGTAGCGCGTGGAGTAGATCAGCACCACGGCCCCGATCAGCAGCGCGATCAGGGTGAAGACACTGGCGATCGGGTCCGCCGAGAAGGAGGCATGGACGGTCAGCTCGCCCAAGGTGACCCAGGGGACGGAGACGTCGGCGGCATCGGTGCCGGGGCCGGCGGACAGGGCCGGCCAGTAGAGCGCGGCGGCTCCGAGGTAGACCACGGCCAGCGGCCAGCCGGCGTTGCGTCCGAGCAGCCGGCAGAGCACCGGAGTCAGGACGAGGCCCACCGCAAGCAGGGTCAGGGTGAGAGCGGTGGACATGCGCTCCACCCTAGCAATCGGTCGGCCCCGAATCCGGTCTCGCCGTGGGTCCATGACGGGCTGATCTGGAGGGTCCAGACCGCCGGCCCGCCACATGCCTTAAGAGAGCAGTCAGGATCCCCCGACGACGTCACCCACCCGACGCTGCCGTCTCACCGGGGATGTTCGCCGCCAGCGAACGGATCAGGTCGGAGAGCTTGACCAGCAGTCGTTTGTCCTGCGCGCTCCCACTGGCCCGGTCCGTGATCAGCCCGACGGCCAGGTCCAGGTCCGGATCCGCCCAGCCCAGGCACACATCCGAACCGTTGTGGCCGAACGTACGAGCGGTGCTGGTGACTCCGAAGGGACACCACTGGCCGGTCCCCCCGAGCTGGACCCCGGTCCCCCACCGGGTCTCCAACCGGGTCCACGCATCCCGTTCACCCTGTGAGCTGGGCTCACTGAGCGCCTCCAGCTCCGGGGCGTGCAGCAGCTGGGCGTAGAACCGGGCCAGCTCGGATGCCGTGGTGGAGATGCCCGCCGCCGGGATCACGGCTTGACGGACCGAGCGGCGGTTCACGATCCGCGCCACCACCGGACCCCCGGGCAGGGCACACAGCGAGCCGTCCACCGGCAGGCACCGGTGCAGATGCTTGTCCGGGACCCCAGGGTGGACATCCGTCAGGCCCATGGGCTCCAGCACCAGCTCACGCAGGGCCTGCTCCCACGGGCGTCCGGTGACCGACCGGACGACCTGAGCCAGGATGATCCCGAAGTCCAGGGGCTGGTAGGCGGCCACCGCGGAGAAGGAGGGGGCGTCGTCGGGAAGGTGGTTCACAGCGTGCCTGTAGCGGCGGGTGCGGCGCCGCGCCGAGGCGACCCGCCGTGCCGAGGCCGCAGGGTCCTGCATGCTCAGCACGGCACGAACGTACGGACCGGCCGTGGGGACGCCGGTGCGGTGGCAGAGCACATCACGCACCGTGGTCGCCGCCTTGGTGCCGGCTCCACCCGTGCCGAACTCAGGCCAGTGCCGCGCGATCGGCTCGTCCAGGTCCAGCGCACCGGTGGCCGCCAGGCGGTGGATCAGCAGCGACGTGAAGGGCTTGCCCGCCGAGAACAGCCAGCCCAGGGCGTCCGGAGTGCAGCGCACGGAGTCGTGCAGGACCGTGTGGCCTCGATGGATGACGGTCAGCTGCACGGCGGCACCGCGGCTGGCGGCCAGGTCGAGGGCAGCGGACCAGTCCGAGCGGGAGGAGCTCATGGCTCGACCCTAGACTGGTGCGCGGATCCGCGCAGGTGCTGCGCACACAGGCACCGGCAGGCAGGGGCGCAGAGCGATGATGGAGAACTTCTGGTTCGCCTTCGGCCTGACCGTCTTCGCCGGACTGGCCACCGGGATCGGCGGACTGGCCTCCGTGGTCTCCCGACGCACCAGCGCCACCTTCCTCTCCGTCTCACTGGGCTTCTCCGCGGGCGTGATGCTCTACGTCTCCCTGGTGGAGATCCTGCCCAAGGCCGTCGAGTCGATCGGCGAGGAGGTCGGGGCCGGACCGGCGGGCTGGTGGGCCGTCGCGGCGTTCTTCGGCGGGATGCTGGTGATCGGGGTGATCGACCGGCTGGTGCCCAGCGCCATCAACCCGCACGAGCCCCATTCCGTGCTGGACCCCGAGGCCTCACTGGACCGGCGCCGGCTGATGCGCGCCGGGACCATGACCGCCGTGGCGATCGCCATCCACAACTTCCCGGAGGGCTTCGCCACGTTCATCGCCGGCCTGAAGGACCCCTCGGTGGCCATCCCGGTGGCCCTGGCCATCGCCATCCACAACATCCCCGAGGGCGTGGCCGTGGCGGTTCCCATCCGGCAGGCCACCGGATCCCGCCGCAAGGCCGTGCGCTGGTCCTTCCTCTCCGGTCTGGCCGAGCCGATCGGCGCTCTGGTCGGCTTCCTGCTGCTGATGCCCTTCCTGAACGGCATGACCCTGGGGGTGACGTTCGGGATGGTCGCCGGGATCATGGTGTTCATCTCGCTGGATGAGCTGCTGCCCACCGCCCACGAGTACGGCAAGCACCATCTGGCGATCTATGGGCTGGTGGCGGGCATGGCGGTCATGGCGGTCTCCCTGCTGCTGTTCGCCTCCGTCTGATCCGGGTGTCCCTGCAGGGCGTCGCCTCCGTGTAGAACTGTGGGGTGCTCGCTTCGACCCCGTCCCCGTCTCCCTCGCGCCGTCCTGGTCTTGCCGTCCCGCTGGGGCTGGCCATGGCAGCGGTCCTGCTGATCTCCGTCAATCTCCGCCCCGGGGCCACGTCCCTGGGTCCGGTCCTGCAGGAGGTCTCCGCTGCCCTGGGACTGGACGGCAGCGGCGCCGGCATGCTGACCGCGCTGCCCGGACTGTGCTTCGGCGTGGTCGGGTTCGTCTCGGTCAGGCTGGGCCAGCGCGCCGGCCTGTCGGTGGCGATCGCCCTCGGCATGGGGCTGACGGTGCTGGGCCTGCTCACCCGGGTGTGGATGCCGAACCCCTGGCTGTTCCTGGGCCTGACGGCGGTGGCGCTGGCAGGCATGGGGATCGGCAACGTTCTGGTCCCGGCCTGGATCAAGCGTCATGGCGGCCCCCGCACCGTGCTGCTGATGACCCTCTACAGCGCATTCCTCACCGTGGGCGGATCTGCGGGTGCTTTGCTGTCTGCCCCGCTGGCCTCCGGTGTCGCCGATGCCTTGGGCCAGCCGGACGGGTGGCGCTGGTCCTTGGCCCTGTGGGGACTGGCCGCGGTGATTCCGCTGGGACTGTGGCTGGTGGTGGCCCGCCGCACCGGCCACGACTTCCCACCGACCCCTCCGGGCGACGGGCCCGCCATTCCTCTGACTCGATCGCCGGCCGCGGTGGCACTGACCGTGCTGTTCGGGGTGCAGTCCATGAACGCCTACGTCCAGTTCGGCTGGATCCCGCAGATCTACCGGGACGCCGGGCTCTCTGCAGGTCATGCAGGGACGCTGTTGGCCGTGATCGCCGGGCTGGGCATCATCGGTGGGCTGATCATGCCCACGGTGATCGACCGCTCCCGCACCCTGGCCCCGTGGATGGTGGGCTTCGGAACCCTGACACTGATCGGCTACGTGGGACTGCTGCTGGCGCCGGTCTCCCTGGCGCTGCTCTGGGCGATCATCCTGGGGCTGGGCAGCTTCGCCTTCCCCACCGCGATCGCTCTGATCCCGGCCCGCAGTCGGGACCCGCACGTCACTGCTCGGCTCTCCGGGTTCGTCCAGCCGGTGGGTTACATCCTGGCGGCGATCGGCCCGTTCGTGGTGGGTCTGATCCACGCGGCCACCGGGACCTGGACCGCTGTGCTGATCATGATGGCCTGCTCCGGCGTGGTGATGACTGCCGCCGGGCTGCGCGTGGCCGGTCGAGTGGTGGTGGACGACGAGCTGACCGTCAGTTGACCACGGCCTCCTGCAGCACGGCCTGGCCCTGACGAGGCTCCCCGTCTGAGGTCCGCCACTCCACGGTGACGGTGTCCCCGGCGTTGCGGTCATTGACCAGGTCGGCCAGCTCCTTGGAGCTGACCACCTCTTCACCGTCCACGCGCAGCACGGTGTCCCCAGCGCGCAGGCCCAGCTTCTCGGCCGCTGAGCCCTCAGTGACCTCTTCGATCCGGGCGGCGCCGTCCACGGTGGAGACCATGATCCCCAGGGCGCCATCCACCCCGATGCTCACGGTCTCGGTCTCCTCCCCGGAGAGCACCTGGTCCACCACCCCGAGCGCCACGGTGATCGGAATGGCGTAGCCGTCCACCTCGCGCGCGGTCTCCCCACGCGAAGCGGCCGTGGTCACCCCCACCACCTGGCCGTCGTCGTTCACCAGGGGTCCTCCGGAGTATCCGGGGACCACATCCGCCTCCGTCTCGATCAGTCCGGTCAGCCGGGAGTAGTCGTCCGGGATCTCCGAACCGGCCATGATGGACCGGTCCAGTCCGGTCACCTCGCCGGTCACCGCCGTCAGGTATCCCTGTCCACCGCCGTTGCCGACGGCTGCCGTCAGGTCCCCACGGCGGGGCATCTGCTCATCGATGCTGACCGTGGTCAGCCCGTCGGCCTCCTCCAGCTGCAGCACGGCCACATCATGGCGGGAGTCGCGGCCCAGCACCACGGCCGTGTACCGCCGGCCCGTGTCCGCCACCGTGACGGTGACCTCTGAGGAGTCCTCGACCACGTGGTAGTTGGTCACCGCCAGACCGTCCTGGCTGAGCACCATCCCGGTCCCCACGCCCATGCCGCGCAGAGTCAGCGTGTCCACCATGAGCACTCCGGGCGCCCGCGTGACCCGGTGTCCCGCGTCCAGGCCTCCGTCAGCGATCTGCGGATCGGCCTCCCAGTCCACGCGGATGCCGTCGTGGGCGAACTGGAGGTCCTGGGCGATCTGCTCGCCGTCGAGCACCGGCGCGGCAGCCCGCGGCTGGGAGGCCTCGATCGCCTCCTGGATCTCCTGGACGGCGAAGGTGCCCACCCCGCCGGCGAGGATCGCCCCGGCCAGGAACCCAGCCACCACGATCAGCCGATAGGCCAGTCCTCGTCGTCTCCTCGGCGGCGGTGGGGGCGGACCCCAGGTCTGCTGAGGCGGCGCGTACGGCCCTGGACCCGAGCCCGACGACGGCCACGCACCGGTCCAGTCCGGCGCGGCCTGATGAGGCGGAGACCAGGGTTCTGCACTGCCCGTCCTGGGAGGCCGCTGTGGATACGGCGGAACCCCGGCCGCTGGGCGGCCGGGGTTCTCGTCGTCGTGGGACGGATGCATGGATGCTCACACAGCGATCAGACCGACGGTCAGCGCTGGGCTGCCTCCAGAGCGGCGTCGTAGTCGGGCTCGTCGGTGATCTCGGGGACCAGCTGGGTGTAGACGACCTTGCCCTCAGCATCCACGACCACGACCGAGCGGGCCAGCAGACCCTCGAGCGGGCCATCGGTCATGGTGACGCCGTAGTCCTGGCCGAAGCTGGAACGGAAGGCAGAGGCGGCGGTGACATTCTCGATCCCCTCGGCACCGCAGAAGCGGGCCTGGGCGAAGGGCAGGTCGGCGGAGGCACACACCACGGAGGTGTTCTCCAAGCCGGCGGCGAGCTCGTTGAACTTGCGCACGGATGCGGCGCACACACCGGTGTCCAGGGACGGGAAGATGTTCAGGATGACGGTGCGGCCGGCCAGGTCCTTGCTGGTCACGGGAGCCAGGTCGGTGCCGACCAGCTCGAAGGCGGGAGCGGAGGAGCCCTCAGCGGGCAGCTCTCCGACGGTGTTCACGGTCTCGGACTTGAATGCGGTGGTAGCCATGGCCTCAGCCTACGGGTCCGCGCGGACGAGGTACCAGCATGTCGCCGCCGGAGCCGTCTAGGCTGACCATCGTGGACCTGAGCTGCAACATCACCGACACCGCCCTGCTGTTCGAGGGCGGCGGCATGCGCGCGTCCTACACGGCCCCCATGGTCGCCACCCTGTTGGAGGCGGGCATCCACACGGACTTCGTGGCCGGCATCTCCGCTGGGTCCTCCAACACGGCCAACTACATGGCGCGCGATGGCGTCCGCGCGCGCACCTCGTTCGTGGAGTTCGCCGCAGACCCACAGTTCGGCGGCTGGAAGACCTTCCTGCGCGGGCAGGGAATGTTCAACGCCCAGTACATCTATGAGAAGACCGGCCTGCCGGGCCAGGCTCTGCCCTATGACTTCGCCACCTATCAGGCCAATCCGGCCACGGTCCGGTTCGGGGCCTTCGATGCCGCCGACGGCAGGATGGTCTGGTGGGGCAAGGAGGACACCCCCCGCCTGCAGGACCTGATGATCCGGGTCCGGGCCTCCTCCACCATGCCGGTGCTGATGCCGCCGGTGAAGCTGGACGGGCGCACCTACGTGGACGGCGCGCTGGGACCGGACGGCGGAATCCCGCTTTCCGCCGCACAGGACGCCGGATACGACCGCTTCCTGGTGATCATGACCCGGGAGCGTCGTTACGTGAAGCGGCCCGAGCGTTTCCCGGCGTTCTACCAACGCTATTTCCGCACCCATCCGGCCATCGCCGAGGCGCTGATCAACCGGTGGCGCTCCTACAACGAGACCCGTGAGCGCCTGTTCGAGCTGGAGCGGGAGGGGCGGGCGTACCTGTACTTCCCGGATCGGATGCCGGTGGCCAACGGAGAGCGCAGCGTGGCCAAGCTTGCCGCCTCCTACGAGGCCGGGATGGATCAGGCCCAGCGTGAGCTGCCGGCCATCCAGGAGTTCCTCAACCTGCGCTGAGCGGGGTCTGCCACCCGGTCAAGCCTGGGGCTGAGCCGAGTCGGGCATGCCGAACACCCGGTCGAAGCACCAGGCGTAGATGCCGGTGTAGATCAGGAAGAAGATGATCAGGGCCAGCTCGTAGAGGAATGCCTCCCACAGGCTGATCTGGAGGATCAGGGCCACGGCCGGCACCAGGAACAGCACCAGTCCGCTCTCGAAGAGGGTCATGTGCAGGATGCGCACCCACAGGGGGCGCCCGGTGTGGCCGGACCAGGCTTCCCACTTCTCGAACAGCGTGTTGAAGACCATGTTCCAGATCAGGGCCACCGCAGAGGACACCACCCCCACGAGGAAGCTCGGCCCGGCGGAGTTGCCCAGGGCGGCCAGGATCAGGGTGGTGAACACGATCGCCAGGGCCTCGAAGATCACCGCGTAGACCACCCGGCGCTGAGTGGGGGTGCGGAAGACACGGCGTCCCACCAGGGCGGGCTTCCCACCTGGGCCCAGGGGGACGGCAGTGGGGCTGACGCCATCCTTCCCGACGACGGCCGGCCGGCTGGGCAGGTCGGCGGCACCTGCGGTGGGGGTCACCGGGGTCTCGGTGGGGTCGGCGGGCTGAGCGGCCTGGTTCGAGGCGTGCTGAGGCATGGGAAAGGACCTCCCTGGTCGGTTCTGTCCATGGGAAGTCCTCTGCGGGTTTCGCGTCCATGGAAGTCGGTGCTCGGCGACGGGCACATGTCGCGCCACTCGCTCTGACCGGAGGTGAACAGGGGTCGGCGGGCCACCGGCGACCCAGTCTACCGACTCTGCCTGTGCAGAGTCTGGGCAGGACAGGGAGATTATCGTCACCGGGGGTGTCCCTGGCGCAACGCCGGAGGTGACCGGGCGTCGTCGTATGCTTTCTGCATGTCCAACACCCGCTCGGTCACCGCCACAGGCCTGTCTGCCTGTGCCCTCCGCACGTCCACTGCCACCGTCTCCCTCACTCTGACCGGAGCCCAGCGGTGAGCGGCGGCCTGGTCGCGCTGCTGGATGACGTCGCCGCCCTGGCGCGCATCGCAGCGGCCTCCGTGGATGATGTGGCCGCCGGTGCGGCCAAGGCCGGCGCCAAGGCTGCCGGCGTGGTGATCGACGACGCCGCCGTCACCCCTCAGTACGTGACCGGAGCGGATCCCTCCCGCGAGCTTCCGATGATCTGGAAGATCGCCAAGGGCTCGCTGATCAACAAGCTGCTGGTCATCCTTCCCGTCCTGCTGCTGCTGTCCTGGCTGGCACCGTGGAGCCTCACGCCCATCCTCATGCTCGGCGGCACCTACCTCTGCTACGAGGGCGCCGAGAAGGTCTGGGGCAAGATCCGCGGTCACCATCCGGAGAAGTCCAAGCCCGCCATCGAGAAGGGTCCGGAGGCTGAGAACAAGGTCGTCAAGGGTGCCATCACCACCGACTTCATCCTCTCCTGCGAGATCATGGTGATCTCCATGAACGAGGTGGCCGACCAGGAGTTCATCGTCCGCGCCATGATCCTGGTGGTCGTGGCCATCGCCATCACCGTGCTGGTCTACGGGGCGGTCGCCCTGATCGTGAAGATGGACGACATCGGCCTGCACCTGACCCGCAAGGACTCCGCCGGCACTCAGAAGGTCGGCGAGATGCTGGTCAAGGCGATGCCCAAGGTCCTGGGCTTCATCACCCTCATCGGCACCGTGGCCATGCTGTGGGTCGGCGGCCACATCATCCTCGTGGGTCTGAAGGACCTGGGCTGGCCGGTCCTGTATGACTTCGTCCACACCCTCGAAGCCCCCTTCGCGGGCATCGCCGGGGTGGGCCCGGCGCTGGCCTGGCTGGTGAACACCCTGTGCTCGGCCATCCTGGGCCTGGTGTGGGGTCTGATCGTGATATTCGTGCTGCACTCCCTGCCGTTCATGAAGCACGGCAAGGGCCACGGGGACGACGCTGGCCACGATCACGAGGTCGACGACGCTGCCGAGGGCTCGGCAGGCCACCAATCCGGTGATCTGCGTGCGCGTGTGGGCGGTCTGACGCCCGGTGCCGCCGTGGCCACGGACCGCCAGGGAACCGCCGACCAGAGCAGGCCCTATCCCCCAGCGGATCAGAACCGGCACGGTTCCCACGCAGCCGAGTAGTCGCGCCCGGTCGCGGTCAGGCCCGGTCATGTGGGAACCATCCTGACCCACTCCACGTTGACCCGTGGAACCCAGCCCTGCGGGAACTCGATCGGTGGCAGTCTGCCTGCGGCCCGTTCGGCGGCGCTGCATCGTGCGGGTGAACCTGCACCTGCATTCATCTTCTGGATCAGGGACTCTGTATCAGTGCGGTACCGATGCCCGGTGGGCGTGGTGACCTCCAGTCTGTCCGGAGAGGCCTGGTGGCTCCACCCGGGGTTCTCCTTGGTGTAGTTGCACCGGGCGCACAGTCCGGAGCCGTTCGCCCAGGAGGTCTCTCCCCCGGACTGCACCGACACGGCGTGGTCCAGGTGCTTGATCTGCGCATCGCAGTACGGGGTCCGGCAGACGTCATCACGCAGGATGACCATCCTGCGAAGCGACTCCGGGAACTCTCGGCGGCGGGACTCCATGCCCACCAGCTGTCCGCTCTGCGGATCCGTGTAGAGCCGGCGCAGGTAGACCTCGAGTGCCTCATCGCGGATCCAGGATCGAGCGCTCGAAGCCGGCAGCGGACCGTGCCCGGGGATCCAGGCAGGAATGTCCTCGCCGCCCAGCAGTGTCCGGTCTGTCATGATCAGCTGCACCTCCGCGGGGACGGCGGGAGCGGCGCTCTGACCTGTGGACCGTTCCACCAGCAGGTCGGCCATCACTTGAGATCGGGACCGCCCCTCCGGGTCTCCAACCCCCACGAGAGTGGCGGCATCCCGTGTCAGCGTGGCGTAGACGCTGATCGCCTGCTGGAGCGGGACCAGTGCCGTCAGATAGGCCATGTCACCCGGCGCAGGGCGGACCGAGACGTGTCGCTGCGCCTTCTCCCGTTCACGCTGGGCCACCACGGCGGCCTGGTCCACCTCCTGGACCAGCGCTCGCACCCGGCCGCGGAGCCGGCCGAGACTGACCTCGCCGAGCAGGTCCTTGATCAGCTCGTCCACCCGTCGCCGGTTCTCGGCAGAGAGATAGATGACCTCGCGGCAGACACAGGTGGCCACCCACTCGGAGATCCACCCCTCGGCCAATGCCGCCAGCGTGTGGGGCATATCCGTCACCAGTGTCCGCCCCAGCCCGAGGTGCTGCGATCCTCGAGCCGGTGAGTCCCGACGCGCCAGAGCCACCTCTGCGGCAACCCCTCGGCCGCGTTCGTTCTCCGGAATGCCCTCGGCCTCCTGGGCTGCGCATCGCATCTGGAACAGTGCAGCCGACTCGCGGGCCTGCGCGGCGGCACAGGCGCCCTTGAGTTCTTCGAGCAGCCGGATCCGATCGATGGCCTCCGCTTCATCCGCCGCCACAGGCATCTGCGCCAACTGGGCGATCAGCTCCGTCAGCGCGGGAGGCCGGAGCACCGGGTTCCGGGGCTCCTCCATGCGGTCTACTGACGATGTATCGAACATGCCTTCGACTCTAGAGTGGCGGATGGACACGATAAGCCCAGCACCCCAGAACGTGGACTCTCCTGGCCAGCTGGCCCCCTGTGCAGGAGCCGACCTCGGGTCGCCCTCCCCCTCAATCACCCTCGATACACTGCCCGCATGGGAACCAGGATGTTCGCTGCCGTCTACCCTCCCGAGGACGTCCGCGAGGAGCTGGCCGAGTTCCTCGAGGCCCGACCCGGGATGAGATGGACCCCACCGGAGCAGATGCATCTGACGTTGGCCTTCATGGAAGCCGTTCCGGACCGCTCGGTGGAACCCCTCGCTGACCTGCTGGCGGAGGCCTGTGCTGGCACCGAGTCCTTCCTGTGCGGACTGCACGGGGCCGGGGCCTTCCCGCACCCAGACCGACCAGCCGTGCTCTGGCTCGGCGTCGAGGATGGCGCCGAACAGCTCCGTGGCCTGGCCCGCCGCGTCCGCAACGCCGCCAACCGTGCTGGCGCCACTCCGGACGGCAAGGCCTTCACACCCCATCTGACGCTGGCCCGCCCCGGCCGGGGCACCAACGCCACCCGATGGATCCGCGTGCTGGAGACGTTCAGTTCACGTCTCTGGGAGGTCCCCGAGGTGCACCTGGTCGAATCGGTGCTGCAGGGACACGGCCATCGGCCCCGGCATCAGAGCGTGGCTGTGCTGCCGTTGGGCACGGCCCACTCCTAGCGCCCGGTCCACGCGGCCCGTCAGTCCGCCAGCAAGAAGGTCCGCAGCGCAACGGTAAACGATTCGGGTTGGTCCGAATGCACCCAGTGGGTGGCACCCTTGATGGTTACGCGCAGCGTGCGGGGGAACCATCCCTCCATGGTCGGCTGGTCCTCGTCCTTGACGTAGTCCGAGCGCTCTCCGGCCATCCACAGCACCGGCCCGTCGAAGCTCTTCCCCTCCAGCGACTCGGCAGGGAAGCCCATCACCCGGTCCAGCTGGCCGTGCAGCAGCTCCAGGTTCGGCTCCCAGGCAAACCCGCCGTCAGTGCGCACCAGGTTCTGCAGCAGGAAGCCCCGCACTCCACGCTGGCCGATCGGCTCCTGCAGCTGAGCGTCGGCGTCCGACCGGCTCGAGACCGAGTCCAGGTCCAGAGCGATCAGTGATCCCAGCAGGTGGTCGAACTCGCTGCGGCCGGCTCCGGTGTCCACGGGGGCCACGTCCTCGACCACGAGCTTGCGCACCAGTTCAGGGTGACGCAGCGCCAGGATCATCGCCACCTTGCCGCCCATGGAGTGCCCCAGCACATCCACCGGACCGTCCTGGGCGAAGCCGGCTGCCAGGTGGTCCGACACGGCATCGGCCATCTGCACGTAGTCGAACTCCTCGGTCCACGTCGACTTGCCGTGGTTGGGCAGATCCACCAGCAGGCACTGGAACTCGGGCTGCAGGGCCTTGGCGATCGAGGCGAAGTTCTTGCCCCGGCCGAACAGACCGTGCAGGAACACCAGCTTGCGGGCGGCACCGTCCTCCCCGGTCTGGACGGAGTGGATGGACGGGGTGCGGTTCGTACTCTCGACAGTCACCCCTCCACTGTAGGACTGTGGAGGACATGACGTCCTCCGCATTCCTCCCCCCGCTCCCCGAGGCACTGGACCGTTCCCTGGAGCGGGTGCTGTGCATCGTGGCCCACCCGGACGACATGGAGTACGGGACTTCGGCCGCCGTGGCCGCGTGGACCGCCAGCGGCCTGGAGGTCACCTACCTGCTGCTCACCGCTGGCGAGGCCGGGATGTCCGAGCCTCCGGAACAGGTGGCCCTCGTCCGTGCCGAGGAGCAGCGTCAGGCGTGCGCACAGGTAGGAGTGAGCGATCTGCGCATCCTGGATCACCCGGACGGGATGCTGGAGTACGGCTTGGATCTGCGTCGGGACATCGCCCGCACGGTCCGGCAGGTCCGACCGCAGATCGTGGTCACGGCCTCCTTCGCGTTCGAGGCATACGGCGGTCTGAACCAGGCCGACCACCGTGCTGCAGGTCTGGCCGTGGTGGACGGTGTGCGGGACGCGGACAACCGGTGGGTGTTCCGCGAGCTCGCTGAGCAGGAGGCCCTGGAGCCCTGGCATGTCTCTGCGCTGCTGGTGGCCGGTGATGACCGACCCACCCACGCCGTCCCCGTGGACGAGCACGCCGTGCAGGCCGCGGTGCGCTCGCTGAGCAGCCACGCTGCGTACGTGGAGCACGTGGAGGACCACCCGGATCCGGCCACCTTCATCCCGCAGACACTTCACGACGGCGGCTCAGTCGCCGGATGCGAGCACGCCGTCACCTTTCGCGTGTACGACCTGGGCGGGATCGGCTCGACGGAGAGCTGACCTGGGCCAGCCGGGTCAGCCCTCCACCAGGGGCATGAAGCGGTACCACCCGTGCCGGGTGACCCGGTTGCCCTCACCCTCACGCTGGACCCGCAGCATCTCACCTCCCACGGGAATCACCATCACCCCGTCCACCGCCAGCTGCTCCACCAGTGCGTGCGGCAGGTGGTCGGCCATCGCGGAGACGAGGATCCGGTCGAACGGGGCCCGGCTCGGCATCCCGAGTTCACCGGGAACGGCGTCGAGCACCTGCACCCAGTGCCGGCCTTGGGCCCGGACCGCCTCCCGGGCGCTGGCTGCCAGTTCGGGCACCCGCTCGACCCCGATCACCGATCCGCTCTCCCCCACCAGCTCACCCATCAGTGCGGTGGTCCAGCCGGACCCGGCGCCCACGTCCAGGACCTTTTGCCCCGGGTGGACTTCCAACAGGGTGAGCATGGCAGCCACCGTGGAGGGCTGGGAGTTCGTCTGTCCGTGACCGATCCGCAGCGGGGCGTCACGGTCCGCTGAGTCCTGCAGATGCTCGGGGAGGAAGCACTCGCGAGGTACGTGCTCGAGGGCCTTCCGCACGGAACTGTCTGCAGCATTCACGTCAGGCTGCGTCCTGCTGTGGCCCGCCGAGGCCGTGATGGCACGTCTGCCGATCAGCCGATTCAGCCGGCCCCATCGATCCCGCCAGCTCATCCCGACCTCCTGTCAGTCTCCGGAGCTCTCCACACCACGAGCCATCCGCCACTGCTGCAGCCCGGCCACACCGGCCGCTGCCCCGGACGCCAGGGCACAGCCCAGACCGTCCACCAGGAGGACGGCCCGGGCTCGTCAGCTGTCCATCGGCATCTCTCACCCGGCCTGCTGTCCGCGGTCGGCCTCCACCGAGAAGGACCACATCACGCCGAAGCGGTCGAAGACCGTTCCGTAGTGGTCGCCCCAAGGCGCCTGCTCGAAGGGCATGCCCACGGACCCGCCGGCGTCCACCAGCTTCTGGATCAGCCCCTGCGCCTCGTCCACACTGTCCGCGGTGTACAGCAGCGAGTAGGCGGTGTCCCGGATGACGTAGTCGTTGCCGTCCTCCATGGCGTCTCCCCCAGCCAGGATGCTGCCGCCCGGAAGCGTGAGGGTCACGTGGGCCACGGCCTGGGGATCGGGTTCGAACGGCATGCTCTCCATGGGCATGTCGCCGTATCTGACCATGTTCAGCTCCCCGCCGAACACCTCATGCCAGTGGGTGAAGGCCTCCGCGGTGGTCCCGGGGAAGGCGATGTATGTGGCGACGGTGGCAGTCATGATCTCTCCTTGAGGACGTGCACCAGGGGCCGGCTCCATGTCCGACCCAGGCACAGACTACGACTCCACCCGGACACGCAACAGGTCCGCTCTGCTCCTCACAGCCGCCCGATCACCTCGTCCAGCATCGCCTCGGTGAGCCGGCCGGTGAAGGTGTTCTGCTGGCTGACGTGGTAGCAGCCGATCACGCGAAGGTGCGTGCCGTCGTCGCGCAGGAATGTGGTCTCCGCGCCGTGGCCGAACGTCACGCGTGGGCGGGGCACCTGCCAGCCCAGGCGTGCTGCCGCCGCGTGCACTGCCTGCCAGCCGATCCCGCCCAGCACCAGCGCCGACTCCGCACTGCCTGCCAGGAGGAGCTCCCGGTCCATCCAGCCGCCGCACGCGGCACGCTCGTCCGGGGTCGGCTTGTTGCCCGGAGGCGCGCAGTGCACGGGCGCGATGATCCGCACGCCGTGCAGCTCCAGCCCGTCCCCCGCAGACCAGGATTCGGCCTGGGTGGCATACCCCGCGCGGTGCAGCGCGGCCATGATCCAGTCCCCCGAGCGGTCGCCCGTGAACATCCGCCCGGTGCGGTTCCCGCCCTGCGCCGCCGGGGCCAGCCCGATCACCAGCACGCGCGGGCGCTGCTCCCCCAGGCTCGGCACCGGCCGGCCCCAGTACGGCTCCCCCTGGAATCTGCGCTGCTTGGTGGCGGCCACCTCCTCCCGCCAGGCCACCAGTCGCGGGCAGGCGCGGCACACGCTGACCATGGCATCCAGGTCAGGTCCCGACGACGCCCGGCCTGCGAGCGCTGCCACCTCACCGGCGCTGTGGGCCACGGGAGTGGACGGGGTGGCCGGATCCCCCGGCCACCCCGTCCCCGGGGGCACCGGTGAGGGGAAGGGCTGCGCAGTGATGGGGTGCGGGAGCGGTGAGGTAACCATGCGCCCACCGTACGCCGATGCTCCGACCCCCTTCCCGGGACAACCCAGGCCCAGAACCGACCCTCGGGTGTCCCGGGAAGGGGGTGGGAGCGGCATCTGACACACGGGGCATGATCTGCGAGCATGACCACATGAGTCCTGAGCGCAGCGCACCACCCGCCACCGTCAGCTCCGTCCGATCTGCCCCTTTCTCAGAGCTGGATCCGCGCACCGCCTACCTGCTGTGGCGCCTGCGCTCGGAGGTGTTCGTGGTGGAGCAGGACTGCCCGTACCTGGACCTGGACGGACGGGACCTGGAACCGCAGACCGTGCACCTGTGGGTCGAGACGGCAGAGGACCCCGGAACGCCCCTGGGCACCCTGCGCATCCTGCAGGAGCCGGACGGGAGCACCCTGCGGATCGGGCGCGTGGTGGTGGCAGAGCAGCACCGGGGAGCCGGGTTGGCCGCACAGCTGATGCAGGCCGCACTGGATCAGGTGGGCGAGCGCCGGTGCGTGCTGGACGCCCAGGCTCATCTGGCCCACTGGTACGCCCGGTTCGGGTTCGCGCCGTCCGGCCCGGAGTTCCTGGAGGACGGGATCCCCCACGTCCCGATGACCCGACCGGCGACCACCGACTGAGCCGAGCCCGGCCTCCTCAGGTGCGGGGCCGTCGTCGGGAATCCTGGCCCTTGTGTGAGCCGAGCCACAGTGACAGGGTGGAGACTCACCCGAGGCGTCCGAGCCGAGCGTGACCCGGCTGGGCGCCGCACCGACTGCACTCAGGAGGCCCCTGTGAAGTTGCCCTGGCTCAAAGCCGCGCTCGACCTGGACGGACCCTATGTCTCGGTCTATCTGGACACCAGCAGGAACCACCCGCAGGCCGCCGCCGAGCTATCCACCCGGTGGGAGCAGATGCGGCATCAGCTCGCCGCGGACGGCGCGCCGGAGGAGCTGCTCGAGCGGATCGAGGAGACCGTGCTCGAACCGCCGAAGATCGGGGGTCGGCACGGGCGGGCGCTGTTGGCCGCGGGCGGTGAGATCGTGCTCAACCGGGTGCTGCCCGTCCCGCCGCTGACCCAGCGTGCCCACTACGGAGAGGTCCCCAAGCTGCTCCCCCTGGTCCAGCTGACACCGCAGGCGGTCAGCCAGCTGCTGGTGGAGGTGGACCGGGCCGGGGCGGACCTGCACCTGCGCTCGGCGGAGAACCCCTCGATCCCGCAGGCCGCGAACGGTCTGGGCGAGGACGTCACCGTGGAGGGCGGACATGACGAGCTGACCAAGTCGAAGTCCGGCGGCGGCTCCTCCCCGCACGGTTGGCGCACGTCCAACTTCGAGGCCCGCGTGGAGGACTCCTGGGAGCGCAATGCCGAGGCCGTGGCCGCCATGGTGAACCGGATCGTCACCGAGCATCTCCCGGACATGGTCCTGGTCACCGGAGACGTGCGCGCACTGGCGCTGCTGGAGGCCGAACTGGGCCAGGAGGTGCGCGCCCGGCTGCATCAGGTGCCCGGCGGCACGCGCGGGGTGAGCATGGACCGGGAGTCCTTCCGCGAGGAGCTGGCGCGTGTCACCCAGGAGTTCATCGACGCCCGGCTGCGCGAGCTCTCCGACCGGTTCCACGAGAGCCAGCAGCGCGGGGCCGAGTCCGTCTCCGGCGCCGAGGAGACCGCCCAGGTGCTGGAGCGGGGGCAGGTGGATGAGCTGCTGTTCGTGATCGGGCGCGAGCCGAAGAACATCGAATCGCTGATCCGCCAGGCGATCGCCACCGACGCCGGGGTCTCCGCGCTGCCCGCCGAGGCCGCCACCATCACCGAGGGTGTGGGAGCACTGCTGCGCTGGCGGGACGACGCCACCCCGTCCACCTCGCTGTCCAGCATGAGCGGGGACGCGCGCCGCGAGGACGCCGTGAACCCGGACCGCAACGAGGTCTCCCCGCACGCCGCCGAGGAGGCCAAGCTGCGGTCCTGACGGACCCGCACTGCAGAGCACGACGACGGCGCGAGACCTGAGTGGTCTCGCGCCGTCGCGTGTGGGGTCGCCGAGTCAGTCCTGGACGGTGATCACGATCTTGCCGTTGGCCTCGCCCTCACGGCTGATCCGGAACGCCTCCGGCAGCTCCTCCAGCGGCAGGGTGCGGTCGATGTCCAGCTGGATCTCGCCGGCGTCCAGCATCCGCAGCAGCTCGGCCAGCCCGGCACCGTCCGGCCGGACCCACAGCCATTGGCCCCCGTGCTCCAGCACGGCCGGGTCCGCGATGGAGACGTGCCGGCCACCCTCCGTGAGCACGGCCAACGTGGTCTCCAGGACCTCACCGACGAAGTCCGCCACGGCGTCCACACCGTCCGGGGCGATCTGCTGGACCCGCTCGGTCAGTCCCTCGCCGTACTCCACGGGAGTGACCCCGATCCTCCGCAGCTTCTCGAAGCTCTCCGGCGAACAGGTGCCGATCACGGTGGCCCCGCGGCGGGCAGCCAGCTGGGCGGCGAGGAATCCGACCCCGCCGGAGGCCGCATGCAGCAGCACGGTGTCCTCAGGGCCCACGTCCAGGGCGTTGACCGCGCGCCGTGCGGTCAGTCCGGTCAGCGGCAGGGCGCCGGCGTGGTCATCGGAGACGCCGTCTGGGATCATCGCGGCGAACTCCACCGGGATGGTCACGTACTCGGCGCAAGTCCCACCGGAGACCACGATCTTCCGTGCGTAGGCGGCCACGCGGTCCCCCACGGCGAACTCGGGGGTGTCAGGGCCCACCTCGTCCACCACGCCAGCCACGTCCCAGCCGGGTATGGCCGGGAAGCTGGCGTCCATCATCTGGTCCAGCGCACCGGACATCACCTTCCAGTCCACGGGGTTCACCGAGGACCGGGTCACCCGCACCCGCAGCTGGCTCGGTCCCACCTTCGGCAAGGGCTGCTCGGTCAGTTCCAGGACGGACTCGTCTCCGTACTGTGCATAGGTCATAGCTCGCATACCGTGTGCAACCGAGCAGGGCGTGGGCTCTATTCCAGGTGGCGCCGGCACCGAGCCTGGTAGGACTCGGTCCCGCCGATGTGCTCGGCTCGAGCCACCGTGGGGTCCGTGGCGCCCGGCTGCGAGGCCGACGCCGCCTGGATCCGCTGGTGGTACACCGCGTCCGCCCCGCACACCGCGCACACCGCGGTCAGCTTGGTGACCTGCTCGGCCAGTGCCATCAGCTCCGGCAGCGGCGGGTAGGGCTGGGCGTCGAAGGTCACGCACAGGCCGGAGACCACGACGACGGCTCCCTCACCTGCCAGCGTCAGCACAGTGGAGATCAGGTCAGGGCCGAAGAACTGTGCCTCGTCGATCGCCAGCAGGTCCAGGTCCTGGCCCGAGGCCAGGGCGAGGATCTGCTGGGAGTCCGTGGCCGTCGTCGCGGGGATGCTCCGTCCGGTGTGGGTGGAGACCTGTTCCACGCCGCGGCGGTCATCCAGGGCATGGGTGATGACCAGGACGCGCCGTCCAGCCAGCTGGGAGCGGTGGACGCGGCGCATCAGCTCCTCGGACTTGCCGGAAAACATGGGTCCGGTGATCACCTGCAGGCTGCCGGCGCGTTCGCTGCTCATGGCTGGGAGCGTAGTGCAAGCTCGGTGCAGCGGCGAGGTTCATGCCCGTCACCCAGGGGACGGGCGAGCCCAGGGCGTGGCCCCCGCTCAGCGTGGAGACGCGGATGAGTTCGGCTCCGGAAACACCGAGCACCTCGCAGGACGACGCCTGGGCTGAGATCATCACGGCCACCTCGGACTTCCTGTCCGAAGTCGTCAGTTCTTGACGCGCTCCACCTGGAAGGTGAAGCCGTGCCTGCGAAGCCGCTCGACCAGGACCTCACCCAGGGCTGTGGCCGGTGTCAGTACACCGGCCCGTTGCGGCAGCCGGGCCTCGTCTTCGGCCAGAGCCAGCGCCGATTGGCCCAGCATGATCGCGGTGCCGCTGTACCCCGGGTCGTAGTCAGCCGCCACGCGCGTGCGGTACCGGGCGCCCGTCGTCGTGGTGGTCTCGATGTCCATCACGAAGCGTCCGTTGTCCATCGAGTCCTGCCCCGGACCGGATCCGGGCTTCGGCAGCACGCGGTCCAGCAGAGTCCGCGTGGGCGTGAACCACATGCCTGCGGCCAGTCCGCCCAGGGCCGTGGCCGTGGCCGCGGCCCGCACCGCCCCGGTGGCCCCCTGCCCGGTGTCGGAGACCTCGTGGTAGCGGAACTGCCGACCGTAAGACCAATCGGTGAGGGCATTGCTGCGCCGCACCACGCGCGTGTTGTAGCCGGCCATCACGAACGGCGCGGTCCATCGACCGGTCTGCGCGTCCTGGCGGAACGGCAGCTTCCGCAGGAGGCCGTCGAGCCTGGTCCGTGGCTGCTTGCCCGTCGGCGTCGCGGACCCGGCGGGCTCAGCGTTCCGTTCCGGCGAGAGTCCGTAGGGATCGCCCACCGTCCGGCGGCTCTGTGCGTCCTGGGACATCTGGCGGATCTGCTCGCGCATGGAGTCGATGGTGCCGCCGCTCAGTCCCCCGCGCAGCGAGCGCACGTGCAGGGTGGTCTCCCCCAGCGTGCCTTCCCCGTCCTCGGCGACGCGCTGGGCCGTCACCAGCACACCGAGGTCGGAGGGCACCGAGTCGAAACCGCAGGAGTTCACCAGCCGGGCTCCGGATGCCACTGCGGTCTCATGATGGCGATCGATCGCCTCGCGCACGAACAGGACCTCGCCGGTCAGGTCGCAGTAGTGGGTGCCGGCCTCGGCGCAGGCGCCCACCAACGGCATCCCGTACCGGGCGTAGGGTCCCACGGTGGAGACCACCACGCGCGTGCTCCGCGCCATGGCACGCAGGGCCTCCTCATCTGAGGCATCCACGACGATGGCCGGCCAGTTCGCCGCGGAGGGTGGCAGTTCCGCTCGGGCGGCCTCCAGCCGGTCCTGGCTCCGGCCAGCGATGGCGATACGGAGGTGGTCGGGAGCATGATGCGCCAGATGCGCGGCAGTCAGCCTGCCGACGAACCCGGTGGCACCGAACAGGATCAGGTCGAACTCACGTTCACTCATCCCCCGACTGTAGGTGCTGTTCAGCGGTCCCGCACCACAGCGAGCGTACGGATCCCGGCGAAAACGGACACCGGTGGGATGGTGCCGCAGTCGACGCTTAGGCGACTGCGAGGGGTGTGATCGCAGAGATCTTCTCCCGTAGCGCCCGCCGTTGCAGTCGGAGCTCGTAGTTCGTCTGCAGGTTCATCCAGAACTCCTCGGATGTCCCGAAGTAGCGCGCCAGACGGATAGCAGTATCAGCAGTGATCCCCCGCTTGCCGTGCACGATCTCGTTGATCCGACGCGGCGGCACACCGAGGGACACGGCGAGCTTGTTCTGCGTGATCCCAAAACCCTCGATGAAATCCACCATCAGAATCTCCCCCGGGTGGATCGGCTCGATCAGGTCGTTCTCAGTGGTAGTAGACGAGTTCGACATCTTCTGCACCTCCCTCTCGCCAGACGAAGCAGATCCGCCACTGCGCGTTCACACGGATGCTGTGCTGCCCGCGACGGTCTCCGACCAGTCTCTGGAGTCGGTTCCCAGGCGGGATCCGTAGGTCCTCGACGTCCTTCGCCGCATGAATCAGCTCGAGCTTTCGCAAGGTCGCCCTCTGCACCGTCCGGTCGACGCGCTTGACATACTGCTCATGCCAGATGCGTTCGGTGTCCTTGGTGCCGAACGATCTGATCACGTTCTCAGTCTATGACGTGGTCCGTCATTAACGGAAGGCGTTAAACCAGATTCACGACCTTGTGGTCGGTCCCAGCAACGTCGATGCGCCCGCCCCCATCGACGCTCAGACGGATTTCTTCACCACGCTGGACTTGAGCTGCATACGGCCGTATCCCGGCACGGTGGCGTCGATGTCATGCCCATCCACACCATCGGTGATCAGACGGATGCCCTTCACCTTGGTGCCCGCCTTGATGGCGCCGACTCCCCCGCCTTTGACCTTGAGGGTCTTGACCACACTCACCGTGTCACCGTCGGAGAGCACGTTGCCCACAGCATCCTTGACCGACGATTCCTCCGGTGCCACCTCGTCGGACGGACCTTGCGCCGCCCACTCGTGGCCGCACATCGGGCAGACCAGAAGGTCACCCTGCTCGTAGGTGTAGTCCTCCGAGCACGACGGGCACGGCGGCAGAGACTCAGACATTGAAGCGGAACTCGACGACGTCGCCGTCCTGCATGATGTAGTCCTTGCCCTCCATGCGGACCTTGCCCTTGGCCTTGGCCTCGGCCATGGAGCCGGCGTCCACGAGGTCCTCGAAGGAGACGATCTCGGCCTTGATGAAGCCGCGCTGGAAGTCGGTGTGGATCACGCCGGCGGCCTGCGGGGCGGTGTCGCCCTGGTTGATGGTCCAGGCGCGGGCCTCCTTGGGACCGGCCGTCAGGTAGGTCTGCAGTCCCAGGGTGGAGAAGCCGACGCGGGCCAGCTGGTCCAGCCCGGACTCGTCCTGGCCGTTCATCTCCAGCATCTCCCGGGCCTCCTCCTCGGAGAGCTCCACGAGGTCGGACTCCAGCTTGGCGTCCAGGAACACGGCCTCAGCCGGGGCCACCAGGTCGCGCAGCTCCTGTTGCTTGGCCTCGTCGCCCAGCACGGAGTCGTCCGCATTGAACACGTAGATGAAGGGCTTGGCGGTCAGCAGGCCCAGCTCGCGCAGCGGCTCCATCTCCAGCTTCTCGGTCTCGATCGCCGAGTAGATGGTGTCACCGCGCTCGAGCACAGTCTGTACGGCCTGCAGGGCGGCCACATCGCTGGCCTCGCGCTTCTTGCCGGTGACTTCCTTCTGCCACCGCGGCAGGGCCTTCTCCACGGTCTGCATGTCCGCCAGCACCAGCTCGGTGTTGATGGTCTCCATGTCCGAGGCCGGAGAGACGCGCCCGTCCACGTGGACGACGTCGGAGTCCTCGAAGGCGCGCACCACCTGGGCGATCGCATGGGCCTCACGGATGTTGGCCAGGAACTGGTTGCCCAGGCCTTCCCCCTCGGAGGCGCCCTTGACGATGCCGGCGATGTCCACGAAGGACACCGTGGCCGGCAGGATCCGCTGGGACCCGAAGATCTCCGCGAGCTTGTCCAGCCGCTCGTCCGGCAGGTTGACCACGCCCACATTGGGTTCGATGGTCGCGAACGGATAGTTCGCAGCCAGAACGGTCTGACGGGTCAGTGCATTGAAGAGGGTGGACTTGCCAACATTGGGCAGGCCGACGATTCCGATTGTAAGAGCCACGGTTGTCCATGCTACCGGGCACTGTTAGCGTCCAAGACGTGAGCGATCAGCCGAACAACCCATCCCCCACCCACGACCCCGATGCCATCCCGGCCGGGACCAAGATGCCAGAGGGCCAGCCTCAGCCGCCCAGCGAGCGCGTCTCCCCCCTGGTCTTCCTGGGCATCCAGCACGCCATGGAGTCAGTGGGTGACGGCTCCGGCATGGACCCGTTCCTGCTGGCCGTGACCGCCGACGACCAGAAGGGCCTGTGGCGTTTCCCCGGGTCCAATGAGCAGCACGTCACCGAGCAGCTGGCTCAGCTGGACCCCAAGCCGGCCATCGCCGTATCCGTGTTCGACGGCCAGATGCCGGTCGAGGATGAGCTGCACGATGCCCTCATCATCACCGCCTGGGACGACGCCGAAGAGAAGTCCGCCCAGGTGGTCCAGCTCTACAAGCCCGGCGCCACCGCCGAAGACGACGGCACGCCCGTGGGCAACCCCATGGTCTACGGCAACGGGGAGAACGTCCTGCGCTGAGCGGCGCACCTCCCCTGCACCACGCGAAGCCGCTTTCCGATCAGCCCTCCAGGGCGGTCCGGAAGGCGGCTTCGGCCGTCTCACCGCGAGGCACGAAGATGACCTCCCGCACCACGTCGCCCACCTCGCCGGCGGTCTCACGGCAGGTCTGCACGGCGATCCGAGCGGCGTCATCCATCGGCCAGCCGTAGATCCCCGCGGAGATCGCCGGGAACGCCACCGTGCGCGCGCCGAGCTCCTTGGCCACCCGCAGCGACTCCCGGTAGCAGGACGCCAGCGTCTCCGACTTGTCGATCGTCTTCGCCCACACCGGACCCACTGTGTGGATGACCCATCGCGCCGGAAGGTTCCCGGCCGTCGTCGGGATGGCCTGTCCTGCAGGGAGGCCGTCCGGCAGCTGCGTCTCCCGCAGGCGCCGGCACTCGGCCAGGATCTCCTTCCCACCGCGGCGGTGGATGGCGCCGTCCACTCCCCCGCCGCCCAGCAGGGTGGAGTTGGCCGCGTTCACGACGGCGTCGGCCTCGGTCTGGGTGATGTCCCCGGGACGGATGCTCAGTTCCATGGCTCCACGGTAGACCCGGGCGTCCCGGTGATCGAGCCCGCAGATCTCTGATGCAGTGCTTGTCGAGATCCGTAACTCGGTTGCACGGTTCGACCAGTTCTTTGCCCCGGGGCGACAAGGCGTGCAACAGGGACACCAATCTGGACGAACAGTGCAACAGGGTCTGGCAGATCGACGAGGTGTGCGACCGGGATCGTCGGAGGACGCAGCGCGCGGACGGGCCCACCCGGGCACCCACCCATGACATCTGTCATGCCGAGGTCGTGACACCTGACAGATCCGCTCCAGCCCCAGACCGAACAGGCTGGAGCCATGATCACCAGAGCAGAGACCACCCAGACTGCACCGACCGCACCCCAAGACGCCGGAACATCCCCCAGCGGCACCGCCCTGCACGCCACTGACGTGCACCGTCACTTCGGCTCTGTGCGGGCCGTGAACGGGGTGGACCTGTCCGTGGACCGCGGGGAGATCGTCGCCCTGCTCGGTCCCAACGGGGCCGGCAAGACCACGTTCCTGGACATGGTGCTGGGATTCACCGAGCCGACGTCGGGACGCCTGTCCGTGCTGGGCACCTCACCCCAGCGGGCCGTGCACGCCGGCCGGGTGGGGGCCGTGCTGCAGACCGAGGGGCTGCTGGCGGACCTGACCGTGAAGGAGACCGTGTCCATGGTGGCCGCCTGCCACCCGCGCCACATCCCGGTGGATGAGGCACTGGAGCGGGCCGGTGCCGCCCGGATCGCCACGCGCAAAGTCAAGAAGTGCTCCGGCGGCGAGCGCCAACGGCTGCGCTTCGCCCTGGCTCTGCTCACCGAGCCGGACCTGCTGCTGCTGGATGAGCCCACGGCTGGGATGGACGTGCGTGCCCGGCAGGAGTTCTGGGCGGCCATGCACGCCGAGGCCGAGCGGGGACGCACCGTCATCTTCGCCACGCACTACCTGCAGGAGGCCTCGGACTTTGCGGATCGGATCGTGCTGATGCGCCAGGGCCGCGTGGTGGTGGACGGCTCCGTGCAGGAGGTCACCGGCACCGGCCAGCGCACGCTGAGCTGCCGGTGGACCGGGCCGGGCACCCCGGAGTCCTTCGCCGCACAGCAGGGACTTCCCGACGACGTCACGCACCAGGGCGATCGCGTCCGGTTCTCCGCGCAGGACACGGATGCGCTGGCGCGCGCTCTGCTCAACGAGGGCCTGGGTCATGAGCTGGAGATCGCCGCGGCGAGCCTGGACCAGGTGTTCCTGGACCTGACCGCCGACACCGCCACCGAGACCACCACAGACACTGCCGACACCACCGAACAGAAGGGACGCTGAGATGAGCACCGCAGCCACTGACGCTCTGCAGACCCCGCAGACCCCGAACACCCCTGACCAGACTGCCGCCCAGACCCGCTTGACCGGACGGCCACGGTCCCGCGCGGGCATCATCGCCCGGTTCGCCGGCTGGGACTTCCTGCGCAACGTGCGGATGTTTGAGGCCACGTTCTTCATCGTGGTCCTGCCCGCTGCGCTGTACTTGATGTTCGGGGCCCTGGCCGAGTACGGCGACCAGCCGGCCGGACACGGCAACGTGGCCGCCTACCAGATGGTCTCCATGGGGGTGTACGGCGCCGTGATGGCCACCAGCTCCATGGCCGGCTCCGCCGCGGTGGAACGCCAGCAGGGCTGGGGGCGGCAGCTGGGCCTGACCGGGCTGACCGGACCGGGCTACGTGCTCGGCAAGGTGCTGGTGGCCCTGGCCATGTCGGTGCTGCCGATCGTGGTGGTCTACACGGTCGGGTTCTTCACCGGGGCGGAGATGGACAGCGCCGCCACCTGGTTCAGCTCCGCTGGCCTGACCCTGATCGGCGCCCTGCCGTTCGCGTTCTACGGGCTGGCCGCCGCACTGCTCTTCCGCTCCGAGGCCGCCGTCTCCGCCGCATCAGGGCTGCTGGTGGTGCTGGCCTTCTTCGGCAACCTGTTCATGCCGCTGACCGGCACCCTGCTGGAGATCGCCAAATTCACTCCGCTCTACGGTGTGGCCACCCTGGCCCGCTGGCCGCAGCTGGAGGGGACCATCGTGGCCGTCCAGGGCGAACCGCAGTCTGATCCGCTGGGCCTGATCGTGTTGAATGTGGTGGCATGGACGCTGGTCTTCGCGCTGATCTGCTGGGTGGCCGCCCGCCGCACCACCCGCCGCGGGTGAGCCCATGAGCCCCACCGCACAGACTCCGCCGGGAACCCCCGGCCCGCCGGGCCCCGGCATCCGTCAGGTGATGATGGACGCCGGGGTCTGGCTGGTGTTCCTGGCCTTCCCGGTGTTCTCGATCCTCCGCACCGATGCCAGCATCCCGCTGAAGGTCCTGGGCTTCGCCGGGCTCGCCGGGTTCGCCGCGCTCTACCTCATCGCCTTCATCCGCCCACAGCCTCTGCTCCGTCGCCCGCTCTGGGTCAACACCGTGCTGTACTGCGTGGGCCTGCTCGCGCTGGTCGGTCTGGCCGTTCCCTCCGCGTCCTACGGCGTGCTGGCCACGGCTCCGTACTTCGCCGCCGTGTGGCTGTTCAACCACCCGGTCCGGGTGGGGATGACCGGTGCGGCCGTCGTGGTGGTCCTCTTCGCAGCCGTGGGCCTGTGGTGGGCTGGCCCGGCGAACCTCTTCTGGTCTGCCGTCTCCCTGGGTGCGTCACTGCTGATCATCGTCACCGTCCGGCTCTCCATGGCCCAGGAGGACCGCGCGCGGGTGCTGCGGGAGGAGCTGATCGTGGCCCAGCAGCGCGAGTCTCTGGCCCGGGACGTGCACGATGTCCTGGGCCATTCACTCACCGTGGTCACCGTCAAGACCGAGCTGGCCCAGCGTCTGGTGGACGCCGACCCCGAACGCGCCAAGGGGGAGCTGGCGGAGGTGCTGGAGCTGACCCGTCAGTCCCTGGCTGAGGTCCGCTCCACGGTGGGCGGGCTGCGCACCCCGGAGCTCGGCGCCCAGCTGGCCTCGACCCGCACCGCCCTGGACGCCGCCGGGATCAGCGCACACCTGCCCACCCCGGATACGGCCGAGCAGATCCCCTCCGCCCAGCGCGCGCTGTTCGCCTGGTGCCTGCGGGAGGCCGTCACCAACGTCATCCGGCACGCCGGCGCCTCCCGCTGCACGGTCACCCTGGAGCCAGGACGCCTGGTGGTGCACGACGACGGCCGCGGCCTTCCCGGGCCAACGGGCACCTCCCAGCCGGGTCAGGACCGCGAGGGCAACGGGTTACGCGGGATGCACGAACGAGTGGAGCAGGCCGGTGGGACACTGACCATCGGGCCGGGCGGACCGGCGGGCCCGAGCAGACGGAACCGCAGCCGACCCGGCACCCAGGTGGAGGTGACGCTGTGAGTGGAGGGGCCGTCGTCGGGAAGGAGGGGGCAGAAGTGGCTGAAGGAGCGGAGACGATGATCCGGGTGCTGCTGGCCGATGACCAGGCCCTGGTGCGTGGCGCCCTGGCGGCCCTGCTGGACCTGGAGCCGGATCTGACCGTGGTGGCCCAGCTCGAGGACGGGACCGGGGTGGCCCAGGCGGTCCTGGAGCACCGGGTGGACGTGGCGCTGCTGGACATCGAGATGCCGGGGATGGACGGGATCGAGACGGTGCGCGCGGTGCAGCAGGCGGTGGCGGACGCCGGCGTGCAGTGCCGGTGTCTGATGGTGACCACGTTCGGGCGGCCGGGCTACCTGCGGAGGGCTCTGGAGGCCGGTGCGGCGGGGTTCGTGGTGAAGGACACTCCCGCTGAGCAGCTGGCCGAGGCGGTGCGGACCGTGCATGCCGGCGGGCGGGTGGTGGACCCGAGCCTGGCGCAGGAGTCGCTGATGAGCGGTGCGAACCCCCTGACAGACCGGGAGAAGGACGTGCTGCGGGCGGCCCTGGACGGCTCGAGCGTGCGGGAGATCGCCGCCGCGCTGGTGCTCTCGGCCGGGACCGTGCGCAATCACCTCTCCTCGGGGATCGCCAAGACGCACACGGCCAACCGGACCGAGGCGGCGCTGACCGCCCGGGACCGCGGCTGGCTCTAAGCCGCGGACCCGGGCGCGATCAAGACGTTAGAACACCAGCCCGAACACCCACACGCCCAGGGTCATGGTGACCAGGCTGATCAGCACGATCCCCACCAGGTTCAGATACAGACCGCCCTTGACCATCTGACCGATCGTCACGTAGCCGGAGCCGTAGGCGATCGCGTTCGGCGGAGTGGCCACCGGCAGCATGAACGCGCAGGTGGCGGCCAGGGCCACCGGAATGGCCAGCAGCATGGGGTCCACGCCCACGCCCAGCGCCACACCGCCGGCCACCGGCAGGAAGGTCGCCGCGGTGGCAGTGTTGGAGGTCAGTTCGGTCAGGAACAGGATGGCGGTGGCGAAGATGGCCACCAGCAGCCAGACCGGGATGCCGGCCAGCCCTGCCACCTGGTCCCCGATCCACTCCGCCAGGCCGGAGGAGCCGAACTGCGAGGACAGGGCCAGGCCGCCGCCGAAGAGCAGCAGCACGCCCCAGGGCAGCCTCACGGCAGATTCCCAGTCCAGCAGGCGCACCCCTCGGGCTGCACCGGCCGGCAGGACGAACAGCAGCAGCGCCACCACCATGGCGATCCCGGCATCCGAGATCAGTCCCTTGAAGAACAGTGGGATGAAGATCCAGGACAGTGCGGCCAGGACGAAGATGATCAGCACGCGGATCTCGCCGGAGGAGATCGGGCCCAGCTTGGCCTTCTCGGAGCGGATCAGCTCACGGCCGCCGGGGATCTCGTCGATCTCGGCCTTGAACAGCACCCGGGTGAGCAGGAACCAGACGATCACCAGCATCACCAGGGACAGCGGGACGCCCACCAGCATCCACTGGCCGAAGCCGATGGTCACCCCGTGGGTCTCGGACATGTACCCGGCCAGCAGGGTGTTCGGAGGTGTGCCGATCAGGGTGCCCAGCGAGCCGACGGAGGCCGCGTAGGCGATGCCCAGTATCAGGGCCGTGCCGAAGTTGGACTTGATGACCTCGTCCTTGACCTCGGTGGAGGTCGGATCCGCGTCCTCGGAGATCCGGCCCGAGGTCTGGGCGACCACCAGGGTCA
Organism: Micrococcus sp. IITD107; assembly: GCF_041927415.1. Lineage (NCBI taxonomy): Bacteria > Bacillati > Actinomycetota > Actinomycetes > Micrococcales > Micrococcaceae > Micrococcus > Micrococcus sp. IITD107. Next base: position 401,338 of record NZ_JBHFFN010000002.1, on the reverse strand, counting down.
GCACGGACACGCCGATCGGGATCATCATCACCGCGGTGGCCGTGTTGGAGACCCACATGGACAGGAACCCCGTGGCGATCATGAATCCGGCCACCACGCCGCCGGGCTTGGTGCCCATGGCGCTGACGGTGACCAGGGCGATACGCCGGTGCAGGTTCCACCGCTGCATGGCCAGGGCCAGGATGAAACCTCCCATGAACAGGAAGATGATGTTGTTGCCGTAGGAGGCGCCGATCGCATCGATCGTGATCTCCTCGCCCAACAGAGGGAAGGCGATCAGCGGCACCAGGGCGGTGGCCGGGATGGGCAGCGCCTCGGTCATCCACCAGATGGCCATCAGCACCGCGACGGCGGCCGTCAGCCTGGCATTGTGGGCCACGTCCGCGGGCATCACCGCGAAGACCACCAGAGCGATGACCAGTCCTGCGGCCAGTCCGATCCACCGCCTCAGATTCAGACTCGGCTTTTCCGGTGCGGCGCGCTCCCCGGGTGACTTCTGTTCGATCTCGTCCCAGGTGGAGGCCGGCGCTCCAAACCGGGCGACCTGGTCATTGCTGTCCGTGCTCTGTGTCAAGGTGCCACATCCTTTGCATCTCACTGTCTGCCCGTCGCCGGATCAGTCGTCCCCTCTGGACCACAAGACGTGATGCTGATCACTCTACCGAAGCGCGCCGCGTCACTACCGCGTCCGCGGGTTCTGTCAAGGTGGTCGGCATGGAGAACTCAATGGATCCGGCCTTGACGGTCTGGATATCGATCGCGTTCCTGGTGGCCGGACTGGTGCTGGGGGCGGCAGTGGGCGCGTGGCTGGTGTGGCGGCGGGTGCGGGGCACCGGTGGAGGACCCTGGGCCGAGGCGGATCAAGCCCGGCAGGAGCTGGCCCAGGTCCGAGCGGAGCTGGCCGCGGCGCAGTCGGAGAGCCGCGTGTTGACGGCCGAACGGGCGGCGGACCGGGACCGAGCCGAGCAGCGCGAGCAGGAGGAGTCGGCGGTGCTGCGCGCGCTGAGTCCTGTGGCCCAGCGGCTGGAGCTGCTGCAGCGGCAGGTGGGGTTGCTGGAACGGGACCGGGTGGAGCAGTACGGACAGCTCTCCGAGCAGCTCAAGACCGCTGCGGAGACGGACACCGCCCTGTTGGTGAACACCCAGTCCCTCGTGGCCACCCTGAGGTCCACCACCGCGCGCGGCCACTGGGGGGAGGTCCAGCTGCGCCGCGTGGTGGAGGCGTCCGGCATGCTCCCCCATACGGACTTCTCCGAGCAGCACTCCTACCGAGGCGCCGAGGACCAGATACTCCGCCCGGACCTGGTGGTCCGACTCCCCGGCGGCAAGTCGTTGGCCGTGGACGCCAAGGCACCGCTGGCCGCCGTGCTGGAGGCCCACGAGCTGGCCGGGGATCCCTCCGCTGAGGCAGCCGCCCGCCGCGAGCAGCTGCACAGCGCGCATGCTCGAGCCCTGCGGGCCCATGTGGACGCCCTGGGCTCCAAGTCATATTGGGAGGCTCTGGAGCATTCCCCCGAGCTGGTGGTCTGCTTCCTGCCGGCCGAGTCCATCCTCGCCGCGGCCCTGGACACCGACCCCACCCTGCTGGACCACGCCTTCAGCCGCAGCGTCGCCCTGGTCTCTCCGGTCTCCCTGCTGGCCACCCTGAAGTCGGTCGCCTACGCCTGGCGGCAGGACACCCTGGCCGAACATGCCCAGAGCCTGTTCGAGACCGCGCACCAGCTCTACCAGCGGCTGGGGACACTCGGCGGACACCTGACCAAGCTGGGGTCCTCCCTGAAGTCCTCCGTGGAGCGCTACAACTCCCTGCTGGGCACCCTGGAGAGCCGGATCCTGCCCTCGGCACGCCGGATCGGCGAACTGGACCCTGCCGTCCAGGAGCGCCTGGAGTTCCCATCCCCGGTGGAGTCCACACCAAGGGTGCTCTCCGCCGCGGAGCTGCTGGAGCAGGACCTGCCAGCGGAGCAGTGACGGACATCATCACACCGAGGAGGCCTCCTGCGGAATGGCTGCCACTCACCGCTGAGGGCATCCAGGACGAGTCGCTGCGCGAGCTCCTCGAGCAGTACGTAGACGCCGTGGTCTCCCACGTCCAGAAGCACGCCCGCGTCAACGCCTGACCGCGTCCTGCGAGCGGCACCCGTCCGGCTTCACCTCACGGCGAACCCCCGCTCCCACCCCTGGGACTGCGAGGGTTCGGTGTCCGTCCAGGCTCAGCCACGGCGCCCGCGCGGGCACCCCTGCACGGCGGGACCGCTGACATGCCGTACTGTGGACAGAGCCCACCGCGCGGGAACTGCCCGCCCGGTGCCGGCCAGCACCGCGATGATCGGCCCTTGTGACGCCGCTGCCGCCTGTGCCAGGGCCGGGACTTCTTCTCCCCGGACGGATTTACCTCTCAGTGACCACCTCTTCTTCTGCTGTCCTCACCGACGGCTTCCTTGACCTCGGCGTGCCCTCGAACCTCGTGGACGCCCTCGCCCCTCAGGGCATCACCTCCCCCACCCCCATCCAGGCCGCCACACTGGCCGATTCGCTCGCCGGGCGCGACGTGCTCGGCCGTGGGCGCACCGGATCGGGCAAGACCTACGCCTTCCTGCTGCCCACCGTGGCCCGCCTGAGTGATGCACAGAACCGACGTCGGCCCCAGCCGAACCGGCCGCGCGCGCTGATCCTGGCTCCCACCCGTGAACTGGCCATCCAGATCGAGGCTTCCATGGCCCCGCTCGCCCAGGCCACCGGCCTCTCCACGCTGACGATCTTCGGCGGTGTGGGACAGAACCCGCAGGTCAAGGCCATGCAGCGCGGCGTCGACGTGCTGGTGGCCTGCCCCGGCCGCCTGCTGGACCTGATGGGACAGGGACACATCGACCTCTCCTCCGTGGATCACCTGGTGATCGACGAGGCCGATCACATGGCCGACATGGGCTTCCTGCCGATGGTCCGGCGCATCATGGACAAGGTCCCCGCGGCCGCCCAGAAGATGCTCTTCTCCGCCACCCTGGACGAGGGCGTGGGCGTGCTGGTCAAGAAGTACCTGCGCAACCCCGTGGTCCACGAGGCCGATTCGGCGGTCTCCCCCGTCTCCACCATGGACCACCATGTGCTCTCCGTGGACGGCGAGGCCAAGATGACCACGCTGGCCGATCTGTGCGCCGCACCGGGACGGACCATCGTGTTCACCCGCACCAAGTACGGGGCCAAGAAGGCCGCGCGGAAGCTGCGCCAGAACGGTGTGGCCGCCCTGGAGCTGCACGGCAACCTGAGCCAGAACGCCCGTACCCGCAACCTGGACGCCTTCCACAGCGGCACCGTGGAGACCCTGGTCGCCACGGACATCGCCGCCCGCGGCATCCACGTGGACAACATCTCCCTGGTGGTCCACGCCGATCCTCCCGCCGAGCACAAGGCCTACCTGCACCGCTCCGGGCGCACCGCCCGCGCCGGTCAGGCCGGCACCGTGATCACGCTGGCCGGCTCCGACCAGCGTGAGGAGGTGCGCCAGCTGATGCGCGCGGCCAAGATCAAGCCGACCGTGCACGGCGACGGCACCGACCGTCAGGTCCTGGAGCAGCTGGCACCCGGTCAGCGCACGTTCCTGAACCCCACCGATGTGGAGAAGACCGTCGCCGGTCTGGGCTCCCAGGGCAGCGGATCAGGCTCGGCCGCCTCCGGCCAGTCCGGGCAGGGCGGCTCCGCCCGATCCGGCGGCTCCGGTGGCCGGTCTCGCGGCGGACGCGGCCGCGGCCGGGGTGGCCAGGGCGGTTCCGCCGCCAGCGCCTCCCCGCGCCTGGGCGGTCAGCGCTCCGAGCGTCCTGCACGGGGCGAAGGATCCTCGCCGTCCCGCCGAGACGGGCATGCCCAGCGACCCGCCTCGGCCTCCGCCGCACCGACCGCCTCGGGCTCAGCCCGCCGCGGCAACCGCCGTGCAGGCTCCTCCGCCGGCGCCCCGGCCTACACCTCGGAGACCGGCCGTGGCAGCACCGACCACCGTGGCGAGCGCAGCGGCCGCGACGGTGGGGAGCGTGGCTCCGCCAGCGGAACCAGCGGCCGGGCACGCACCGGACGGAGCCGTCGTCGGGCCCCTCAGCGCTGACCTGAGACCGCACACCGGCCTCTGCTCCTGAACAGACAGAACCCCTGCACCGGATCACCGGGCAGGGGTTCTGTGTGTCAGCTGCGTGAGGCGATCAGGCCTTCACGTTCTTCCCGCGTCCGCCCAGGGAACGGGAGTCGTCCCCCACGCGCTTGAGCTCAGCGCGCAGCTCCTTGGGCAGGGAGAAGATGATGTCCTCCTCGGCGGTGACCACCTCGTCCACGGTCTCGTAGCCGTACTGGGCCAGCAGGTCCAGCACCTCGCGGACCAGGACCTCGGGCACGGAGGCACCGGAGGACAGGCCCACGGTGGCCACGCCCTCGAACCAGGACTCGTCCACCTGGTTGGCGAAGTCCACGCGCTCGGCCCGGGCCGCCCCGTACTCCAGGGCGACCTCCTTGAGCCGGACGGAGTTGGAGGAGTTGGCCGAACCGACCACGATCACCAGATCGCACTGCGGGGAGATCATCTTGATCGCCGCCTGGCGGTTGGAGGTGGCGTAGCAGATGTCATCCGAGGGCGGGTCCTGCAGGTTCGGGAACCGCTCGCGCAGGATCGAGACGATCTCCAGGGTCTCGTCCACGCTCAGGGTGGTCTGGGAGAGCCAGATCAGGTTGTCCGGATCCTCCACCTGAACCGTGCGGGCCTCATCCGGGTTGTTGATGATGGTGGTGTGCTCGGGCGCCTCACCGTAGGTGCCCTCCACCTCCTCGTGGCCCTCGTGCCCGATCAGCAGGATCTGCTTCTCCTGCTTGGCGAAGCGCACGGCCTCGCGGTGCACTTTGGTGACCAGCGGGCAGGTGGCGTCGATGGTCTGCAGATTGCGTTCGGCGGCTTCGTTGACCACGGCCGGGGAGACACCGTGCGCGGAGAAGACGGTCAGGGCGCCCTCGGGCACCTCGTCCAGCTCCTGCACGAAGATCACGCCGCGCTCCTCCAGCGTCTGCACCACGTGCCGGTTGTGCACGATCTCCTTGCGCACGTACACCGGGGCTCCGTGCACCTCAAGGGCCTTCTCCACGGCCACCACGGCGCGGTCCACACCGGCGCAGTAGCCGCGCGGTGCGGCCAGCAGCACGGACTTCTCCTTCGCCACGGGGGCGGCGGCCTCCACCTCCTCGCGGCTGCGGCGGGTGCGCGGCACCTGGGGCATCCCGACGGCGACCGGCCGGCCCGATCCTTGAGGTGCGGCTCCCACGGAGGGTCCCGCCGGCGCGGCGGCAGGTGCGGTGGTCACGGAGGCAAAGGGGGCGGCAGACATGTCCCCCATGCTACCGGCGGGACCTCAACGCGAGTTGGCCGCCCGGGCGGTTCCGCTCCGGGCCGAGCCGATCAGCATCCCGAGCACCGCGAGGGCCACGGCCACCCCTCCGCCCACGATGATCAGCGTGGTGTCCGGCAGGGCATACTCACGCACTCCGGCGATCAGACCCTCCGCCACGGCGTGGGCCACACCGGTGGTGCCCACCGCCTCCATGGACTCCAGTCCGTGCCGGCCGGCGATCCCGGCCGCAGCAGCCGAGATGCCGGCTGCGGCCAAGGCGGTGAACCGCTGACGTCCGGGCGCCAGCAGCAGGCTGAGCACCAGGGTCAGGACGGCTCCCCCGGCCAGCCAGGGCCAATGCCGGACGTTGTCCTCCAGCCACACCACCTGCTCTGGAGTGATGACCTCCGGGTCGGGCACGTTCAGGTCCAGGGCGATCCGGTAGTCCTGCTGGGTGTTCTCCTCTACCGCGTCTGCGGCCATCTCCCCGAACGGGATCTGCCGCAGCCCCTCCACGATCCGGTCCTGCCCCAGGTCGGCGATCGGTCCGATCTGCAACTCCACGGTGGCGGCGTCCGCGGGCAGAGCGGATCCGGTCTGGGTGCGGTCCGACCGGGCGGCGTCCAGCTTGACCAGCCAGTCCGTGCGGGTCTGTTCGAGCGTGTCTGACCAGGCTTCGGTGAAGCGGTCGTCGTTCAACAGGCCGGCCGCGGCACCCTCCACGAGCTGGACGATCCCCTCCTCGAACTGGGCCGGGAGCAGGTCCGGGATCTGGTCCCGCACCGCGCCGCTGACCGCCGGGGGCAGTCCCTGCTGCACCGAGTCCAGCTCCACCACCGGCCCGGCGATCTCCTGCAGCGGCTCCGGGGTGTGGACCAGGGCATCCAGTCGTGCTCCGGCCACGGACAGCGCGGCCAGCAGCCCCGCCGCGACGGCCAGCAGCAGGGACAGAAGCAGTCTCAGGGTGCGCACCGGGACCTCCAGGGGGAACGGGGTGTGCTGTGCAGGACAGAGCCGGGGTGTGGACCGACCCGTCCAGCGTAGTGGCCGCGAGTGGTAGGAATGAGTGGTGGACTCCTCCCCTGCCCCCAGTTCGCTGCCGGCCACCGCTGCCGGGACCAGCGCCGAGCAGCCCTGGCCGCTGCGTCTGCTCTCGGAGAACCTGAAGAAGTACATCGAGCGTGCCCCGCAGGCCTGGATCGAGGGGCAGCTGATCGAGTACAAGGTGATCCGCGGGAACGCCTGGATGACCCTGCGGGACCTGGATGAGGACTACTCCCTGCCGGTCACCGCCTGGAGGAACGTGGCCGCCACCCTGGAGGGCACCGTCCAGCAGGGTTCGCGCGTGGTGGCCTGCGTCAAGCCCAGCTTCTACACCAAGACCGGGCGACTGAGCATGATCGTCTCGGCCATGCGTCCGGTGGGGATCGGGGACCTGCTGGCCCGGGTGGAGAACCTGCGCCGGGCCTTGGACGCCGAAGGGCTGCTGGACCCCTCCCTGAAGCAGCCCCTGCCGCTGCTGCCGCAACGGATCGGGCTCATCACGGGCAAGGACTCCGACGCGCAGAAGGACGTCATCCGCAACACCCTGCTGCGCTGGCCCGCCGCCCAGTTCGAGATGCGCGAGGTCGCCGTCCAGGGTGCCCACGCACCGAGGGAGGTGATGGCGGCACTGGCCGATCTGGATGCCCACCCGGAGGTGGACGTGATCGTCATCGCCCGCGGCGGTGGTGCCCTGGAGGAGGTCATCCTGCCCTTCAGCGACGAGGCCCTGGTCCGCGCGGTGGCCGCCGCCCAGACCCCTGTGGTCTCGGCGATCGGCCACGAGGCCGACCGGCCCGTGCTGGACGATGTGGCCGACCTGCGCGCCTCCACGCCGACCGACGCGGCCAAGAGGATCGTCCCGGATGCCGCCCAGGAGCTGGCTGGCACCACCGACGCCCGACTGCGTTTGGCCGCCGGAGTGGAGCGGCTCGTCCGGCATGAGGCCCAGCGCCTGGAGGCACTGCGCACCCGTCCGGTGATGGCCCAGCCGGAGCGCCTGGTGAGCGATCGCGCCGAGGATGTCCAGCGCCTCGTGGACCGCTCTCGCACCGCCCTGGCGAGCGCACTGACCAGGGAGGCGGACGTCGTCGGGCATCTGCGGGCGCGCGTGCGCTCCCTGTCCCCCCAGCACACCCTGGACCGAGGCTATGCCGTGGTCCAGCACGCCGGTGAGGTGATCCGGCGTGCAGACCAGGTCAACGCCGGGGACGCCCTGGACATCCTGGTGGCCGCCGGACGGATCGGCGCCACCACCACCGACACCCACACCCCCGAGAGCACGAGCGCAGAGGACCACACATGAGCACCGCAGACCAGACCTCATCCGAACCGGCCGTGGAGGGCTTCTCCGGGGCGGACACCTCGGACATCGCCGCCATGAGCTACGAACAGGCCCGGAGCGAACTCGTGGAGACCGTGGGGCGGTTGGAGGCCGGCGGGGCGGGGCTGGAGGAGTCCCTGGCGCTGTGGGAGCGCGGGGAGGCACTGGCAGACCGCTGCGAGCAGTGGCTGGCCGGGGCCCGGCAGAAGCTCGATGAGGTCCGCGCCCGGGCCGGCGCTGGGGACGGTCCCTCCGCGCAGGGCGACTGAGACCGCGGATCGGCCATGCGCCTGGAGAACATCAATCTCGACTGCGTGGACTCCGCCGCGGCCGGGACGTTCTGGGCCGAGGTGCTGGGTGCCGAGATCATCACCCGGGAACCGACCCTGTGGGAGGCCCGCCTGCGCGTGGGCGAGTTCTGGATGGACCTGTGCTTCGAGACGGTCCCCGAGCCGGGGCCCGACCCGCGTGAGCACCGCCTGCACCTGGACCTGGCCGGAGGGCCGGATCACGCGGCGACCGTGGAGCGGCTGATCGCGCAGGGGGCGCGTCCCCTGGACACCGGTCAGGGTGAGGTGGCGTGGACGGTGCTGGCCGACCCGGAGGGCCGCCCGTTCTGCGTGCTGGAGGACCGGCCCGAGTATCAGGGCACCGGACCGATCGCCGCGCTGCCGTTGGACAGTGCCGAGCCGGCCCGGGACGTTAAGTTCTGGCAGGCGATGACCGGTTGGGACCGGGCCGACCACCGGGTGCCCGCGTTGAGGCACCCCTCCGGTCAGGGCCCGTTGCTGGAGCTGTGTCCGGAGCAGGGACCGAAGGGCGCACTCAAGAACCGCATGCACCTGGATGTGCGCCCCACGGACGGCCAGACCCAGGAGGAGCTCGTGGAGGTGGCCGTGCGGGGTGGGGCTGAGGTGATCACGCCTCCGGGCCGATTCCCGTGGATGATCCTGATGGACCCCAGCGGCAACGAGTTCTGCATCCTCGCCGCTGCATGACCCCCATCACGTGCGCGCCAACTCGGTCGACACGCCGGTCGGGACCCTAGTTGGCGTGCACGTGATCGGGTGGGGAGGTGTGCGGGGTCAGGCGGTCTGGCCCTCGTGCTTGCCCTCGGCGATCTCCTCGACCATCTTGGCGTTGAACGCATCCAGGTCGTCCGGGTTGCGGCTGGTGGTCAGGCCCTCGTCCACCACGACCTGCTCGTCCACCCAGTTGGCGCCGGCGTTCTTCAGGTCGGTGGAGAGCGAGGAATAGGAGGTCATCGTTCGGCCCTCCACCACCCCGGCGTTGATCAGGGTCCACGGGGCGTGGCAGATCGCGGCCACCGGCTTGTGCTGCTCGAAGAAGCCACGGACGAACCGCAGCACGTCCTCGTCCTCGCGCAGGGAGTCGGCGTTCAGGGTGCCGCCGGGCATGACCAGGGCGTCGAAGGCCGAGGGCTCCACCGAGCCCACGTGGTGATCCACCGGGAAGGACTCGCCGTGCTCCCAGTCGCCCTGCATGGCGGTGATGTCGCCCTGCTCGGTGGAGACCAGGGCTGGGGTCCCGCCAGCGGCGATGACCGCCTCCCACGGGCTGGTCAGCTCGACCTGCTCCACGCCGTTGGTGGCCAGGAAGGCCACCGACTTGCCGGAGAGGGGCTGCTGGGTCTGTGCGTTCTCGTTCGGGGTGTTGTTCTCGCTCATGTCACCACCCTAGCCAGGCACCCCGGGGCCTGAGAAGCACCCGGCGACCGGCCGTCGTCGGGACAGCCGGGTGACCGGTCAGCGGACCCGTCAGCTGGCGGCCAGGCGCCTCTTCTCGGCCTCGACGTCGAAGTCGGCCACCGGCCAGGACAGATCCATGGCGCTCAGCGCCTCGATCAGCAGCTCCTGCACCGCCATCCGCGAATACCACTTGCGGTTGGCCGGGACGATGTACCACGGGGCGTGGTCGGCGTCCGTCTCGGCGACGGCGATCCGGTAGGCCTCCATGTACTCATCCCACAGGGCACGCTCGTCCACGTCCCCGGGGTTGTACTTCCAGTGCTTGTCCGGCCGTTCCAGCCGCTCGGTCAGGCGCTCCTTCTGCTCGTCCTGGGAGATGTGGAGCATGACCTTGATGATCCGGGTGCCGGCATCGGCCAGCTCCTGCTCGAAGTCGCGGATGGCCTGGTAGCGCTGCTCGATCTCCGGCAGCGGGGTCAGCTCACGCACCCGGTGGACCAGCACGTCCTCATAGTGCGAGCGGTCGAACACCCCGACCATGCCCGGCTCGGGGACATGCTTGCGGATGCGCCAGAGGAAATCGTGCTCCAGCTCCTCCGCCGTGGGCTTCTTGAAGGCGACATCCCGCACGCCCTGCGGGTCCATGGCCCCGGCCACGTGGCGCAGGATCCCGCCCTTGCCGGCGGTGTCCATGGCCTGCACCACCAGCAGCAGCGAGTGGTCCTGGCCGGTCTCGGCACGGCCGTTGGCGTAGAGCAGCTCCTGCAGATCGGCCAGCTGAGTGGCCCGGGCCGCCAGGGTGGCCTGGCCTTCGGCCTTGCCGCCGCCGTATCCGGGCTTGGTGTCCGGGTCCACGTCCTGGGGGCCCAGCAGGGCACCGTCTGCGGTCCGGGCCCGCAGCAGGGCGGCCGCGTTCTGCGGCGGATCCATCACCAGTCTCTTAGCGCTCACGGTAGTCCTCCAGGAAGTCGGCGATCCGTCCGATGGCGATCTCCAGGTCGTGGACCGAAGGCAGGGTCACCAGGCGGAAATGGTCAGTGTCCGGCCAGTTGAAGGCCCGGCCGTGGGAGACCAGGATCTTCTGCTGGCGCAGCAGGTCGATGACGAAGCGCTCGTCATCCTCGATGGGGTAGACCTCGGGGTCCAGCCGCGGGAACAGGTACAGGGCGCCGTCGGCCGGCTGCACGCTGACCCCGGGGATCTCGGAGAGCAGCCGCTGGGCGGTGTTGCGCTGCTCCAGCAGCCGCCCGCCCGGCAGGATCAGGTCGTTGATCGACTGGTAACCGCCCAGGGCGGTCTGGATGGCGTGCTGGGCCGGGACATTGGCGCACATGCGCATGTTGGAGAGCAGGGTCAGGCCCTCGAGGAAGTCCTGCGCGCGGTGCTTGGGTCCGGAGACGGCCACCCAGCCGGAACGGTAGCCGGCCACCCGGTAGGCCTTGGACAGACCGGAGAAGGTCAGGGTCAGCACATCGTCCGAGAGGGAGGCGGCGTTGATGTGACGGGCGCCGTCGTAGAGGATCTTCTCGTAGATCTCATCGGCCATCAGCACCAGGTTGTTCTTCCGGGCGATCTCCACCACCCCCATCAGCACCTCGCGGGTGTAGACCGCGCCCGTGGGGTTGTTGGGGTTGATGATCACGATCCCCTTGGTCCGTTCGGTGACTTTGGAGGCGATGTCCTCCAGGTCCGGGGCCCACCCCTCCTCCTCCACGCAGCGGTAGTGCACGGCGTTGCCGCCGGAGAGGGTGGTCGCCCCGGTCCACAGCGGGTAGTCCGGGGAGGGGATCAGGATCTCGTCGCCGTCGTCGACCAGGGCCTGCAGCACCATGGAGATCAGCTCGGAGACGCCGTTGCCGATGAACACGTCATCCACGTCGATGTCCATGATCCCGCGGGACTGGTAGTACTGGCTGACCGCGGTGCGCGCCGAGTAGATGCCCTTGGAGTCCGAGTAACCCTGCGCGTTCGGCAGGTTGGAGACCATGTCCTTGAGGATCGCGGTGGGCGCCTCGAAGCCGAACGGTGCCGGATTGCCGATGTTCAGCTTCATGATCCGGTGGCCCGCCGCCTCCATGCGCTGGGCCTCCTCCAGGATGGGGCCGCGCACGTCATAGCGCACATTGAGCAGCTTCGTGGACTGCCTGATCTGTCCGGTCCGAGGTGATGACATGGCCTCCATCATTCCACCCGACGACGGCCACGCCCCCTCATGACACCGGTGACAGGTCAGATGGTGGTCCAGGAGCGGATCAGCGGTGGATCAGAACCAGCCCTCGGGCCGGGTCTCCAGGCCGTTCTGCACCAGCCAGTACTGAGCCGCCTCCTCCGGGGTCAGCGGGTCAGGTCCTTCCAGCAGGCTCTGCAGCTCCGCCAGCTGCGCACCGTCCAGCCGCTGCATCACCTCAGAGACCGCGCCCCGTGCTTCAGGGGGAAGCCCGTCCGGATCCGCTACCACCGCCAGTCGCCCCTCCGGGAGGATCCGATCTGGGTCCTCCAACGGGACCAGCGCGTGATGACTGATCGCCGGGTCGGTGCCGTACAGCAGCGCCACCTGCGCCTCGTCGGCCACCAGGGCCAGGGCTGGCTGACGGTCCCCCGTGTCCACCCACTCCTGGGGGGCACATCCGGCCAGGACGCTGAGGCGCTCGGCCTCGACCTCACCCCAGGCCAGCGGTGCCAGGGCAAGATCCTCACACTGTCCGTTCAGGTCCACCAGGCTGTCCAGCTCATGGAGCCGGGCGAGGGTCGCGGTGGTGACCGCCTGCAGACGCAGTGTGGCCGAGGACTCGGCCAGCAGCTCGACACCCTCGGGCAGCTGCTCGCGGGCCCACCGCGCCACTGCCCCGGCGTCCGGCGCGGCCTCCCCGCCGGGCACGGGCTTCGGTGCCACCGACGCCGTGGCCTCTGCATCTGCGGTGGGACCGGCCGCATCCGGTGATGCGGTCGGCTCGTCCGCCGAGGGCGAGGCGTCCGGCTCGGGCGAGGGGTCCGCCGTCGGGCTCGGGGCCGGTCCTGCCGCCTCGTCCGGTGCCAGGCGGGCCATCATCCCCAGGGTGTCCACGACGGCGGCGCCCTCACCGGTGACCCGCTGCCACGGCTCGGCCGTAGCCTCGCCGACCTCGGCGGGCGCACCCCGGTGGGTGAGATGCCGGGCCAGCACGTGGGCGACGATCGTCTCCTGTGCGGAGCTGCCCGGATGCAGGGTCAGCGCCGTCTCCACGGGCTGGGTGGATGCCGTGCCGGTGGGATTGGGCGGCGGAGTGGCCGGCCCCTGGGTGCAGCCGGTCACCAGCGTCAGACCGGCGAGCAGACCGAGACAGCCCAGGGTGATCGGTCGGTGGCGGCGGGGATCGCTCATGCCGCGGCCTCCGGAAGGTCGATCCCGGCCAGCTCGAGGGCGGCGAGCACCACGGGCGAGACCCTGTGGGGCTCGGCCGTGCGCAGCCGGGCCAGCTCCGAGAGCGGCAGCCATGCCGCGTCGATCGAGGAGCCGCCCACCTCTGCCCGCAGTGTCCCGGAGACGGTCTGGGTGCGGAAGATCACCTGCACGGCCAGGAGCGGGCGTGGCTGACCGTGCAGTCTCCTCTCGGCGGGGATGGTCCGGCTGGTCACGCCCAGCAGCCCCTGCAGGACGGAGTGGTACCCGGTCTCCTCCTCGATCTCGCGGATGCAGGACTGCTCAGGGGTCTCGCCGACCTCCATGCCGCCGCCGGGCAGGGTCCACACCGGATGGTTCGGACCGTCCCACAGGCTCAGCAGCAGCTGGTCCTCCTGCAGCACCACGCCATATGCCCCCACGCGGGTGTCGAAGTCCATGGTCGTCAGTCTAGGAGCAGGGAGCAGGTCTGGAATAATGGGCGGGCCTGCCACCGCCGACCTGAAGGGAGGAGCCGATGAGCGAGGACACCTCACCGGAGGACTCCCCGGGACCAGGGCAGGACCAGAGCCCGGCGCTGCCGGAGGATCTGGCACCGCGGCTGCAGGCCGTGCTCACTCGAGCGGCTGCGCTGGAGACGGTCGATCAGCCGCACACGGCTCGCGGCTGGCTGGACCAGGCCTACGAGGCCGCCTATGCCGAAGACCCTGTCCGGGCCGCTGAGGCCGCCAGAGCCGGACTCGACGCCCCGGGTGGTCAGGAGCCGACCACGCGGCTGAGTCTGCTGCGCGCCCTGGCCTCCATCGCCGAGATGTCCGGACGGACGGCCGAGGTCAGCGAGCACATCGAGTCCAGGGCCGCCCTGCTGGAGGATCGGGGCCAGCCCCACCGGGCCAGGATGGAACGTGAGCTCGGCGCCATGCTCCTGCGCGAGCCGGAACCCTTCGAGGCCACGGTGCTGGAGGGCGTGCTGGACCAGGAACGACGCCGGTCCCAGACCACGGCGGACTCCATCCTCGGAGACGCCCTGGTGGCCCTGGCCGTGCGCCGCGTCGAGGACGGTCGGTTCGAGGAGGCCCACGAGCTGCTCACCGAGTGCCTGTCCTGGTACGAACGGCGTGAGTCCCTGGACAGTCCGGTCCCCGAGGAGACCTGGGCCGCCACCCGCATGTTCCTGGCCCACGTCCACCTGATGTCCCACGAGTCCCTGCAGGCCGACGCGATCGCCAACCTGGTGCTCTCCGCTCCGGCCAACCGGGCCGTGCGCGCGGCCATGTGGATGCTCAAGGCCGTGGTGGAACAGGAGGCCGAGCATGGCTTCCTCGCCGCGGACCATGCCCTGCGTGCCGTGGAGCTGCACGCCGCCGCCGGCGTCCGCAAGGGCTCGGCCTCGGCGGCGGCCCTGCTGGCCGGGATCGCGGCGGACGCCGATGACCAGCAGACCTCCGTCCTGGCCTGGAAGGTCGCTGTGGCCCAGGCCGAACAGGGCGAGGTCCCGGAGGCCTCCGCCCTCACCCTGGCGCTGGGTCACCAGCTCCTGGAGGCCGACGAGCACGCTCTGGCCGAACGTGTCCTGGCCGGGCTGGTCCGCCGGGAGGAGGCAGCACACCGGCTCCCCGGTCTGGCCAGGGCCCTGGTGGACCTCGGACACGCCGCTCGGCATCAGGACCGACCCGAGGAGGCGTTGAAGCACTGGGACCGGGCCGCGCAGCTGTTCCTGGAGGCGGACTCCCCGGACGAGGCCGCCCGCATGCTCCTGGCCGCCGGCGCCCTGCTGAACCGCGAGGACCGCTCCGAGGAGGCGGCCGACCGCTTCCGCCGCGCCGTGGAACTCTCCCGGGAGGTCGTGGACCAGGACCCCGCCGTGCTCCCCCAGGCTCTGCACGCCCTGGGCCATGTGCTGGCCGAGCTGGGCGACGAGAGCGGCGTGGCCCTGCTGGACGAGGCCATCGCCCTGGCCAAGGACTCCTCGGCGGCCTGGCACGAGGCCGACTTCACGGACACCCGGGCCCGGGCGCTGTGGGCGTTGCGGAAGGGACCGGCCGCCGTCTCCTCCGCGCTGACCGCCGCAGACCTGTTCACCGCCACCCAGGACTCCACGTCCGCCTCCAACGCGGAGCTGTTCGCCGCCTACGTCCTGCTCGAGCAGGAACGCGCCGAAGAGGCCTCCACTCTGTTCCGCATCATCGCGGACCAGCAGGACGGCGCCCAGCACGTCCAGATGGCCGCCTGGCTGGGATTGGCCCAGTCCCTGGACCTGCTGGGGGACGACGACGGCGCCCTCCAGGCACGTCAGCGCGCCGACGAGGTCGCCCACCTGCCGGACGAGGAGCCCGACTCCGCAGACCCCCACCAGGACTGACTCTCACCGCTTCCTCATCTGCGCCGCCGCTGTTCTCATCATCGGCTCATCGGGCTCCGGCACCATGGAGGGCATGAAGGACACCGGAACAGGACTCAAAGCCGCCGTGGCGCTGATGATCGTGGCTGTGCTCGCCGCCGTCGGCGTGGCCATGGCCTCAGCGCGCCCAGGAGCAGTGGATCTGGGTCCGCTGCTGGCGGTGAGCTCAGAGTCCGCCACTCCGGGAGCCCGCAACGCCCCGTCGGCCGGTGACGGGACCTCTGAGTCCCCCGCGTCGGCCACTGCCTCCGCCTCCCCCAGCGCCTCGGCGTCAGCCTCCCCCTCACCCACGAAGGCCGCTCAGGCGGCCCCTGAGGACCGGCTCAAGCGACCCGAGATCTCCTCACGGCCTGCACCCACCACCGAAGCTCCTCCCCGCGCCGCCTCCCGAGGGACCACCTCCGGGTCCGGCACCGGCGGAGCCGGCACGAGCGGATCGGGCACCTCCTCCGGGTCTGGCACGAGCGGAGCAGGCACCTCCACCGGGTCCGGCACCTCCACCCGGTCCGGCACGTCCTCAGGGTCCGGATCCTCCACCGGCACCGCCCCCCGCCGGTCACAGGCACCGGCTCCCGTCCCGGTTCCCGCACCCGCCCCGTACGTGGGAGATGACGACGATGACGACTGGGACGACGATGACTGGGATGATGATGACGATGACGATGACGACTGGGATGATGACGAGGACGACGACGATGACGATGACTGAGCCGCAGCCGGGCCGCCTGGCCCCCGCGCTCTGATCCCGTCATGAGCCCCTCATCCCGCTCCGGACGCACGACCCCGGAGAGAGCCTCTCGTTCCCTGCAGCGGTGGCGCGGGCTGCCCGTCCGCACCCGCCTGATGTCCCTGCTGGTGCTGCTGACCACCCTGACCCTGGTGGTCTCCGGCGGCACCGCCTACGGCCTGCAACGCACCGCCATCAACCAGAGGATCGACGACTCCCTGGAACGCTCCGTGGAGGAGTACCGGATCCTGGCCCAGGAAGGCGTGGACCCTGCCACCGGCCAGCCCTTCACCGAGGCCGACCAGCTGGTCTTCGTGGCCATGCAGCGCACCATGCCCGCCCGCAACGAGGGCATGCTCGGCTTCCAGGGCGGCCGGATCACCTGGACGGCCAATGACGCCGTGGAGCTGCGCCTGGAGAACGACCCGGAACTGGTGCAGTGGGCTCTGGACAACTCTGACCGCTCCTCCACGATCATCGAATCGGTCCGCACCACGGTCACCGACTACCGCGGGGTGCTGGTGGTGGTCCAGCTCTCCGGGGACGACACCCCGGCCATGCTCCTGCTCGCCTACGACCATGATGCAGAGCTGGACGAGCTGGAGAACACCTTCCTGACCTACTCCCTGGTGGGGCTGGGCGTGGTGCTGCTGGTCTGCCTGATCGGCTGGGTCCTGATGGGCCGGCTCCTGCGCCCTCTGCGGGACCTGCAGGACACCGCCTCGGAGATCTCCGCCACGGACCTGCGCCGGCGCGTCCCGGTCAGCGGCTCCGATGACGTGGCTGAGCTGGCCTCCACCTTCAACCAGATGCTGGACCGGGTGGAGGGTGCCGTGGACTCCCAGCGGCAGCTGCTGGACGATGTCGGCCACGAGCTGCGCACTCCCATCACGATCGTGCAGGGCAACCTGGAGATCCAGGACGTCACCGATCCGGAGGACGTGGCCGAGTCCCGGGACACCGCCCTGGACGAACTGGACCGGATGCGCCGCCTGGTGGACGACCTCGTCACCCTGGCCAAGGCAGGCCGGCCCGACTTCGTGGACCGCGAGCCGACCGATGTCCAGGAGCTGACCCGCGCCGTGGTGGCCAAGGCCTCCCAGCTGGGCACGCGCGTCTGGACCATGGACCACGCCGCGGACGTCGTCGTGCCCCTGGATGCCCAGCGCATCACCCAGGCGTGGCTCCAACTGGCCTCCAACGCCGTACGCTATTCGGAGGAGGGGACGAAGGTCTCCATCGGGTCGCAGGTGCTGAACGGGACACTGCGGCTCTGGGTCCGTGACCAGGGCATCGGGATCGCCCCCGAGGACCAGGAGCGGATCTTCGAGCGGTTCGGACGCGGTGCCAACAGCACGCGCTCCGAAGGCTCGGGGCTGGGTCTGAACATCGTCACCGCGATCGTCCGTGCCCACGGCGGGACCGTGGACGTCCAGTCCGCTCCCGGGGTGGGGTCCACCTTCTATTTGGACCTTCCCGCGGAGGGCGATCTGGACGCCCCCGACGACGGCCAGCTCCATCCAGACACGGCACCGGAGACGCTCGGTGCCAGCAGCACCCGGGGCTTCGGGCCCCGGCAGGACCAGAGGGACGAGAGAGCATGAACCAGATCCTGATGATCGAGGACGAACCGCGCATCAGCGCCTTCGTGTCCAAGGGGCTCAAGGCCGAAGGGTTCGCCACCACGGTGGCCACCACGGGGCGTGAAGGGCTGGTGCTGGCGCTGACCGGCGGATTCGAACTGGTCATCCTGGACCTGGGACTGCCGGACATCGACGGCTTCGAGGTGCTCCAGCGCATCCGCGCCCAGGACCAGGAGCTGCCGGTCATCATCCTCACCGCCCGCACCTCGGCAGACGACACCGTCACGGGTCTGACCTCCGGGGCGGACGACTACATGCCCAAGCCGTTCCGGTTCGCCGAACTGGTGGCCCGCGTGCGCCTGCGGCTGCGCCCGGACCCCCAGACCCCGGGGCCGGCCCAGGACACGGTGCTGCGCCATGCGGACCTGGAGATGGACCCGGTGCGCCACACCGTGACCATCGGCGGCTCCGAAGTCGATCTCTCCGCCCGGGAGTTCTCCCTGGCCGAGACCTTCCTGCGCCACCCCGGGCAGGCACTGAGCCGCGAGCAGCTGCTCTCCCGGGTGTGGGGCTATGACTTCGATCCCGGGTCCAATGTGGTGGACGTCTATGTGCGCTACCTGCGCAACAAGCTCGGGGCCTCACGCATCGTCACGGTCCGCGGTGTGGGCTACCGGCTGGTGGACGAGAAGGACTACGCCCCCGAGGACTGAGACGCGGCACGCAGCCGCTCAGCGGGGCAGGTGCAGCAGCGCCTCAGCGGCGTCGAGCCGGCTGCGCGCGGCGTGCTCCCAGCTGGCTCGGCCCGCGTCCCGTGCCCCGGCCACCAGGGACAGCGCCACCGCCGCCGCCCGGCAGGCCAGGCCCGCCGCGTCCACGGTCTGGACGAAGCACCGGTGGAACCGCTCCAGGGCACGCTGGGTGTGGATGTAGCGCCGGTCCACGGCCGGCAGGACCGCCAGATGCCCCAGGAAGCAGGCCAGGTCGTCCACCCGGTGTCCCGGACCGGCACCGTCCACGTCCAGCAGACAGCTCACCCGGTCCCCCTCCACCAGCAGGTTCGCCTCGTAGAAGTCCCCGTGGGCCGGCACCACCGGCCCCCGGTCGGTGATCTGCAGCCGCCGTTCGATCTCTTTCACCAGAGCCAGGATCCGCCGTTCCTGGGCAGGCAGCGCCACGGCGGCCGCTCGTCCGTAGGCCGCCGTGCGATCCGCCCAGGCCGCCCGATGGGGCAGGGCGGTGATCTCCGGGGGCATCCGGTCCAGGATCTCGATCAGGTGTTCCGGGTCCAGGCCGGCGGCACCGTCCTGCATCAGGTCCTGGGCCAGGGGTCTGCCCTGCCCCGCGCCCAAGGCGAGCACCTCGGCCACCGGCGGGCCGATCACCGGAGCCACCGGCACGCCGGCGTCGGCCAGGACCACGTGACGCCGGTGCAACGGGACGGCCATCCCCTGCCGCAGCACCTTGAGGTAGACCGTCCGGGGCTGGGGCGTCCGGCCAGGCTCGGACGCGGTGGCGAAGGTGGCGCGCAGCACCGCCCGGCGCAGGGGACGGTAGCTGACGGTGCGCAGAGCGGTCAAACGATCCCCCGCAGACCAGAGCGACCGCACCGAATCAGGATCCGCGGCCAGGGCCAGACCGGGCAGCAGCGGATCATGGGGATGGAACCAGGCCCGCCAGGATGCTCCGGCCGCCTCCCCCACGGGCAGTGCCGCATCCTCGGGGAGGATCTCGGCGGTCAGTCCGATGAACAGCTCCTGCTCGGGCCCGTGGAGACCGCGGGCATGGACCTCGAACACGCCGGTGGCGCCGGCCCCGGGACGGTGCTGGAGGTCGCGCAGGTGGTACCGGTCCAGGGTCATCCCGTGGCGGTCCAACAGGACCTGCAGATGGCTGTCCGCGGAGGAGGAGCCCAGGTGGGAGACCTGGCGCCGTTCGGCGTCACGGGCCATGTCAGGCCCCGTGGGGATTCACGACGACGGCCGGTTCAGCAGGTCTCAGACGGCCCGGCGCCGCTCCAGCACCTTGTCCAGATCCAGGGTGCGGTTCGCGCTGGCCTGCACCCGGGCGGTGTACTCGGCCGAGACGCCGTCCTTCAGACGGGTGCCGGGCTGGGCGGTCTTGACCTCGGGCAGCTCCAGCGGCTGCGGCTCGGGGCGCACGGCCTCCGGGGCGTCCAGGTAGGTGGGGCGGGGCACCGAGAGCTGGGTGGGAGCAGTGGCGCGTGCGGCGGAGGGAACGGTCTGCTCGGCGGCGGACTCGTTCGCGGGAGCCGGCGTGGAGGCCGAGACGTCCGGGGCCGTGTCCGGCTCCTCCACCGAGGCGGAATCCTTCTCGGCGGCAGCGGCGGTGCGCACTGCCCAGGGTGCGGAGGCGGCGGCATCGAACACGGTGCCGACGGAGGCGGGGGCTGCGGCCTCCTCGAAGGCCGCCTCGATCTGACGGTCGGTGCGGCGCTTGCGGTCCCGCAGCGCCAGCAGGCGCAGTCCAGCCACGCCGAGGGCCGCCACGAGCAGGCTGATGCCGGCCACGGCGCCGGTGGGTGCCCCGAAGAGGGCGGCCAGGCCGGTGATCACGGCGGTGAGCAGTCCGAGCACCACCAGGAGGGCGATCGCGGTGCGGTCCCAACGGATGGTGAACGAGCGGGGGGTGACGGCGGTGGACCCGAGCGAGGGGCGGGCCGCACGTGCCAGGGAGACCAGGGAGCGGTGGGGTCCCGAGGACGGCGCGGAGCCCGCGGCAGCGCCTGCGGCGGTGGCGGAACCGGTCTGCTGGGTGCTCTGCATGATCTTCCTCCGGATACGGCGGGGCGGCGTCTGCGCGTCTGCCCTCCGATGGATGGCCACCATCCAGCCGAGAACCAGTGCGCACAGCACCAGTGAGGCGTGGATATGGATGTCCGGAAGCAGACTCAGTGCCTCACTGAGCGACCTGACCAGACTACCGGCGCCTCCATCCACACGTCACACGGTACAGGGACAAAACTACACCGTTGTGATTCGCCACGCAGTATCGGATGCTCAACCCCGTTCCAGCAGGCGAGAGAGCAGTCCCTCCGGCACCTCCGGAGCGGTGATGGCATAGGCGTCATGGTCACGCCACTGGCCGTCGATGTGCAGGAAGTCCCGGCGCAGGCCCTCCAGCCGGAAGCCCAGCTTCTCGGCCACACGGCGGCTCGGACCGTTCTCCGGGCGCAGGTTGATCTCCATCCGGTGCAGCCCCATGACCTGGAAGCAGTAGTCGGTGGCCAGGGCCACGGCGGTGGGCATCAGCCCCTGGCCGGCACGGTCACGGTCGATCCAGTACCCCACGGCGGCCGAACGGGCCGAGCCGTAGACGATGCTCGAGACGCTGAGCTGCCCGGCGATCACCGGCGCCGACCCCACGGAGGTCCGCACGCAGATCAGCCAGGGCAGTCCGACTCCCTGCCGCCCCTGTCGGTTGAGCTTGCGGACCATCTGGCCGAAGGTCATCGGCGCGGTGTGCGGCAGCGGACTGGTGGCGTCCCAGGGGCCGAGCCACTCACGGTTGCGGTGCCGCACCGACTCCCACTCGATCTGGTCTGCTCGGCGGAGGGGACGCAGCACGAGGTCCCCGTGCTCCAGCACCACCGGCCAGCGGTGCGGGTGCAGGGTGTCGAGGCGGGTCATGAGACCAGCGTATCGGCGCCGTCTCCCGGACCGGCGCTGCCGCGTCCGCGCCGGCTGGCACCATGGGACCATGACCACACCCGCAGAGAAGGCGCGCTTCCGCGAGGACTGGCGTGGCCGTCGTCGTGACCTCCCGCTCCCGGTGCGCGCGGCACAGTCGGCCGCACTCACCGAGGCCCTGCTGCAGTGGTATCTGCCGCGAGCCGAGCACCGCAGGGTGGCTTCGGTGATGTCCTACGGGACCGAGCCGGACACCGCGCGGCTGCATGCCCGGCTGCATCGCGAGGGCGTGGAGGTGCTGGTCCCGGTGATCGAGCCCGAGCGGCAGATGTCCTGGGTGCGCTGGTTCCCGGATGCGCCGATGGGCCGCAGCTCGGTGGCGCCGATCCAGGAGCCGCTCGGCGACCGGTTGACCGCCCGGACCATGCAGACGGTGGACCTGGTGGTGGTGCCGGCCCTGGTGGTGGACGCCCACGGCTACCGGATGGGGCAGGGAGGCGGGTACTACGACCGCTTCCTGGACGGCCTCCGAGCAGAGCGTGAGCGCACCGGACGCGGCCCCCTGACCGTGGCGGCGGTGTTCGAGCACGAGCTGGTCCGCCCCGGCGTGCTGCCGGTGGAGTCGTTCGATCAGCCAGTCGATGCGGTGGTCACCGCCCGGGGTGTCAGCTGGACGGATCCAGAGGCGTAGAATTGGCACTCGAAACTTGAGAGTGCCAGCCGTTCCCGGCTCTGCGAAAGGACTCCGCTCGTGCCCACCTACGCCTACGCCTGCAAGGACTGCGGTCACCAGTTCGACGCCGTCCAGTCCTTCTCGGACGACGCCCTGACCGAGTGCCCCCAGTGCCAGGGCACCCTGCGCAAACTGTTCAACTCCGTGGGCGTGGTGTTCAAGGGATCGGGCTTCTACCGCACCGATTCCCGGTCCGGCGGCGCGGACACCTCGAGCGCTGCGAGCGGATCGGGCGCCTCCGGGTCCCCGAAGACCTCTGAGGGAGCTGCGTCCACGGCCGGGTCCACCAGCGGGGCCTCCTCTTCGAGCTCCTCCTCGTCCACGGCGGGTGGCTCCTCCTCGAGCTCGTCCTGACCTCTCCTGCACAGCGGACGGACCGGCCCCGGCGCTGCACAGCCACCCCTGCGGGCCTGATGTGGTGAGCACGGCGGTGCTGAGATCAGCACATGCGTTCCTTCCGCTTTCCGCACCGCCGCGACCCGGCTCCGACCTCCAGCGCACGGCGTGCCGCACGGCGCCGTCTGCGCGCACGCCTGGACGCGACCCGGCTCGGTGCCCAGGATCCTGCGCTCCCTCCCGACGACGGCCCGTCACCACCGCCACGCAGGCGGCGGATGGCCTGGGCGGCAGTGGCCGCCCTGCCGTTGATCGCGGCCATCGCCCTGGGGCTCAGCCCCGCCCCACAGAGTCCCGCGTCCTCGCCCAGTGTCCCGTCGGCGCTCGGAGCGGCCGGGCCCTCGGCCTCTCCGAGCGCGTCCGGTGCGGCCGTGCCGTGGACGGCCGATCCACCAGCGGCTCGGTCTCCGCAGGCACAGGCTGAACCCGGCGCCGCCGCATCTGGGTCTCCGAATCGGATGCCGGTCCCGGCGGCCCCGTTCGGTCACCGTCTGGTCCCCGTGCGCGTGATGGACCCTGCGGCGGTGGAGCTGCTGGACGTGGGCGACCGGATGGACGTGGTGGGGATCGACGGCCAGGTCATCACCAGTGCGGTCAGCGTGCTGCAGATCCGGGACAGGGCGATGCCGCCGGTGGTGGTGATCGCCGTCCCCGAGCAGGACAGCGCCTCGGTGGCCGCTGCCGTGGCGGCGACCGAGGTGACCGTGGTGCTCAGCCCGAGGACGGACCCCAGTGCGGAGGACGCTGCTCCAGCAGCCACCGGTCCCGCTCGGTGAGCGGGGACCGGTCCGCTGCAGCACCGGCGGACCCGGCCCTGCTCTGGGCGGTCAGCTCACGCGGCGGCTCCGGCGCATCGGCCGTGGCCGGACCAGTGCCGGGGACGTCAGCTCGGCGGTGGCCCCGACGGCGCCCGCGGCCCGTTCCCGGTCCCGGTGTGGGCTCAGCGCTCGTCACGGTCCTGCCCGTCGAACAGCTCGTCCGCGTGCATCTGCTCCTCAGCCTGATCTCCCGGGTGATCAGGTTCGGCCTGGGCGTCATCGTCCAGGCCGCTGATCGAGGAGCGCTCCAGTCCAGCGGTGTCCACGGGGGTGACCTCGTCCTCGTCGGGACCGAAGGCCGCGGCATCCCCGCCAGGCCCCTCACCGGCGGCCGGCAGCCCCAGGTAGGAGGCGACCGTGCTGGCACAGCCGGCCGGATCCGAGAACACGTCGATCGTCCACATCGGCAGGTACCGCCAGCCGTTGCGCTCCAGCTGGTCCGGACGCTGACGCGAGCGCTCACGCACGCTCATCGAGCGGTACTGGTCCGATCCGTCCGAGAGCAGTGCCACCGGAACCGCGGGTTCACCGGCACTCTGGCCGTCCCAGGACGGCATGCCCAGGGGGTTCCAGGCCGCCAGGTCCACCGATCCGGCGAAGTCCGGGATGACGGTCCCGTGACGCTGGGCAAGTCGGTGGGCCAGGTCGGCCACGAGCGGATCGCGTGCGGAGTCGGCGCCCTGCGGGCGAGCGTCCTTGAGGTAGGTGTGCAGCAGCCCGTAGAAGTCCAGCGCTCCCCCGCCCAGGCGCTGCGGATCGATGTCCTCCGGGTGGATGCAGCTGAGCACGTGCAGCCGATGCCGGGCCCGGGTCATGGCCGTGGCGTACAGCTCACGGCCGCCCGGCTCGGAGAGCGGACCGAAGTGGTGCACCACCCGCCCGTGCGGGGTGCGGCCGTAGCCGAGGGTGAAGATCACCTGGTCACGCACCAGTCCGCGGGCCCGGGCCATGGGAGCCACCACGAAGGGCTCCTGGGCACGGGAGAAGAACGGGGTGGCCCAGGGGTTATTGGGCAGGTTCAGCCGGATGGCCTCGGCGACCCGGCGTGCGTGGAGCGGGCTGGCAGTGATGACCGCCAGGGACTCCTGCGGACGGCGCTGGATGTGCTCGAACACCAGGTCGACGGTCTTGTTGACCTCGGTGGTGGTGCTCTCCACTCCTTCGTCGCCCGCCCCGGGCATGCCGGTTCCGCCGGGCAGGAACTCCACCCGGACTGGACGGTCTGAGCCGGTCAGCTCGCTGGCCAGCGGCAGCATGTCCAGCCGCCCCTCGTAGAGCTGTCCGGCCAGCAGCCGAGTCAGACGGCGATCCAGGCCACGGTGCATGACGGTCTGGCCGAGGGCCGGGAGCACCTCAGAGAGCGCCGCGTAGACGGACTCGACCTCGCGCGGTCCCTCGATGGTGGCGGTGGGATCCACCGAGACGTGGAAGGGCTGGGGCGATCCGGAGACGTCGTCGCCGAAGGCCACGACCTGGTCGGCCCGGCTGATCGCGCCCAGGGCGGTGACCAGGGCCAGCGACTCGGCGTCCAGCAGCAGCACGGTGTCGAAGCGCAGCTCTCCGGAGAACTCGGCCAGGGCCAACGGCGAGGTGGTCCAGACCGGCACGAGCGACTGCAGCAGCTCGTGGTCCAGACGCGCCAGGGAGTCCGCATCCGGGCTGCCGTCCTTCAGCAGCGACTTCAGCGCACGGGCGGAGGCACGGAACTGGCTGGTGCCCTGGTTCCAGCGCTCGGCCAAGGTCCACCGCAGGCGGGCTCCACCGGTCTCCAGGTGGGCGGCGTCCGCGAGTCGGTACTCGGACTCGAGCCGCCGCAGGGCCTCACCGTCCACCATCGCCAGGTAGTCGTCCCCGGAGATCATCGCCTCCAGCGCGGACTGCCACCAGGCCAGCTCCAGCTCGGAGGTCAGCCTCTCGGTGGGGACCTCTCGGCGCCGCAGGTCCGTCATCAGATCGGCCAGACCGTGCTCGCGCAGCTGATCGTTGACCAGGGTCCGTTCGGGCAGGGTCGCCAGGGTCTCCCGGTCCTGGACCAGACGGTCCAGGGTGGCCCGCAGCTGGTCGGCAGGCAGGTTCTCCAGCTTCTGGTCCGGATCCTGCGGCTCGGCGAGCATGCCCTGGAGTCGGTGCATGGCAGCGGCGACCTCAGCGCCCTGGGAGGCCAGGGCCTCCAGCCCGGAGGGCACGGCAGGATGACGCTGAGAGGTGGCCCACTGGGACCACTGGGCACGCTGGTCCTGCACGGCCACCAGAGACTCATGCAGGTCCGGGATCGTCACGCCCGGACGGATGTACTCCTTGGCGACCCGGCGCAGACGGGAGCGGGTCATGGAGGACATCTCCACCCCGTGCTGCTTGCGCCAGGCCCCGGACGCCGTGGCCGAGATCAGGTCGGTCACCGGCCGATCGAAGATGTCCGGGGTGAAGCGGTCCAGACTGGTGCGCACATCGGTGAGCAGCCGGATCTGACGCACCCACTGGCTGAAGGTGGTTCCGGTGGAGATCTGGGCCTGGGCCGTGGCCTGATCCAGCTTGGCCTGGAGGGCCGGCACGGATGCAGCCAGGTCCTCAGCCAGACCGTAGGCCTCCTCCGTCTCCTGCACATTGCGCAGCCGGGCGCCGTACCAGGGGCTCTCCGTGGAGGAGCGTGAGAAGGACCCCAGCTCACCGGCACGGACCAGCTTGGAAGCGGTCTGCTCCCGATTCACGGTGGAGTCCAGCACCGATCGCTTCAGCCGCACGGTGGTGGAGGGCGGGGTGGGCAGAGCGGTCAGGGCGGCCAGGGACTGCATGGCCTGGAACGGGGAGCATCCCCACCGTTCCCGGACGGAGTGCAGGCTGCGGACATGGTCGGTCAGCCGGTGGCGGCGCTCCACCACCGTGGACTGCACACGGCTCACGGCCGGCTCTGTGGCACGCTCGGTGCGCAGCAGGGCCTCGACGAGCTGACGCCGGACGTTCTCCGGACCGCCGCCGGCCGGCAGGTCCAGGACCATGGAGTCCAGGCCCACCGAGCCCAGCCGGGCCTTGAAGTCATCCAGGGTGGCGGTGCGCTCGGCGACCACCAGCACCCGCTTGCCCGCGGAGGCCAGCTGCGCCGCGGCGTTGGCCGCCGTCTGCGTCTGACCGGTGCCTGGAGGGGTGTTCACCACCAGGGACTGGCCGGTGCCGATCTGGTCCAGCACCCGCTGCTGGGAGGCATCGGCATCCAGCACCAAGGTCTCGTCCCGCGGATGGCGCTCGTCCAGGGGCGGCAGGCCGGTCTCGACCAGCTCCTCCCGGCGCGGCACCATCCCGGTGTGGGCGTCATACAGCGCCGAGACCACCGGGTGCGTGGAGTCCACCACATCCACCGAGGCGGTGTCCGCCAGGTCGGCGAAGGTGGAGACCAGCAGCCGGTTCTCCACGACGAGTCCGCGGATCTCCTGGCCCTGGTGGCGCAGCAGCTCCAGGGCCGGCATCGGCTCGAACTTGGCCGTGGCGTAGGCGGCGTTGCGGTAGTCCACGGTATCCAAGGCGATCCCGAACCGGTCCCGGAAGAAGCGGACCAGCGCGGGATTGAGCCGGGCGCGCTCGCTCATCTGGAGTTCGTAGTCGTCCTGTTCCTGGCGCAGGGTCAAGGAGATCCGAGCCAGCAGGACCGGTGCCGAGAACTGGGTGGAGCGCCCCTCCTCGACGATCCGCCAGGTGGCCAGACCGGCCGCCACGTAGCCCACGTCCACGCCACGGTCCTCAGCCAGCTCCTGGATCTTGCCGCGCAGCTGGCGGGCGGTGCCCCGGGAGGCGGCGAACCCCTCAGGGGTCCGCAGAAGGGTGGACAGGCGGGTGCGCCGACCGGCCATGAACTGCACCAGACCGGAGGGATGCGCGTGGCTGATGTCCACGCTGTTGGCCACCGACGGGGCGAACCGCAGCATCGTGTCGTTCTCCGAGCCCGAACCCAGCGAACCCAGCCACGCAGAGAAGCTGGGACGGTGCAGGGTGGAGGCGCCATCGTCGGGACCCTGGGGGTCGCTCAGATCGGTCAGGAAATCCGCCGAGGTGCTCTGCGGCCGACCCGCCTGCCGTCCTCGGTCCGGCTCACGGCCCTCAGCTCGCTCGTCCGCCGAGGTGCGCTCCTGATCGGTCACAGCTGTCCTTTCCTCTGCGGCTGACGCCGCCCACACGTGGTCATCACGCTACCCAAGGCCAGGCCAGGGGCACACGAACACCGTGGAGTCACTCCCACTCGATGGTTCCCGGGGGCTTGCTGGTCACGTCCAGCACCACCCGGTTGATCCCGTCCACCTCATTGGTGATCCGGTTGGAGATGCGCGAGAGCACGTCATAGGGCACCTTGGCCCAGTCGGCGGTCATGGCATCCTCACTGGTCACGGGCCGCAGCACCACGGGGTGGCCATAGGTGCGACCATCGCCCTGGACGCCCACCGAGCGGACATCGGCGAGCAGCACCACGGGGCACTGCCAGATCTCCTGGTCCAGTCCGGCCGAGGTGAGCTCGGCGCGCACGATGGCGTCGGCCTGGCGCAGCAGGTCCAGGCGCTCCTTGGTCACCTCGCCGATGATGCGGATGCCCAGACCGGGGCCGGGGAAGGGCTGGCGCTGGACGATCTCCTCCGGCAGGCCCAGCTGGGCGCCCACCGCACGGACCTCGTCCTTGAACAGGGCACGCAGGGGCTCGCAGAGCTCGAACTCGATGTCCTCCGGGAGCCCGCCCACATTGTGGTGGCTCTTGATGTTCGCGGTGCCCTCGCCCCCGCCGGACTCCACGACGTCCGGGTAGAGGGTGCCCTGCACCAGGAACTTCACATCCTGGGCGTTCGGGTCATTGCGGGACTCGGCGACGATGTCCGCCTGGGCCTTCTCGAAGGTGCGGATGAACTTCTCGCCGATGATCTTGCGCTTGGTCTCCGGGTCGGTCACCCCGGCCAGCGCCTCCAGGAACACGTCCTCGGCGTCCACCATGACCAGCCGGGCGCCGCCGGTGGCCTTGCCGAAGGCCTTCTCGATCTCCTCGGACTCGTCCTGACGCATCAGTCCGTGGTTGACGTACACACAGGTCAGCTGGTCCCCGACGGCCCGCTGGACCAGCGCCGCGGCCACCGCGGAGTCCACGCCGCCGGAGAGGCCGCAGATGGCCCGGTGCTGGCCGATCTGCTCGCGGATCAGTGCCACCTGCTCCTCGATCACATTGGCGGTGGTCCAGCTGCGGTCCAGCCCTGCGCCCTCGCGCAGGAACCGCTCAATCACGCGCTGGCCGTACTGGGAGTGGCCCACCTCCGGGTGCCACTGCACGCCGAAGATCCGGCGCTCAGGGTCCTCGAAGGCGGCGACGGGAGCACCCGGGGTGCTGGCGGTGACGGCGAAGCCTTCCGGGGCGTCGGTCACGGCGTCCCCGTGGCTCATCCACACCACCTGGTCCACGTCCTGACCGGCGAACAGGGTGCAGGTGGAGTCGATGGCCTCCAGCCGAGTGGAGCCGTACTCGCGGGAACCGGTGCGGGCCACCGTGCCGCCCAGTGCCTGGGCGATCGACTGGAAGCCGTAGCACAGGCCCAGCACGGGCACGCCGGCCTCCAGCAGTGCCGGGTCCAGTCGAGGCGCGTCCTCGGAGTACACCGAGGACGGGCCGCCGGAGAGGATCAGCGCGGCCGGGTTGCGAGCCAGGATCTCCTCCGCGGAGAGGGTGTGCGGGACCACTTCGGAGTACACGTCCGCCTCGCGGACCCGGCGGGCGATCAGCTGGGCGTACTGCGCCCCGAAGTCCACCACCAGCACGGTGGGGAAGTCAGCGGCGATCTGCGGGTTGTCGGCGGTCTCAGCGGCCTGCTCAGGGGAGGTGGAAGTCACCTGCCAAGAATAGTCCAGATCGCCCAGCGGCCCGACGACGGTACGATCCCGAGCATGGCCTCTCCCCCTCCCCGTGACCTCACCTCCCGCCAGGTCCAGTCCCGCGCGGTGCGAGTGCTCGGGACGGCGCAGGTGTTCTCCGGGCTGGGCAACGGCGCGACGCTCTCCCTCGGGTCGATCCTGGCGGTGGACCTCTCCGGGACCGAGGCCACGGCCGGACTGGTGAACACCGCGATGACCCTGGGCTCGGCCCTGATCTCCATCCCCCTGGCCCAGCTGGCCCTGGACCGGGGGCGGCGGGTCTCCCTCTCGGCGGGCCTCGCCGCCGGACTGGTCGGCCAGGCGGTGATGGTGGCCGCTGTCTTCACCCGGGTCTTCCCCCTGCTGCTGGTGGGGGCGTTCCTGGTGGGCTTCGGCGCGGCCGTGAACCTGCAGGCGCGCTTCGCCGTGACCGATCTGGCCGAGCCCGAGCGTCGCGGGCGGGCCCTGTCCGTGGTGGTCTGGGCGGTCACCGTGGGCGCGGTGCTGGGACCGAACCTGGTGGGACCGGGAGCGGTCCTGTCCACTGCCCTGGGCATTCCCTCCCACGCAGGACCGTTCCTGATCTCGGCGGCCGGCATGCTGGTGGGCTGGCTGATCATCCTGATCGGCCTGCGTCCGGATCCGCTGCTGGTGCGCCGGGACCTGGACCGTGAGTCCGGGATGGATCATCCGGTGGGCGGTGCACCACGGCGCCGGCTCCCCTTCGGGATCGACCGGTGGGGAGAGGGTTGGGCCGCCGTGCGTCCGCATCCCCGGGCGGTGGCCGCCGTGCTCAGCGTGGTGGCCGCCCACGGCGTGATGGTGGGGCTGATGTCCATGACCCCGCTGCACATCCAGCACGAGGCTGGGCTGACCAGTCAGCAGCTGCACGCCCACCCTGATGTGGTGGTGCTGATCGGGTTCACCCTGTCCCTGCACGTGGCTGGGATGTACGCCCTCTCCCCCGTGATGGGAACCCTGGCGGACCGATGGGGCGCGGTGAGGACCGTCGTCGGGGGGCTGTCCCTGCTGCTGGCGGCGACCGGGCTGACCGCGCTGCTCCCTCAGTTCCACGCCGCTGTGGTGGCGGGGCTGATCCTGCTCGGGCTGGGCTGGTCCGCGGTGACCGTGGCCGGCTCCACCCTCCTGGTGGCGGCCCTGGAACCACAGGACCGCGTTCCGGCCCAGGGATTCTCGGACGCGGTGATGTCCCTGTCCGGTGCCCTGACCTCGGTGCTGGCCGGGGTCATCATGGGGTCCCTGGGCTATGCCGGGCTCTCGGTGCTGCTGGCCGCCGTGGTGATCGTGGCGCTGCTGGCCGCACTGCGGCTGGGCCGTCAGCGGATCCCGGATCGCCCGGGGCCGCCGGAGTCCTCGGTCAGTACCGTCTGACGGCCTCCGGATGCTCAGCCAGCTCCTGCAGGGTCTGGCGGTGCACGCGGTGCTCCACGATGAAGGACAGGAACGGGACCACTCCGCCCAGGGCGATCACGAACAGATTCATGGCCGGCCAGCGCATCAGGGTCCAGAGACGGAACGCGGCCACCAGGTACACCACATACATCCAGCCGTGGGCGATCAGCACGGCGATCGAGAGGTTGAAGCCGTCCAGCACGGAGTCCTCCGGCTGGAAGGACAGGGTGTTCTCCGCGCCGGTGGCCGTGGTGCCGCCAGCGTAGAGCTCATTGCCGAAGCCGTACTTGGCGATCATCTCGATCACCAGCAGCAGCAGCATGATGCCGGTGACCCACGCGGCCACCTTGAAGAAGCCCAGGGCCCCGCGGATCTGGGCGTGGGTTCCGGCGAAACGACGCTTCTCCCGGCCCGGCCGCGGTGGAGGCGCCGGCAGGTCCGCCTCGGTGATGTCCTCCGGGTCCGGCAGGGTCTCCGGGTCCACGGGCGGGCGCGTGCTGCCAGCCTCGGCGGGGATGTCCTCACCGTTCAGGGTGATCCGCTGCTCGGAGCCGTCGGACTGATGGGGCTGATGGGGCTGCTGGGTCACGCGTCCTCCTCGGGGGCGGGCGGGGTGGTCGGTCCGGCTGAACCGCTGCCGGTGCTGGTCTGGGTGTCTCTGGTCTCGGCCACATGGGCCCGCCGAGCGGCGACGACGGCCTCTCGTTCACGGCGCCGGTGGAACCGCTCGAACTCGGCGAGTGCCCGCTCCTTCTCCTGCCGGGCCTGCTCGCGGCGGCGCGCCAGCTCCTCGTCGCGCCACCGTTCGGCCCACTCACGGTCCAGTTCCCGTTCGCGCTGCTCGCGCAGGAAGTCATCTCGGACGAACCGCCACCACAGGTAGAGGGCGAAGGCGGCGAAGACCACCCACTCGATCGCGTAGAAGATGTTCATCCACACGACCTCGGTCTCCTGAGGCTGCGGTCCCACCCAGACCGGCTCCAGCTGGGCCCCGTCCGCATGGGCGCCGATGTCCTGCGCCTGACGGGCCTCGGCGATCTGCTCCGCCGGAGTCCCGGCCGCCACCTGCTCGAGGGTGGAGAACTGTGCGGCGGGCACCACGGTGAAGGCCGAGACGAAGCCGGAGTAGGCCGGGGCGTCCCAGAGATTGATCAGTTCGGAGGTCGCCACGGTGGTGGTGACGGTGCGCCCGTCCTGGGTGTGCGTTCCTCCGGCGAAGGGCCCCTCGGCCGGCAGCAGGCGCCCGGTGACCTCCACGGTCCCCTCCGGCGCGGGATCGCTGCGGCCCAGGTCCTGGGTCCAGCCGCGCACCACCGGGATGACCTCCCCGCCCGGTGCGCCGTCCACGGTGAGGGCGGTGACCACCCAGTAGCCGTTCGCGCCCTCCCGCAGCCGGTCCTGCACAAACACCTCACGGTCGGCCAGGAACTGCCCCGTGGCCACCACCACCTGGTCAGCCTCGGTGCCCATCATGGGGCGTTCGGGCGCGAAGTGCTCGGTGAGTGCGACGGGGGTCTCGGTCTGGGTCAGGGGTGGAGGCGCGGTGGACTCGGCGGCGTCGAACTGCCATTTGCTCAGCCCCACGAACACCGCAGAGACAGCCAGCGCGAACAGCAGCGCCAGCAGCCACACGGGTTTCAGAGCGGTACGAAGCACCGGTCCAGCCTACGTGGTTTCTCTACGGGGCGTAGAACTGGCCTCGGTGGGCAGTCCGCCTCGCTGCACGTCCCGCACGGAGGTCTCGGCGGCCTCGACGAGCAGTCGGTGGGCCTGGGCATCGGTGACGGCGTCCAGGGTGCGGCGCTGGGCCTGGGAGTACCGCTGGAACCGACGCACCTCAGCGGCTTCGCGTTCGTCGTCCCATCCCAGCAGAGGCGCCATCAGGCGGGCGACGTGCGGGGCGGCGGCCTCACCGGAGTCGTCGGCCTCGAACACCGCGCGGATCCGACGGGCCAGCACGTCCTGCACGGTCCGAGCACCCTCCCGGGACACGGCATGGACCACTTCGGCTCCCAGGTGACCGTCCAGCCCCGGCAGTCCAGCACGCAGAGCATCATCCGCCGCGGCCAGCGCCATCACCTCGGGTGCCTCGGAGCCGTACCGATGCAGCAGCGCGTCCACCGTGTCCAGACCAAGTCCGTGCTCGGCGGCCAGCACACGGCGCCGATGGCGTGTGGGGGTCCATCCCTGGGCGCCGTGCAGCGGCAGCTCGGCCGTGCAGGACTCGGGGATCCCGGACTCCGCACCGGACTGCTCCTGACCGGTGAGCACGCCCATGCCAGGGGCCGTCCGATGCCCCACCGCACCGTCCACCGCATCAGCGGCCATCACCCGGTAAGTGGTGAGCTTGCCGCCGGCCACCATCGTCAGCCCCGGCAGCGGATGGGCGACCACGTGCTCACGGGAGACCTTGGCGGTGGCGGTGGCAGGCTGTTCGCCGCGGTCCTCGGCATCTCCGGACTCGCTCTCCCCCTCTCCCTCGTCCTCCGTCGTCGGTGCCGCCGCCGCGGACGGCGCGTGGCCGTCGTCGGGACGGTCCTTCTGAGTGGACTGGGAAGGAGTGACCAGAGGACGCAGGCCGGCGTACACGCCCACGATGTCCTCGCGACGCAGGGGCGCGCGCAGCACGGTGTTGACGCGTTCGAGCAGGTAGTCGATGTCTTCGGAGGTGGCCGCCGGGCGGTCCGGCCCGTACTGCCACGGCGTGTCCGTGGTGCCCACGATCCAGTGCCGGCCCCACGGGATGACGAAGAGCACCGATTTCTCCGTGCGCAGGATCAGACCGGCCTCCGAGGCGAACCGCTCGCGGCGGACCACCACGTGGATGCCCTTGGCGGCGGTGACATGCGGCATGCCCTCGGTCAGCGGGGCGTCATCTCCGTGGGGTCCGCGCAGCGGGATCCTGCCGGTCCACGCCCCGGTGGCGTTGATGACCTGCCGCGCGTGGACGGTGATCAGCTCCCCCGTCTCACGGTCCCTGACCTCCACTCCGGTCACACCGTCCCGGCCGCCCGCGCCGGTGCCCAGGTACGCGGTCACCTCTGCCCGCGAGGCGCACCAGGCTCCGTGGGAGGCGGCGGTGCGGACCAGTTCGATCACCAGGCGGGCGTCGTCCACCTGGGCGTCGAAGTAGCGGACGGCGCCGAGGAAGGCGTCCGGCTTCAGGCCCGGCGCGATCCTGGCCACGGCTCCGCGGCCCAGGTGCTTGTGCAGGGGCAGATGTCCGGTGCGGCCCACGGCCAGGGAGTCGTACAGCGCGACGCCGGCCCCCACGTAAGGACGCTCCCACGCCTTGGTGAGCGGGTACAGGAAGGGGACGGCGCCGACCAGGTGCGGGGCGATGACCTCGATGAGTCGGCCGCGCTCCTGCAGGGCCTCGTGGACCAGGGGGAAGTCCAGCATCTCCAGGTAGCGCAGGCCGCCATGGACCAGCTTGGAGGACCGGGAGGAGGTGCCCCAGCCGTAGTCGGTGGCCTCCACCAGCGCAGTGGAGAGCCCCCGTGTGGTGGCGTCCAGGGCCGCTCCGGCCCCGACCACTCCTCCACCGATCACCAGCACGTCCAGGGGATGCTCCTGGGTGGTGGCGCGCAGTCGCTCCAGGGCGCGGCGGCGGGAGGCCGGGCTCGGCGACCCCGGCGCCTCGAGGTGATGCGTGGTGCTGGGGTGAGGCTGGCTCATGGGGCGGTGCTGCTCCGGTTCGGGGTCAGGCTCGGTGGGACCGTGAGTCAGGGGCCACCAGGACCTCGACCTTCTGGAAGTCCTTGACGTCGGTGTAGCCGGTGGTGGCCATGGCCCGCTTCAGTGCACCCATCAGGTTGGAAGCGCCGTTGGTGTGGTGGCCAGGGCCCCACATGACCTCCTGCATGCTGCCGACGGTGCCCACGTAGGTGCGGTCGCCGCGGGGCATCTCCGGGTGTGCTGCCTCGCCACCCCAGTGCCAGCCCCTGCCCGGGGCCTCTTCCGCGCGGGCCAGGGCGGCGCCGAGCATGACGGCGTCGGCACCCATGGCCAGGGCCTTGATGATGTCCCCCGAGGTGCCCAGACCGCCGTCGGCGATCACGTGCACATAGCGTCCGCCGGACTCATCCATGTAGTCCCGCCGGGCCTCGGCGATGTCCGAGATGGCCGTGGCCATGGGGACGCGGATGCCCAGGGCTCGGCGCGTGGTGGAGGAGGCACCGCCGCCGAAGCCGACCAGCACGCCGGCTGCACCGGTGCGCATCAGGTGCAGCGCCGGGGTGTAGCCTGCCGCGCCGCCCACGATCACCGGGACGTCCAGCTCGTAGATGAACTTCTTCAGGTCCAGGGGCTCCTGGGTCTCCGAGACGTGCTCGGCGGAGACGGTGGTGCCGCGGATGACGAACATGTCCACGCCGGCGGCCAGAACGGTCTTGTAGAACTGTTGGGTGTGCTGCGGGGTCAGGGCACCGGCCACCACCACGCCGGCCTCCCGGATCTGTGCCAGGCGCTCGGTGATCAGCTCGGCCTGCACCGGGGCGGAGTAGATCTCCTGCAGCCGCCGGGTGTTCTCCGGGGAGTAGTTGGCCGACTCCAGATGAGCGATCTCCTCCAGCAGGGGTGAGGGATCCTCATACCGGGTCCACAGGCCCTCGAGGTTCAGCACGCCCATGCCGCCCATCCGGCCCAACACGATGGCCGTGTCCGGGCTCATCACCGAGTCCATGGGCGCCCCGATCACGGGGGCGTCGAAGGTGAAGGCGTCGATCTGCCAGGACAGGGACACGTCTTCCGGGTCGCGGGTGCGCCGGGTGGGGACCACGGCGATGTCGTCCAAGGCGTACGCCTGCCGTGCCCGCTTGCCGCGGCCGATCTCGATCTGCATGCTCACTGTTCCAGCCTAGTCTCAGCGGCTCCGGTAGTTCGGAGCCTCCACGGTCATCATGATGTCGTGCGGGTGGGACTCCTTCAGCCCGGCCGGGGTGATGCGCACGAAACGGCCGTTCTGCTTGAGGTCCGCGATGGTCGGCGCTCCCGTGTAGAACATGGTCTGGCGCAGTCCGCCCACCAGCTGGTGCACCACCGAGGCCACCGGTCCGCGGTAGGGCACCTGACCCTCAATGCCCTCCGGGATCAGCTTGTCCTCGCTGGGCACATCGGCCTGGAAGTAGCGGTCCTTGGAGAAGGAGCGCTGTCCGTTACGGGTCTGCATGGCGCCCAGGGAGCCCATGCCGCGGTAGGCCTTGAACTGCTTGCCCTGGTAGAACACCAGATCGCCCGGGGACTCGGCGGTGCCGGCCAGCAGGGACCCGAGCATCACGGAGTCGGCACCGGCCACCAGCGCCTTGCCGATGTCGCCGGAGTGCTGCAGGCCGCCGTCGGCGATCAGCGGGATGCCGGCCGGAATGGTGGCCTTGGCCGACTCGTAGATCGCGGTGATCTGCGGGACGCCCACACCGGCCACCACCCGGGTGGTGCAGATCGAGCCCGGTCCCACGCCCACCTTCACGGCGTCGGCGCCGGCATCCACGATCGCCTTGGCCCCGGCATAGGTCGCGGCCTGGCCGCCGATCACATCCACGTGCTTGGCCAGCTTCTCCTTCTTCAGCCGGGCGATCATGTCCAGCACGCCGTGCGTGTGCCCGTTGGCGGTGTCCACCACCAGCACGTCCACGCCGGCCTCGACCAGCTGCATGGCCCGCTCCCAGCCGTCGCCGAAGAAGCCCACCGCACCGCCCACGCGCAGGCGACCCTCCTCGTCCTTGGCCGCCTCAGGGTACTTCTCCGCCTTGTCGAAGTCCTTGACCGTGATCAGGCCCTTGAGCCGGTTCTTGCGGTCCACCAGGGGCAGCTTCTCGATCCGGTGCTTGGAGAACAGCTCCACGGTCTCCTCACGGGAGATCCCCTCGCGTCCGGTGATCAGCGGCATGGGGGTCATGGCCGAGTGCACGGTGCGGGTGGCCCACTCCTCGTGCGGGATGAAGCGGGTGTCGCGGTTGGTGATGATGCCCAGCAGGGTCATCTGCTCGTCCACCACGGGCAGTCCGGAGACCCGGTAGGTGGCGCACAGCTCGTCCAGCTCGGCCAGGGTGGCGTCCGGGCTGATGGTCACCGGGTCGGAGATCATGCCGGACTCGGAGCGCTTGACCCGGTCCACCTCCGCCGCCTGGTCCTCGATCGAGAGGTTGCGGTGGATGATGCCCATGCCGCCCTGACGGGCCAGGGCGATCGCCAGCGGGGCCTCCGTCACGGTGTCCATGGCCGCCGAGACCACGGGGATGTTCAGCCGGATCCGGCGGGTGAACTGGGTGGCGGTGTCCGCGTCGGCGGGGATCACGTCCGTGGCGTTGGGCAGCAGCAGGACGTCGTCATAGGTCAGGCCGGTGAAGCCGAAGGGATCATGGGAGGTGGCCACAGGCTCGGTGGAGGGGCCGTTGTTCGGAGCGCTCACAGGCGGAGACCTTTCAGTGCGTCACAGTGCACCGCAGTGCGACATCAGTGCATCGGGGGTGCAGACAGTCTACGTCCGGGCCCTCTCCCCCACGACGACCCACATCACATGCCCCACGTCACAGCCGCGTCACACTGCGAAACCTGATTCCGTCGTCGTGGTAGTGCACTCCTACAGTCTCCGGGTGACTTCTACCAACCGCACCTCAGGTGCCTCCCCGGCTCCCTCCAGCCCGACGACGGCCCCCTCCTCCCGCTCCGAGCGGCGCCTCCCAGCGTGGATGACGAACTTCGGCGTGCAGATCCTGATCGCCCTGGTGCTCGGCGTGATCCTGGGCCTGGTGGCCCGGAACACCGGGCACACCTCGGAGACCCCGAACGGCCTGGGCACCACGCTGCAGATCATCGGCTCCTCCTACGTCTCCCTGCTGCGCGCCGCGGTGATCCCGCTGGTGTTCTTCGCGGTGGTGGCCTCGATCGCGAACCTGGCGCAGGTGACCAACGCTGCCCGTCTGGCGTGGAAGACCCTGCTGTGGTTCGCCATCACCTCGCTGATCGCAGTGCTGATCGGCATCGGACTGGGCGCGGTGTTCCAGCCCGGCGTGGGCACCGGACAGGAGGCCCCGGGCGCCTATGAGGGACGCACCGGCGACTGGCTGGCGTTCATCCAGGGCCTGGTCCCCTCCAACTTCCTGGGCCTGTCCGCCTCCACCACCCTGGAGGACGGCTCGGCCTCCACCTCGGTCTCGTTCAACGTGCTGCAGGTCCTGGTCATCTCGATCGCCGTCGGCGTCGCCGCTCTGAAGGTGGGCGCCAAGGCCGAGCCGTTCCTGAGCTTCTCCCGCTCGGCGCTGGAGATCATCCAGAAGGTGCTGTGGTGGATCATCCGGATCGCCCCGATCGGCACCGTGGGTCTGCTGGGCAACGCCGTGGCCTCCTACGGCTGGACCACCATGGGTTCGCTGGCCAAGTTCGTGGTGGCCATCTACGTGGGCCTGGCCCTGGTGTTCCTGGTGGTCTACCCGCTGCTGGCCCGCCTGCACGGCCTGTCCGTCCGCAAGTTCTTCTCCGGCATCTGGCCGGCGTTCCAGCTCGGCTTCGTCTCCCGCTCGTCGATCGGCACCCTGCCGGTCACCCAGCGTGTGACCGAGTACAGCTTCGGTGTGCCCCGCGGCTACGCGGCCTTCGCCGTCCCGCTGGGCGCCACCACCAAGATGGACGGCTGCGCGGCGATCTACCCGGCCATCGCGGCGATGTTCGTGGCCCAGTTCTTCGGGATCGACCTCTCGATCGGCGACTACCTGCTGATCATCATGGTCTCGGTGCTCGGCTCGGCCGCCACCGCGGGCACCACCGGCGCCACCGTGATGCTCACCCTGACCCTGTCCACCCTGGGTCTGCCCCTGGAGGGCGTGGGCCTGCTGCTGGCGGTGGACCCGATCGTGGACATGGGCCGCACCGCCGTGAACGTGGCCGGCCAGGCACTGGTCCCCACACTGGTGTCCAAGCAGGAGGGCATCCTGGACGTGGACCGGTACCACGCCGAGCGCACCGAGGACCTGATGGCGATCTCCCCGGAGGAGATGGACGAGCGGCTGGGCACCGTGGAGTCCTCCACCCCGGACCAGGCCTACGACGACGCCTCCCGCACCGCCGCGGACACGGTCGCCTCGGCCACGGGTCCGGGCGCCGGCGCCGACCGCGAGTCGGTGGACTCCACCCGGCGCTGACCCCGAGGCCGGCTCGTCCGGCCGACTCGGCGCAGTCGCCCTGCGCATCGACCCCCGTCTCGGGACACTCTCCCGCTCTCCGGAGCCGTGAGCTGTCCCGGGAAGGGGGTCGTGGCATCTGCGGGCGCTCCACCCCTCGCCGGGAGGCCGGTCCCCCTTCGTGTGACAGCCGGGATCTCTCGTCCCTGTTCGTGTGACCGCATCAGTCCCGCACGCCCGTGGATCTGTCACACGAACGGTGTCGGAGCCGGCGCAGCTCCCGTCCGGTTCAAGTGGCGCATCCTCCCAGGTCGGTTCATAGTGGATGAGCATGAGCACCCCACCGCCGTCCTCATCAGAGTCCACCTCGCCCGCCGGATCAGGATCCACCCGCACTCCGGGTCAGACCCGGCTGCGCAGGTTCATCCGCGAGGTCAACTACCCGCATGACATCCACCCCGCACTGGTTCCGGGCGTCTCCATCGAGGACCAGAAGGTCAGGTACCGCATCGACGTGCCGATCGTGGCCGTCGTCGGGCTGCTGATCATCGGCTTCGTGATCTGGGGTGTCACCCAGCCGGACACCGTGCTCGAGGTCTCCTCAGCAGCGCTGACCTGGGTGATGACCAACCTCGGGTGGATCTTCACGTCCATGGCGGCGGGGCTGATCGTGCTGCTGCTGATCCTGGCGTTCTCGCGCTACGGGCGGATCCCGCTGGGACTGGACGATGAGAAGCCGGAGTACTCCACCGCTTCGTGGGCGGCCATGCTGTTCGCGGCGGGGATCGGCATCGGCATCATCTTCTTCGGCCCGTTCGAGCCGCTCACCTACTATCTCTCCCCGCGGCCGGGTGCGTATGAGCCGGCGTCCATGGAGGCGATCACGGGCGCGATGGCCCAGGCCGCCATGCACTGGGGCTTCAACGCGTGGGCGTTCTACGCGATCGTCGGGCTGGCGGTGGCGTACGTGTCCTACCGCCGCGGCCGGGTGCCGCTGATGAGCTCGATCCTGGCACCGCTGTTCGGCGGCAAGTCCACCTCGCTGGGCGCGCGCACCATCGACGGCCTGGCCATCATCGCCACCCTGTTCGGCACGGCCTCCTCGCTGGGGATCGGCGCGCTGCAGATCGGACGCGGCGTGGAGATCGTCTCCGGCTGGACGCCCACGGGCAACACCGTGGCGATCGTGATCATCGTGGTGCTGACCATCGGCACCATCATCTCGGCGGTCTCCGGGGTGGCCAAGGGCATCCGCAAGCTCTCCAACATCAACATGGTGCTCTCGGTGGGCCTGGCCGTGTTCTTCTTCGTGGTCGGCCCCACGGCGTTCCTGATGAACGTGGTGCCGGGCGTGATCATGGACTACGTCAGCTCCATGCCGGAGATGCTCAGCGCCAACATGGCCCAGGGCGAGGAGATGCAGGCGTTCCTCTCCTCCTGGACGACCTTCTATTGGGCGTGGTGGGTGAGCTGGGCGCCGTTCGTGGGCGTGTTCGTGGCCAAGATCTCGCGCGGACGCACCATCAAGCAGTTCGTGCTCGGCGTGCTGTTCATCCCCTCGACCATCATCATCCTGGCCTTCACCATGCTCGGCGGCACCGCCATCTGGCTGCAGCAGCAGACCGGCCAGCTCGCCCCGGACGGCACGGCGGACTCCCTGCCGGCCCCGGCCGAGATCTTCTACGCGGTGCTGGACCTGCTGCCCGGCGCGAACATCATCGCCCCGCTGGTGATCGGGATCCTGGCCATCTTTTTCATCACCACCGCCGACTCCGCCTCACTGGTCAACTCCCAGCTCTCCCAGGGCGGCAACCCGAACCCCAACCGTCTGGTCACCGCGTTCTGGGCGATCTGCATGGCCGGTATCGCCGTGGTGATGCTGCTGACCGGAGGTGACTCCTCCCTGCAGGGCCTGCAGAACCTGATCACGGTGACCGCACTGCCGTTCGCGGTGATCATCCTGCTGATGTGCATCGCCCTGGTGAAGGAGCTGCGCAACGACCCCCTGGCCATCCGCGACCAGTACGAGAAGTGGGCGCTGGAGAAGGCGGTGAAGCGTGGCGTGGCCCAGGAGGGCGACAACTTCGCCCTGGCGATCGTCCCCACGCACGAGAACAGCGAGTTCGCCACGGGTGCGGACTTCGACTCCACCGCGGAGGATGTCACCGAGTGGTACGCCCGCACGGATGAGGACGGCAACCCGGTGGAGTACGACTACGCCACGGGTGAGTACGTGGAGGACGGCCGGAGCGAGGCTAAGGGAGACACCAGCCTTCCCGGCGACGGCCCCTCCCCCGAGCCTGACGCCTCGCCCCGGGCCTGAGGCCGGGTTTCTCGTTGAACCAGAAGCAGCGGTGACCGTCAGCCACGATGGCCACCACTGCTTCTGGCTCGCCATGGGGGCAACCCGAGCGTGCGGGAGTTGGGCCGGGGCGAGGATGGCTGGAGCTGCACCCGGACGGCACCGTGGAGCTGTCCATCACGGCGTTCTCCCGTCCGGCCACCTGGTGGTCCCGGCTCGGCTCTCCCGTAGCGCGGCTGGCCCAACGTCGGATCACTGAGACGTACCTCAGCGCCCTGGCCTGATCCGGACTGAGTCGCACCATTCGTCGGATCTACAGTCTCTGTGGCATCACCTGTCGCTCCCGAGCCGTCTGTACGCCAATTCGTGCAACCTAGTTCCAATGCTCGACGACTCCTGCAACCCATTCCCGGCCACGCCGTCGTCAGCCAGAAGCAGTGGCGGGCATCAGCTCTGATGCTCACCACTGTTTCTGGATCAACATCAGGACAGTCCCAACAGGACGAAGGCCCCGGTCCCCTGCACAGTCGCAGGGGCCGGGGCCTTCGGACGGTCTCAGCTCAGCTCAGCCGAGCTCAACCGATCAGACTCGTCAGTCCTCGTCCTCGTCGTCCTTCTTGTCCGCCACCAGGGTCTCGGTGGTCAGGACCAGGGCGGCGATCGAGGCGGCGTTGGCCAGCGCGGAGCGGGTGACCTTGACGGGGTCGACCACGCCGTCGGCGAGCAGGTCGCCGTACACGCCGGTCTTGGCGTTGAAGCCGTGGTTGGCCTCCATGCCCTTGACCTTCTCGGCCACCACGTAGCCGTCCTCGCCGGCGTTCTGGGCAATCCAGCGCAGCGGCTGGACCAGGGCCTTGCGGACCACGCCCACGGCTGCTGCGGCATCGCCCTGGAGCGCCTGCACGTCGGAGTCCTCGTCCAGCACGGACAGGGCGTTGATCAGCGCGGTGCCACCACCGGCCACGATGCCCTCCTCCAGTGCGGCACGCGTGGAGGAGACGGCGTCCTCGATGCGGTGCTTGCGCTCCTTGAGCTCCACCTCGGTGGCGGCGCCGACCTTGATGACGCCCACGCCGCCGGCCAGCTTGGCCAGGCGCTCCTGCAGCTTCTCGCGGTCCCACTCGGAGTCGGTGGCCTCGGACTCGGCCTTGATCTGGGAGACGCGGGCGGCGACCTCGTCGGCCGAGCCGGCGCCCTCCACGATCGTGGTGGAGTCCTTGGTGATGGTCACGCGGCGTGCGGTGCCCAGGACCTCCAGGCCCACCTGGTCCAGCTTCATGCCCAGGTCCGGGGAGACCACCTGTGCACCGGTGAGCACGGCGATGTCCTGCATCATGGCCTTGCGGCGGTCGCCGAAGCCCGG
This sequence comes from Micrococcus sp. IITD107, assembly GCF_041927415.1. Taxonomy (NCBI): domain Bacteria; kingdom Bacillati; phylum Actinomycetota; class Actinomycetes; order Micrococcales; family Micrococcaceae; genus Micrococcus; species Micrococcus sp. IITD107. The sequence continues at coordinate 359,151 of NZ_JBHFFN010000002.1, read as the reverse complement.
TGCCTTCACGGCCACGGCGGACAGGGTGCCGCGGATCTTGTTGACCACCAGGGTGGACAGCGCCTCGCCCTCCACATCCTCAGCGATGATGAACAGCGGCTTGGACTCCTGCAGGACCTTCTCCAGCAGCGGCAGGAACTCCTGCACGGAGGAGATCTTGCCGGAGTTCAGCAGGATGTAGGGGTTCTCCAGCACAGCCTCCTGACGCTCGGCGTCGGTGACCATGTACGGGGAGAGGTAGCCCTTGTCGAACTGCATGCCCTCGGTGACCTCCAGCTCGGTGCTGGTGGTGGAGGACTCCTCGATGGTGATCACGCCGTCGGTGCCCACGGTGTCGAAGGCGCGGGCGAGCAGCTCTCCGACCTCGTCGGACTGGGCGGAGATGGCGGCCACGTGGGCGACCTGCTGGCCCTCGACGTCGCGGGCGTTCTCGCCCAGGCGGCGCTCAACGGCGGCCACGGCCACCTCGATGCCCTTCTTGACCTCGCTGGGGGCGGCACCGGCGGCCACCAGACGCATGCCCTCGTTGACCAGGGCCTGGGCCAGCACGGTGGCGGTGGTGGTGCCGTCGCCGGCCACGTCGTTGGTCTTGGTGGCCACTTCCTTGGCCAGCTGAGCGCCCATGTTCTCGTACGGGTCGTCCAGCTCGATGTCACGGGCGATGGTCACACCGTCGTTGGTGATGGTGGGTGCGCCCCAGGCCTTGTCCAGGACCACGTTACGGCCCTTGGGGCCCAGGGTGACCTTGACGGTGTCCGCCAGCTTGTCGATGCCGGCCTGCAGGGCTCGGCGTGCGTCGTCGTTGAATGCCAACTGCTTGGCCATAGTCTCGACGCTCCTCTCGGTGAGATGAAAAGTTCAGGTGTGGGGGCCGTCGTCGTGAACGCTGTTCAGCACAGGCGTCCCGACGACGGCGGGAGACGCGCGCAGGCCCGGCCAGTGAGATGGCCGGCCGGGCCTGGGGCGTCAGGTGCGGTCAGAGACCAGGGTCACTTGGTGACGATGGCCAGCACGTCGCGGGCGGAGAGGACCAGGTACTCCTCGCCGGAGACCTTCACCTCGGTGCCGCCGTACTTGGAGTAGAGGACCACGTCGCCCTCGGAGACATCCACGGGGACGCGGTTGCCGTTGTCGTCGACGCGGCCGGGGCCCACGGCCACGACCTGGCCCTCCTGGGGCTTCTCCTTCGCGGTGTCCGGGATGACCAGGCCGGAAGCGGTGGTCTGCTCGGCTTCCAGCGGACGGACAACAATGCGATCCTCGAGGGGCTTGATGGAGACAGACATGTCTGCGCTCTCCTTCGTATCTGATGGCCGGCCGCCCAGGCGTGCGGGGCGGGCCGGAGAACTGGGAATCTGTTGTGCGCCGGAGGCTGACCAACCGTCGTCGCGGGTGCCGGATGGCAGGTCCTTCAGGCTTGGCACCCGGTCGCCCGGAGTGCCAGAAATGACTCTAGGCGCGCGCTTAGCACTCGGTCAAGGTGAGTGCCAGAGGTGTGGCGGGACGGCCCTGGGTCGACCCTCGAGGCGTCATTCGTCTTTCTCGATCCTGGTGGCCATCTGGCCGCATCTGCCCCACTGACGGACGGCGACGGTGCCCGGCTCCTCATCAACGCGCGCCAAGCCGCACGTCATTAGCGCACGAAATATGTTCGTATTGAGCCCTTTCGCTTGCGGTTAGGTAAGGCTTACCTCTACGCTGAGACCTCGAGGCTTCAATAACGCAACATACTCGTTCGCTTATTCGGCCAGACCCCCAGCGGAGCACCGGTGCACTCGGTGCGCGGAGGACTGTGTCCGGTGAGCACACGGAGCATCTGCTCCCCGACTCGACTGGAGACCCCGTGTCCTTCACCCGCACCTCTGCCCCCGTGGGCCGCTTCGCCCGCTGGCGCATGATGCTGATGGCCTTCCTCGGTCTGACCGCGCTGGTCACCCTGTCCGCCTGCGGCGGAACCGCATCCAACGGTTCAGGCGGCGAGTCCACCAGCGCCGGCGCCTCGAGCAGCTCCTCTGCCCCCGCCGCCTCCGGCGAGAGCCGCCCCCCGGGCAAGGCCGCCACCGTGCAGGACAACGGCAACGGAACCTTCACCGTGGACCACGCCCAAGGCACCACCGAGGTCCCGGCCAACCCGGAGAAGGTCTTCGTCTTCGACCTGGGCGTGATGGACACCATGAACGCGATCGGCGTGAAGCCGGCCGGCGTTCCCGAGGCCCAGTACCCCGAGTCCCTGCAGGGGATCGCTGAGGGTGCAGAGAAGATCGGCGCCATGAAGGAGCCGGACTTCGAGACCATCGCCACCGCTGGCCCGGACCTGATCATCACCTCCGGCCGCACCGCTGAGGCCTACGGAGAGCTCTCCAAGATCGCCCCCACTGTGAACCTCGCCGTGGACATGACGAACCCGTTGGAGTCCTTCGAGGCCAATGCCAAGGTCATCGGCACCATCTTCGGCAAGACCGAGGCCGTGGAGGGCAAGCTCAAGGGCCTCGAGGGCAAGATCGAGGACGCCAAGGCCACCATCAAGGAGGCCGACCAGGGCAACGGACTGATCGTGCTCACCTCCGCCGGTGAGGTCACCGCCTACGGTGCCGGCTCCCGCTTCGGTCTGATCCACGACCTGCTGGGCGTCCCCACCGCCGCCGACGTCAAGGCCGAAGGCGCCCACGGTGAGTCCATCTCCTTCGAGTACATCGCCGAGACCAACCCCGACCTGCTGTTCGTGATCGACCGCGATGCCGCCACCGGCGAGGGCGGTCAGGCCGCCGACGCTGTCCTGGACAACGATCTGGTCAACGGCACCAACGCCGCCCGCAACGGGGACATCATCAAGCTGGATCCGACCAACTGGTACGTCGTCGGCTACGGACTGAACAGCCTGCCCCAGATGATCGATCAGGTCGTCAACGGCGTGGTCACCGAGTCCACCACCGGCGGCACCGACGCCACCTCGGACAGCTGACCCCAGACACCGCAGTCCACACACAAGGAACCGCTGATCCCCTGATGTCAGACACCACGGCCAAAGCGCCGTCTGCACCACCAGCCCGCCCGGGAGTGCCCCCGGGCGGGCTGGCCCGTGTCCGCACTCCCACCGCTCCACCGGTCACCGTCACCGACGCCCGCACCCTGGTGGACATCCGGGCCATGCGCGCGCACCCCGAGGACCACTGCATCACCTCGCGGCAGTTCACCCGGTTCCGGAACACCCGCACCGCCCTGTGGCTGGGCGTGGCCGCCATCCTGATCCTGGCCGTGGTGTCCATGTTCGTGGGCGTCACCAATGTGAGCCTGCCCGCCGTGCTCTCCGGCGACCCCGAGTCCTGGCACATCCTGACCGTCTCGCGCCTGCCCCGCACCGCCGCGGTGCTGCTCTCCGGCCTGGCCATGGCGGTGGCCGGACTGATCATGCAGCTGATGGTCCGCAACCGCTTCGTGGAGCCCTCCACCGCCGGCACCGTCGAGTCCGCCACGGCCGGCATCCTGGTGGCCACCGTCTTCCTTCCGTCGCTGCCGCTGATGGGCAAGATGGGGATCGCCGCGATCTTCGCCCTGGCCGGCACCGCGATCTTCCTGGCGATCATCCGCCGGGTCCCCTCCCGCTCCACCCTGCTGGTGCCCCTGGTGGGCATCATGCTCGGCGGGGTCATCGCCGCCATCACCACCTTCTTCGCCTACCGCGTGGACCTGCTCCAGACCCTGAACACCTGGATGATCGGCGACTTCTCCGGCGTGGTCTCCGGCCGCTACGAGCTGCTCTGGCTGGTCGGCGCCCTCACCCTGCTCGGCTTTCTGGCCGCGGACCGCTTCACCGTGGCCGGCATGGGCCAGGACGTGGCCACCAACCTGGGCCTGAAGTACCAGCAGGTGATGGCCCTGGGACTGGGACTGGTCTCGATCATCTCGGCCGTCGTGGTGGTCACCGTGGGCGCCCTGCCCTTCCTGGGACTGGTGGTGCCCAACCTGGTCTCCATGGTGTTCGGAGACAACGCCCGCACCTCCGTGCCCTGGACCGCGATCTTCGGCGCCGGCTTCGTGCTGCTGTGCGACATCGTCGGCCGCACCATCCGCTACCCCTATGAGATCCCGGTCGGCACCATCATCTCCGTGGTGGGCGCGGCCATCTTCCTGGTCCTGCTGCTGCAGACCCGCCGCCGGGGGGCCCGCTCATGACCACGGACCTCACCTCCTCCCCCACCCCGGAGTCCCGCCGGACCATGGAGTCCGGGCGCGGGTTGATCGGCCTGCTCACCGGATCCCGTGGGTCCGGTTCCAGCACAGACCTTTCCGACGACGCCGCCTCCTCCCAGCCTCCCGGCACCCCCGGTGCCGGGCCGGGAGAAGGTGCCGGCCGCCGTCGGGAATCCCGCCGGGCCTGGATCATCGTGGCCGTGCTGGGCGCACTGGCGCTGGCGAGCGTGCTGGCCTTCGTGTTCGTGGGGCTGACCGGCGCGGTGGAGTACATCCTGCCGCGGCGGCTGACCACCGTGGGCGCCATGGTGCTGGTGGCCTACGCCGTGGGCGTGTCCACCGTGCTGTTCCAGACGGTGACCGGGAACCGCATCCTGACCCCGTCCATCATGGGCTTCGACGCGCTGTACGTGCTGATCCAGACCGTGATGGTGTGGGTGTTCACGGCGCAGTCGTTCCTGGGGTTCCCGCCGGCCGTTCGGTTCTTGGCCGAGACCGTGGTGATGGTGGTGTTCGCGGTGGCGCTGTACCGGTGGCTGTTCACCGGGGCGCACCAGTCGCTGCACCTGGTGCTGCTGATCGGGATCGTGTTCGCCACCCTGTTCCGGGGCATCTCCGCTCTGCTGCAGAAGCTGATGGAGCCCTCGGAGTTCACCATCCTGCAGGACCTGTTCTTCGCCTCGTTCGGCATGGTGGATCCGCAGCTGCTGGGCCTGGCGGCGGTGATGCTGGCGCTGGCGAGCATCCCCGTGTGGCGGATGCGCCATGAGCTGGACGTGCTGGCCCTGGGTCGGCAGTCCGCCGTGTCCCTGGGCGTGGACCACCGTGCCCGGACCATGCAGATCCTGGTGATCGCCGCCGTGATGGTGGCTGTCTCCACCGCCCTGGTGGGACCGGTGACGTTCTTCGGCCTGCTGGTGGCCAACCTGGCCTACCAGGTGGGTGCGTTCCGGCACCGCTGGGTGCTGCCGGCGGCGGTGTTCCTGGGGATCGTGCTGCTGGCCGGCGGGCAGATGGTCCTGCAGCACGTGTTCGGCTTCAACACGGCGCTGAGCATCATCATCGAGTTCGCGGGCGGGATCGTGTTCCTGGCCATGCTGTTGAGAGGAAAGGTGCGCTGATGGCAGTGCAGACCGAGTTTGAGCTGACCGCCGGTACGCTGGACGGCATGGATTCGCCGCAGTCGGGACGTCAGACGCCGGATGCCCCAGCCGCGAACGGCAGCCACTCCATCCATGCCGATCCCCCGGTGCCCGGCGTTCCGGCGATCGACCTGCAGGGCGTGGTGAAGGCCTATGACCGCACCCGCGTGGTGGACGAGGTCACCGCCCAGATCCCCGCCGGCGGCGTCACCTCGATCATCGGGCCCAACGGCGCCGGCAAGTCCACGCTGCTCTCCATGATCGGACGCCTGCTGCAGGCCGACGGCGGGACGATCGCCGTGGGCGGCCAGGACGTGTTCGACTCCGACACCCGCGCGTTGGCCCGCAAGCTGGCCGTGCTGCGCCAGGAGAACACCACCACCGTGCGCCTGACCGTGTGGGACCTGGTCTCCTTCGGACGCTTCCCGCACCACGGCGGACGCCCCGGCCCGGATGATGAGCGTCTGGTCAGCCAGGCCCTGGGGTACATGGACCTGCACTCCTTCGCCGGGCGGTACCTGGACGAGCTCTCCGGCGGTCAGCGGCAGCGCGCGTACATCGCCATGGTGCTGGCCCAGGACACCGACGTGCTGCTGCTGGATGAGCCGCTGAACAACCTGGACATGAAGCACGCCGTGGAGATGATGCGCCTGATCCGGCGGATGGCCGACGAGCTGGGCAAGACCGTGGTGATCGTCATCCACGACATCAACTTCGCCTCCTGCTACTCGGACACCATCCTGGCGATGAAGTCCGGTCGGCTGGTGCACCAGGGCAGCCCGGACGAGCTGATGTGCTCGGAGACGCTGCAGGACATCTACGACGTGGACATCCTGGTCGAGGAGATCCGCGGCAAGAAGATCGGCATCTACTTCAGCTGAGTCGGGGGCTCGGCCGGCCGCGCAGTGCCGCCGACCTGACCTGGCCTGCTCCTACCCCCTTCCCGGGACATCTCTCGCCCCCTTCAGAGGATGTTCTGTCCCGAGAAGGGGGTGAATGCGAGTCGGCACCCCTCAACGAGCCCGCGGCACTCCGGCTTCGAGCAGCTGCGCCTCGAACGCCCGCTCGTTCATGAGGTCCTTCCACATCCAGCGGATCACCCTCCGGTCCGCACCGGCCAGCTTGAGCTCCCGGCGGCGTTCAGCCACCAGCACCTCCTCGGCCGTGCGACCGTTCCGTTCAACGGCACCGGTGTACTTGGTCATGCCGTCGAACTCACCGATCAGCTGGACCTGCTTCCACCAGAAGTCTGGACGCCCCAGGAACTCTCCGCTCGGCGAGCGTAACTCGACCTGCAGCTCCGGCAGCACGAACCCCAGCTCATGGATGATTACCCTGCTGAGGGACTCACCCACGGATTCGGACCGTCCATCCGCGAAGTCGACGGCACGGTCGAACCGACGCGTGGCGTTCTTCCGCGGCAGGATCTCGCGAGCCTGAGCCGCCAGCTGCTCGAACGAACGCCCCATCCGCCGGGCCAGGTCATCCGCCGGCGGCACCGCCTGGCACAGTGATTCGTGGGACATCACACTCGCGAGAACGGCGGGAAGCGGATCCGTCCGAACATCCAGCAGGTAGGTGCCGTCGCTGAGAATGACAGGGATCCGGACCGACTGGTCCCGGCCCGTGCCACATCCCAGGTGGTTGGCGTGCCGGCGGACGGGAGGCAGAGCCGGCAGAGTGTGGCGCAGGCGCCTGTGCCGCGGATCGGTGCTGAGGCGATCGGCCGCTGCCCGTACGGCCTCGGGATTGACGTAGGGCGAAGTGGGTTCAACAGTTCCTGACTTGCTCGGCGTGCTGGCCCGGACGTGCAGGTCCGTGGGGACCTCCAGCAGTGACATTCCGAACAGGTCCGCCCCGGTCAGATGACAGAAGACGGCCTGGCCTCGACGTGAGGCCGCGTGCGCGGCGATGGCCATCCGGTACCTGTCCCACGCTGGAGTGGTCAGCCAGCGGTCGGTCTCCGTGTAGACCCCACTGGCCAGTCGCACCAGATTGCCCCGCTGGGCCCCGCGGGAGAGCGCCCGTGCCGCGGCCGGACGATCATGATGGTCGACGATCAGCAGCGCGGGATCATGGATGTCGGTGACGAGCGAGGGCATGCGGCCAGTCTGGTGAAGTCACCGGCTTCTCGCTCGAGCCGCTCACCGACCTGTGGACAACATCCAGCCTCAGCGGACCCCTGGGACCCCCTTCGCGGGACAGTGTCGAGCCTTCCGGGCCCACTGGCTGTCCCGAGAAGGGGGTCAGCGCGTCAGGAACGAGCCAGGGCCAGGGCCGCCGCGCCCTGGAGCTCCATGGAGATGGTGAGCCGCTCCACGGAGATGTTCGCGGCGATCGTGTCATCGGCCGAGTGGTACTCCGGCTCCAGCAGGGCGGGGGTCTCCACGCCGCGCCAGGAGAAGTTCCCGCTGTGCACGCCCACCTCGGAGAAAGACTGGTGGTCACTGGACCCACGCGGAGTCACATCGCTCATCTGTGCGCGGTATCCCAGCCGCTCACCGGCAGCGAGCACCTGGGCATTGACCGGATTGGACTGGCCGAAGTAGTCCAGCACCCAGTACTTCTCGGCCGGGTCCCAGCTGGTGCCGACCATGTCGTTGTTGAACACGCCGGACAGCCGTGCCTTCTGCGCCGCGTCCAGCCCGCGAGCATAGAGGCGCGAGCCCACCAGACCGACCTCCTCCGAGCCCCAGAGCGAGAACGAGAGGTCGGAGGTGGTGGGCAGGTTGCGCATGGTCCGCGCCAGCTCCAGGCACAGCACGGTGCCGGAGCCGTCGTCGTTGGCGCCGCGTGCACCGATCACCGAGTCGTAGTGCGCGCACAGCATGACCTCCTGGCGCGCCCGGCTCGGCGACCCGCCCTGCTGGCCCGCACGCCGGGCCAGCACGTTCTGGCTGGTGGGGCTCAGGTACTGCACGGTGGTCAGGCTCAACGTCACCGGCCCCCGAGACAGGGCAGTCAGCAGCGCATGCTTCTGCACCTGCCCCACACCCACCACAGGAATCCCGACGTCGGCCGTCAGGGTGGGTGCGAAGGCGGAGGCCTGCCGAGGGTAGGCAGCATCGACACGGGTGGCGATCACGGCCTCGGCACCACGAGCGGCCGCGGCCACGGCCAGGGGCGTGATGTCCTCGGTGACGGTGACCACGCGCATCAGGATCTGCCCGCGCAGGTCCGGTGGCAGGTCGGCGAGAGAGCCGGACGGAGCCACGGTAAGCGTTCCGCGCACGGTGGTGTCCTGGGCGGCCCGGGCAGCCGAGCCCACGCCCCAGGCGATGCTGGTGTCCAGTGCAGGTCCACTGAGCTCGCCGACTCGACGGTCCGGGACGGTGAACTCCTGGAGTTCCACGTCGTACCCGTAAGAGTCCAGCACGCCGGCGAGGTAGTCGGCTGCGGCCTTCTCCTGGGGTGTCCCGCTGTAGCGCTGGCCGATCCCCTCGGTCAGGTGGGTCAGGTGCTCGATCGCGTTCTCGGGACGCAGCTGACTGATGATCTGGCGGTCCCCGGAGGTCAGACGCGGAGCACGGACCGCACCGGGGCGGGCACCGTCAGCAGCCCAGCTCGGCCAGGCGATGGTGCTGAGGGCACCGGCCCCTCCGAGGGCGAGCAGGGCGCGGCGGGAGAGCTGCGGCGAGGACTGGGGGCGTGAGTGAGACATGGGATCCCTTCCATGGTGACGCCACGGCGTTGTGACGATCCTCACATCCTGTCACGGCTCGGGGCATCTCGCACCGGCCCGCAGACGCACCCGGTGACGCCGGTCAGCGGGCGCGGCGGTAGCGGAAGATGGTCAGGCCGCCCACGCACAGTCCCACGAATGCCACACCCAACGCCACCAGCGGCAGGGTCACCGGACCCCACAGCAGTTCGCGGCGCAGCTCTGCGCTCTGAGGTGTGTCCGCGAAGAAGTCGGCACCGCCCACCGCCAGACTGCCGGAGACCAGCGACTGGATGACCACGGTGGCGATCAGCAGTCCGGCGGCCAGCAGTCCCAGCGCCATGGAGCCGTAGAGCAGCCACTTGGCCCAGCGCGGCGCACCGGCGGCCTGCTGCGAGGCCCAGGTCTGCTCCCCGTACTGGCCGTCCTGGTCCGACTCGTCGAACTCCCCGAACAGGTCGTAGTCCTGCCCCTCGCCCGCGGTGCGGCCGGAGCGCTCGGTGAGGGAGCCGTCGTCGGGACGGTCCTGGGAGGCCGGCTGGAATGACGGGTTCGTGTCCAGCGGCGCGATGCGCGGAGTGGGGCGGCGAGGCATGCCCCCAGCCTAGTTCGTCCGGGGCGGCGGTAGCGTGGAGTGGTGCCCGCCGAAACCTCTTCAGACCAGCCGTCCCTGGACCCCACCGACCTCTCCCCCGTCCTCTCGCCGGAGGGGTGGGCGCTGCTGAACCGGCTGAGCGCAGAGGGTTCCTACCGCGAGGCCGATGCGCTGTCCCTCTCCACGCGGCTGCGCAAGGACGGGCACGCGCCGGAGCTGGTCTCGGCGGTGCTGACCCAGCTGCGGCTGCGCGGGAAGGCGGAGGCGAAGTTCGGGCCGTTCGCACAGTCCATGGTGCTGACTCAGGCCGGGCTGGAGCAGGCCACGCGGCTGCAGGTGGCGGCACTGCACGCGGGCCGGTTCGCGGGGGCAGGCGTGCGGCATGTGGCCGATCTGGGCTGCGGCCTCGGGGCGGACTCCATGGCCCTGGCCGCCCTGGACCTGCAGGTCACCGCGGTGGAGCGGGATCCCACGGTGGCGGCGGCGGCCACGGTCAACCTGATGCCCTTCCCCACCGCGCAGGTGGTGTGCGCGGATGCGGTGGAGTGGGCGAGACAGCCTGAAGGGCCGGACGGGGCGGGCGGGCCGGACGGGTTCTGGCTGGATCCGGCGCGGCGGGTGCTCTCCTCCTCCGGGTCCTCGCGGGTGTTCGATCCGGAGGTGTTCTCTCCCCCGCTGTCCTTCGTGGAACAGCTGGCCGACTCCGGAGTGGCCGTGGGCGTGAAGATGGGCCCGGGCATCCCGCACGGCGCGGTCCCGGCGGGCTGTGAGGCGCAGTGGGTGTCCGTGGGCGGCGAGGTGACCGAGGCCGTGCTGTGGTTCAACGCGGTCGCACGGCCCAACGTGCGCCGGGCGGCCCTGGTGCTGGGCTCGGGACCGGATCCGGCCAGCCCCGCGGAGATCACCTCGCCCCAGGACTTCGGCGACTCGCACGCGGCGGAGGTGGCCGGCGTCGGGGGTGTGGGTGGCTGGCTCTATGAGCCGGACGGTGCCGTGATCCGTGCAGGGCTGGTGGCGGACCTGGTGGCGCGCGAGTTCGGCGGTGTGCGCGGGCGACTGCTGGATGAGCACATCGCCTACTTCTGTGCGGATGAGCAGGTGGAGACGCCGTTCGCGCGGGCGTACGAGGTGCTGACCGTGATGCCGTACCACGTGAAGAGTCTGCGGCGGTGGGTCAAGGACACCGGCGTGACGCGGCTGGACATCAAGAAGCGCGGCATGGCGGTGACGCCGGAAGAGGCGCGGCGGCTGCTGATGAGCGGGCAGAAGGGCAAGGGGGCAGGCGCAGGCCGGCACACCACCCTGGTGCTGACCCGCGTGGGCCAGGAGCGCCTGGCGATCGAGGTCCGCCCCGTCTGAGAGTGCCGGGCCTGTGGACACCGTTCCCAGGACATCTCGGGGGTCGTGGGGGCCGATTCCTGTCCTGGGAACGGTGTCGACGTGTTCCGGGTCCCGCGCCGGCCCCCGTCCGTGCCAGCGCCCGTCCTCGTGCGCCCGTCACGGGGCTTGACGCGCGTCAAGGTGCCGGCTGCGGTTCGTTCGTAGGTTGAGGACATCAGCAGGGAACTGCTGATGGACCATTGAAGAACCGCCACCGGAAGGGGTCTCACCATGACCGCCACCACCACCCACACCGTCCTGCGCGCCGAGGGCTTCTCCTGCCCCTCCTGCGTCCACAAGATCGAGAAGCAGGTCGGCCGGCTCCCCGGCGTGGAGGCCGTGAAGGTCCACTTCGCCTCGGCCCGGATCGAGATCGACCACGACGCCGAGCGCGTCTCCGTGGACGACCTCGTGGCCGCCGTGGCCAAGGCCGGCTACGCCGCGGCTCCGTCCACCTTCTGACCGGCGGCTGAGCCGCCCCGCGCGTCTCCCGCCCACCGCCCCTCTTCCCCTCCCCGTTCCTCATCTCTCGAAAGGTCGTACCGCCATGACCAGGCTCCGGACATGGGCTCGCGGCACCTGGGCCGTCCCCGTGGTGTCGGGAGTCCTCATCCTGCTCTCCTTCGCCCTCCAGCACCTGGCCGGCGGGGCGTGGAACGCCGCCGTCGGCCCCCAGTGGTGGATCGACGCCGGAGAGCACGCCCATACAGCAGCCAGCGCCTTCACCCTGGCCGACGTCGCCATGCTCGCCGCCGCCGCGGTGGCCGGATACCGGATCCTGCTCCAGGCCGCCCGGGCCCTGACCGCCCGGGTGGTCGGGATCGACCTGCTCGTCTCCGTGGCCGCCCTTGGCGCCGTGGTCATCGGCAACTTCTGGGAGTCGGCGGCCGTGACCTTCCTGTTCGCCGTGGGCCACGCCCTGGAGTCGGCCACCCTGACCAAGACCCGGTCGGCTCTGGCCGAGCTGGTGGCCGTGGCCCCGGACACCGCCGTGGTGCTGCGGGACGGAGCGCAGGTGCACGTCCCGGCCGGCCAGGTGCAGGTCGGAGAGACCGTGCTCGTCAAGAACGGCGCCAAGGTCCCCGTGGACGGGATCGTGCTGGACGGCACCGGCGCCCTGGATGAGGCCTCCATCACCGGAGAGTCCATCCCGGTGGAGAAGTCCGCACAGGACCAGGTCTTCGCCGGCACCGTCTCCCGGGGCGGCTTCCTGCAGGTGACGGCCACGGGCATCGGTGCCGACACCACCCTGGCCCGGATCATCCACCGTGTGGAGGAGGCCCAGGACGCCACGGCCCGCACGCAGGCGTTCATCGACCGCTTCTCGTCCTGGTACACCCCCGCGGTGATGGTGTTGGCCCTGGTGGCCGGGCTGGTCACCCAGGACGTGGTCCTGGCACTGACCCTGCTGGTCATCGGCTGCCCCGGCGCCCTGGTGATCTCCATCCCGGTGGCGATCGTGGCCGGCATCGGCCGGGCCGCCCGCAACGGCATCCTCATCAAGGGCGGCGAGTTCGTGGAGACCGCGGCCCGGATCAGCGCCGTCGCCGTGGACAAGACCGGCACTCTCACGGAGGGACGCCCGGAGCTGACCGACGTCGTCGTCCTCTCCCCCACCATGGACCGCGGAGACGTCCTGCGCTGGGCCGCCGCCGCAGAGGCGGGATCCGAGCACCCGCTCGCCCGGCCCATCCTGGACACCGCCCGCGCGGAGGGCGTGGGAGCCGTCGGCCTCCCGGGCTCCGTCACCCCGGTGCCGGGCAAGGGCATCGTCTCCGTGGTCGACGGGCAGCGGGTGCTCATCGGCAACGCGGCCCTGCTGGAGCAGTACGGGGTGGTGGACGAGGTCGGCGCCGGCCGCAAGGCGCATGAGCTCGCCGCGGCGGGCCGGACACCCATGATCATCGCGCTGGGCGGCACAGTGATCGGCGTGGTGGCGGTGGCCGACCAGGTCCGTGCTGACGCCGCCGCGATGGTCCGGGGTCTGCACGAGGCCGGCGTCCATAAGGTGGTCATGCTCACCGGGGACACCCGCCTGGTAGCCGAGGCCATGGGTGAGGTGACGGGCATCGAGGAGATCCACGCTTCCCTGCTCCCCGAGGACAAGCTCGAGACGGTGGCCCGGCTGCAGACCGAGGGCCACACGGTCGCCATGGTCGGCGACGGCGTGAACGACGCCCCGGCGCTGGCCACGGCGGACATCGGGGTGGCCATGGGCGCGGCGGGATCAGCCGTGGCCGTGGAGACGGCGGACATCGCCCTGATGGGCGACAACCTGCTCAAGCTCCCGGAGGCCATCAGTCTGGCCAGGCGGACCGCGGCGGTGATGCGTCAGAACATCACGATCGCCCTGGTGACGGTGGTGCTGCTGCTCGCCGGAGTGTTCGGCGGCGGGGTGACCATGTCGATCGGCATGCTGGTCCACGAGGCCTCGGTGCTGGTGGTCATCCTCAACGCCATGCGCCTGCTGCGCACCCGGCAGGGCACGACGAGGGCCCCTCGCTCCCAGCGGACGGCGCCTCAGGCGGTGGTCGCCGATGCGGTCTGAGGGTTCGGCGGCCCCGGCCGGACCCGGTGGGGCAGAATCAGGTGCCATGCGCACCCTGCCCCTCCGGGAGATCCGCCGGGACGAGGACAACTGCGTGGCTCGGGTGCCGATCTTCGCAGGACTCACCCCCGATCAGCAGCAGGCGGTGGCACGGCTGGCCCGGCCCCGCCTGCTGCAACGCGGTGAGCTGCTGTACGCCGATGGAGACGAGCCGGCCGGCATGAGCGTGGTGCACACCGGGCAGGTGGCGCTGACCCGGGGGTCTCCCCAGGGGCGCCGGCGACTGATCCGCGTGTCCGGTCCCGGGCAGACCATCGGCGAGCAGTCCTTCCTCACCGGGGCTCGGGCCACCGACCAGGCCGAGGCCCTGACGGACACGCGCATGTGCGTCTTCACCCACGCCGCCCTGGCGGGGCTGATGCACGAGCACCCCAGCATCGTCCTGCAGATGCTGCGCAGCGTGAGCGAGCGGATGGCCGAGGCCGAACGGCGGCTGGCGTTGAGCTCGGTGGACGTGGACGTCCGGCTGGCCGACTACCTGCTCGATCTCCCTCTGGAGTGCGGCAGCTCCAGCACAGTCCGGCTGCCGCTGGCCAAGAAGGACGTCGCCTCGCTGATCGGCACTACGCCGGAGTCCTTCAGCCGGGCCCTCACCCGGCTGAAGGACCAGGGCCTGGTCCGGGTCCAGGCCGATCGGGTGGTGCTGCTCGACCCGGACCGCCTGGATGCCCTGGTGGCGCAGGCCTGAGTCCGCTGCGGGACGCCCGGCCCCGGCACTCGTGCCCCATGAGGGTGTGCCGCCCGCGGGAGGATGCACCGGGACGGTGCATCACGGTTCGGATGGCTCCGCCGTCCAGCACGTCCCATCCCAGCACCGCACCGGCACCCGGCACCGCACGGTGTCAGCGCGGCGGCTCCTCAGCAGCCGGTGCCGGCAGGCCAGTCGCCGACCTGCACCGGCAGGGCTCCCGGCGCCTCAGCCTCGCCCGTCAGCACGTCCACCAGCGCGGCGAACGCTCCCGGAGTCCGTCCGTACAAGGCCACCAGGGCACCGTCCTCGGACGCACTCGATCCCTCCAGCCCGAACGGCGCATCCAAGGCCACCACCACATCGCCCTGTCCCGTCCCGCGGGCAGAGCCCACCAGGGTCACCACCGGGCCGGAGCCCACACTCAGTCCGGCCTCCTGTGCGGCGGCGGCCAGTCGCTCCCGGTCGGCGATCTCTCCCCCGCGGATCTGCAGGGAGTCGGTCACCATCGGCTCACCGCACACCCCGTCCACCACGGTGATCGCCGAGGCGGAGACCTGCTCGCTCACCCCAGCGGCATCGGCGCCCTGGTCCGCCCTGGCCGCCTCATCAGGTCCCGACGACGCCACCTCACCGGCCACGGCATCTCGCCACATCAGCATGGTCACCACGCGTTCGGCCGCCTGGGTGAGCCGTTCCTCGCGCACCTCTCCGTCCTGCACAGCGGACACCAGGGCGCCGTGCGCGCCGACCACGTTCGAGGGCATCAGCAGCAGGTCTGCGCCGGCGGCGAGCGCCCGCACCGGTGCCTCGTTCGGACCGAACCGCTCCACCAGGGCGCCCATGTTCAGCGCGTCGGTCACCACCACGCCGTCGTAGTCGGCGTCGCCCAGTCCGCGCAGTGCCTCGTACGCCGCCGAGGACACCGAACTGGGGACGCCCGGGTCCAGCTCCGGGACATCCAGGTGCCCCATCATCATCATCGGGGCGTACTGCTCCGCCCGGGCACTCGCGTCGATCAGCTCCTGGAACGGCGCCCAGTCCCGGCTCAGCAGCTCGTCCACGCTCTGGACCTGCTCCGGCATGGTCACGTGGGAGTCGTCCTCCACGGAGCCGTGCCCGGGGAAGTGCTTGGGCGAGGCGAGCACACCGGCCTGCAGCAGCCCCTGCTGTCCGGCGGCACCCAGCGCCGCCACCGCCTCCGGGTCGGAGGAGAAGGACCGGGCCCCGATCGCCGGATCCGCCGCCCCCACGGTCACGTCCACACTTGGGGCGAAGTCCACGGTGAACCCCAGCTCGGCCAGCTCGGCGCCCATCAGCCGGTGCCCGTCTCGCGTCAGCTCGGCGGTCGCACCAGGCTCCGCGTCGTCACCCGCACCGGCCAGCGCCGCCCCGTAGCTCATCGGGGTGGGCCACTCGGTCAGCGGGGCCTTCACCCGGGCCACGAGTCCACCCTCCTGGTCCACGGCCACCACGCCGGACCAGTCACGCCCGGCCTGCAGCGCCTCCTGAACAGCGGTCAGCTCGGCCGAGAGCGCCTCCAGATCAGCCTCTCCCCCAGAGGTGGGGACGGCGTCGCCCATCACGATCACCCCGCCCAGGTGCAGCCGCTCCAGCTCCTCCGGGCTCGTCCCGGCGGCGCCGAGCTGGCCCACCAGCACCTGGCCGGCCTTCTGGTCCAGGCTCATCTGCGCCACGGCCTCAGCGGCCCGCGAGCGCAGCTCCTCGTCCGGCCCGGCCGCCAGCAGACGCTCCAGCTCGGTCTGAGGCTCCTCCTCAAGGCTTCCCGACGACGGCCCCTCACCACTCTGCCCAGCGCTTCCGGTCCCCCCGGTCACCGAGGTGGACGGACTCTGCCCGCCCGGTGCGGTGCAGCCGGTGAGCAGCAGCAGGGTGGACAGGGAGAGGGCGGAGAGCACACGAGTGCGGGGCAGAGTCACGCCCCCATGCTAGGTCCGCTCGCTGGCAGCCGGCTCAGCGCGCGGCGCGGCGGCGTCGGTAGTCCAGCCAGCCCAGGTACCCGCTGTAGACCGTGGTGGCGGCCAAGCCGGTGCCCAGGGCTGGAAGGTGCCAGCGCCGCCGTCGTTCCGGCTCTGCTGTGGCCACCTGGGTCATGCCACGGACGATCGCCGCACCGATCAGAGCGGCGCCGAAGCGCTGTCCGGCCACGCCCACCCGGTCCACGAGCGGTTCGAACTCGTCGGCGCGGAGGTGGACCTCGGGGCCGCCGGTGTCCAGCATGGTCTGCAGGCGGCGGAACTGCTCGGGCAGGTCATCGGCCAGCTCCAGCAGCCCGGTGCCGGTCTCGGCCAGGCGGCGCATGACGGCGGTGGGGGCGTAGCGGTCCATCAGCATGGCGCGCACATAGGGGCTGAGCACGGTGCCGAGCTGGAAGTCCTGGTCCAGGGTGACGCCCATGCCCTCGGCCATCATGATCATGCGCAGCAGCAGGGCGATCTCGCGGGGCAGCTGCAGGTGGTGCCGGCGCAGCACGCCGAACACGCGCATCAGCAGCGGGCCCATCTTGAACTCGGCGAGCGTCTTGCCGGCGTACAGGTTCACGATCGGCCCGATGTCCCGGGTGAGCGCGGCCATGTCCACCGGCTGACGGCCCGGGGCCACTTCCACCAGGGCGTGGGCGATCCTCCGCGGACTCTTGCGCACCACGGCCCCCAGCAGGGTGCCCAGGTCCGTGCGCAGCTGGGCGTCCAGGGTGCCGACCATGCCGAAGTCGATCAGCGCGATCCGCCCGTCCTCCTCCACGAAGAGGTTGCCGGGGTGCGGGTCGGCGTGGAAGTAGCCGTCCTCGAAGATCATCTGGGCGATCATCTGCGTGGCACGGACGGCGAGCGCGGGACGGTCGATCCCCGCGGCGTCCAGGGCGGCCACGTCGTCGATCTTGATCCCGCCCACACGCTCCATGGCCAGCACGCGCGAAGTGGTGCTCTCCCAGTGCACGGCCGGGATGCGCAGGGCTGGGTTGCCGGCGAAGTTCTGGGCGAACTGCTCGGCGCTGCGTCCCTCTTTGAGGTAGTCCAGCTCGGAGCGCAGGGTGGTGGCGAACTCGTCGGTCAGGCCCACCAGGTCCACGGTGGCCAGGGTGCGTGAACTGCGCGAGGCCGTGGCGGCCAGGTTCTGCAGGATCTCCAGGTCCTGCTCCACCTGGTCCACCACGCCGGGGCGGCGGATCTTCAGGACCACTTCGCGGCCGTCCTGCAGCACGGCGGCGTGGGCCTGCCCCAGGGAGGCGCTGGCCAACGGGGTCCGGTCGAACCGGGCGAAGAGGGTGTCCACGCCGGCGCCGAGTTCGGACTCGACCACCTGCACGATCGTCTCCCCGTCCACGGGGGCGGTGCTGTCCTGCAGCTTGGCCAGTTCGCGGCGGTAGCTCTCCGGGGTCAGGTCCTCACGGGTGGCCAGGGTCTGCCCGAGCTTGACCGCCACCGGACCCATCTCCTCCAGGGCCAGGCGCAGGTGCTCCTGGGGGCTGTACTTCTCACGGTTGGCCTCGGCCTTGAGCGCCTCGAACGGCTTGAGCCGGGGCAGGGGCGCGTTGCCCACCAGATAGCCGAGTCCATGGCGCAGCAGGATCTCCACGATCTGCCGGTAGCGGACGGCGCGTTCCTGGAACATGGGGTGTGGGGCTCCTTCCGGGTCAGGTGCCGTTCTCCACACTACGTGCTGCCCCGGGGGCTGTGTCCGCTTCCGCCACGCCTCCTTCGTCCCGACGACGGCCTCTCACCTCCCGCATCACCTCGCCGCAGGCGGCGGCAGGGACCGTAGGATGAACGCGTCTCTGCCCCTCGTCCTTCTGGAGCCCCGCGTGACGCTGCACCTGCCCTTCGCCCCCTCTGAGCAGTCCACCCTGGGATTGGAATGGGAGCTGGCCCTGGTGGACGCCGGGACCGGGGCACTGCGCTCGGACGCGGACACGGTGCTCGGGGAGGTGGCCCGCAATGCCGGCCTGGCCCCGGGCACGGACCACCCGCGGATCACCCAGGAGCTGCTGCAGAACACGGTGGAGCTGGTCACGGGCGTCTGCCACCGGGTGGATGAGGGCGTGGAGCAGCTGCGCACGGTGGCCCGTGAGGTGCAGGCGGTGACGGACCCGCTGGGCCTGGAGCTGTACTCGCAGGGTTCGCATCCCTTCGCCCTGCCCACGGACGAGCCGGTCACCGAGAAGGACCGCTACGGCAAGATGATCGACCGCACCCAGTGGTGGGGCCGGCAGATGGTGATCTACGGGGTCCACGTGCACGTGGGTCTGGATGACGTCCGCAAGGCGATGCCCGTGGTGGACGGTCTGGTCAACTACTTCCCGCACGTCCTGGCGCTCTCGGCCTCCAGCCCGTTCTGGGCGGGTGCGGACACCGGTTATCAGTCCCAGCGCACCCTGATGTTCCAGCAGCTGCCCACGGCGGGGCTGCCGTTCCAGTTCCAGGACTGGTCCGGGTTCGAGTCCTGTGTGGCGGACCTGATGCACACCGGCGTGATCGATGACGTGACTGAGTGCCGGTGGGATGTGCGCGCGGTGCCGCGGCTGGGCACTGTGGAGATGCGCATGTGCGACGGCATGGCCACAGTGGAGGAGATCGGCTCCATCGCCGCCCTGACCCAGTGCCTGGTGCAGGACTTCAGCGACACCCTGGAGGCGGGCGGGAGCATCCCCACCATGCCGCCGTGGCATGTGCAGGAGAACAAATGGCGCGCGGCCCGCTATGGGCTGGAGGCGATCATCATCCTGGATGCGAACGGTGAGGAGCAGCTGGTCTCGGACCACCTGCGCGCCGAGCTGGAGCGTCTGGCACCGGTGGCCGAGCGGCTGGGCTGTTCGGCGGAGCTGGACGGGATCCACGCCATGCTGGAGTCCGGCGGTGCGGCGGCACGTCAGCGCCAGGTCGCGGCGCAGACGGTGCGCCAGGCCGCTCAGGCCGTCGGGGCAGGGATCGGTCTGCCTGCCCTGCCCGATCCCACGGCGCCGCTGCGTGCTGTGGTGCGTGACGCCGTCGGGCGCACCCGCGACTCCCTCTCCCGCTGACCACCCCCTCCGATCATGTGAACACTGCATGTTGAGACACGCCGGGCAGACCTGTCTCCGTCGTTGACGTGATCAGGATTGATGTCTGACGATCTCTCGGACTGTTTCTAGGGAAGGATCGTCAGCAGGTGCAGGTAGAGCTCCGATGACGGCACGGCTTCCAGGAGAAGGCCTGGGTGCCCCGAGGCGTGATCGGCTGCCCCGAGGCGGTACTGACCGTGGGTGACCGAACCGAGGTACTGCTCGGAGAGAACCGTCGGGTCACCGTCCTGCACAGTGATGATCCAGCGGTACAGCCGATCAGACCACACCGTCCGCAGCCCAGGGGGCGCTGTATTCGGCACCGCAGTCTGGGGATCCGACAGACGTGCCGTGAGGCGAGCGACGTCCACCCGGGTGTTGCCGACATCCGTGTTGACGGCGGGCCCGATACCCGCGAACCGAGAGATCAACTCGGCCGCCCGGGTACGGTGGAACGCACCCACCCAACGATGGGATGCGGTCGAGACGACCGCGGTGGCCGTCGGACCTGTCAACGCCAGGTCGAGCAGCACTCGACGTGAGCGGTCCATCTCCAGCCGGACGAGGACGCGATCGCGAGACAACACGATGTTGCGCATCAGCTGGCGGGCAACCGGTCCAATCCGTCCATCGGGCTCCAGTGCGTCAAAGGCATTCAGTCGCGCTGCACGCTCTGGGTCGGCTTGGGGCCCCGGACCGGTGCTGCCCGCCGCATCGAGCAGCCAAGCGTAATCATCTGCGGAGATCTCTGTGACTCCTGGCAGTGGGCCCGGGCCCGGATGAGGCGGTGAAATGGACGGTCTGCTGCGTGAGCGTTCGATCCCCTGGGCGTCAACGACCGCCGCATCGAAGAGGGGCTCGAAGCGTCGGATGCTTCGCGGCGAACACAATCCCCGGATCACGCAGAGCCCCTGAGGCGCACCAAAGACCCAGGAACGCTCGATGATCGACCGTTGAGCGCGCAGGCCGAGACGCCACGTCGACCATCCTCGGGCGTCAGGCCTCCTGTACGGTTCTGCAGCCAGCGCTGTCCACCCGCCGTCATTCTGGAACGGGCTGTCCCACTCACCGTTTGTGACCTTGCTCCAGGGAACCCGGTCCATGGTCAGCGTGGGGAGCACATCCCGGAGGGATTCGGCACCGGTGAAGATGAGTGTGTCTGCCCGGGATGGGTCTGCCAGCCGCGTCCACCCCCGTGGCCGTCCCAGCGGCCCATCGGCTGAAGTCGCAGGGACCTGCAGTTCGATCGGCTTCATCGGGCGCGGACCCGACTGGGGAGCACCATGATGCGGTCGATCACTCATCCGTCACCCTGGGCGTGGGCGGCGCGCTCGTCGGCAAGGCCCTTGAGCCGTTCATACTCGTCCTCGTCGAATTCATCGGCTTTTTGTATGCGTGCCCCCTTCCGTTCCAGCTCCGCCTGCGTCCAGGTGTCGTCGTAGATCCCCTCGACGACTGCGGAGACGACCTCACCGGTGGCCTGGTCCACCGCGTAGACCACCACAAGCCCGGAGGGTCCGGTGACCGGAAGGACCACCAGGGCGGTAGCGGACGTGGTTCCCCAGCTGGCAAGAGAACTCAGAGTTGTCGAGAAGAAGGCCTGGTCACTGTGATGGTTGTAGACCTGCTGCAGATCCTCGGTAGACATGAGAACTCCGTTGACCTGCGCATTGGTTCGCGCCATGTCGCCAGCCACAAACATGGTCGGAGCGAGCATGAGGATCTCGAACACTGTCAGACTGCGTGACGCCACCGGGCCGATTTTGTCCGCAGCCTCGCCACTGGCAAAGGTCACGATATCCGAAGCGCTCTGCACCACGACATTGCCTTCTCCGTCATAGCCGGTCGGGATCTGGATGTGTGAGGTCTCCGGGTCACTGCCGATGGCGACGATGATCTGGGCGTTCAGGTTCGGGTCCATCGCGCTGCCCACACGCACGCGGACACCTTCGGCATTGGTGATCCATTTGCGCCCCTCACTGTCCACGTAGTCATATGGCAGGGCATCCAAGTCGATCTCACCAGCGATGCGTTCGACCTGAGCCCAGGTGAGCTCGCCGCCGAACAGATCACTCTGCATCAGGGCCAGTTCCAGCTCCTGCTGAGAATCGGCACTGTCCAGCCCGCCCTCCATGACGGTGAAGCGCGGTGCTCCGAGTTCTTGGACGTCGACTCCGTTCAATGTGTCGGCCAGCGTCTGCCGCGCGCTCTGCAGCACTTCGAGCGCATTTTGGACCTTACCCTTTCGGATCTCGACCTCGTTCATGAGCTCGTTGAACTTGTCTTCCTTCTCCTCATCCGTTCCGGTCAGAGGATTGGTCAAGCTGTCGTAGGTTGTCCGCGCCCAGCGGTCGTGCTCCAGCTTGAAGGACATCGGCTCCGGCACCGACTCGTCGTAGACCGTCACGGCCCCGTCCAAGACCTCGGCGGCCTTCAACAGACCGTCAACTGTCACAGCCGCCCCATTCATGGCAGTCCGCACCTGTTCAGTCTCGGTCGTCACGTAGTAGCTCGGCAGCATCGACCAGAGCCGAATGACTTCCATGTACTGCTCATGCTCCTCGCGCATGTGCGCCAGGACGTTGTCGGAGAAACGTGGGCCATCCACTGTCCTGGGGTAGAACGGAACCCACGGGACCAGCCCGTCCCAGTACTTGCCAACACAGTGTGAATGGGCCTCGGTCCCTTCCCCGAGGAAGTCAGCTTCAACCCACGTCGCCATGGTCACCATCCTCATGGTGTTCGCGAGCCTCGACAAACGGCGTGGACTGATAGCCCCGTTCCAGTGAAGGGATGTCCGTGCCGTCCCAGACGGAGGGGATCGTCGTGCGCCCCTCGGGAGGTTCATTGCCGGAGGGCGAGATGATGTCCGGGAAGTTCTCCAAGTCATCTCCCCGCTGCGAGGTGTTCCACAGTGCCATCTCGGCGTCTCCCGAGGCGTAGTACGAGACCGCGTCCTGCATGGCGTTCACATTGTTCATGACTGTCTCATACAGTTCGCGGTAGGCGGGTTTGAACACCTGTTCCTCGAAGTCGAACAGTGCGGTGTGGAGGCGATCGGCGACATTCTTCGGTTCAAGCGCGCCCGACTCTTCGAAAGCGAAGCACGAGCTGTCGATCTGCTCGAAATCGTCTCTAGTGGGCGGCACGGCTCTGCGTCCGTCCATGATGTCCTTGATCGAATCCAGTATCCGCTGGCACTCATCGATATTGACCCAGTATTTGGTCATGACTCCTCGCCCCCTCAATGCGATCTCTGCCCCAGACTATCGGGGCGGCCAACCAGTGGCGATGGGGAGAACTGCCCATCGGGGGGTCACCGCCGCCACGCACGGATAGCATGATATGCATGCCGTTGCTCTGTGCAGACTCGCCGCTACCCCACACCCCGCGGCAGGTACTGGTGGCAGGGGTGACCGGGGTGGGCAAGTCCACGCTGTCCGCGCAGCTGAGTGAACGGTGGAACCTGCCCTACACCGGGATGGACGTGTTGCACTGGGGCCCATGCTGGACGCCCCGCCCTGACTTCCATGCCCAGGCCACAGCCCTGGCGCAGAGCACGCAGTGGGTCACCGAATGGCAGTACTGGAGCAAGGGTTTCAAGCACATCCTGGGCGACCGGGCGGACACCTGCATCTGGCTGAACTTCCCCCGCCGGCGAGCCCTGCCCCGGCTGCTCAAGCGCACGGTGACCCGCTCGCTGACCGGCCGTGAGGTGTTCGAGGGCTGCGTCGAACCCCCGCTGTGGCACGTGTTCTCAGACCCGGATCACATCCTGCGCTGGGAAGCCCGGACCCACAACAACTGGCGCGAGCGCATGCAGACGCTGCCGGAGGAGTTCCCCCACCTGACCATCATCGAGCTGCGCTCACCCAGTGAGGTCCGCCAGTGGCTGGCCGGCCCGGCCAGCCTCCTTCCCTGAATCACCCACACATTCCCGACGACGGCCGGTCACCTCATGCGGTCAGGGCTCACCCCACCAGGGACACGCGTTCCACGGGCTGGCCGGGGTCAGCGGCGAACGCCAGGCCCGAGGGCTCCACGCCGTCGGCCACCAGCTGCGCCCCCAACGCGGCCACCATGGCCCCGTTGTCCGTGCACAGCCGCACCGGGGGCACCGTCAGCTCGATCCCGGCCGCCGCGCATCGCTCGGCCAGCAGTCCGCGCAGTCGTGAGTTCGCCGCCACTCCCCCGCCCAGCAGCAGGTGGTCCAGACCGTGCTCCTGGCAGGCACGCACCGCCTTGGAGGTGATCACGTCCGCGACCGCCTCCTGGAAGGATGCGGCGATGTCCGCCGTCGGGATCTCCTCATCCGGCACCCCCGCGGCCTCGAACTGCTCCACACACCGGGCCACCGCGGTCTTCAGGCCGGAGAAGGACCAGTCATGCCGGTGCTTGCCGGGCTCCTCGGCCGTGCCCACGAACTTCGGGGGGCGTGATCGTGATCAGCGGGTGGGCAGGGCCAGGCGGAAGACCTTGGCCCAGGCGGAGCCGACCTGCTTCAGCAGCGGACCGGTGGTGTACGGCAGGCCGTAGCGGGCGCAGATCTCGCGGACCTTGGGCGCCACCTCGGCGTACCGGTTGGAGGGCAGGTCCGGGAAGAGGTGGTGCTCCACCTGGTGGGAGAGGTTGCCGGTCATGAAGTGCATCAGCTTCGAACCGGAGATGTTCGCCGAGCCGATCATCTGCCGCACGTACCAGTCCCAGCGGACCCTGATGTTCCAGCAGCTGCCCACCGCAGGGCTGCCCTTCCAGTTCGAGTCCTGGTCCGGTTTCGAGGGCTGCGTGGCGGACCTGACGAAGACCGGGGTGATCGACGACGTCACCGAGTGCCGCTGGGACGTCCGGGCCGTGCCCCGGCTGGGCACCGTGGAGATGCGGATCTGCGACGGGGTGGCCACCCTGGAGGAGATCGCGGCGATCGCGGCACTGACCCAGTGCCTGGTGCAGGACTTCTCCGACAGGCTGGAGTCCGGCGGCACGATCCCCACCATGCCACCGTGGCATGTGCAGGAGAACAAGTGGCGGGCGGCCCGCTACGGCCAGGACGCCATCATCATCCTGGACGCGGCCGGCGAGGAGACCCTGGTCTCCGATCACCTGCGCGCCGAGCTCGAACGCCTCGTCCCGGTGGCCGAGCGCCTGGGCTGCGCCGCGGAGCTCGCGGACGTGGAGACGATCCTCGCCGGGGGCGGGGCCGCGGCGCACCAGCGGCGGGTGGCGGCCGCGGAGGCCGGTGCTGATGCTGCCGGGGTCGGCCGGGAGCGGACCGAGGACCACGACGCCGAGGCCCCCCTGCGCGCGGTCGTCGCCGATGCGGTGGCCCGGACGCGCGTCTCGATCACCGGCTGAGCGGCGGTCCGGTCCGGGCTCGCGAGGAGGGAGGGCCGGGACGACCGCCCACACCGTGCCTACTGCCGGTCGGGGACCGTGGGGCCCGGGGACAGCATCTGCTGCAGGGTGATGAACAACCCCGAGGTCGAGGCCGGGACGAGCCGCACCCGGGCCCCGGCCGTTGCCGTGCTCGAGCCGCCTGTCCCGTCCGGCCGGGTCAGCACGTGGTTGCCCCAACGGCCGGCGTTTAGGGCCATCAGGGTCCGCCCGGCGGCGGTAGCCCCCGGTACCCGGGCCGCGCCGTCCTCCTCACCCTGGCCCTCGCCCTGGACCTCGCCCTCCCCCGCCGGATGGATATCCCGGGTCTCGAGGGTCCAGAGCAGGCAGCGCTCCGCCCAGATCTCCCGCCACCGCGGATCCGCGGCCAGGTCCTCCGGCAGGCCCCCAGACACACCCCCGGGCATGCCCTCCGGAGACGGCGTGTCCGGTGCCAGGACCCGGCGCAACAGCACCTCACGGTCCACGGTGTCCACCGTGAGCCGGCGCGAGTCCGAGGGACCCAGGCCGGCGCTGCGCAGCACCATCTCGGCCGAGCGCTCCGCCGGGTGCAGCCCCAGCAGGACCTCGTCCTGCAGGCCCGGGACGGGCAGGGCGTGGGCGACGACCGCCACGATCCCCCGGTACAGGTACAACTCCAGGGACCGGTGGCTGCCGTGCCGACTGTGGAGGGTCAGGGTCGAGACCTGCCGCGCGCCCTGGAGCACGATCGCGGCGAGCACCCCGCGCTCCGTCAGCTGCGGACCGGTGTCCCCGGCCAGCCCTGCCGCGGAGAGGCTGGACCAGGCCTCCACCGGGCTGGGACCGGTCCCACCGGGGACGGGGCCGGTCGGCGTCGTCAGGGCGGTGGTCTTCAGCGTCTCCAATGCGGCGGGGGTGATCTCGAGCAGGGCCGCGCCGGCCCATACGCCGGCCTCGCTGAGCGGCGGGGTGGCGTCGGGGTCCTTCTCCCGGTACTGGACGCCGACGAGGGACTGCGGGGAGGGATGCCCCGGGGACAGCGCCGGCGCCCAGTCGGCGGGGACGGCACCGGCCATGGAGTCCGCGATCATCTCCACCAGGACCAGGTCCGCGACGGCGCAGAGGAACGTCACGTCCAGGGAAGGCGTCGTGGTCATCTCGTCGAAGTCCGCCGGCAGGCCCCGTTCGGCCGACCAGAGCAGCCAACGGACCTCGGCCACAGGCCGGCCGGCCACGGAGGCCACCGTGCGCAGGAAGCGCAGGCCGAACCAGGCACCACCGGACCACCGGTCCATGCCGACCGGCACGCCCCGGACTGGGGCGGGACCGTCCGGTGCGCCGAAGCGCGGGGCACCGGGGGCGGAATCGGTGCGGGGGTCGTGGAGGGAGTGGCCCGCGGGCAGGTCGGTCTGGGTGTCCCAGTGACGGACGGTGAACACCGGGGTGACCCGGTCCCCACCGGCCAGGGGCATCATGAGCAGGTCAGCGCCCGGTAGGAACGCCGGGGTCCACCCGGCGGGCACGGGCAGTGTCGGGACGGGCCCGGACCGGGGCACACGGGTGGACCCGCTCACGGTGTCCACTCAGTCGACCTCGAACTCGCCGGTCTCCGGGTTGTACCGGTCCTGCATCTCGTCCAGGCTCCAGGACTCGTCCCCGGCCTCGTTGACGATGAACTCCGTGAGCCCCGTGGCCACGTAGGTCACGGCCACGCCGATGACGGTGCCGCCGGGACCGAGCACGGCCGTGAGCACCGCGGAACCGGCACCGGTCGCGATCTGCACGCCGCCCATGATGAGCTGCTCGTTGGAGTACTTCTGCACGATGTCCTGGTAGTCCTCCTCGGAGAGCAGGGGCGCCTGCATCGAGAGGTCCTCCCGGAACCGGTTGATCGTCACGCCCGTACCGACGACCGTGACGATCGCCGTCGCCCATCCGCCGATCACCCCCTTGCCGAGGGTGGAGTCGGTGAGCTTGCCCAGGGAGTTCAGTCCGAACTTGGAGGCCATCTGCGCCACGGTCTGGGTGGTCTCGCCGTCGAAGGACAGGTCCACCTGGCGCCACTCGGTGTTCTCGTTCATCACGGCCAGCACAGCGGCGTTGAGGTTCGGGTCCATCGGCGATCCGCTGCGGACCAGTTCGCCGTTGGGCCCGTAGGTCCAGCGCACGCCGTTGGCGTCCTCGTAGTCGAAAGGCAGGTCCTCGTACTGGGCGAAGACCTTTTCTGCGATCGCCAGCAGGTCCGCGTCCGAGAGGTTCGCGTCCTTGAACACGTGGCTGGCCGCGAGGGCCTCGGCCAGTTCCTCCGGCGTCTCGTACCGGGTGAGGGCCTCGTCCCGGTGGGAGAACTCCATCTCCCCCAGCTTCTTCATGTCGATGCCCTCGATGGCGGTGGCCAGGTCACGGCGGGCGATGTTGATGTGGTCGATCACCCAGATCGGCCCGTTGGCCTCCTTGCCGTCCCGGACCTCACGCATCGCGTTGGACTTGTCCGTGTAGGACATCCCGTACTTCGTGGTGAAGGCCTCCTCGGACAGGGAGTCGTGGTCACGCTCGACCCTGCGGTAGTCCTCCATCCACCCGGTGGCCCAGTCGTCGTACTCGACCTTCATGTCGTCGAAGTCCTGCAGGTTGGTCTTGTAGACCTGCACCGCGGCGGAGAACACCTCCCCGGCGCGCTTGAGGGCCTGCAGCTTCTCGGCGATCGGGGTCATGGCGGCGAAGACCGTGTCCTTGTCCGCACCGCCGTACACGTCACGGAACTCGCTCCACTTGGTCACCGCCGTCATCAGGTGGGTGGAGGTCTCCTGGCAGTTGTCCGCCAGGTTCTGGGCACCGGAGGCGGCCATGTGGACGTTCCCGGTGTCGATGGCCCAGGAGCAGATCCCGTCCCAGTACCGGGAGGTGTGGTTCTCCTGGGAGACCCCGGTGATCCATTCGACGTCAGCAAACTTGGTCATGGCTCACCCCTGACTTCCGTGGGCGAGTTCATAGGGGTTGGTGACGAAGTGCTGATCCCCGAGCGGGTCGTTCGGGTTCGGATAGCTCGGTGCCGGGGAGGACGGGGTCGGCTCGGAACTGGGCTCGCCGGAACCCTCGGAGCCGTCTGCGGCACCGGGGGACGGGATGTCGGCCGTGGAACTGCAGTCCGCGGAGCGGTACTCGGGGAAGCCGGAGGTGGCACCGGAGGACTCATATGCCATGGCGGCGTCGCCGGAGACGTAGTAGTCGACCGCCTCCTCCATCGCGTCGATGCAGTTGGTCAGGTCTCGGATCACGCCCTCGTAGGTAGGGTCGAGCTTGTTGTCCAGCAGGTCGTAGTACTGCTCGTCCAGCTTCTCGGCGTCACCCTTGGTCAGCGAGCTCTCCTGGGCGGCGTAGGAGTGACGGTCCACCATGCGCAGGTCGTCGTCCACCCACTGGTAGTCGTTGCTGGCCTCCACGATATCCCGCAGGTCTCGGATCACCCGCTGACAGCCTGCCACGTCGATCCAGTACTCGGTCATGGTCTTCCCCTCCGCTGCGGCCATGGCCCCACGGGGCCCGTCCACCTCAGTGTAGGCGCGGGACCGTCACCCCGCGATGGGGAGAACTGCCCATCCGGCGGCTGCCGGGCCCGCCGGATCCGCCTCAGCCCGCCAGTGAGATCCGTTCCACCGGCTGGCCGGGGTCGGCGGCGAAGTCCAGTCCCGAGGGTTCCACGCCGTCAGCCATCAGCTGCGCCCCCAACGCGGCCACCATGGCCCCGTTGTCCGTGCACAGCCGCACCGGGGGCACCGTCAACTCGATCCCGGCCGCCGCGCATCGCTCGGCCAGCAGTCCGCGCAGTCGTGAGTTCGCCGCCACTCCCCCGCCCAGCAGCAGGTGGTCCAGACCGTGCTCCTGGCAGGCACGCACCGCCTTGGAGGTGATCACGTCCGCGACCGCCTCCTGGAAGGATGCGGCGATGTCCGCCGTCGGGATCTCCTCATCCGGCACCCCCGCGGCCTCGAACTGCTCCACACACCGGGCCACCGCGGTCTTCAGGCCGGAGAAGGACCAGTCATGCCGGTGCTTGCCGGGCTCCTCGGCCGTGCCCACGAACTTCGGGGCGCTCAGTCCGCGTGGGAAGCGGAACGCGGTGGGGTCGCCGGTCTGGGCCAGCCGGTCGATCACGGGCCCGCCTGGGTAGCCGGCACCGAGCAGGCGGGCGACCTTGTCGTAGGCCTCCCCGGCGGCGTCGTCGATGGTGGACCCGAGCAGTTCTACATCCGAGGTCAGCCGGTTCACCCGCAGGATCTCGGTGTGGCCACCGGAGACGAGCAGGGCACCCAGGGATTCGGGCAGGTGTGCGCGGGAGTTCCCGACGACGGTCGCCTCACCTCCCAGCACCTCGTCCAGCACGCCGACTCCCACGTGGGCGACGAGGTGGTTGATGCCGTAGAGCGGCTTGCCGGTGGCCAGGGCGAGAGCCTTGGCTCCGGCCACGCCGACCATGAGTGCCCCGGCCAGTCCGGGGCCAGAGGTCACGGCGATCGCGTCGATCTCCTCCAGGGTGACGCCGGCGGTGACCAGGGCCTGCTGCAGGGTGGGGACGAACTCCTCCAGGTGGGCACGGGCGGCGATCTCCGGGATCACCCCGCCGAAGCGCACGTGCTCCTCCATGGAGGAGGCCACAGCGTTGGCCAGCAGCTCGGTTCCGCGGACGATCCCGAACCCGGTCTCATCGCACGAGGACTCGATGCCCAACACGAGCGGTGCGGTGGGCGTGGGAGCGGTGGAGCTGGATACGGACATGCCCCCATTCTAGGAACGGGGGTTGAGCAGCTCGTCCACAGCGTGGAACAGACCGAGCCCGTCCAGGGGCGTGAGCTTGACCATGGTTCCCTGTCCGCCGGGCCGGTCACCAGCCACTCGCCATGCATAGTGACCGAATCCCTTGACCCGAAGGACGCGGGTGACAGGGTCGATCTGGGAACCAACCGAGTCTTCCAGCGGCTTCTCGGTATACAACCTCCACCAGTCCCAGTCGGCCGTCCACCAGCGGTGGATGTCCTGGGGTGTCATCGTGGAGCTGGCGGTGGCCCCATCGGGAATCTGCTGCGGGAGCGGCTCGTTGTTGATGACTGCGCATAGAAGCGGATAGCTACCACGGGGCCCGCCGAAGCCTGCTGACTCTCACCCCAGGGAGGCGGCCTTCTGCAGCGCCGCCTCGAGGTACGGTGCCGACGCGCCGACTCCGGACGAGGCGACTTGCGCGGGCGTTCCTGAGGTGACCACCGTGCCGCCGTCGTCTCCCGCGCCGGGTCCGAGGTCGACGACGTGGTCGGCTGCGGCGACGACGCGCATGTCGAGCTCTACCGCGACGACGGTATTGCCTGCATCCACGAGGGTCTGAAGATGCGCCACGAGCCGGTCGGAGTCGGCGCAGTGCAGACCGGACGTCGGTTCGTCGAGTACGTAGAGAGTGTCCCCGCGCTGGGATCGTTGGAGCTCGGAGGCGAGCTTGACACGTTGTGCCTCACCTCCGGACAGCTCGGTAGCCGGCTGTCCGAGACGCAGGTACCCGAGACCTACGTCGATGAGTGCCGCGAGCGACCGCATGATGTCGAACTCTCCGTGGAAGAAATCGTGGGCCTCCTCGACGCTCATGGCGAGGATCTCCGCGATGTCGCGGCCGCGCCAGATGATCTCCAAAGTGCTGGACTGGTAGCGGGTGCCGTGGCAGTCGGGGCACTCGGTGTAGACCGAGGGGAGGAAGAGCAGCTCCACCATGACTGATCCCTCGCCCTTGCAGGTAGGGCAGCGACCGCCGGTGACGTTGAAGGAGAATCTGCCTGGCTTGTACCCCCGAGCGCGGGCCTCGGGCGTCTCCGCGAACCTCCGTCTCACGTGGTCGAACAGACCGGTGTAGGTGGCGACGTTTGAGCGCGGGGTGCGACCGATGGGCTTCTGGTCGATGCTGACGACGCGGCGCACCCCGGAGAGGTCTCCCCGGACCGTTCCCTCGAGCTCCTCGGGCTCGTCCGTCAGCAGGAGCTCGTCTTCTTCGGGGGCGGCAGCGTCCTCCGCTTGGACAGTTCGTGCCCGCCGCTCGCCGAGCAGCGCAGGTAATGCCTGGCTGACCAGGCTTGACTTGCCTGATCCCGAGACTCCGGTGACAGCGGTGAACACCCCGAGCGGAAGTGAGATCGACACGTCGCGCAGGTTGTTGCGAGTTACGTGCTCGAGCTGCAACCACCCCTGCGGCTCTCGGGGCGTCCGCCGGGGTAGGCCGCTGCCCCCGAAAACGTACCCGCGGGTGACGGACTCCTCCACCTCTGCGAGGCCATCGGTGGGCCCGCTGTAGATGACGCGTCCGCCGCGCTCGCCCGCGCCGGGGCCGATGTCGACCAGCCAGTCCGCGTGCCGCATCACGTCCACCGAATGCTCCACGACGAACAGGCTGTTGCCTCGGCGCTTGAGCCCATCGAGGATGCCGAGCAGCGCAGTGACGTCCTGCGGATGAAGCCCTGCGGAAGGCTCGTCGAGCACATAGACCACGCCGAACAGTTCGGAGGTCAGCTGGGTCGCGAGTCGCAGTCGTTGTAGCTCGCCGCCGGAAAGGGTGGGGGTGGTGCGGCCCAGGGAGAGATACCCCAGACCGAGATCGATGATCGGCCGCAGTCTGTTGACGAGTTCTGCGCCCAATCGCGCTGTCGCGGCCAGCTTCTCCACCGAGTGGTTCGGCGTCTTGCGCACGTCGGGGGCGGCCGCATGGGCTGAACCCCCGGCGTCGACGCGCTGCTGCACAGCGTCGCGCCGGGCTGTCTCACCCAGTGCCTGACCCGCCGTCTCGGTCCCGTCGAGATCGCCGGTGGCCCGCTCAACTGCCTCCTCGATCAACGTCGAAAGCTCCGCGAGCGGCAGCTCGGAGAGCTCTGCGACATCGAGGCCTTCGAACGTCACGGACAGAGCCTCCGGCTTCAGCCGCTTGCCGTGGCAGACAGTGCAGGGAGCGACCGTGAGGAACTGCGCCACGCGCCGCTTCATCGACCCGCTCTTGGTGTTCGCGAACGTGTCGAGCACGTACCGGCGAGCACCGACGAAGGTGCCGGAGTAGCTTGGCTCGACGCCAGCCTCGATCGCGGCCCGGGCCTCGGGGAGAGTCAGCCGCGAGTGGACCGGGACGTACGGCGTCTCCTCGGTGTAGAGGATCCAGTCCCGATCCTCCTTCGGCAGATCCTTCCAGGGGACGTCGACGTCGTAGCCGAGGGCGACGAGCACATCGCGCAGCTGATGACCGTGCCAGGCCGTGGGCCACGAGGCGATAGCCCGCTCGCGGATCGTCCGCGAAGGGTCGGGCACCATCTTGTCCTCGGTGACCTCGTACACGCGGCCGATGCCGTGACACTCAGGACATGCGCCCTGCACTGTGTTGGCGGAGAAGTCCTCGGCGTAAAGCATCGGCTGATCATCAGGGTAGTGGCCAGCCCGGGAATAGAGCATCCGCACCAGGGATGAGAGCGTGGTGATGCTGCCTACCGAAGACCGCGCGCTACGGCCTCCACGCTGCTGCTGAAGAGCAACGGCCGGCGGCATGCCCGTGATGGAGTCAACGTCCGGGACGCCGGCCTGGTCGATCAGGCGACGAGCGTACGGAGCGACGGACTCAAGGTAGCGGCGCTGAGACTCTGCGAACAGGGTTCCGAACGCCAGAGAGGACTTCCCCGAGCCGGAGACCCCCGTGAACACCACCAGCGCGTCGCGGGGCACCGTGAGGTCGATGTCCTGAAGGTTGTGCTCGCGCGCGCCGAGAACTCGCACGTCTGGCTGAACGGGCGAGGGATCCGGCGACGTGGGCGCGGGTGTTCTGACCATGCCTAGAAGATTAGCAACGGGGCCTATCGGTCGGGTCGGATCAGGCACCTGTCCTAGACAGTCCACCCGTCTGTGGCGCGCAGTGTGGGAGCGGTGGCCCGCACAGCTATGGAGGATGGACCCTTGCTGGCCTGAGCTCTGCGATAGCCGAGGTCAACGAAAGGAAACCCACTTCGGTCATCACCGTCACCAGCCGCTGGAAAGAACTCGCGAGCAAGGCGGGCCGGCGCTTCCACTGCCCGCGGACCTACCTACTTTCGGTTCGAAGGCCGGTCTCAGGCCCGAGCCGTCTGGGTGCGATTTCCGCGGCGGCTGGATTCCAACATCCCGGTCAATGAGCGCGCATCATAGCTGCCCACCATCTGACAACCATCGACGAAGAACGTCGGGGTCATCTTGGCGCCGCTGGGACTGCTGCATGAGTAAGTGACATCCTGATCCATAGGTCAGGTCATCCCAATCTGGCTTGCCCGGGAGGGCAGCCCGGAAGAAGGGTTCTGTCCCCAAGCCCTACCCGAGCGAGCTGGGTGACGGCCTGGTTCGTGTTGCTCGAGATCGCGAGACCGGCGTGACCATCGAGTAGATCGTTAAAGATGTGGGGCCCACCCGATGACGTTGCGCACGTGGTTGCCTCACGCCGACATCGAGGAGGGTGCCAAGCCGGGCCGGTCTCGGACTGCGGCCGCCGACTTGCGGCAGGCGCTCAAACGGATCCGGCTGCTGGCGCAGGAGAACGAGGTCCTTGACGGACAGAGGCAGCCCTCTCGCCAGCCCTACTACCACTGGTTGGCCAATCCCACCACCGCCTCACTTCCCGGGCAGGGCCAGGCGGAAGACCTTGGCCCAGGCGGAGCCGACCTGCTTCAGCAGCGGGCCGGTGGTGTACGGCAGTCCGTAGCGGGCACAGATCTCGCGGACCTTGGGCGCCACCTCGGCGTACCGGTTGGAGGGCAGGTCCGGGAACAGGTGATGCTCCACCTGGTGGGAGAGGTTGCCGGTCATGAAGTGCATGAACTTGGAGCCGTCGATGTTGGCCGAGCCGATCATCTGCCGCACGTACCAGTCGCCGCGGGTCTCCCCCTCCACCATCTCCTCGGTGAAGGTCTCCGCGCCCTCTGGGAAGTGGCCGCAGAAGATCACCGAGTGCGCCCAGATATTGCGCAGCCCGTTGGCCACCACGGTGCCGATCAGCGCGGCCTTGCCGGAGCCGGTCAGCAGCTCCGCGGCCACCGGGGTGGCGGCGTAGTCCTTGGCGAACTGCTTGGCGGCCTTCACACCCACCGAACGCAGATCTCGCATCAGTTCCTCACGGGACTTCTCTCCGGCCTTCACTCGGTCCAGTTCGAGGTCGTAGAGGGCGATCCCCCACTCGAACACCGGTGCCAGCCCGGCGTTGATCACCGGGTTGAGGATGTGGCGGGGCTGCCACTGCTCGTCCTCGTCCATGCGCAACACGTTGTAGCCCACATCCCGGTCCTTGCCGATCACGTTGGTCCAGCGGTGGTGCAGGTCGTTGTGGGTGTTCTGCCAGGCGGTGGACGGCGTGACGAAGTCCCATTCCCAGGTGGTGGAGTGGATGTCCGGATCGCGCATCCAGTCCCACTGCCCGTGGAGCACATTGTGCCCGATCTCCATGTTCTCGATGATCTTGGCGAAGGTCAGCATGGCAGTGCCGGCCACCCAGGCCACCTTGTTCTGGGCGTTGAGCAGGCAACCACGTCCGGCCAGTTCCAGCACACGTTGCAGGCGGATGACCCGGCGGATGTAGGCGGCGTCCGAGGCGCCACGGCGGGAGAGCACCTCGTCCCGGACGGCATCCAGCTCACGGGCCAGCTCGGCCACCTGCTCATCGGAGAGGTGGGCGGCGGCCGGTGGCCGCACAGCAGGGCTCCCGACGGCGGCCAGGGACCCTGGGCGCACCCGCGCGGCGGACGCTGGGGTCGAGTCAGGCGACGAGTCGGCAGCAGGGGCCGGGACAGTGGCCGTGGAGGCGGATGCGGCCGGGCTGCCCTCCTGCTGGTCCTCGCGCGGTGCCCAGCTGACGGTGTTCGGGCGGTCTGCCGGCAGGACACGGTCGCTGGAGCGGCGGATGGTGGTGCGGCGCTCCTCGGTGCTCGTCGCGGTTGTCTCGGTGGTGGTGGGATGCAGGGTCTGAGTCAAGGGTCCTCCTGAAGTGAGGGGATGGACGTCGGAAGTCTGGAAACGGGGAACGGGAGGCGAAGGCCCTCGGTGAGAGGCCGTCGTCGGGAAGGTGGAGGGCTAGAGGCCCAGGCTGACGGGCCCGGCGGCCGCGCTCACGCAGGTCTGGATCAGCTGGCCGGGGTCGCCGTGGACCTCGCCGGTGCGCAGATCGGTGACCTGGCCGGAACGCAGGGGCACCAGGCAGGCGTGACAGATGCCCATGCGGCAGCCGCTGGGGGCGGGCAGTCCGGCGTCCTCGGCGACCTCCAGCAGGGAGACGTCGCCCGGGGCCTGGACCTCGGTGTCGGACTGTTCGAAGATCACGAGTCCGCCGGCGCCGGCCTCTCCCCCGGTCAGGTCGGCCTGGAAGCGTTCCATCTGCAGGGCGCCGGGGCCGGTGGGCCCGTGGGTGGCCCAGAGGTGTTCGGCGTCGTCCAGGAACCCGGAGGGGCCGCAGGCGTAGGCCGCACGGTCACGCCAGTCGGGGCAGAGGGCATCCAGCGTGGCGGTGTTGGTGAGGTCCAGTCGGCCGGACTGGGAGGTGAAGTGGTGGTGGACCGTGAGTCCGGGGAACTGATCGGCCAGCTCCTCCAGCTCCTCGCGGAACAGGGCGGTCTGCGGGGTACGGGCGGAGTGGATCAGGACCACGTCAGCGTCCGGGCGGCGCGGGACCAGTGTGCGGATCATGGACATGACCGGGGTCAGACCGGATCCGGCGGTGAGCATCAGCAGCGGACGCGGCTCCTCGGGGAGCACGAAGTCCCCCTCGGGGCGGGCCAGGAACAGGACGTCGCCGACCTTGGTGGTGCGCACCAGGGTGCCGGAGACCTTCCCGATGTCCGTCACGGTGATCTCCGGATCGGCGCCGGCGGGGGCGGAGAGGGAGTAGGAACGCCACTGGCGCACGCCGTCCACATCCACGCCGATCCGGGCCCACTGACCGGCGTCATGCGCACGCCAGCCGGGGCCGGTGCGGAAGGAGATGGTCGCGCTGCCGGGCACGGGGCGGGTGACCTTGGTGACCACGCCGCGCAGCTGACGCGAGGAGTGGACTGGATCGAGCAGGGAGAGCACGTCCTGAGGGGTCATCGGGTGCAGCAGTGCCTCGGCCATGCGCTTGATCAGTGAAAGTCCTGCCATACCGTCAGCCTATGCGCTCGCCAGATCAACTTCTCCGCCTCGGGCGTACGATTGCGCCCAGGAACCTATCGCCGGGAGACAAGAATGACCATCATCCCCACCCCCACACCACCCTTGGACTGGAGTCCGCCGTGGGAGTCGCTGCCCTCGGACCTCTCGGAGGCGCTGGCCCCGGCCGTCCCGGGGATCGTGGAGAAGATCATCGAGACCGTCCCCCGGCAGATCCCCGCCTACGCCTCTGCTCGTGGTGACGGGCGGTACGGGGACAAGCTCACCCTCGGCGTGATCACCGCGCTGGACCAGCTGCTGGCCCTGCCCGGGACCTCCCGGCCGGCCCTGACCGCGGAGTCCCGTGCCCTGGTGGCCGACCTCGGTGCCGGTGAGTTCCGCCAGGGCCGTTCCATGGACGCGCTGCTGGCCGCCTACCGCACCAGTGCCCGGATCGCGTTCCGCGGGCTCTCCGAGGAGTGCGCCCGTCAGCAGATGGACCTGTCCGTGGTGGTGGATCTGGGCGAGTCGATCTGGGCGTACATCGACGAGCTCTCCTCCGTGAGCGCCCAGGCCTACGCCTTCGAGCAGTCCGCCCGCGCCGGCGTGCTGGAGCTGCGTCGCGCCGACCTGGTGGGGGCTCTGGTGCGCGGCGGTGTGGAGGAGGACGAGCTGGACCGTCTCTCCGGGGCCGCTGACTGGCGCCCGCCCCGGCGACTGGCCGTCGTCGTGATGCCCGTGGCCTCAGCTCCTGCAGTGCGTGCCGCGCTGGGGGTGAGCGGGCTGGTGGTGGAGCGCGAGTCCGAGGCCACGGCGCTGATCCCTGCCCCTGAGCGGCCGAGCCAGCGGACCCGGATGCTGCGGCTGCTGGCGGGATCGGGCGCGGTGATCGGGACGAGCGTGGACTGGCGTGGAGTGCCGCATTCGTACCGCATGGCGCGCACGGTGGCGTTGCAGCGCGGCTCCGCAGGGCCCGACGACGGACGCGCACCTCTGATGGCCGAGGATCACCTGGCGGCGGTGGTCCTGGGCGCGGAGCCACTGGTGATGGCCGAGCTGGCCGAACGGGCGCTGGCGCCGCTGAGGGAGCTGACCGAGGCCAAGCGCGAGGTGCTGGAGCAGACACTGCTGAGCTGGCTGAGCCATTGGGGGCAACGTGGGCCGGTGGCGCAGGAACTGGGCATCCACCCGCAGACCGTGGGGTACCGGCTGGGCCGGCTGCGCGAGCTGTTCGGAGACGCGCTGGAGGACCCTGCCGCGCGGTTCGACCTGGAGCTGGCCCTCCGCTGGCGGTCGCTCAGTCGCTGAGAGCCCCCATTCCGGATCACGTGAACAATCCAGACAGGGACACGCCGAGAAACTCCGCAGCCGTCGTACACGTGATCAGCGGTGGGGACCGAATCCTCGCTGTTCCTGCGCACGCATCGCCCGGCGCAGGCGGTCCAGGAAAGCCTGCTCTCCATAGGCGGTGTAGAGGTCACGCCCTGCCTTGACCGTGCGCCAGTCGTGCCGGTCAAAGTCGTCGTCACGCCAGATGTCTCGATTGACCTGTGCCTGCTCAGCATGGCCACCGCCGTCGTACTGCAGGGCCAGCTTCCACTCCAGCAGGGCCAGGTCGGGCTGGCGCCGTACACCTGACCCCAGCACGAGCACAGGATTCACCACCGGTTCCGGCAGTCCAGCACTCACCACCACCATGCGCATACGGGATTCCGGTGCAGAATCCACCCCCTCACGCAGCATCGGTCGGGCCTCACGGGCTGCCTGGATCCCCTTGACGCTGCGGCGGCGCCTCATCGCAGCATCGATCTCTGTGAGCGTCGCCAGCGGGTTGGCGCCCAACACCCCGTCTGGACGCGGCGGTCCATCGGAGCGCTGGAGCAGGGCGTCGCCTGCGGCCACCAGGTCCAGAGGGTCCTTCAGCAGCGGGGCCAGGTCCAGCCAGGTCCTTGCGGGCGTGGTCAGGCGCAGTCCGTCCACCTCCACTACATCCGACGTGTCCAGCTTCGCTCGGTGCCCCACCACGCCGGGGCGACGCATGGAACCGCTGAACCCCTTCTGGCCTGTGACATGGACCTGCTCACCGTCTTGCAGCCAGATCGGCAGCCAGATCCCCCACAGCTGCGCGGCCGTGACATGGCTCAGGTGTTGGCCTCCGCCCAGTCGGCACAGTGCCACAGCCATGTCCCGCCAGGACGGCTCCGCGTCGGCCCACATCCGCAAGCCGGGAGTCGGAGAGGTCAGATCCGGTCGCCGCAGTTGATGGCGGGTGACTCCGGCCCTGTGCGCGTCGCCAACGGAGAACACGGGGCCGAGGATGGGCGCGGGGGCAGCTGAGTGTTCCATTCCCCCAGCGTCGCGCACACCGCAGATGCCCGTCCGCGACTATCCACAACCTCATACTCCCGTCTGATCACGTGAACAATCCAGACAGGGACACGCCGAGAAACTCCGCATCTGTCGTACACGTGATCCGGGTTGGAGTCAGTCGGTGAGGGGCAGGCGCATGATCAGGGCGTCCACGGACTGGGTGCGCCCGTCGGCATCCCGCTCCCCGGGGTAGTACCCGCGGCGGGTGTGGATGTGCTCGAATCCGTGCTTGGCATAGAGCGCCTGAGCGCCGACGTTGTCTGCGCGGACCTCCAGCAGCAGCGCCTCGGCTCCACGCAGCCGGGCCTCATCGATCATCCACTGCAGCTGTACGCCGCCCAGCCCCAGGCCGCGAGCGCCGGGCACCACGCCGATCGTCTGGACATCGGCCACGTCGCCGACCACCATCAGGCCGCCGTAACCCACGATCTCCCCGTCGCGCTCGGCAGCCTCGCCAGCACCAGCACCCCCAGAGCTGTCTCGCACCACCACGCGGTAGTCCCGGGTGGCAGGCCGTCCCTGCACGTCCACTCCCCCGGCAGGCCCGGCCTGAGCCAGCTCCTCCAGGTAGAACTCCAGCGGCCAGGCCTCCAGGGGGAACAGCCGCTGCTCCAACTCCAGGACGTCCGGCAGGTCGAACGGGGTCATCGGGCGCAGCAGGAACCCGGCCGGCGCGCCTCCGCCCGGACCCTCACCAACCCCAGCCGTACCGATCACGCGTCGCGCCGGCCCGCCTCGGCACGCTCGTCAGCCCGCTCCTCAGCACGCCGCTCGCCCCGAGTGTCGTGCTCCACGGCACCGAGTTCGCCGCCGGTCTCTGCCTGTCCGCGCATCTGCCGGTAGCGCAGCCGCTGTCCGAGCGTGGCCTTGGACCGAGCGCGGTCCTTGGCGTCCAGCGGGTCGTCTCCGAGCACGGGGTCGTGTCCGGTCTGGTACCTGTCCGTCCAGACCTGGATGACGGCCCAGGCCACGGCGGTGTAGGGCACGGCGAGGATGGCTCCGAAGATGCCGCCCACCAGGGTGCCGATGGTCAGGGCGAGCAGCACGATCAGCGCGTGCAGGCTCAGCGTGCGTCCCATCACCACGGGCTGGAGCAGGTTGCCCTCGATCTGGTTTACGGCGATCACGATCGCCACCACGATCAGCGCCTCCACGAAGCCCACGGTCACCAGGGCCACCAGGGCGGCGAGGATGCCGGCCACGGTGGCGCCGACGATCGGGATGAACCCGCCCACGAACACGATCACGGCCAGCGGCAGGGCCAACGGCACGCCCACGATCATCAAGCCGATGCCGATCAGCACCGCATCCACCGCGGCCACCGTGGCGGTGCCTCGCACGTAGCCGCCGAGCACCTCGGAGGAGCGGTCGGCGGACTCGGCCACCTTGGCCCGGGTCTCACCCTGGAACCAGCGCAGGGCGAAGTTGGTGATCTTCCCGCCGTCCTTGAGGAAGAAGAACAGGATGACCACCATCAGCACCAGCCCGGTGATGAACTCGGTGGCCGCGGAGATCCCGGTCAACGTGTTGGAGGCCAGTCCGCTGGCGAAGGAGCCGCTGGTGACGAAGTCGGTCACCTGCTTCACGGCGTCGTCGATCATCTGGGTGTCCACCGGCAGCGGCCCGTTGGTCAGCCAGCCCTGCGCCTCCTGCCAGCCCTCTTCGGCGGAGGAGACCAGGGAGTCCCACTCCCCGCGGATGGCGAAGACCACGCCGGTGATGACACCGCCCACCAGGGCCACGATCCCCACGAACGCCGCGATGGTCGCCCACATCTGCGACCACCCCTTGCGCACCAGCCAGCGCACCAGGGGTGCCACGGCGGAGGCGAGGATCAGGGCCACCAGCAGGGCGATCAGCACCACCTTCACGCGCAGCAGCAGCCAGATCAGCACTGCGGCCACGGCGGCGATCAGCAGCAGCTGGGCCGCGCGCGCACCGGTCTTGCCCAGCGCATCGCGCCACGGACCCTGGTTTGGGTCCTTCGTTTCCGCAGATTCCCGACGACGGCCGGCACCTTCCGTGCCCGTCTCACCCGAGCCTGAGCTCGAGTGGTCGGCGTCCTGCTGGTCCACCAGCACACCGGCTTCGGACGCGGAGGGGTTCTCAGCGTCCTCGGGTGGCGGGATGTACTGCGCGGAATGGCTCATCTGGGGTGCTCCAAAGCTGGGTGTCGGAAAAGCTCATCCCACTGTAGACGCGCACCACCCCCACTCCGGATCACGTGCACGCCGCAGACAGGGACACGCCGAGGGAACCCACACCCATCGTTCACGTGATCCGAGATGGAGTGGCGGCCAGGACTTGCCCCTCAACCCAGTTCCATGGTTCATTAGTCGAGTAATGAACCACTGAGGTGGTGTTGTCGCTAGTCTGACGGACAGACAGAACCGGCAGAGCCAGGCCCCGGCAGGAGGTGACGCAGTGGAAGAAGGCAAGGCGCTGTTCGTGCAGATCGCCGAACAGATCGAGGGCTCCATCCTGGACGGGACCCTCGCCGAAGGTGAGCGGGCACCGTCCACCAATGAGCTGGCCGCCTTC
Organism: Micrococcus sp. IITD107; assembly: GCF_041927415.1. Lineage (NCBI taxonomy): Bacteria > Bacillati > Actinomycetota > Actinomycetes > Micrococcales > Micrococcaceae > Micrococcus > Micrococcus sp. IITD107. The sequence continues at coordinate 318,416 of NZ_JBHFFN010000002.1, read as the reverse complement.
CACCGCATCAACCCAGCCACGGCCGCCAAGGGCATCAACCTGCTCGTGGACCGCGGGATCCTGACCAAACGCCGCGGCCTGGGCATGTTCGTCGCCGAGGGAGCGCATCAGACCCTGCGCTCGGAACGTCGTCAGCGCTTCGCCAGCACCTACCTCGACCCCATGCTCTCGGAGGCCCACGCTGTGGGACTGGCCATCCCCGAGGTCATGGAGATGATCCGCACTCGCGGGCATCACTGACCTGAGAGGAGAGTGCCTGATGGCCACCGCGATCGATGTCCGTGGCGTCTCACGGCGCTACGGCAGCACCACGGCCCTGGACGATGTGTCCGTCGCCTTCGAGCAGGACGTCATCCACGGACTGCTGGGGCGCAACGGCGCTGGCAAGACCACCCTGATGTCCATCATCACCGCGCAGGACTGGCCCAGCGCCGGTCAGGTCGAGGTGTTCGGACAGACCCCGCATGAGAACGAGAAGGTCCTGCCCAGGATCTGCTTCGTGCGGGAGGAGCAGCGCTATATGGATGACGCCCTGGCCAAGCACGCCTTCCAGGCCGCCCGGGACGCCTTCTCCCACTGGGACCAGGAGTTCGCCGAGCAGCTCATCCGAGAGTTCCACGTCCCGGAGAAGACCCGCATCAAGAAGATGTCGCGTGGGCAGCGGTCCGCCGTCGGGGTGATCATCGGCCTGGCCTCCCGCGCTGAGGTGACCTTCTTCGATGAGCCCTATATGGGACTGGATGCGGTGGCCCGGCAGCTCTTCTACGACCGACTGCTGCAGGACTACGCCGAGCATCCGCGCACCATCGTGCTCTCCTCGCACCTGATCGACGAGATCGCCCATCTGATCGAGAACGTGGTGGTGATCGACCACGGCCGGATCATGCTGGACGAGTCCGTGGACGAGCTGCGCGGCAAGGCCGTCACCCTGGTGGGCCATGCCGACTCGGTGGCCGAGATCACCGCCGGCAAGGAGCTGCTGCACCGCGAGACCATGGGCCGAATGGCCCGGGCCACCGTGCTCGGGCCGCTCACCGAGGCCGAACGCCGCCGCGTGACCGAACTGGACCTGGACCTGGTCCCGGTCTCCCTCCAACAGCTGGTGGTCCACCTGACCTCCCGTGAGGACCAGCGCCAGAACCAGAACGAGGAGGCGGCACGATGACCACGCCCACCGCACCCACAGCCACACCAGCCGCAGCCCCAGCACCGGCTCACCGCTCCCGCATCCTCAGCGCATTCCGGCTGCAGTTCATCGTCCGGCAGATGGTCTGGGTCCCCCTGGTGGTCTTCGTCGTCTCGTGGCTCATCGCCCTGGGCATCGCCGTGTGGCTGCGCTCCATCCTGGACCAGGGCGTCAACGCCGGCAGCCCCATCTCCACCGGGGCATCCCAGGCGGCCATCTGGACGGTGGCGTTCATGGCGGCGTACGCGGCCAGTCACACCTTCCCGTTCGGCTTGGCCCTGAGCTACAGCCGCCGGGTGTACATGACCGGCACGGCGCTGGCCTTTCTGGCGGTCTCCGCGGGCTTCGGGCTGCTGTTCGGGATCGGCGCCGCCCTGGAGCAGGCCACGGACGGGTTCGGCATCCATGCCTACAACTTCGCCCTGCCCTACCTGATGCAGAACGGCGCGGTCGGTGCCGGCGTCTTCGCCACTCTGGTGTGCCTGGTGGTCATGCTCGTGGGGTTCGTCAGCGCCATGCTCTACAAGCGGGTCTCGGTGATGCAGCTCTGGCTGATCATCCTCGGCTTGGTGGTGGTGCTGGCGGCCATCCTGCTGCTGGTCATCCAGAACGACGCCCTGCCCACTCTCTGGCAGTGGATCGTGGAGCAGACTCCACTGACCCTGTCCGTCTGGCTGGTGGCAGCCGCAGCGGCCCTGACCGCCCTGGGCTACGGGCTGATCCGCCGCGCCACCCCCTGACGCTCATCCCACCTCAGCGGGACCCGGTCCCTGCTCTCTTGCGGGGGCCGGGGACCTTGGCGTCGGAGTCCCGCAGGTATAGGGGCACCACCGGCATCAGACCCCGCCCCCTGCGCAGGGCAAGCTCGCCCACCAGACCCAACTGGCCGGCGTCGGGAACTGCGTGGGAGAAGCCCTCCACCGCGTGCAGAACGTCCGCGTTCAGGCCCGCGCCGGCACCGTAGGCCGGCAGCGGGGTCACCTCCGCCGGGGCGGTGACGAACGGCCCGTGCAGGCGCTGGAACTGCCCGCCCACACTGGCGTAGTGCGCCCAGTAGACCTCCTTGCGGCGGGCGTCGGTGGCCACCACGAACTCCTCCACACCGGCCCGGAACGCCTCCTCAGCGGCCGGCAGCGCGATCGCATCCAGGCTCATCACCCCGTAGACCGGCAGGTTCCAGGCGAAGCCCAGGATTTGGGCGGTGACCAGCCCGGCGCGCAGCCCGGTGAAAGGACCCGGCCCGACGCCGGCCACCAGACCGGCCAGATCCCTCGCCTCGACGTCCGCTTCAGCCAGCACCTGCTGCACAGCGGGGGTGAGCACCTCAGCATGGGTGTTGGTCTCGGTGCTGGCGAATCGGGCAAGCACCTCACCCCGGTGGACCACGGCGGCGCTGGCGGTGGCGGAGGCGTCGATGGCCAGCAACGGGCCGTCCGGGCTGCCAGAGCCGGGGTCGGTCACAGAGGTGGTGTCAGGGGATGCATGAGGGGAGGTGGGCACGGCTCCAGTCTAGGGAGCGGTCCTGGGCTCATAGGTGCCGAGGCAGCACGGGAACAGCGCCCAACGGTCCGCGCTGTGGCTTCCCCTCCAGCACGGATCGGCCCGCGGCACCGTCCTCTCCCCCGCCGTGGGCGAGCAGCCAGAGCGTCTCCCACACGGACTGGGCGCTGACCGGGGCCACGCGCACCAGGGGCTCCCCGGCCCGTTCAGAGGCCACGCGGTCGCCGCCGAACACGTAGTTGCCGGCGCCGTGCGCGCTGATCAGCCCCAGGTTCACGCCCAGCCGTGCGGAGGTGACCTCCCAGACGAACCAGGGTTCGCTCCACCAGCCGGTCAGCACCTCCGGGTCGATCTCCAGGGTCGGCTGTGCTTCCGGGTCCTCGCTCGGGTCAACGCCGCCCCCGGTCCTCCCCGCAGCCACCCGAATCTGCGGCAACGGTGGCAGGGGCGTGCAGGAGTCGGACACCCGCTGGGTGAACACATCCTCCGGGATGAGAAGTTCCTGGCCCAATGCTGCCGGGAAGGTCCGCACCCCGGCCCAGGCGCAGGCGTGGGAGGCCAGGGAGCTGCGGTCCATGGTCAGGGCGGTGTAGCGGCGGCGGTCCAGGCCGTCCACGGAGGCCACCAGGTCCGGTCCGGGCGGTCCGCTGACCACGGAGGCTGTGCCCCCGGCCATCCAGCACTGCATGAGCGTGCGCTGCCCTCCACAGCGTCCGCGGACGGCCAGGACGTCGTGCGCGTCGGAGATAGGCCCCATGAACCCCTCGCCGGCGGTGTCCAGCACGCCGTCCAGGGTGAGCAGTCCCTCGCGGACCAGGCGGTTCACGGACCCGCGGTGCCGCAGGCTGGCGAACGGTCCCAGCGGCCCCAGGCCGTGGATGCGCTGGAGCAGTTCCAGGTCCTGGCTGTCCGCGTGCGCCGGGTCCTCCGGGCTGATCTCCTGGCGCCGGTCCTGCCCGGACACCAGCGCGGTCAGCTGGTCCACGTCCTGGACGGGCCGGCCGGGCAGGTTGCTCCCGTTGAGACTGCGTCTGGGGTCCCGGCCCTCGCCGCTCCCTCGTCCGGCTGCGCGTGCCGACCGCATCAGGCCGCAGCCCCGGCCGCCACCGTCCGTCCGCGCTGCCCGTGCAGACGCGCCCCGGCCACCACGGTGTTGAAGACGTGGGTGTAGTGCTGGTAGTCGCTGACCAGGCAGTGCGCGCTGATCTCCAGGGTGGCCCGTCCCTCCGGCATAGCCTGCTGGACCAGCCAGCGGCGGGTGAACACGGCGGCGTCTCCGTTCCACCGGGTCAGGTCCACACGGCGGGCGGGCAGTCCGGCCACCTCGGCCACGGTGTCCTCCACCACGTACATCCGGCCCAGCTGATCCACGTCAGCAGGGTTCCCGTGGTAGGTGGCGGCGATCAGCCGCGGGCTGCTCACGGCGTCTCCGGGCCCGGCCGCCACCAGGTGGAAGCCCTGCACCCGGTACCCGACCCACCCTCGGGGCAGGTCCAGGGTCAGGGCTGGCGGACGTGGCATCCGGTACTCCTCTGCAAGGGGAACTCTTCGTGAACACGCTACGGAACCGTGCAGACCGCCGCGATGGGGAGAACTCCCCATGGGCGCCTGCGGCGCGCCGTCACGCCGCCGGGAGGGTCTGTCTGTCCCAGCGGGGTCCGTACCCGGTGACCACCGCGGAGCGGACCTCGTCGGTGGCGTCCTCATCCTCGGAGAAGTCGGTGATGATGCCCGACGGCGGCCCCGCACCGACCGCAGGCACGGCGCCTGGCGTTGCGCCCACGGCGCGGACCAGCTCGATGTCCAGCCAAGACGCCTCCGGGTCCTCCGGCCATCCGGCGAGCACCTCGGCCATCCCGCGGCCCCATTCCACCACGGTCACGGAACGGTCCAGGGTGGCGTCCAGGTCCAGGTCCAGCAGCTCGCCGGCGGAGCCGAGCCGGTAGGCGTCCACGTGGACCAGGTCCACCGCGGCGGGGTCTGCTGCATCCTGCGCGGCACGCTCGGAGGGGTGGATGCGGGAGAGCACGAACGTCGGGGAGATGATGCCCTCGCGCACGCCGAGTCCTGCGCCGAGCCCTTGGGTGAAGGTGGTCTTGCCTGCCCCGAGCTCACCGGTGAGGATCAGCACGTCCCCGGCACGCAGCATCCCGGCCAGCCGCCGGGCCCAGGCCTGGGTGGCGGCGGCGCTCTCCAGCCGGACCTCAGCGCGCAGCACTGGCTCCGGCGCCCCGTTCACCGCCCCTCCCCGGTCAGCGAGCCCACGTCCTGCCCGGGACGGGTGTCCACGTGGATCTTGGGGATGCGTGCGCCCAGGCGGGTGACGATCTCATAGTTGATGGTCCGCGCGGCGCGAGCCCAGTCGTCGGCGGTGATCCCGGAGGCGGGTCCGAACAGCTCCACGGGCGAGCCCACCGGCGCCACGTTCTCCTCGGTGCCCAGATCCACCACGAACTGGTCCATGGCGATTCGGCCGGCCACCTCGGCACGCCGCCCACCGATCCACACCGGGGCCTCCACGGCTGTACGGGGGATGCCGTCCCCATACCCCACCGGCACCAGGGCCAGCCGCGTGGGCTGCGCCGTCCGGTAGAGGTAGCCGTAGGAGACACCTTGCCCCGCGGGCACGGTCTTGCTGCTGGCCACCGTGGTGGTCACACTCATCGCTGGCTGCAGCCCGAAGTCCGAGGCCGGGCGGCGGTCGAAGGGGCTGAGCCCGTAGATGCCCAGTCCCACGCGCACCAGGTCCAGGTGTGTCTCCGGCCGGGCCAGCGTGGCGGGGGTGTTGGCCAGGTGGCGCACGTCCACGTGCAGCCCGGCGGCCTTGGCGGTCTCCACGGCCTGGTGGAAGAGGGCGAGCTGCTCATCGTTCTCCTCGTCCCGGTCCGGGTCGTCGGCCACGGCCAGGTGGGAGAAGACGCCCACCACGCGGATCAGCCCCTGCTCCTGCAGTTCGGCGGCGCGGGCGGTCACGGTGGGCCAGTCCTGCAGGGTGGCCCCGTTGCGGCCCAGCCCGGTGTCCACCTTCAGGTGCACGCGGGCCGGCTGCTGCAGCCGTTGGGCGGCCTCGGCGATCGGCTCCAGCTCCCACCCGGAGACACCCAGGTCCACGTCCGCCTCGATCGCGCGGCCGAACGGTGTGGAGGTGGTGTGCAGCCAGGCGAGGGTGGGGGCGCTGACCCCGGCTGCGCGCAGCTGCAGCCCCTCGCTCACGTGGGCCACGCCCAGCCAGATGGCGCCGGCCTCCAGGGCGGCCTGGGCCACGGGGATCATGCCGTGCCCGTAGGCGTCGGCCTTCACCACGGCCATCAGGCCGGAGGGCTGCACCCAGGAGCGCAGGGTCGCCACATTGTGGCGGATGGCGGCCAGGTCCACGACGACGGCCCGCTCCGCCGGCCCGGTGGGTGCGGTCCCAGCGCGGTCGCCGCCGTCCCGGGCGCCAGGGTGTGCGGAGTCCTGCGGACCGTTGGTCCGTGCAGAGGTGGGGGGTGTGGTCTCAGGCATGGTCCGCCCATTCTCGCACTGACGCGCAGGGAATCCTGGATCTGGAGGGACAGTCGGCCCGCATCGTCTCACTGGATCGGGCCGCCAGGTACTGGGGGAGGTGGTGACCGGTGGCTGAGGCACCCGGAAGGCATCAGGAGCCCGTCGTCGAGTCGACGGCGGAGGCTGGACTGCGGGGCGACGCCGGTGCGCCCCCTGTCTCCTGGCAGCGCACTCTGGTGCGGCGGATCGCGCTGCTCGTCGCCGCGCCACCTGTCACCGTCGCTCTGGCGTCCGGGGGTGCAGAGAGCAGGGCGGCAGGAGTTCCGTTGGAGGCCTATCGGCCGGTGGCAGGTCTGCTGTGGGGCGCCGCCGGCGTCATCGGGCTCATCTTCGCCATCGGCTCCCTGCCGCAGTGGCGATCACGCTCCTGATCTGATCTGGCAGCACCGAGGCCCCGAACGGCCCGTCCTGCCCCGCCTGAGAGCCCGCCGTCCCGTGCAGGCGCACGGCCGCGGCCACCGCTACGGCCATCTCCCGTGGACTCCCGGTCTGCGCCCGCGCCAGGGCCGCCCCGATCAGCCCGGCCAGGCAGTCCCCGGTCCCGCCGGTGGCCAGCTCCGCCCCGCCCTCGGTCTGCACCCAGGCGGAACCCTCCGGCTCCGGGGGCACGATCAGCGTGGAGGGGCCCTTGGCCACCAGCACCACGTCCAGGGCTTGGGCCAGTTCGCGCACGGCACACACTGGGTCCGTGTCCAGCTCCGCCTCCCAGTGCTTCGCGTCCAGACCGGCGTCAGCACCCAGCCGCCGCGCCAGGGCCACCAGCTCCCCGCGGTGCGGGGTCATCACGACGACGGCACCTCCAGCACGCATCCGCCTCACCTGGCCCAGGCTCACCAGGGACAAGGCGGAGGCATCCAGCACCACGGGCAGGGCCTGCTTGGCGGCCAGGGCCACCACGGCGGCCAGCCGATCCCGGGCGGAGCCGTCCTCCCCCAGCCCGGGCCCGCACACCCAGGCGGTGGCCTTCCCGCCGACCTCGTCCTGGGCCACCACCTCCGGGGCAGCGGCCAGGACCAGCTGGCGCACGCCCTCGGGTGCCGCGAGACGGACCATGCCCAGTCCGCAGTTCAGCGCCGACCGGCACACCAGGACAGCCGCCCCGGGGTACTGCTCGGACCCGGCGGCCACGCCCAGCACGCCACGGGAGTACTTGTGGTCGTCCCACCTGGGCGGGGCGAACACCGCACGCAGTTCCGTCTCCTGCGCGGAGACCAGGTCCGGGGCGCCCAGGTGCGGCCCCAGCCCGATCTTCACCAGCTCCACGCGCCCGGCCGCCTGTGCCCCGGCGCCCAGGAGCAGCCCGGCCTTGACCGCCCCGAACGTCACCGTCACATCGGCAGGGATCACCTCGCCCAGCACCTGCCCGGTGTCCGCGTCCACACCGGAGGGGACATCGCAGGCCACCACAGTCACGCCCTCGGGCAGCACCAGTCCGTCCGGCAGCTCGAACGCACCGCGGGCGCCGGTGCCCAGGATCCCGTCGATCACCACGGCGGTGCCAGAGGGGACCTGTTCCCCCACCTGACCGCCGGCTGCCAGCAGTGCCGCGTGGCCGTCGTCGTGCAGGCGGTCCGCCACCGGAACCGCCACTGCGCGCATTCCGCGGCGGCGCAGGAAGCTCAGCGCCCACAGGGCGTCTCCCCCGTTGTTGCCGCTGCCCACCAGGGCGGCCACGGTGGATCCAGCCACCGGTCCGCGCCGGCGCAGCTCGGCGAGCACGTGCTGGGCCAGACCCCAAGCGGCACGGCGCATGAGAGCATCCCCTTGCCCGTCATCCAGCAGGGGCTGTTCGGCGGCGCGGACGGCGGTGCCGGTGTAGGCGGGAAGCATCAGCCCTCGGCCACCACCATGGCGGTGGCCACGTCACCGTCATGGCTCAGGGAGAGGTGCCAGCGTTTGACGCCGCGGGCCTTGGCCACCTCAGCGACGGTCTCGGTGGCGTTGACGTGCGGGGCGCCGGCCCCGTCCAGGTCGATCTGACAGTGCTGCCAGTTCATGCCTGCGGGGGCGCCGAGGGCCTTGGCCACGGCCTCCTTGGCGGCGAAACGTGCGGCCAGGGAGCGCATGTTCAGCGCCCGTTCGGCCGGGGTGAAGAGCCGCTCCCGCAGGGCCGGGGCCTTGTTGAGCTGCTGTTCGAACCGGGTCACCTGGACCACATCCACGCCGATGCCGATGATCATCTGTTCATCCTAGCCAGGGTGCTCAGCGGACCCGTTTGATCCATTCGATCGGCTCCTGCAGCCAGCCCGGCGGTTGCGTCTGGCACCCGGGGACCACGAAGGTCTTGCCGTAGGCGGCCATGGCGTAGACGAAGTCGTAGATGTGGTGCCGGGTCTGGCGGGGCGGCTGGAACTCATAGAGGTGCAGGTCCTGGTCCCAGCAGCGCTCGAACACCAGGCGGGAGCGTTCGATGTGGTGATCGAAGGTCAGCACGCCCAGGGTCTGTGCCCCGTGGTCCCGGGCCAGCTGGGTCCCGATGATCGCCTCTCCCTGCGTGGTGGTGGGCTCGGGCACGAAGCAGACGATCTCGGCGGGCAGGTCCTGCTCGGTGCACAGGTCGAACTCGTGGTCCGGCGGGTTCGAGACGATCAGCAGGTCCGTCACCCCGGCGTCGGCCAGGCGCAGGGCCTCCTGGTGCGCGCCGGGCTGGGTGGCCAGCACCACCAGGGCGTCCACGTGCTCGGCCGGGTTGGTCCGCGGGTTCAGCGTCAGCCAGGCCAGCACGGCCCCGACGACGGCCAGCACGGTGACGAGGATCCCCGCCACCCAGCGGAGCGGGTGACGGCGGCGTCGTCGTGATCCTGCCCGGTCAGGCCCGGCCACGGGCCTGCCACTGCTGCCGTGCGGTCCAGGCGGATCCCACCATCTGCTCCAGAGAGTGGCGCATCGTCCAGTCGATGTCCCTGGCGGCCAGGGAGCCGTCGGCCACGATCCTGGGCGGATCGCCGGGGCGGCGCGGGTGGACCTCGGGCTGGACGTCCTGTCCGGTGACGGCGGCCATGGCGTCCATGATCTGACGCACGGAGGTCCCGCTGCCCGAGCCGAGGTTGTAGATCGGAGCGAGCTCCTCCCCCGCCTCCAGTCGCCGGGCGGCGGCCACGTGGGAGACGGCCAGGTCGGCCACGTGGATGTAGTCCCGCACGCAGGTGCCGTCCTCGGTGGGGTAGTCCTCGCCGAAGATCTTCGGGGCGCGGCCCTCGATCAGTGCGTCGAACACGAGCGGGAAGAGGTTGTGCGGGCTGGTGTCCACCAGGTGCTGGTGCCCGGAGCCGACCACGTTGAAGTAGCGCAGGGAGGTGTGCCGCAGTCCGGTGGCCCGGGCCTCGTCGGCCAGCAGCCATTCGCCGATCAGCTTGGACTTCCCGTAGGGGGACTCCGGCCGGGTGGCGGTGTCCTCGGTGACCAGGTCCGTGGCAGGGGTGCCGTAGGTTGCGGCAGAGGAGGAGAACACCACGTTCTGCACACCGGCGTTCCGGCAGGCCTGCAGAACACTGAGCGTGCCGGAGACATTGTCCCGGTAGGTCTGCAGGGGCTGCTGGACGGAGACTCCGGCGTACTTGAACCCGGCCACGTGGACGATCCCGGTCACGTGGTGCTCACGCAGGGCCTGGGTCACCTGGGCGGTGTCGTTGAGGTCGGCCTGGATGAACGGCACCTGTTCGGGGACGAACTCCGGATGGCCGGTGGAGAGGTTGTCCAGGACCACCACGGGGATCCCTGCGTCCAGGAACGCATGGACCACGTGGGATCCGATGTATCCGGCTCCCCCGGTCACCATCCAGGTCATGATCGGCTCCCCTGCCTCAGCGTGTCAGCGGTCGGTGGACTGCAGGATCACGATGCCGCGCCCGGGAACGGTGACCTTGTCCCCGGCGGTGAAGGCCAGCACGTCGCTGGAGGCGCTGGCGGTGTCCACCACCAGGTTCCACTGGGACGGGAAGGGCTCACCGGGCAGGGTGTACTCCACCGGTTCCCAGTGAGCGTTGAGCAGGATGTAGAAGTCGTGGTCGTCGTCGGAGGCTCCGTGTTTGCCGGAGGCCGGCAGGTCATGGCCGTTGAGGAAGAACGCGATCGACTTGGCGTGGTAGGAGTCCCAGTCGGACTCGTCCTTGGCCGTGGCGTCCGGCTCGAGCCAGACGATGTCCGGCAGGTCCGTGCTGTCCTCGCGCGCCATGGGGCGGCCGTCGAAGTAGTCGCGGCGGCGGAACACCGGGTGCAGGTGGCGCAGCCCGATCATCTTGGCGGTGAACTCGATCAGCTTCTCGTCGGCCTGGTCCCAGTGGATCCAGGAGAGCTCGTTGTCCTGGCAGTAGACGTTGTTGTTGCCCTGTTGGGTGCGGCCGAGCTCGTCACCATGGCTGATCATGGGCACGCCCTGGCTGAAGAGCAGGGTGGCCAGGAAGTTTCGCTGCTGCTGGGCGCGCAGGCGGTTGACCTCGGGATCGTCCGTGGGGCCTTCAACACCGCAGTTCCAGGAGCGGTTGTGGCTCTCGCCGTCGTTGCTGTCCTCGCCGTTGGCCTCGTTGTGCTTCTCGTTGTAGGAGACGAGGTCGCGGAGGGTGAAGCCGTCATGGGCGGTGATGAAGTTGACCGAGGCGCGCGGGGTGCGGCCGTCCTCCTCGTAGAGGTCCGCGGAGCCGGTGATGCGGGTGGCGAACTCGGCCAGGGTGCCGGGCTCCCCGCGCCAGAAGTCGCGGACCACATCCCGGTACTTGCCGTTCCATTCGCTCCACAGGCCCGGGAAGTTGCCCACCTGGTATCCGGCCCAGCCCACGTCCCAGGGCTCGGCGATCAGCTTGACCTGGCGGATCACCGGGTCCTGGCGGATGACCTGGAAGAAGCTGGAGAGCATGTCCGGGCCCTGCTCCCCCTCGGCGCGGGTGAGGGTGGTGGCCAGGTCGAACCGGAACCCGTCCACGTGCATCTCTTCCACCCAGTAGCGCAGGGAGTCCATGACCATCTGCAGCACCATGGGGTTGGACAGGTCCAGGGAGTTCCCGGTCCCGGTGTAGTCCATGTAGTGGCGTTCGTCGCCCTCCACCAGGTGGTAGTACCCGGGGTTGTCGATCCCGCGGAAGGACAGGGTGGGGCCCATGTGGTTGCCCTCGGCGGTGTGGTTGTAGACCACGTCGAGGATGACCTCGAGGCCGGCGGCGTGCATGGCCTTGACCATCTCCTTGAACTCGCGGACCTGCTGGCCGCGGTCCCCGGAGGCGGAGTAGGTGTTCTGCGGGGCGAAGTAGCCCAGGGTGTTGTAACCCCAGTAGTTGGACAGGCCCTTGTCCTGCAGGTGGGAGTCGTTGGTGAACTGGTGCACCGGCATCAGTTCCACGGCGGTCACGCCGAGACGGTTGAAGTGCTCGAGCACCTTGGGGTGGGCCATGCCGGCGTAGGTGCCGCGCTGCTCCTCGGGGACGTCCGGGTGCAGCTGGGTGTGGCCCTTGAGGTGGGTCTCGTAGATGACGGTCTCGTTGAAGGGGATGTTGGGACGCTCGTCCTCGCCCCAGTCGAAGTCCTCGTCGTCGATCACCACGCCCACCATGGTGTGGCCCAGGGAGTCGGTGGAGTCGATCTCGTCCGGGTTGTCGAAGCTGTAGGAGAACTGGTGCTGGCCCCAGTTGAAGTCGCCCTCGATCGCCTTGGCGTAGGGGTCGATCAAGATCTTGGCAGGGTTGAAGCGCAGCCCGCGGGCCGGGTCCCAGGGTCCGTGGATCCGGTACCCGTACAGCTGACCTCCGCCCACACCCGCCACGTGCGCGTGCCAGGTGTTCCCGGACCGCTCCGTGAGCTCGAGGCATTCCTCAGCGCCCTCGGCGTCGATCAAACAGAGCACGACCTTCTCAGCGTCCTTGCCCACGGAGATGGCGAAGTTAGTGCCCTCATCATCCGGGGTGGCTCCCAACGGATAGGGCATACCGGTCGTCATCTCGAACATGGTTCTCCTCATCTAAGGACAGACTCAATGAGAAGACCCGGCTCCACCAGTGTGCTGGCAGTGCCGGGTCTTCTGGCCTCCCCGATTATCTCACGTCTCAAACATGTCAGCGGTATCGGGTGCTGATCTCAGAGTGCGGGAGTTTGGTGACATCAGTTGGCAGCAATGACGGCTTCTGCAGCCGCCAGGGTTCGGAGTCCTTCTTCCATCGTCACCACATCATGGCGAGTGCCCAGAATGGCGTCCCTGAAAGCCTCGTGTTCTGAGCGGAGCGGTTCCTGTTTGGTGAAGGCGAACCGGGTCATGTTCCCTTCGCTGACACCCCTGAAGTTCGCCACCGTGTCCCAGGACGTCTTGACCTTGCCGTTCTCGAAGAAGGTCAGATCAGCCGTCAGGGTGTCCGCTACGAATGCACCAGCTTCTCCGGTGACAACTGTGACCCGTTCTTTCATGGGCGAGAGGCGGTTGACGAGATGATTGGTGACCACCCCGTTCTCCAACCGGCCGGTGACAGATACGAGGTCCTCGTGACCGTCCCGAGCAACGACGACGTTCTCAGAGGAGATCCGCTCAAAGGTCGAGTCCCCGATCCACATGGTCAGGTCCAGGTCGTGCGTGGCCAAGTCCAACGCCACGCCCACGTCGGTGATGCGATCGGGGAAAGGTCCTTGGCGGCGGGTGGCGATCTGGTAGATCCTCCCTAGCTCGCCCGCATTCAACCGTCTCTTGAGCTCCTGAAGCGCGGGGTTGAAGCGCTCGATATGGCCCACTGCACCGACCAGCCGACGAGATGAAAAAGCCTCTGCCAGCCGACGTCCAGCCTCAGAAGTGGACGCGATGGGCTTCTCCACCAAGGCATGGATACCAGCTTCGGCGAGCTTCATCCCTACTTCCTCATGCATGCTCGTCGGCACTGCACAGACCGCAGCATCGATGCCATGACCAATGAGTTCCTCGACACTGGAGTAGACCGGCAAACCGCCAGCGGCACCATGGCTGTCACCGAACGCATCAGCAAGCGCAACGAGTTCGACTCCCTCGATGGTCCGTGCCACACGAGCATGGTGCCGTCCCATCATGCCCAGACCGACCAGTCCCAGACGGATCATGCTCCAGCTCCCGCTACGGCCGTGACCGCAGCAACGATCCGATCGAGGTCCTCCGCCTGCAGAGAAGGATGAACGGGGAGCGAAACCACCTGCGTCGAGATCTCACGGGTGACCGGGAGATCAGCTTCGACACGGAACGATTCCAATTCGTTGACGGGCACCGGGTAGTAGACCCCGGAACCCACTCCGTACTCGTCCTTCAGCGCGCGGACGAACTCGTCACGGTCTGCACCGGACGCTCCCTGAAGCCGGATGGTGTACTGGTGGTAGACATGGCCAGCTCCCTCGGCCACATGCGGGGTATCGACATGGGAGATCGCGGCGAGTCCGTCGTTGAGCACGGCGGCGTTGCCCTGTCGCTGACTGGTCCATCTCATGACCTTGGTCAGCTGCACCCGGCCGATGGCCGCGTGAATGTCCGTCATCCGGTTGTTGAAGCCGATGACTTCGTTCCGGTACTGCTGCTCCATACCCTGATTGCGATACAGGCGCACAGACCGAGCGAGATCATCGCTCTGGGTGGTGACCATGCCACCCTCACCGGAGGTCATGTTCTTCGTCGGATAGAGACTGAAGGCCGCGAAGGTACCGAAGGTGCCGACAGGTTTCCCATTCCAACTGGAGGCATGCGCCTGCGCGGCATCCTCGAAGAGCAGCAACCCGTGTTCGTCCGCGATGCGCTGGAATGAGGTCATATCGGCGGCCTGCCCATAGAGATGGACGGGTATGATGCCTTTGGTCTTGTCCGTGATGACAGATTCTGCACTGGACGGATCCAGATTGAAGGTGCGTGGGTCGATGTCCGCGTACACCGGAGTTGCACCGGTGAGAGCGACAGAGTTCGCCGTGGCCGCGAACGTGAAAGCAGGCACGATGACCTCATCACCGGGCCCGATCCCCGCTGCGAGGAGTCCGAGGTGGAGCGCTGACGTCCCAGAATTGAGGGCTATGCTCCGCGTTCCGGGAGCAAGGATCTCACTGAACTCCTGTTCGAAGGCCGCTACTTCTGGCCCCTGAGCGACCATGCCGATGGAGAGCACCTTGTCGACCGCTGAGCGCTCTTCATCGCCAATGATCGGCTTTGCGACCGGGATGAGCTGTCCGTCAAATGCCACTGTCTTGTCCTACCTTCGTCAGTCGTCCGTCGTGCTCTTGATACTGATTCCCCGACACTGGGCATTCCCAGAGCTCATCTCTCCGTTCGAGCCGCCGTCCAGACTCCCCGACCCACCCGATCTGACGAGCCGGCACACCGACCATCAATGCGTAGTCTGGAACGTCTTTGGTCACTACCGTGCCAGCGGCGATCATGGCCCATGCCCCGATAGTTACGGGTGCCACGCAGACAGCCCGCGCGCCGATAGACGCACCCTGTCCGATGCGTACGCCCACTGGCGCCCAGTCGTCAGCGGACTTCAGCGAGCCGTCTGCATTGATGGACCGCGGATAGGTGTCGTTGGTCAGAACCGCAGCAGGACCAACGAACACTCCCTCGCCCAGATGAGCAGGCTCATAGACGAGCGCGTAGTTCTGAACTTTGCAGTTGTCGCCCATCTGGACGCCAATGCCCACGTAGGCGCCCCTGCCCACCACACATCCGGTACCGATCTGTGCTGACTCCCGAACTTGAGCCAGATGCCAGATCTTGGACCCGGCCCCTATAGACGCACTGTCTGCAACGTCAGCTCCTGGCGCGACCATGAAGTCGGATGTCGAATTGATGGCACTCATTTCCGCTCAGCCCTGAGACTCGGGCAGACCGATGACTCGGCGCCGAACGCCTTCCCAGCGGGACGGGTCGGTGATATTTCGGCCATCCACCAGGGAACGAACACCAGGCAGATTCGCCGGAGTCAGGTCACGGTACTCCGCATGGTCTGTCTGGATGATGGACGCGTCGACCGACTCACCAAGGTGATAGGGCGTGAACCCCAGTTTCGACAGTTCTTCGTCGTCATACAGGGGGTCGTGAACGCTCACCTGGGCACCGCGCTCAGCCAGCGCGGCGACGGTCGCGAAGACACCGGAGAAGGCGGTTTCCTTGACTCCTCCACGGTAGGCAGCACCAAGCACGGCCACTCGCTGCCCGGACAGGTCACCATGGACTCCTTCGAGCATTCCCACTGCATAGGTAGGCATGTCGGCATTGACTGCTCGTGCAGTTCGTACGATGTCGGCCTGAGGGTCATTCCACAGGTAGAGACGGGGGTAGACCGGAATACAGTGGCCACCGACGGCGATCCCGGGCCGGTGGATGTGGCTGTACGGCTGGGAGTTCGAGGCCTCGATCACCTGATAGATATCGATGCCATTGTCACCGGCGAACCGAGCGAACTCATTCGCTAGGCCGATGTTCACGTCGCGATAGGTCGTCTCGGCCAGTTTGGCCATCTCGGAAGCCTCAGCACTGCCAAGGTCCCAAACACCATTGGGGCGCTGCAAGTCGGGGCGGGCGTCGAAATCGAGAACGGCCTCATAGAACTCTTTAGCCAGTCGAGCTCCTTCTGCGCTCAGCCCGCCAATGAGCTTGGGGTACTTCCGCAGGTCTTCGAACACGCGGCCGGTAAGGACACGCTCCGGAGAGAACACCAAGTGGAAATCAGACCCCTCTTTGAGACCTGATCCTTCCTCCAGCATTGGCTTCCAGCGGGTTCGGGTTGTGCCAACTGGCAAAGTCGTCTCGTAGCTGACAAGGGTGTTGGGCGTCAGGTGGCGGGCGAGCTCTCGTGTAGCGGAGTCCATCCACCCAAAGTCAGGTCTGGCGTCGTCATCCACAAAGAGTGGAACAACCAGTACCACCGCGTCGGCCTCTGGAATCGCTTCCCCATAGTCCGTGGTTGCACTCAGACGGTCAGCATCGACACACTCTGCCAGCTTCTCCAGCAGATGGGCCTCGCCGGGAAAGGGTTCGTTACCGGCATTGACCGAGTCAACGACGGCTCCATTGACGTCCACGCCTACAACCTGGTGTCCCTTGGATGCGAACTGGACTGCCAAGGGCAGTCCGATTTTCCCCAGAGCGACGACTGCGATTCTCAATTTCAGCCCCTACTTCAGTTCGGCGATTTGCGACCCCCTATCGGGCCAATCCGATACTACTGGTACGTCACAGGACATACGAACGGACCCAGAAGAACCTCTGCAGTGCCCGATTCCGTACCGTATTTCTGGATTCTAGCCGGACTGACATTCACCTCAGTAGAGAGGCTTCGCTCAACTCCTCCGAATCACCCATACGCTCAGAGCTGTCGTGATGGATCGAAAGAGTTGCCAACCCAAAAAAGAACCAGATAAATCTGGAATCATAATAGTCGCCGGAAAAGAATGAAGTAGTAAAATAAAACACGCCCGCCAGCAGCAAGAACAGCGCACTCTGGGACACAGATGCCGACCGTATCGATGCACCCACAAGACTGCCCACCGCAACAAGCAGCAGCAGCCCGCCTACGATCCCCCCCTCGGCCAGGGTAGATAGAACCAGGTTGTGAGCGTAACCATAATCGTGACTACCAACCTGAAGCGCGCTAAACCCATCAAGCCCAACCCCAAACCAGGGGCTCGACTGAAACATCCCCCAGGCCTGCTCAGTGATGACGTCACGTCCGGAAGCATACTTCTCGATTAGAGTTTGTCGGATGAATCTCTCTTGAACAAAATCAATTATATAGCCGTCTCGCCAGCGGCTTGCGAGAATCAAAGCAAATCCAAGAATACCCCCTGCGGCGGCAATCTTCGCCGGACCCAACTTTACGGCAGCAATCGGCACAAGGACGACTGCAATTATTGCGGCAGCGAGAATGCCTCCACGTGAACCAGACAGGATGGCACCAATACTGAATACCGGCAAAGTTAGGAGTACTAAATTGACATTCTTAACAACTGCCAAGTAAAGGGCCGCGATGGACGCTATAATCATTATTCGGACGAATGTATTAGGACCACCACCGGGTGCCGAGTACCTACCCTGCAAGTCAGGTCCAGAAGCAATTGCCAAGATGAAGTAGATCAAACCTGTGACTACAGCCCACGTCCAGATGCTGTCTAGGAAATCCAAGTCGAGATAGGTTGCTACGAACCATGCCAAGGATACAAGCACTAAAAGAAAGAATATATCCTGGATGCCCGACACTACGTCGGCCCCGGATGGCGCCCACATGGCAGATAGCGCCATCCAAGCAGACCAAAGCGCGAACCCGGCCCAGCCAATCATTCTCGAGCGGCGGGCAGCGACTAAGTTGGAATCAGCAGACAAAGCGAAAACCAGTAGGACCCCACCGGAAGCCAGCAGATACCTTAGATCAAACGAGCTCGAATCTCCACCTTCGTTCAGGCGAGATATTGAGAATCTACCGGCGAGAAGACTTACATAGAGGTAGAGAAGCACCCACCGAGCATTTCGGAGCCCCTTATGCTCACCAGAACGTTGGTGCGAGTGAGCGGCTGTAACGTGTTTCAGGTGAACCTACCTGTCTTGATCGCGACCGCAGGCTTGGAAGGGTGAACGATCTCTACCTTCATAGCCTTAGACCGCTCTACCTTCATAGCCCTAGACCGGGTGGAGCATTCATACACAGCAAACCCCAGCCAGGTCGTCGGACTGCGTGTGTAGCGATGCAACCTCGGAGAACAAGTATAGCCTCATGGAGGCTGTTGCAGAATCAAATCTGTTGACGAACCGCTACTCACCAGCTTTGAGCCCTTTAGAAGATGATGCGAAGGTTTGTAGCTTGACAGCAACTGAGACGGACTCGCTACTCAACAGTCCTTGCTACTATTTTTTCAGAAGTCGATCAATCGGGAAGAGACTAGAGTGCGGCCTATGAATCTCCCCAGCATGCGGTCTCGCGCCAAAGGCCTGCTCTCTTCTGTGACGACGTGGCTGGTCTTGACCCAATTGGTTACCGCCGGAGCAGCTTTTCTTTTGAATCTTCTATCATCAGCTTCTTTGGACCCGGCTGATCGAGGCATACTAGCCCTGTTTTTGCAGATTGGGTATCTCCTAACTGTACTTTCAATGCTTGGAGCCGAAAAGCCATACATCGCCACCGCAGGTAAGCCGATTCGCTCAGCGCTCGGGGAATTGCAGCGACTCGCCGCCCCTGGTCTTGTCATGTGCTCAATGATTCTGTTGATTCTTGCGGGCATCCTTTGGATGAACGGCGTAGCAAACTGGGATTTAGTCGGTCTAGGCGCCGTGTTCGTTATTGGGAACTTGCATCTTCTCGTTCTCCGCTCCGGATCTATCGCTAGCACCACGTGGTGGACCTACGTTCTGACCGCGCTCGGTTGCCAAATCCTGCTAGTTTTCGGCGGTGTATGTCTATCGGTTGCCGGAGTGAACGACCTGACTTTGTGGGTACTCCTTTACGTTGGGTCAACCCTCATCGCGACCATCATCACACTGCCGAAGACGAACTGGTCTGCGTATCGAATATTCAGAGGCAGTAGTTCATACCGGACAAGCCGAGATCAGGGGCTTCGACTTCTCCCAGCGTCACTCGGAAGCGTCTCTATGCAGAGGGCCGATAGGTTCCTACTTCCGTTACTCGCTTCGCCTGCAGCTTTGGGCATCTATGTTATGGCTGCGACGGCTGTCTCCTTTTCAGCGTGGCCTATTCAGCAATGGAGCGATACGAAGCTCGAAGCGTGGGCTAGTTCCAAGGACCGACATCTTCGCCGCGTACTTGCGCCGATGGGGGTGGCATTCATTGTCACAATGGTTTTCGGATTAATTGTCTCAGGAGTTGTTTGGATCAGTATTGACAAATTTCTAGGCACGGCATATGAGCCGGCAAAAAGTCTACTGCCGGTTCTCGTAGCATCAGCCGTGATATACAGCCTCACCCGAGTTCAGCAGGGGATGATGATTGCCCTCGGGCAAGCAGGTCGTGTCAGTATCTCGGAGATCACAGGCCTGTCCATCTCGGTGTGCGCCTGCTTCTTGCTGATACCGCTATTCGGTGCTCTTGGGGCCGCACTCTCCGTTCTTGCTGGCAACCTGGGCTGCCTAATTGCCGCGACGTGTTACTGGGCGGCATCGAACCGAAAGTTTCAAACTGAACAGTAACGTTCACCAATGTTTCCGTTTGCCGCTGGCGGCGTCACATATTGGGCTGAGCCGGTCGGGCTGAACCGCCCCAGGTTTGATGGCTCATCACAAACGGGGGTGTAGACGGGGGCTCGGGGAAGTGGCGCGTCGATAGCTGGATATAGGTCGAGGCCTTCCCATGATGGAGGTTCCTACGCCAGCCATCTGAAAGACCTCGACGTGTCCAACGCTACCTTCGACGACTGTGACCTGACCAAGTTCTGCCGTCTGGACGAACTCGGCCTTCAAGCCACCGGGCAACGGGTGGAGCCCGGGCGGGCAGTGCTGGCCTGCCGGGTCGTGGATCCGGATGACTGGTGTCATCGCTGCGGATCCCAGGGCACCGCGCGCGGCACGGTGATCCGGCAACTGGCGCACGAGCCGCTGGGCTGGCGGCCTACCACGCTGCGGATCACGGTGCGCCGGTACCGGTGCGCGGACTGCGCCCACGTCTGGCGCCAGGACACCACGAAGGCGGCCGAGCCCAAGGCCAAGCTCTTCCGGCGTGCCCTGCGCTGGGCCCTGGAGGCGCTGGTGGTCCAGCACCTGACCGTGGCCCGGGTCGCCGAGGCGCTGGACGTGCGGTGGAACACCGCCAACGACGCCGTGCTCGCCGAGGGCCAGCGGCTGCTCATCGACGACCCGGCCCGGTTCGACGGGGTCACCGCGATCGGCGTGGACGAACACGTCTGGCGCCACACCCGGCGCGGGGACAAGTTCGTCACCGTGATCATCGACCTGACCCCGTTGCAGGCCGGCAACGGCCCGGCGAGGTTGCTGGACATGGTCGAGGGCCGCTCCAAGCAGGCCTTCAAAGCTTGGCTGGCCAAGCGCCGGTAATCCTGGCGGGACGGGATCGAGGTGGTGGCGATGGACGGGTTCACCGGGTTCAAGACCGCCACGGAGGAGGAGCTGCCCGGGGCCACCGCGGTGATGGACCCGTTCCACGTAGTCCGCCTGGCAGGAGATGCCGTGGAGAAGTGTCGACGGCGAGTCCAGCAGCAGGTCCACGGCCACCGCGGCCGTAAGGACGATCCGCTCTACAAGGCGAGAAGAACGTTACTGACCGGGGCTGACCTGCTCACCGAGAAGCAGTACTGCCGCATCCAGGACGTCTTCGAGCCTGATGAGCACGTCGAGGTTGAGGCCACCTGGGCGTTCTACCAGCATCTGGTCGCCGCCTACCGCGAGCCAGACAGGGCCAAGAGCAGGACGATGATGCAGAAGCTGATCACAAAGCTGGGCCGGGCCGTGCCGAAGACGCTCACCGAGCTGGCGGCATTGGGCAGGACGTTGAAGAAGCGGGCCGCGGACATCCTGGCCTACTTCGACCGACCCGGCACCTCCAACGGCCCCACAGAGGCGATCAATGGCCGGCTCGAGCACCTTCGCGGCTCCGCCCTGGGATTCCGGAACCTCACCAACTACATCGCCCGGTCGTTGCTGGAGTCCGGAGGATTCAGGCCCCGTCTACACCCAGGATTGTGATGAGCCTGAAAACCTGCGCCAACGACCGCAGAAGATCACCGCCCGGGCGCCGGGGCACATGGTGCACCTGGACGTGAAGAAAATCGGGCGCATCCCCGAGGGGGGAGGCTGGCGTGCCCACGGACGTGACAGCGAAGCCGGCCGTGCTTCCAAGCGCGGGTCTGGCCGGCGGGTCGGCTACACCTACCTGCACTCAGCGATCGACGGGCACACCCGCCTGGCGTACACCGAGGCGTTGGAGGACGAGAAGGCGGTGACCACGATCGGATTCTTCTGCCGGGCGAGGGCGTTCTTCGCCGCCCACGGCATCACCGTGGACCGGGTGGTCACTGACAACGGGAGCAACTACCGGGCCGCGGAGTTCACTCAGAAGGTGGTCTCGCTCGGGGGTCGGCACCACCGGATCCGCCCGTACACCCCGCGCCATAACGGGAAGGTGGAGAGGTACAACCGGCTGATGGTCGATGAGGTCCTCTACGCCCGCCCATACACCTCAGAGAACCAGCGGCGTGAGGCGTTGGCGGTGTGGGTGAACCACTACAACTACCATCGGCCTCATACCTCCTGCGGGGACGCCCCGCCGGCCTCGCTGGCCCCGGTACGTGTCAACAACGTCATGACCTCTTACATCTAAGCAGCACGCAAGCCTCCCCTGGGCAGGCGAATGCTGGAGTTATCGCCCTAGCACACTCCTCCAATAGGATCTAATCCAAATCAGTGAGATCGTCGATCATCTGGTGGAATCGTTGCGCGGAGTTTCTATATGTGTAGTTCCGCAAGACGTGCGTACGTCCGCTTTCTCCCATCTTTTGTCGTTGGCTTGCAGGCAGCTGTTGCATTCGCTTCATAGCAAGAGCAAGTTCGTCCACGTTGTCCCCAGGCACAGTAATACCCGCAAGAGCATCCTCCACCAAGTTATTCAACGCGGAAGCCCCGAAAACAACCGGCTTTGAGCAGAGAAGATAATCAAATAGCTTATTGAGTGCGATACCGTACTTGTACAGATCGAGCGCTCTCATATTTGCCACCAGAACGTCTGCACGCTGTGCGAAAGCAACCAGTTCGGCCCTAGGGATACGGTCCGTAAACACAGTGGTGCTACTTATGCCAAGCTCGCCCGCCAAGTCTTTAAGTTTCGACGAGAGTGGCCCGCTACCAACAAGCTCAAGTCTCGTTTCTGTCTCAGATTGAGCGACAAATATTGCATACGCCTTGAGAATTGTATCAACCGCATTAGCATTCCCCATGGACCCAAAGTACATGACAGTAAATGGATCATTAGGATTTTTATCATAGGTCGGTACTACATCCTGGTCATCTGAAACGCCGTTTGGTACCCAATAGAAAGGCTTGTCTTGAAACCCTGAATCTGCCAGGTACCTATCGAGCCCGGGGAGCGGAGACATGACGGCATCGGCCTGGGAGATCAGCCACCGCTCTAAGGAGCCGAGAATAACAGACGGCGGGCCCCATCTTCGGATCTTCCCCAGTTGGATAAAAGTTTCTGGCCATATGTCGGCAATCTCAAGAACAAAAGGGACACCAATCCCTCGTGCCAGGCGAGCGCAAAAAAAGGCAGCCAAAGGGTTAATGACCCTACCAACAATTATATCTGGCTTCGGCAACTTCCTGAGAAACTTCGGATCTCTAAATTTCCGGCCGAAGTCGAACATATTGAGCAGCCGATCGGGTCCATTTCCGAGGTACTCCCTTGCATGTACCCAATACGACCGAGTCCCTTCCCACATCACCGGCATCAGGTCACCATTGACTGCGTACTGCCGTCCGGCTGGGTGAGAGGTGCTCGCGCCAATTACGTGAACTTGTATTTCGGACTCTCTAAGCTCTCTGGCAATCTCCACATGCAGTCCAGACATTCCTTCTTTAGAAAGGAATGGTGCATAGTGATTCACAACCCAGACAGTCTTCAACTTTTTAGAACTCCCAGACTCTTTAGCACACTCATTCGTCTTTTGGATACTCATCTGGCGGGCACGCCCTTAACGACAGCGTCCGCGGGCACTGACTTCGTCACGCAAGATGAGGCGCCAATCGTACAATCTGCTCCGGCTACAAGTCCTTGGAGAATAAATGCCGCAGCGCCAACTACGACGCCGCTCTCAAGCAGTACATTTCCCGATATCGCGGCTTGAGGATTGACAGACACAAAGTCGCACAAAGTTGTGTCGTGGCCGACCGTGCAGTTCGGATTGAGATGCACATGACGCCCCAACTGGACATTGGTGGTGATGCGTGAACCTGGGCACATGATTGTCCCAGCGCCAATCCGACAGTCAGAGCCGATACTGGCTGTCGGATGGATCAAAGTAGCCGGCGACCACCCCGCCCATTCGAGACGGTCGGCAATCCTCCTTCGGACCCGAGCGTCATTGATTCCCACTACAAAGTGCGGGTTAGTGGGCCACACATGTGGTTCGACAGCACCGAGGATCTCTAGTCCTTGTCTATGTACACGCTCAACGTTGGCACTGGAAGGAGCATCGTCAAGGTATCCCAGGAGATTCCATGTCGGCACCTCACCTGATGCATTAATGTCCCTGACTACATCGGCGACTTCGCGACCGAAGCCTCCACTGCCAACTATCACGAGATCCTGGGGGGAAGACCTTCGGGTCAGGTCTCTCATGGCGTCAACCCGTCACGTGAGGGTAAATCACTACCCATGAACTCCGACATGGTGGCCTGCCCCTCAGCGCTGATGCCCGACCTTCGGATGACAGCGGAGACCGTCTTCCAAAGAATCGCCAAGTCCAGTTTCAAACTCAGTCTGTCGACATACTGCACGTCCAGTTCGAAGCGATCCTCCCACCTGAGGGCGTTTCGTCCACTGACCTGCGCAAGACCTGTGATTCCTGGTCGAATCTCGTGGCGACGAGCTTGGCGAGGCGAATACCGGTCCAAGTAGCGAACCAGAAGGGGGCGGGGCCCCACGAAGCTCATATCGCCTTTAAGGACATTTATCAGGGATGGAAGTTCATCAAGACTTGTTGACCTCAGGGTCCTACCGAACGGGGTCAGGCGTTGCTCGTCAGTGATGAGGCCTGCAGCTTCATCGACCTCTCGCATGCTTCGGAACTTGTATAGCTTGAATACTCGCCCGCCCATTCCGGGACGGTCCTGAGTGAAGAGCACAGGCCGACCGTGGTGCCGCGACACGAGGACGGCTGTCACTCCCATCACCGGTGCCGCAATAACGAGCAACGCACCCGCGCCGATGATATCGAGGCTCCGCTTGATCACTTTGTAATCCATCAGCGCACGCCCAGTGCGTCTGACAAGGCGGCAAGAACCCGGTTCATGGAATCCCGAGACATGGCTGAACCACTAGGAAGGGTCAGACCTCGGTCGAAGAGCATTTCCGAACTTCCATTGACGAGTGCTGGCTTGCCTTCGAATATGGGCTGAAGGTGCATCGGCTTCCAAAGTGGGCGAGTTTCGATATTTGCGACGTTCAACTGCTCGCGAAGCTTCTCGGCAGTCATAGGTGCCAGATCAGGATCGACAACGATTGAGGTCAGCCAGCAGTTGTCTTCCGCATCCTCGCCGCCGAAGATCTCGATTCCTGGAACCTGCCGGAAGAACTGGCGATACTCGTCACGCCACTGGCGACGCTGGGCGATCATCTCGTCCAGTCGTGTCAGCTGCGCCCTGCCCAGCGCGGCGAGGAGGTTGCTCAATCGGTAGTTGTAACCGACATCAACATGTTCGTAGTGCACCACAGGCTGACGGGCTTGCGTAGCCAGGTATCGGGCGTTGTCTGCCATGGCTCTGTCGTCCGTCAGCAGCATGCCGCCACCAGAGGTGGTCATGATCTTGTTGCCATTGAATGAGAACGCGGAGGCAACCCCGAAGGAACCGGCGGCCTGGCCTCCATGCGTCGCCCCGAGGGATTCGGCAGCATCGCACAGCAAGGTGGTCTCAAACTCAGCACAGATCTGCGAAATTGTGGTGTAGTCAACTGCCTTGCCCAGCAAGTCGACTGGCAATACCACCTTGGCCGGGGTCCCCGCGGCTTTGAGCTCCACAAGACCGCTCCTGAGAAGCCCTGGATCCATATTGCCGGTCTCAGGATCACAGTCAATAAAGTACGGTGTGGCACCTGTGTACATCACGGCATTCGCTGTCGCAGCGAACGTCATAGTCGATGTCACAACAATGTCCCCGGGTCCAACTCCCAAGCCGAGGAGCCCCAGGTGCAATGCCGCGGTGCCCGACGAGAGTGCCACGGCATGCTGCACGCCGATGCGGGCACTCATCTCCTGCTCGAATGCGTCTACGTCTGGACCGAGCGGGGCGATCCATCCAGAACGCATCGCTGCTACAACGTAGTCCTCCTCCACCTGACCCACATCCGGCGTGGACATCAACACCCGGTCACCGCTCATGGACAACCCCCTCTTCAACGTCCGACTTGCCACAACGCTCTAGCCATACCTTCTTGTCCATCATGTCCGGTGAGAGCGTCTGCACCATGGCGTGGGAAACCTTCGGGTGGTAGGGACGTTCGTCTCCCTCGCCCAGGCCGACCAGCTCTTCGTGCATCTTCTCGCCTTCCCGCAACCCCGTGAAGACGATGTCGATGTCCTTCCCCGACATCTCGATCATCCGCTCGGCGATGTCCATGATCCGCACAGGCTCACCCATGTCCAGGATCAGGACTTCACCGGCGGAACCGATGGCTCCGGCCTGGAGAACGAGCTGGCAGGCTTCAGGGATCGTCATGAAGTAGCGGGTGATGTCCGGATGGGTGACCGTCAGCGGCCCGCCCTTCTCGATCAGGGACCGGAACGTCGGCAGCATGGAGCCCCGGCTCCCGATGACGTTTCCGAAGCGCACCGACAGGTACGGCCTCCCGGTCTCTTCGCCCATCCAGGCCGTGAGCTTCTCCGCCACGCGCTTGGAATGGCCCAGCACACTGGTGGGGTTGGCTGCCTTGTCCGTGCTGATGTTGATGAACGTCTCCACGTCCACATCGCGGGCCGCCTCCAGAACGTTCAGCGTACCCAGGACGTTGGTCTTCCATGCCTCTTCCGGGTACTGCTCCAGCATCGGCAGGTGCTTCAACGCGGCCGCGTGGTACACCACCTGGGGCCGCCGCTCCCGGAAGACCCGCTTCATGGTCTCGGGCTCGCGGATGTCCGCCAAGACCACATCCTTGGTGTGCAGCAGGCCGTGGCCCACAGTCTCCAGCTGGGCCAGCTGCAGACCTGTCTCGTCGCGGTCCACCATGATCAGCTCCGCGGGAGCATGTTTCAGGACCTGCCTGCACAGCTCAGACCCGATGGACCCCCCAGCACCCGTGACCAGCACGCGTTTGCCGGCGATGTAGTGGGCGATGGACTCCACCTCGGTGTCCACCGGGTGGCGGCCGATGAGGTCTTCGATCGAGATCTGACGCAGGTCGGTCAGTTTGGTCTTGCCCTGCATGACCTCTTCCAGCAGAGGCAGGACGCTGACGGACAACCCGGCCTCCGTGGCTGCATCCGTGATGCGCCGGACGAGATCTGAGTCAGCCCAGCCGATGGCGATGACCAAGTCGGTGGCCCCGGTCTGCTCCGCGACGGTCCGCAGATCCTCGAAACCACCCATCACGCGGGTCCCGCGGATCTCGAGGTTGGACAGGTGCGGGTCGTCGTCCAAGAGAGCCACCGCGCGGAACGGTGACTGAGGGTCGGTCTTCATCCTGCGGATCATGGTCTCGCCGAGGTATCCGGCCCCGTAGACGATCGTGGGCTTGGCTCCACCCCCTGGGGTCATTCTCCGCTCACGTGAGAGTCGGAAGAGGTACCGGGCGGCCAGCATGCCGACCAGGGCCACGGGCGTGGCGATCAGGAACAGGCTGCGCGGGACATCCCATTCGGGCCCCCAGATCAGCCCCAGCAGTGAGGTCACCAGGCCGACGATCAAGGCAACGAGCGTGACAGTCTTGACCTCTTCGAAGGTCCCGTACACATGGCGACCGCGATAAAGGCCGATCAGGTACCCGATCCCGCTCTGGAGCACCACGGCCAGGGCTGCGAATCCCAGGGTCCCCAACCACGACGAGCCGGGGACGTCAAACTCGAAGCGCAGCCAGACGGCCAGCACCACGGCCACCAGCCAGGACAGCGCGTCCAGGCCCCAGAAGACCAAGCGGGCGGTCGTTGTACGGGTCCGGTGGTTCACCTGGGCGACTCCTTCTAGCGCATTCGGCTGTTCGAGAGCCCCTCAATCGAACAGTTCTCCTGCGCCAGCCATAGCCCCCTGCTGAGGTGACGCAACGACTCTCAGGTTATTCCAAGGTTAGTCGCCTACCAAATCCCAGGTGAACAGCAACTAACTACGCTGAAGCGGTGATTACTCGACCGTCACTGACTTGGCAAGATTGCGCGGCTGGTCCACGTCATAACCCTTCGCAGAAGCGAGCTCCAGCGCGAAGATCTGTAGCGGAACCGTGGTGAGAAGCGGCATCAGCATGGGCAGCGTCTCCGGCACGTAGAACGTCTGTTCTGCGTACTGCTGGACGTCCTCGTCGCCCTCCTCTGCCACCACGATGGTCTTGGCCCCACGGGCGCGGACCTCCTGGATGTTGGAGACTACCTTGGCGTGGAGGGAGTGACGGTCCAGCGGAGAGGGGACCACCACGAACACCGGCTGGCCCTCGTCGATCAGAGCGATCGGGCCGTGCTTGAGCTCGCCGGCGGCGAATCCTTCCGCGTGAATGTAGGCCAGCTCCTTGAGCTTGAGTGCACCCTCCAGAGCCACGGGATAACCAACGTTTCGTCCCAGGAAAAGCACCGAAGTGGTGTCCTTCATAAAACGGGCCAACTCCTTCACCTGATCGGCCTGGTCGAGGATCGTCTGGATCTTCGCCGGGATCTCCGCCAGCTGAGCAAGGATGTCCTTGATGGCCTGGCTGTAGAGCTTCTTGTTCAGCTGCGCCAGGTAGAGGCCCAGCAGGTAGGCAGCCGTGATCTGGGCCAGGAAGGCCTTGGTCGAGGCCACTGCGATCTCCGGACCGGCGTGGGTGTACAGCACTGCATCGGACTCGCGAGGAATCGTGGAGCCGTTCGTGTTGCAGATGGACACGGTGCGTGCACCCTGTTCCTTGGCGTACCGGACCGCCATGAGCGTGTCCATGGTCTCACCGGACTGGGAGATAGAGACCACCAGCGTGTGAGGATCGATGATCGGGTCCCGGTAGCGGAACTCGTGGGAGAGCTCGACCTCCACCGGGATGCGGCACCAGTGCTCGATGGCGTACTTGGCCACCATGCCGGCGTAGGCGGAGGTGCCGCAGGCCAGGACGATGATCTTGGTGATCGACTTCAGCTCGTCGGGGTCGATGCGCAACTCGTCCAGGATCAGCTGACCAGAGGTGTCCGTGCGGCCCAGGAGGGTATCGGCCACGGCGTGCGGCTGGTCGTTGATCTCCTTCTCCATGAAGGTCTCATAGCCGTCTTTTTCGGCGGCGGAGGCGTCCCAGTCCACCGTGAAGCGCTTGCCCTCGGCAGGGTTGCCGTGGAAGTCGGTGATCTCCACCGATTCCGGGGTGATGGTGACCACCTGGTCCTGGGCCAGCTCGATGGCCTCCTTGGTGAAGTCGATGAAGCCGGAGACATCCGAACCCAGGAAGTTCTCGCCCTCACCCAGTCCCACGACCAGCGGCGAATTGCGGCGCGATGCCACCACCATGCCCGGGTGATCGGCGTGGACTGCCAGGAGCGTGAACGCACCCTCCAGACGCTGAGAGGCCAGCTGCATGGAACGGGTCATGTCCTGGTTGCCGGTGGTGCGGTAGATCTTCGCCAGCAGGGCCGCAGCGACCTCGGTGTCGGTCTCTGACCGGAAGGTCACACCATCAGCCAGCAACTCCTGCTTGAGGCTGGCGTAGTTCTCGATGATGCCGTTGTGGATCAGCGAGAGCTGGTCGTCATCGGCCAGGTGGGGGTGGGCATTGACGTCGGTGGGACCGCCGTGGGTGGCCCAGCGGGTGTGGCCGATGCCGACGGAGGCGGCGTCCACCGGGTGCTGCTCGAGCTCGGCGGAGAGATTGGCCAGCTTTCCGGCCTTCTTGCGGTGCTGGACCTCACCGTCGGCGACGACGGCGATGCCGGCCGAGTCATAGCCGCGATATTCCAGACGCTTCAGGCCCTCCATCAGGACATCCAGAGCCGAATGCTCCTTGAGCTGAGAGGGCAGGCCAACATAGCCGACGATTCCACACATGAGGGACATCATATCCGCTGCCCATCGGCCCTCCCGGCACCTTCGCACGCAGCACCGGTGAGAAGCGCCTCACCGGCCACCTGCCTCGGTCACTGGTACTGGTTGCGACCGACCCCAGAATCTCAGGACTTCCGGACCTGCCCTGGTGGAGAATCGAGGCATGGGCCGTCGTCGTGCAGGTGTCCGCGTGGGGCTGGGATGTGCCCTGCTCGCGTTGCTGCTAACGAGCGTGACCGCCATAGGTCTGGTCCGCGCGGTCTTCTCCCCGCCGTGGACTCACCTCGCGCGGACTCCGATGCACTGGTGGTGCTGGGCCCCGCTGACACCAAGCTCGCCGAAGCGGCCCGGTTGATGGGCCACGGGCCGGCACACGTGCTGGTGGTCTCCGACCAGGACCGCCGCTCCCCCACCCCGGGCACCTGCCGGCCGCAGGTCGTGGCAGAGCTGGAACGGCTCGGCTGGGTTCCGCAGGAGCCGGAGCATCTGCTGCGCTTCCGCCCGGACTCCGTCACCACGCAGGGCGAGGCCATGGTCCCCCGGCAACTCGGGGCCGAACACGGCTGGGAGTCCGTGGACCTGCTCGCCTACCCCGAGCACATCAGCCGTGCCCGGATCCTGGTGGACCGTTGCTGGTCTGAGGAATCGGCCTACCTCGCCGCGCCTGACGGCACTGCTTCTCAGGGAGGCCGTGCAGCGTGGAATGCCTTCTGGTATCAGAGTGGAGCTCTCGGCAAGGCGGCCCTCACCCCAGGTTGCGATGACATGCTGCCGCCATGGCTGGAGCAGCTCAGCTGGCGACTCTGATTCGTCCCTCCCACTTCACAAGCCCCCTCCCTCGCTTCTAGCGTCAGTCCTATAGTGCGCGCCAGAAGTGCCGGCAGGTCCGGCCACCGCCAACACCCCACCCGGTGCGCACGGAGCGGAGGTACGCCATGAAGGCACTCACCTGGCAGGGCAAGCGCAACGTCAGCGTGGAGCAGGTCCCGGATCCTCGAATCCAGGAGCCCACCGATGCGATCATCAGGATCACGTCCACCGCCATCTGCGGCTCGGACCTGCACCTCTATGAGGTCCTCGGGCCGTTCATGGATGCCGGTGATGTGATCGGGCACGAGCCCATGGGGATCGTGGAGGAGGTGGGCTCCGAGGTCACCCACATCAAGCCCGGCGACCGCGTGGTCATCCCGTTCAACATCTCCTGCGGACACTGCTGGATGTGCCAACGCGGTCTGCAGTCCCAGTGTGAGACCACCCAGGTCCGCGAGCAGGGCTCCGGTGCCGCACTGCTGGGCTACTCCCGGCTCTACGGCTCCGTCCCCGGCGGGCAGGCCGAGTACCTGCGCGTCCCCCACGCCGACTACGGCCCCATCAAGATCCCCCACACCGGCCCGGACGAGCAGTGGCTCTACCTCTCGGACATCCTGCCCACCGCCTGGCAGGGCGTGAAGTTCGCTGAAGTCCCCGAGGGCGGCTCCCTCGCCGTGATGGGACTGGGCCCCGTGGGCCAGTTCGCCGCGAGGATCGGAGTCCACCTGGGGTACCAGGTGTTCGGCGTGGACTCGGTCCCGGAGCGCCGGGCCATGGCCGAGCGCCACGGAGTCACCGTGCTGGATGCCGACGGCCTGATCGGCAAGCACGTGGCCGAGAACCTGCGGGAGGCCACGGGTGGGCGCGGCGTGGACGGGGTGGTCGACGCCGTGGGCATGGAAGCCCATGGCTCGCCGGTGGCTGGGGCTGCGCATGCCGCCGTCGGGATGTTGCCAGATGCCGTGGGGCGCCTCGCCATGAAGAACGCTGGCGTGGACAAGCTCGCCGCACTGCACACCTCGATCGACGCGGTGCGCCGCGGCGGCACCGTCTCCATGAGCGGCGTCTACGGCGGCATGGCCGACCCGATGCCGATGATGACCATCTTCGACAAGCAGATCTCCCTGCGCGGCGGCCAGTGCAACGTCAAGCACTGGATCGACGACCTGATGCCGCTGGTGGACGACCCCTCCGACCCGCTGGGCGTGCTGGACCTCGCCACCCACCAGGTGCCATTGAATGAGGCCCCGCGCATGTACGAGCTGTTCCAGAAGAAGCAGGACGGCTGCATCAAGGTGGTGCTCAAGCCATGACCGACCTGACCGGCAGCACCGGGATGCGCGTGGTGGTGGTCGGGGCGACCGGGAACGTGGGCACGGCCCTGTTGTACAGGCTGCAGACCGCCGCTGAGGTGGACTCCATTGTGGGCATCTCCCGCAAAGGCCCGGACCGTGGTGGGCCGCCGTACGAGGACGTGGAGTGGCACCGGATCGACGTGTCCGATGAGTCCGCCGGGCCGGAGCTCGAGGAGGTCATGCGCGGTGCCGACGCGGTGATCGACCTGGTGTGGGTCATCCGACCCAACCGGGACCGCGAGCATCTGCGCGCGGTGAACGTGCGCGGGAACGAGCGGGTGTTCCAGGCCGCAGTGTCCGCCGGCGTGCCGCACCTGGTCTACGCCTCCTCCGTGGGGGCGTACGGGCCAGGCCCGAAGGACAGGGCTGTGTCAGAGGCGCACCCGACGACCGGAACGCCGACCTCCCACTACGCGGCTCAGAAGGCCGAGGTGGAGGACCTGCTGGATCAGCTGGAACGGGAGAACCCGGACATGCTGGTCACTCGCCTGCGCCCGGGGCTGATCTTCCAGGCCGGAGCGGCGCCGGAGATCAAGGACTACTTCCTGGGTGATCTGGTGCCACCAGGGCTGGTGGATGGACTGCGGGTGCCGGTGCTGCCGTTCCCGCGTGGGCTGCGGTTCCAGGCAGTCTCCGCGTTCGATGTGGCCGAGGCGTACTGGCAGGTGGTGCGTCAGAAGGTGGGCGGTGCGTTCAATGTGGCTGCCGAGCCGGTGCTCGACGCGCAGACCATGGGGCAGCTGCTGGGGGCCAAACGGTACCTCGAGCTGCCGATGACGGTGTTCCGCGCGGCTGCGGCGCTGACCTATGCCGCCCGCCTGCAGCCGACCGATCCCGGGTGGCTGGACATGGCCGCGAACGTGCCGGTCATGGACACCTCAGCCATCCGCCGAGCCGTGGGATGGACAGAGACGTCCACCTCTCAGGAGGCCGTACGGGAGCTGCTGGACCACATGGCAGACGCCGAAGGCCTGGGCAACGCGAAGCACCGGTCGACGTCGCCGGTGGAGTGAGGTGAGCTGGCGGCAGGACGTGCTGCCGCCACCGCCTCAGGTGTCCAGCCCGATGGCGTGGCGGACGCTCGCCGGAGGCTGTTCGCCGCGAGCCCGGTACGCCTGAGCCACCTTCTGCGCGCGTTCCCTGCGCAGCTGCTCGCGGGGATTGATGCCCGGTTGACGGCTGGCTGTGGAGTAGATGTCGAAGCCGATGTACTTCAGCCTCCACAGGAACCGATACCAGGGTGAGAGCCCGGTGTTGTCATGCACCAGGGGGTGGGTCCGCTCGGTCTCGTGCTCCGGGGCGTCTCCGTGGCTGGAGCCCGGGTGGGACGTGAACTGCGCGTGCTTCCGTGTCTGATCCTTGTCGACGTGGGCCATGACCGGGCTCTTGTCCAGAACCGCCACCGTCAGTTCGATGGCGTGCACGTCACGCTACGCCCGACCCACGGGTACCCGAAGAGCTGGAGCCCTGTCGGTCGCTCAGATCAGTCCGTGCCGCCCAGGAACCGCGTGGAGAGGGTCTCCTCACTGATCTTCTGCACCTCGGCCTGCTGGTCCTGGGCGACCGTGTAGAGCCGCTCCATCTCAGCCCGGTCCAACTCAGGGGTGTGGTCTGCCAGCTCCGCCAGCACGTCCCACATGGCCGCTTTGGCCTGGAGTGCACCCTGGAGCAGGTCCAGCTCCACCTGTGTCCAGCCGTTGCCCTTGGACCGTGTCAGGTTCACCGGGTTGAGCCGACCGGCCACCTCGGCCACCTGGCCCACGGCCTCCTGCAGCGCCGGCGTCTTCATGCCCAGCCGTGCGATCAGCTCCTCCAGGGACTGCTGATCGGCGGCGACATCCTCGGCCAGCTTGACCAGGCGGTGGGCGTACGGGGTCCCCTCCCAGGTGTCCGCTGCAGTGCGGAACATCTTCACCCCGGACCGGGATCCCAGCAGGTGCTGGTTCAGGTAGTCCTCGAGCGTCTCCCGGTCCAGGGCCGAGTCCGCCGCCGAGCGCTCCTCTCCGGAGACCGGGGTGGGATCGGCGCTGAGATCCGGATCCACGTTCACGTGCGGGTCCGGAATGGAGGCGGGGCGCGGGGTCTGGTTCTGTGGGGTGCTCATTACTCCATCCCACCAGCCCCTGCCCCGCTGGCACAAGGCCTCAGATCGTCCTGTGGCCTCAGTCCCGGCCCCAGAAACGGTCCTCGGCTGCTCCATCCTCTGAGAACAGGCGCACCTGGGTGATCAGCCCGTCCTGAACGGTCAGCAGGTCCATGCCGGCCACGTCCAGGCGATCCCCGGTCCGCTCCCCGGCGAACCGCACCGGACAGGCAACGAGGGGGCCGTTGACCATGGGGTCCCCGGCCAGCTCCAGCCTGAACGTCCCACCGCTGATCTGGTGCATCCCACCCACCACGGCGGCAACGGCTTCGGGGCCGCGGTGCACTCCGCTGAAGCGGTTCTGTCCAGGCTGATGCCACTGCACCTGCGGACTCAGACGGGTCATGGCCCCAGCCACGTCACCGGCGACCAGCGCCTGGACGTACTCGGTGGCGACCGTGAGTGCGCTGGGTGGCGCAGACGACTTCGGCGTATCCATGGGTCCTCCTAGAGTGATGTTCGGATCCGAGTGATCCAGCGACTCGAGGATCGTGTCAACACCGCACCGGTTACCTCAACGTCAGGAAGGGCAGGACGAGATGAGGACGGACCCAGGACTGAGCGACACCCAGTGGAACGTGCTCTCTGAACCCTGTCCGTCTCGCACGTCCTTGGCCCGGATCGCGAACAAGTGGACGGCCATGATCGTGATCGTCCTGACGGACGGCCCACAGCGTTTCGGCGCCATCCAGCAGATCGTCCAAGGCATCAGCGGCAAGGTCCTGACAGACACCCTCGGAGCGCTGGAACGGGACGGCATCCTGACCCGCCACTTCTACCCGGAGAACCCACCGCGCGTGGAGTACGAGCTCACCGCTCTGGGCCGGACCCTGACCGAACCGCTCACCGCGCTGGGGAGGTGGGCCGAGGAGCACTTCGACGAGGTCCTGGACGCCCGAGACCGATACGACGACGTGCACGATCCGCTCTCCGCATCTGGTGCGTGCTGAAGCACGGCGCCTACTCCACGGTACTCTCATAGGAGTTCCCGGGACCACTCCCGCCGTATGTTCTCCCCTCAGCCGACAGAGACCCTGTGACCAGTACGCCCTCCCCCACGGCCCTCCCTGCGCCTGCCCCCGCAGGCACGAAGCCCCACTTCCGCACCGACGTCCAAGGGCTGCGCGCGGTCGCCGTGATGCTCGTGGTCCTCTATCACGGAGGGCTGTCCCTGCTGCCCGGCGGCTATGTGGGCGTCGACGTCTTCTTCGTCATCTCCGGGTTCCTCATCACCGGTCTGCTCATCCGTGAGCTGTCCTCCACCGGGACCGTCTCCCTCGTGGACTTCTACGCCCGGCGAGCCCGGCGCATCCTGCCCGCAGCACTGACGGTGCTGGTGCTCACCGTGCTCGCCTGCGTGCTGTGGCTCTCGCAGACCCGGTGGAACGGTGTGGGCTGGGACGCCCTGGGGGCGGCGTTCAGCGTGGTCAACTGGCAGTTCGCCCTCGGCAGCACCGACTACCTCCAGCAGGATGCTCCCCCCAGCCCCCTGCAGCACTACTGGTCTCTGGCCGTGGAGGAGCAGTACTACCTGATCTGGCCGGTCCTGCTGATGGTCTGCGCTGTGGGCATCACCGCGCTCGCCGCCCAGTTCCGCCCCGGCCGTACCGGCTCCTGGCGCAGGCCTTCTCACCGAGTGATCTGCACGCGCATCCTGGTGGTGTCCCTCCTGGTGATCGTGGTCTCGCTGATGCACTCGATCTCCCTCACCGCGGACAACCCCGGTGCCGCCTACTTCGTCACCACCACCCGCATGTGGGAGCTGGCCGTCGGGGCTGCCCTAGCGGCCCTGCTCCCTCTCCTGCCTGCCCTCCCCGCCACGCTGCGAGGCGCGATCGGCTGGGGCGGACTGGCCGCCGTCGTGCTCTCCGCCCTCATCCTGCATTCCGGCACGCCCTTCCCCGGCGCCGCCGCCCTGCTGCCCGTGCTCGGTTCGGCCGCGGTGATCCTGGCCGGATCGGGGCACGAGCACGTCCCGTGGGCGCCCACCCGGTACCTGTCCGTGCGGCCGATGAGGTTCCTGGGTGACATCTCCTTCTCCCTGTACCTGGTCCACTGGCCGATCCTGGTGATCGTCAGCGCCTCCGTCTTCGACGACGGGATGCCCGCGATCGCCGGCATCCCGCTGGCACTGCTGACGATCATCCCGGCGTGGCTGTGCTACCGGTTCGTGGAGCGGCCGTTCATGCGGTGGAGGTTCGTGGCGCCTCGCCGGGTGGCCCTGTGGACCGGAGCTGCGGGCATGGCCACGGCGGGACTGACCGCCCTGGCCCTGGTGGTGGTCCCACCGCTGCTGCGCACCAGCACCGAGCTGGTGGCAGAGGGCGAGCGCGTGGGGGCCGAAGTGCTGCTGGACGACCCCGCAGCCGGTGTTCCTGCGGACCAGGTGGAGGCCATCCGCCCGGCCCCCGCCGACGCCGCGGAGGACCGGCCCCAGTCCTCGCTGGACGGGTGCCACCAGGGGTTCGAGGAGACCGAACCGCGGCACTGCACCTACGGCGTGCCCGAGGCCGAGACCACCCTGGTGCTGATCGGCGATTCGCACGCCGGGCACTGGCTGCCCGCCCTGCAGAATGCGGCGCAGGAGCATGGGTGGCGGATCCACACGATCACCAAGGCCGCCTGCACGCCCTTGGCCACACCGGTCCCCCGGCGAGTCAACGGAGTGGAGACGGACTACACCGAGTGCCGTGAGTGGGGCGCCAAGACCGTGGCGGCGGTCCAGGAGCTGGATCCGGACCTGGTGGTGGTGGGTGCCTCGAAGTACACCCCCGGAGACGAGCGTCCGGTGTCCCAGGGACTGGCCCAGGCGTGGACTGCCTTCACCGACGCCGGTCTGGACCTGGTGGTCCTCAACGACGTTCCGCGCCCCGGGATCGAGATCCCCGAGTGCATCGAGGAGAACCCCGGCGAACTCACGCGGTGTGCCGTCCCGCGGGAGGAGGCCGTGGCCAACAGCGGTGCGCCGAGCATCGCCGAGGCCGCGCGTCTGCACGGAGAGGTGGAGGTCCTCGACTTCACGGACTCGATCTGCCCGGCCGAGCAGTGCGCGGCGGTGATCGGCGGGGTGATGGTGTACTCCGACTCGCACCACCTGACCGCCACCTACTCAGCCACCCTGGGCCCTGAACTGGGCCGGGCCCTGGCCGAAAGGCTCAGCCGCGGCGGATGATCCCGCCGATCCGCAGCGTGTCCAGCTCGAACCGCTCGAACTCGGGGTACTGCTCCAGCCACCGGTCCAGGATCTGGTGCTCCTCCGGCCGGCCGAAGTCATCCATCAGGACCATGCAGCGCGGGGCCAGCCGGTCGATCAGCTGCGGCAGAGCCGGGTAGCGGGCGAACTCGCCCGTGGACTGCGGCGGGCCATCCACCACCAGCAGGTCGATGTCCCGCACCTCACCGAGCTCGGCGGTCGAGTACCAGGAGTACTCCTTGCCGTCCACCACGGTCGGAGTCAGCGGGGCCAGGATCACCTCGGCCGCGTCCTGCAGACCCAGCAGCTGCAGGTTCCGCCGGGTCTTCTCCGCGTACTCCGGCTCGTGGTCCAGGGAGGTCACGTGCCCACCGGTGCGCTGGGCGAACTCTCCCAGCCAGCAGGTGGAGACTCCGCTGCCGACCTCCAGCACCCGCCGGGGCTGGTAGTCGATCAGCAGGTCTGAGAGGGTCAGCAGACCGTCCGCATCCATGGCGAAGCCGCCCGAGGCCGGGAACCGGCGCGTGGAGGTGTCCACGCGCGGCATCAGCTGCATCAGCGACTCGACCTGACGGACGGACTCCCGGGACTCCTCGGTGACGTGCCTCCGGGTCTTGTGGCTGTCATTGGTGATCAGGTCCTGGACGGAGCTGCTCAGACGGTCGATGCGCTCCTCCAGGGCCACCAGGCGGTCCTCCTGCGAGAAGCCGGACCGGTCCACCGAGGCCAACAGGCGCCGTTCGGCGGCCTCCAGCCGACCCAGCACCGAGTCCGCACCCGCCGCGCCGCCACCGGGCTGGGCCACGGCCTGATGGGTCTCGTGCAGCATCTGGGTGTACGGGCGTCCCCGGCGACGGGCCATCCCCAGGCCGACGTAGAGGATGCGGCGTGCGGCCAGGGCACCCACACCGACCACGGCCAGCAGCAGCAGAAAGACCACCGCCAGCGTGATCCAGAAGGTGGAGGAGGCAATCGAGACCGATCCCGCCGTCCCGGCCACCACCAGGGTCACCGCGATGAGCAGGATCGCCAGAGCCATCAGCGGGGCAACTCGTTTCAACTGTCTCATTCGCTCATCCCATCGTTGATGCTCAGGTGGTTCTTGACGTATCGGAGGAATCGGCGGCCGTCGTGGGCATCGCGTGCGTAGTCTCGCGCCGCACCCGCCAGTCGCAGGTACTCCTCGGGGTCGGTTCGCAGCTGCTCCATCACCTGGGTCACGGTCTCGGGCGTGGCGATCTTCACCAGACCGGGGTAGAGCCTCGCGGTCTCCTGGTCGGTGATCACCACGGTCCCAGCGGCCATCGCCTCGAGCATCTCCCGATCATTGCCACGGGTGCGGCCACGCGAGTCGAACTTCACCAGGAAGTCCGCGGCTCGCCAGAAGACCAGCGGATCGATCTCCCCCACCGAGAAGGCCACCCACGACGGCGGCAGCGTCACCTCTCCGAGGACGCGCAGGACGGCAGTGGCCTCGCCCATCAGACGCAGGTCCACAGTCCCGTCCGTGGGATAGGCCTGCCTCATCTCCAGCTCATCCACGGGCCAATCCACCGGCCCCAGACCGGCGTGACGACCGACGACGATCGGTCCGGCGGTCCGGGCCGGCCGCAGGCGGTGGGCATGCCATCGTGGTCCCACCACGAGCGGGTAGGACGAGCCGGACACCGGCACCCCGTGCTGGGTCTGGAAGGCCTCGAGTCCGCCCTTGCGGGTGACGGTCCACTCCACGGGTGCCGGGAACATCGCCTCGGCCATCTCCTGGGCGCGCCGCGGGATGTAGGTCTGCATCTGGCGATCCATGCCGGCGAGGTCCTCGTCTCCGACCATGACCACCCGGTCCGGAGACAGGCCCAGCCCGCCCTGATGACCGAGGTGGATCACGGCGGGGTCACGCACGATCACAGTGCCCACCGTGTCCGGCCCGTGGGCGTAGACCTGACCGATCTCACCGCGGTTGATCATCTCCTGGACCGGTGCCACGAGTACGGCTCCGGCCATCAGCAGCCCGTAGGGTGCGTCCAGCTGCAGGACGGACACACTGAGGCCGGCGTCCAGACAGGCGCGGATCTCGTCCACGGCCGAGCGCACCGAGGAGCTGGGGCGGCGCCAGTCGGCGATGAAGCACAGGTCGAAGTGCTTCGGCTGGTACTCCTTGCCGCGCATGTTGGCCGGTCCCACGAACGGTCGTGTGTCCTCGCCGTACAGGTCCAGCGCCAGGTCCTCCGGCCGAGAGGTGGCATGCCAATGCCGGTAGGCGTTCCGGAATCCACGACGCATGGGGTGGTTCCACCCGGGGCGGAAGTCCGAGCGGGACAACGAGCCGAAGGACAGGCGGATCACGTAGAGCGGGTAGTCCATCGCCTCGACCGGGCGGCCGCTCCAACGCTCGAGCCGCTCCCGGAACTCGGAGTCCGCCGCCTTGCGGAAGGGCAGGTAGCCGCCGACCCCGATCGCGTCCTCACGGCGGACCATCAGGCTGACCTCGCACCGGCGGTCCGGATCCAGGCCGCGTGCCACTCGCACCATCCGATCGTCCACACGGGTGGCCCAGGTCATCACCCCCACCAGGTCCGGACGTCCGTGGAGGTGCTGGACCTGCAGTGCCAGGCGCTGGGGGTGGGACCAGTCGTCGGTGTCCTGACCGGTGATGTACTCGCCCCGGGCGGCGCGCAGGCCGGCGTTCCTGGCCCGGTAGGTCCCGCCGTTGCGCTCCATTCGGATCAGCCGGATCCGATCGTCCTGGGCCGCGAGGGCATCCAGCACGGCCGGGTCGGTGTCCGGGGAGCAGTCGTCGATCAGCAGGACCTCGAGGTTGCGCCAGGTCTGGTTCAGGATCGAGTTCAAGGCTGTGGTCAGTTCGCCCAGATCCGGGTTGTAGGTGGTCAGGATGACCGAGACCAGAGGCCCTCCCTCGATGACCTCGTCCGTGGGCGCGCAGAGCGTGTCGAAGGGCTTGGCCGCGTCCGGGTCCACGCGCAGCGGCGCCAGCTTCTTGCCGGTGAAGGGGCGGTTGAACGCCTTGAGCCAGGCTTCGTGACCGGCGGTGCGGTCGGTGGCGAAGGGGTTAATCGCGTCGGCGCGGAGGTATCCGGAGAATTCGGCGGAGAGGTCCGGGTCCTTGGACAGGATCCGCCGGACCTCTTCGTGCTCACCACGGGCGTAGAGCATCTCCACCAGGAGCCGACGGAATCGGAGGTTGCTGCTCATTCGCCGCTGGTTCGCCAGGGCCAGGCGCAGGGCCTTCAGCACGAAGTCGTCGTGGGCCGGCTCGATGTGCTGGATGGCCAGGGAATGGGCCATCCGGGAGAGGATTCGGGGGTCGATGCCCTCGATCTCTCCGCGTTCGACCTGGTCCTGGAGCTGCGCGAAGCTCAGACGTCCCTGAGTGGCCGCGTGGGCGAAGAGCTCACCGGTCAGCGAGCTCTCGGCTGACACGGCCCAGCGATCGATGCGGCCGTGCATCTTGGGACCCAGCAGGTCCATCAGGGCGGGCGGGATCAGGTCCTCAGCGTCGAGTGCCGTCGAGTGGGTCTCCACAGTTCCTTCTCGTTCCATCATGGGATGTCGTCGTCACCTTCAGCGGAGGGGGAATGCTTCAGTCTTCCAGAGACGATCTGGGCCGCCGCTTCGGCGCCGTCGGCCGGCACCGGTGCCTCCGGCCAGGTGTGGCCGGGATCGTCCAGCAGGCGGGCCACGGAGGCGATCTGCTGTGCCAGCTCCTCACCGGAGCGGGCGCACCGCCCCAGGCCGAGCTCCTGTGCGGTGCGGGCTCGGCGGACCTGGTCATCGGTGACGGTCCGCTCATTGGGCACGAAGATCGTGGGCAGGCCCAGGGCGATGCTCTCCTGGACGGTGTTGTACCCCGCCGCGGCGACCGCGAAGTCGAAGGCGCGGAAACACCGGGCGATGGGGTACGCACTGACCACCCGCAGACGGGAGTCCTCAGTCTCGGACTCGGACAAGGGTGACTTGGTCATGACCGGCACCCAGTCCTGTCCCAGTCCCAAGACGGCCTCCAGCGAGGTGACCGCAGCCTCCTGGCCGTCATAGATGGTCCCTCCGCCGAGGTTGATCAGCACATGGCGGTCTGCGGGGTCCAGTCCCAGGGCGGCGCAAGCCGCATCCCGGTCCAGCAGCTCATCTGCGGTGGTCAGGGTGATCGGGTTGACGTGGTGCACCTCGATGCCGGGACCGACGTCCACGACCTCGGGGCAGCCGTAGTCACCGGGGACGATGATCTCGTCGCTCACGGTGGCGGCCCGGTGACGTTGGACCGCCTTCCGGTCCGACTCCTCACGCCAGCAGCCGCGCTGCATCCAGATCAGCGGGATGCCCGCAGCCCGGCAGACCTCATGCAGACCGCGGTACACCCAGGCTCCGTCGAAGACCACCCCGGAGGGCTGCAGCTCCTCCACGGTCTTGATCACCTCGCGGCCGAAGAGATCGTTCCACGTCCGTGGACTCATCTGGGCGGCGTCATGCGAGGGGAAGTACCGGATCGGAATCCCCAGGTCCGCGACCCGGCGGTACCCCTTGGAGAGGGTGAGGATCGTGGCGGGGGTGCCCTGGGGCAGGGCACTGGCCACCGCCAGCATCCGGGTGATGTGGCCCATCCCGGCACCGTTGCTGGTGACGAACAGGACGGATCCGGAGGGGCGGACCTCCACGCGGTCCTGCCCGTAGGCCCACCGCAGGTGGGTGCGGTGCACCCACTGGGCGGCCGGTGCCGGAAGGAGCCGGTCCTGCGCGGACCGCGCCGCCGCTCGGACCCGACGGACGGGTCGCGCTGCGACGGCGCGGATCAGGGCGCGAGGACGGCTCACGATGCTCTCAGTGTCCTGACGGGGAGGTCAGAGACGGATGCCGCGGCTCTGGCCACGGGTGTCGAAGAGCACGCGGGCCTTGGACTCGATGTCAGCCAGGTCGTAGGACTGGTGGGCCTGCAGCAGGACCACGATGTCAGCCTCGGCCAGCGCGGCGTCCAGGTCCGGGACCACGTCCAGGGTCTCGTCCGTGAGCTTCCAGGACTTCACGTGCGGATCATGGAACTGCACCTTGGCGCCGCGGGCCCGCAGCAGGTCTGCCACGGGAACCGCCGGGGACTCACGCTGGTCGGCGATGTCCGGCTTGTAGGTCACACCCAGCAGCAGGATGGTGGAGCCCTTCACCGAGCGCTCCTGATCGTTGAGCAGCCCGCCCACACGAGTGGCCACGTACTCCGGCATGGAGTTGTTGATCTCCTGGGCCAGCTCCACGAAGCGGAACGGGTAGCCCAGCTCGCTCTGGACC
The DNA here is from genome assembly GCF_041927415.1 of Micrococcus sp. IITD107. Lineage (NCBI taxonomy): Bacteria > Bacillati > Actinomycetota > Actinomycetes > Micrococcales > Micrococcaceae > Micrococcus > Micrococcus sp. IITD107. The sequence goes on along the minus strand of NZ_JBHFFN010000002.1, from coordinate 276,545 downwards.
TGGTAGGCCAGGTAGTTCGGGTCGATCGGGATGCAGTGGCCGCCCACGCCCGGTCCGGGGGTGAACTTCATGAACCCGAACGGCTTGGTGGCCGCACCGCGGATGACCTCCCAGATGTCGATGCCCAGTTCATGGCAGAACTTGGCCATCTCGTTGACCAGCGCGATGTTCACGTGGCGGAAGGTGTTCTCCAGCAGCTTGGCGGTCTCGGCCTCCTTGGGGCCGGACAGCGGGACGACCTCGTCCACGAAGTCGCTGTAGAAGCCGACCGCAGCCGCGGTGGCCTCCTCGTTGATGCCACCCACCAGCTTGGGGGTGTTCTTCACGCCGTAGACCGGGTCGCCCGGGTTGATGCGCTCGGGAGAGAAGGCGACATGGAAGTCAGTGCCGGCCTTCAGACCGCTGCCCTCTTCCAGGATCGGGATCATCACGTCCTCGGTGGTGCCGGGGTACGTGGTGGACTCCAGGATCACCGTGGTGCCGGAGGTCAGGTTCGCGCCGATGCTGGCAGAGGCACCGCGCACGGCAGTCAGGTCCGGTCCGCCGCTCTCGGACAGCGGGGTGGGAACGCAGATCACGACGACGTCGGACTCGGCGATCACCTTCGCATCGGTGGTGGCCTGGTAGCCCTGGTCCAGCATGGTGTGGATGTCCTGATCGGAGAGGTCGTCCACATGGGAGGTGCCTGCGTTGAGTGCATCCACCAGGGACGCTGTCACGTCCAGACCGAAGACCTTCCAGCCAGCCAGGACTGCGGACTGGGCCAGAGGCAGGCCGACGTAGCCCTGGCCGATGATCGTGACGGTACCCTGCATGTGAGCTCCTCAATAGACGGCGGCCGATAGGCCAATCCAGTAGCGTAGTCGAGGATAGCGGGTGGAGAGCCCCCGCCTCTGCCTCGGCGTGCCGATCCGCTCAGGTTCGGAGGCGAATTCGCATGGAGTTCATCACAGCCCCAGAGCTCACCCGCTACTCTCAGGCACATGGATTCCACTGATGCACACGGGCCCTCGGCTGGATCGAGCTTCCGGTTCGGCTTCGTCGCCGCTGACCGTCCCCTGACGCTCCGCGATCTGCCGGGCTGGGTCCAGGAGAGCTTCGGCCCACTGGACCTGCACCGTCATCCGGACACCCGGTGGGCGGCGGCCTCCGAGGGGGATGCCGCCGTAGGTCTGATCGGAGATCCCGTGGACCTGAACACCGGCTCCGCCGACCCCCAGGCGATCAGCCGGCAGGTGGCGAAGGTGCTCTCCGTGTCCGGTCTGGACAGCGCCCTGCGCCATGTCGCCTACCTCGGCGGACGGTGGACCGCGCTGCTGCGATCAGGCGATCATCTCCTGGTGGTGCCGGACTTCGCGGCCACCCAGTCCGTGTACTGGCACCACAGCACTGACGGCACCGTGCTGGCCAGCCACACCCATCTGCTCGCCGAGGTCACCGGGGCCGAGGTCAACAAGCCCCTGCGCACCCTGATGACCCAGGCGCGGGACCACGGGGCCAAGGGCACCATCTACTGGCCCGGAATGGAGACGCCGTTCATCGGCGAGTTCCCCCTGCTGCCCAACCACGCCCTGCACCTGCGCACCGGCCAGGAGCCCCAGCACCGCCGGTTCTACCCGTTCCCGGACACCGACCTGGTGCGCGACCCCGACCAGGCCTACGCCCGGTTCCGTGACCTCTTCCTGGAGCACGCGCGACTGCTGTGCGCCGGCCGCACCCGGATGGGGATCTCGCTGACCGCCGGTGCGGACTCGCGGACCAGCCTGGCCGCCGCCGCACCACACCTTCCCGCCGATCAGACATGGACCTGGACCTACATGGACACCACGGTCCACCACGAGGGCATGGCCGCCGATGCCGCCGCCGCCCGTCAGGTGGCCCAGCACTACGGACTGCCGCACCAGATCGTGGACCTGCGCCAGGACGGGCTGCAGGCCCTGTCCTCCCCCACCGAGTTCGGCGAGTGCTACAAGCGGACCATGAAGCTCACCCAGCAGTTCCGGCGGCTGTCCGTGGCCTACCACGAACAGCTGCCCTCAGACCTGACCGAGCTGATGTCCTTGGTCGCCGAGGTGGGCACCGGGTTCTACAAGCGCCGCTCAGGCACCCCGGACCCGGACCGACTGCTCCACCTGTACCAGCCCACCGAGTTCAGCCAGCAGCCGCTGATCCGCCAGGCCTTCGAGCGCTACGCCGAGTACAGCGGCCTCAGCGCCGTCCAGGACGGGCCGATCGACTGGCACGACCTCTACTACCAGGAGAGCCGGATCGGACGGTGGGCCTCCCTGCGCATCCAGGAGATGGACCTGGCACACCGTGTCCTGCTGCCCTTCAACGCCCGCGGGATCGTGGAGGCCCTGGGTGGCCCGGCTCTGGAGGACCGCGTCCAGAAGCAGGCCCTGCACCGGCTGATGGCTGACCTGGGCGCGCCGGCCCCGGGGGCGTGATCCGGTGAAGCGGGCACGCCTGACCCTCGCCGCGGCCGCGGTGAGCCTGGCACTGACTGGATGCACGTCGTCGGGATATCCCGCCGATCCGGACGGGACCCTGGACTCGATCTCCGGGGCCACCCTGCGGGCCGGCGTGAGCCACCACCCGCCGCATGTGGACGCCCGCGGGGCCGAGCCCACCGGGCCGGAGGCCGAGCTGATCCGTGGCTTCGCCGCCGCCCATGACGCTGAGGTGGAGTGGACCGTCTCCAGCGAGGAGTCGCTGATGACCGCGCTGGAGAAGGGCGATCTGGACCTGGTGGCCGGCGGCCTGACCACTTCCTCCCCCTGGACCAGCCACGCCGCCCTCACCCGCGGGTACACCGAGGTCACCGGGCCGGACGGTGAGCCGGTGGAGCTGGCCATGGCCGTGCCGCTGGGCGAGAACCAGATGCTCGGCGCCCTGGAGGCCCACCTGGATCAGGAGGGCCAGCAGTGAGCGGCGAGCAGCGCCACCAGGCAGACCTTCCCGACGACGGCCGGTCACCCTCTGCAGCAGGGCGGCGGTTCGGTGCCACGGAGCTTCCCCCGCAGATGCAGCGGGTGGTGAAGAAGGCGATCGTGCTGGAATGGGTGACCCTGGGCGTGATGGCACTGACCATCACCGCGGTGGGGATCGTGATGGGCAGCTCCCAGGCCATGCGGGCCGCCTGGATCGAGGACCTGCTCTCGCTCATCCCGCCCATCGCGTTTCTGGTGGCCATCCGCGTGATCAACAGGCCACCCTCGCGTCACCGCCCCTACGGGAACCACCGGGCCGTGGGTGTGGGGCACCTGGTGGCCTCCGTGGCGCTGCTGGTGATGGGCGCCGTGCTGGTGGTGGACTCCGCGCTGGGGCTGATCACCGGCGAGCATCCGCCGATCGGCACCTTCCACCTGTTCGGGCAGACCGTGTGGCAGGGCTGGTTCATGATCGGCGTCATGCTGCTCTCCGTACCCGGGCCCGTGATCCTGGGGCGGATGAAGCTCAAGCTGGCCGAGCAGTTGCATGACAAGGTGCTCTACGCGGACGCGGACATGAACAAGGCCGACTGGCAGACCGGGCTGGCCACCGCCGTGGGTGTGGCCGGCGTGGGCCTGGGGCTGTGGTGGTTCGACGCCGCCGCCGCGCTGTTCGTGGGGGCCAGCATCCTCAAGGACGGTCTGTCCAACGTGGCCACCGCCATCACTGACCTGGCCGACTCCCGCGCTCGCGAGCTGGAGGGAACCGGGCCCCACCCGTTGATCTCCGACGTGGAACACTGCGCGGAGGTCACCAACTGGGTGGCGCAGGCTGGCGCCCGCGTGAGGGACGAGGGGCACGTGTTCCATGTGGAGCTGTTCGTGGTGCCGCGGAGTGCTGGCGGAACTGCTGGTGGTGCTGGGACTGGATCGCACGCTGCCGGAGCCCGCCCTGCGCCGGTCCCCGTGGACGTGCGGCAGCTGGAGGAGCTGCGCGAACGCATCGTGGACCTGGACTGGAAACTGGAGGACGTCGTCGTGGTCCCGGTGACCGAACTGCCCGAGGAAGTCCGCCCCTCCCCTGACAACTGATCACGTGCACAATAGATGCGCTCTGCCTCGGCGTGTCTCGACCTGTGGCGTGCACGTGTTCGGGCCGGGAGCGGCCGGGCACGGAAACCTTGGCTTCGCTCACCCCATATACAAGGTTTCTGATGTCGACACCCCCTCCTGGGTGGTTCGCTGGGAAGAACGTCCGTGGGGGGGCCAACACGTCCGAGGAGGTGGCAGCTCAGGGGCCCTCGCGCCGTCAGCGGCTTGCCGCACGTGGCCCCTACAGAGCCGCTGTGCCGGCCGCCATCGCGCACTTGCCCGTCCACACCTCTCCGGAAGTGACCACCGCCGCCGAGGATGCACTGCAGGAGATCACTCGCTTCGACGCCGAACTGACCCCAGGACTCTCTCACCTGGGTGCCGCCGCTGACGGTGAGCTTGCACCTCTCTCCACTGTCCTGCTGCGCACGGAGTCGGCATCGTCCTCTCCGATCGAGAACGTCACGGCAGGTGCCAAGGCTCTCGCCCTGGCGGCCCTCCAGGAGAAGACGGGAACCAATGCCACGCGCGTGGCCGTCCATGTCGATGCCGTGCAGCTGCAGACCTCTCCGATGAGCTGACTACTGCCTTCACGACCTGATGGACTTCTGCCATCGCACGGGTGGCCCAGGAGATCGTCGAGGCGCTGGACGCCCTCGCGGCTCGAGTCAGACGCCGATGAGCATGCCCCTCCCGCGAACCCGCCCTCACTCCTGGAGCAGTGCCGTCATCCGGTAGGGGATGACCGTGCGCAGGAACATGCTGGTGGAGGTGCGCAGGATGCCCGGGCACAGGCGGATCTCCTCCGAGACCCGGTAGAGATCATCCGGATCCCGGGCCACCACCCGGCACAGCAGGTCGGTCTGACCCGCTGGGGCCATCACCTCGATCACCTGCGGGATGCGGGCCAGCCCGGCCACGGCGTCATCCAAGTGGTGCTGATTCAACTCCACGGCCACGCTGGCCATGATCCCGTGGCCCAGGGCGGCCGGATCCAGGCGGGTGCTGTGCGGGCGCAGCCGGTCAGAGGTGCGGTACCGCTCCAGGCGCGTATGGATGGTGCCGCGCGCCAGTCCCGTGCGCTCGGCCAGGGCCAGCACCGTCATCCGGGGGTCCTCATCCAGCGCGGCCAGCAGACGCCGATCGATCTCGTCCAAGGGTGTCATCGTCGAGTTGATCACCAATGATGCCTTCCTCCGTGCCGATCTGATCAGATTGACCGCCTTCATGATACTCGTTTGCGCAGACTCCACACCCAGGTCTTGACTGATGCTCAGAAGACGCAGACCCTCCACCAGAGGTGACCGTCCTGGCCGCAGGATGCATGCCCACCGGCAGACATCCAGCGCACCTCGCTCACCACCCCGCAGCGAGCGCCAGCCACACCGCGTGCGAGACCCCCACCCCCGGGGTCCGCACGCGGAGGCACCTCTGCTGTTGACTGGACCCATGCAACAGCCCCCACACCTGACCCTCCATCCACTCACCGTGGAGGACGCCCCAGCCATGGTCAGCGTCCTGGCCGACCCTGCGCTGTATGAGTTCACCGGCGGGGAGCCGCCCACGGAAGAGCAGCTCACCCGCCGCTACACCGCTCAGTCACAGGGGCACTCCCCGGACGGGACGGAGCAGTGGATCAACATGATCGTGGTCCTGCATCCCGGAGCGCAGCCGATCGGTTTCGTCCAGGCCACCGTCCCCACGGACGGGGGCCCCGCGGAGATCGCCTGGGTCATCGGCGCACCGTGGCAAGGCCAGGGTCACGCAGCCGAGGCAGCCCGCCAGCTCCTGGCCCACCTGGCCGAACGCGGCGTGACCGAGGTGCTCGCCCACATCCACCCGGACCACACCGCCTCCCAGCGGATCGCCACGCACCTCCGCCTGCACCCCACCAGCCAGGTGGTGGACGGCGAGATCGCCTGGCGCGGCCCACTGCCATGACCCCCGCCCCCGTAGGCCACCCTGGGCACACTCGTGTTTAATGGGCGGGTGACATCATGCGCTGGAGCTGAGACCGGACCGTCCTCAGCGACCCCGGATACTCCAGCCCCCACCACGCCCGTCAGCCCCCTCACAGCGGCGGTCTCCCCGGTCCCCCCCGCAGACGCCAGTCTCCCCGCCTGGGCCGGCTCCCCACCGGAGCCAGAGCCCGGTGACCACCACTACTCACCCTTCGTAGAGCTGGAGCGAGAGACCTGGGCCCGCCTGGCCTCCTCCATCGAGCAGCCCTTCGACCAGGCCGATGTGGACCGGTTGCGCGGCATCGGCGAACACCTGGACCTGCGTGAGGTGGCCGAGGTCTACCTGCCCCTGTCCCGGCTGCTGTCCATCCACGTGGACGCCGCTGCCCACCTGCGCCGGGCCTCCAACGACTTCCTGGGCGAGTCCACCCGCCGCACACCGTTCGTGATCGGCGTGGCCGGCTCCGTGGCTGTGGGCAAGTCCACCACCGCGCGTGTGCTCCAGGAGATGCTGCGGCGCTGGCCCAACACCCCGCGCGTGGAGCTGGTCACCACGGACGGCTTCCTTTACCCCAACGCCGAGCTGCGGCGCCGCGGACTGATGGAGCGCAAGGGCTTCCCCGAGTCCTACGACCGCCGGGCCCTGCTGCGCTTCGTGGCCGATGTGAAGTCAGGCGCCCCCGAGGTCCGCGCGCCCATGTACTCCCACCTGACCTATGACATCCTGCCGGACGAGGAGGTCGTGGTCCGCCGCCCGGACGTGCTGATCATGGAGGGCCTGAACGTGCTGGCCCCACCGCGCGTCCGCGCCGACGGCACCACCGGCCTGAGCGTCTCGGACTTCTTCGACTACTCCATCTACGTTGACGCCAAGACCGCCAGCATCGAGCAGTGGTACGTCGAACGCTTCATGCGCCTGCGCTCCGGCGCCTTCGCCGACCCCAAGTCCTACTTCCACCGCTACGCCACCCTCTCCGACGCCGAGGCCGAGGAGACTGCCCAGGACATCTGGGACCGCATCAACGGCCCCAACCTGGAGCAGAATGTGCGCCCCACCCGCGGCCGCGCCAAGCTCGTGATGTCCAAGGACGTGGGCCACACCGTCCGCCGCGTGCTGCTGCGCAAGGTCTGACCCATGCGACGCGCCCTGCCCCTGCTCACCACAGCGGCACTGCTGGCCGCCCTCACCGCCTGTATCCCCGCCCCTGAGCCGGCTGACTCACCCACCTCACCCAGCGCATCCACCGCGCGCACCACCTCCACCCCGACGACGGCCCCCTCGCCTACCGCGAGCGCCTCACCCACGCGTTCCGTCGCCACCAGTGCGACCCCGTCGGCGTCGAAGTCCTCGTCCGAGGACACACCGTCAACGCGGTCCCCCTCCGCCACCGTGGCGTCTTCCTCCACGGCCCCCACCACCGTCGCGCCCACCGCGGCTGGCCCGTCCCTCGCGCCCCTCCACCGCGATCCGGACTCGCTGCAGGTCCTGGTCAACAAGCACCGCCCCGTGCCCGCGGGCTGGACGGCACCTGACCTGGTGAGCGCCGGCGTCGTGGGCAACCGTCAGGGCATGCTCCTGCGGAAGCCGGCCGCCCAGGCCCTGCAGGGGATGGTGGCCGCCGCTCGGGCGGACGGGATCGAGCTGATCCTGGTCAGCGCGCACCGCACGCACGACTACCAGGCCGGGCTGTACTCCAACAGCATCCAGCGCAACGGTCAGGCCCACGCTGACCGATACTCCGCCCGCCCGGGCCATTCCGAACACCACACCGGGCTGGCCGCTGACCTGGCCGCCGCGGACGGCACCTGCACGCTGCAGGGCTGTTTCGCGGACACCCCGGAGGGTGCGTGGATCGCCCAGCATGCGGTGGAGCACGGGTTCGTGGTCCGCTACCCGCAGGGATCCGAGCCGATCACCGGGTACGGGGCCGAACCGTGGCACCTGCGCTTCCTGGGCGTGGACGAGGCCCGCCGCGTGATGGAGGCCGGAGGGATCGTGGAGACCGCCTGGGGCGCCGGTCCCGCACCGACCTACCTCCCGTAGCCGCACGCTCCACAGCCCCGGCCCCTGCTCTCACCCCCTTCTCGGGACACTTAACGCGCCCGGGACCCCTGGAAGTGTCCCGGGAAGGGGGTGGAGGCACCCACTCCTGCACAGTTCCTCATGAACACGTCATGTCGTTCTCATGAACGGCTCATGGTCAGTCCGTAGATTCGGTCTTCATCGCCAGCCGACCGGAGGGACCACACCATGGGCATCAACATCGCCTTGTACTCCCACGACTCCGTGGGACTGGGCCACGCCCGCCGCAACCGAGCCCTGGCGTGGGCTCTGGCGGAGACCCTGCCCCGCCTGACCGGTCAGACCACCGCCGGACTGCTGATCGCCGGCCACCCGGACGCCAGCCAGGACAGCCTGCCGGAGGGCTGGGACTGGCTGCTGCTGCCCGGGTTCGCCCGCACCCCGGACGGCTACGCCCCGCGGTCCATGGGCGTGAAGTCGGACCAGCTCACCGATCTGCGTTCGGGGATCGTGGCCGCGGCCCTGGACTCCTTCAGCCCGGACCTGTTCATCGTGGACCGGCACCCCTTCGGTGTGGACGGCGAGCTCAAGCCGGCCCTGCAGAACCTGCGCGATCGGCACCGCTGCACCACCGTGCTGGGCATGCGTGACGTGCTGGACACCCCCTCGGCCGTGCAGCAGGAATGGCAGCAGATCGGTGGCGGCGCGGAGGCCGCCCGCCACTATGACGCCCTGTGGGTCTACGGGGACGCCCAGGCCTACGATCCCCTGGCCACCGGGGAGATCCCGAGCGAGTTCGCCGACCGCTCCTACTTCACCGGGTACCTGGCCCACGGCCGCCCGGAAGACACCGGCCGCCCCGTGGAGGCGCCCTACTTCCTGACCATGGTCGGTGGCGGGTCAGACGGCGGCGCGATCGCCCGGGCCGCAGCCGCCGCCCCGGTCCCCGCCGGCCACCGCCACCTGATCGTCACCGGCCCCCAGATGCCGGAGGAGGACGTGGACCAGGTCTACGCCGCCGTGGCCACCAACCCTGACCAGTCGCTGCTGGACGGGGCGGACGGCGGCTCCTCCGCCCCTCGGATCCGGGTGCTGCGCTCCACCGCCAACATCCCTGCCCTGATCCAGCACGCCGCCGGTGTGGTCTGCATGGGCGGGTACAACTCCGTGGCCGAGGTGATGGCCACCGCCACCCCCGCGCTGGTCATCCCCCGCAGCTCCCGCCGGGCCGAGCAGCCGCGCCGTGCCGAGGCGCTCAGCTCGTCCGGCGCGCTGGAGACCCTCCCGGCGGACCAGCTCACCCCGGGGCGTGTGGGCGAGTGGTTCCGCAGCGCCCGGGACCGCCGTGTCTCCCGGGACCACCTGGAGCTGGACGGTCTGCGCACCGTCGGCCAGCTCGCCGCGGACCTGCTGGGTCAGGCCCCGGAACGACTCCCCGTCCCCACCCTCACCGCCCCCGCCGACGCCTCGAGCCCCGCTGGCGAGTCGGTCCGCTCCCGCGCCCCGGAGGTCGCCCGTGTCCGCTGAATCCCCCGTCCCCGTGATCGGCTACGTGCTGAAGATGTACCCGCGTTTCTCGGAGACCTTCGTGGTCTCGGAGATCCTGGCGCGCGAGGCCCAGGGTGAGCGGATCGTGATCTTCTCCCTGCGCCCCTGCACGGACGCCCGTTTCCACCCCGAGTTGGCGCGCGTGCAGGCCCCGGTGATCCACATCGGCCGCCCCTCCAGCTCCACCCGCCTGTGGACCGCCCTCGCCCAGGGCGCCGCCGACCCGCAGCTGGCCCAGGGCATGTCCGAGGTGCTGCCGGAGCTGCTGCAGCACGGCCACGACGACGCCGTCCAGGCCGTGGAGGTCGCCCGCCAGGCCCGCGCCCACGGCGTCACCCACCTGCACGCGCACTTCGCCTCCGTGGCCACCACCGTGGCCCGCCTGGCCGGCCGCATGGCAGGGCTGCCGTACTCCTTCACCGCCCACGCCAAGGACATCTTCCACGAGGACGTCCAGGAGGAGGACCTGCGGCGCAAGCTCGCCGACGCCCACCACGCCATCACCATCTCCGGCTACAACCTGGAGCACCTGCGCACCCGCTTCCCCGAGTCCACCCAGACCCTGCGCCTGGTGCGCAACGGCCTGGACCTGGACCGGTTCCCCTTCCAGCCCCGCCAGCACACCCAGAATCCCGACGACGGCCCCGCTCGCCTGCTGGCGATCGGTCGTCTGGTGGAGAAGAAGGGCTTCTCCCTGCTGGTCGAGGCGGTGCACCGCCTCCGCGAGCGCGGGGTGGAGGTCACCGCGGAGATCGCCGGCGACGGCCCGCTGGCACCGGAACTGCGGGCCCAGATCGAGTCCCTCGGGCTCCAGGAGCACATCACCCTGCTCGGCCCGATCACCCAGGCCCAGGTCACCGAGCTGCTGGGCACCCGCGACCTGTTCGTGGCCCCCTTCGTGGTGGGGTCGGACGGAAACGCGGACGGTCTGCCCACCGTGCTGCTGGAGGCGATGGCCCGTGGGCTGCCCTGCGTGGCCGCCGATGTCACCGCCGTGGGCGAGGTGGTCCAGACCGGCCGCACCGGCTGGCTGGTGCCCACCGGAGACGTGGAGGCCCTGACCGAGGCGATCGCCGAGGCCGTGCGTCCCGGGGCCGATCACGCCGAGCTGGCCGCCCGCGCCCGCGCCCAGGTGGAGGAGCTGTTCGACTCGCGCGGTCAGGCTGCCCGGCTGGCCGAGCTGGTGGTGCAGCCATGAGGATCACCTATCTGCTCGCCGACCCCGGGATCGGCGTGTTCGGCACCAAGGGCGCCTCTGTGCACGTGCAGGAGATGGTCCGCGCGTTCCGTCAGCAGGGGCACGAGGTCACCGTGTACTGCGTGCGCCGGGGCGACAAGAAGGGCTATGAGTCCGTGCCCCAGGACCTGGCCGACCTGCCCGTGGTGGAGGTCCCGGTCCAGGCCGCCTCCGGCACTGCCGAGCGGGAGATCGAGCTGCAGCGCACCGCCCTGCGGATGGTCGAGCTCGCCGCGGCCGGCTCTGCCGAGGGCACCGCCCCCACCGAGCTGGTCTACGAGCGCTACTCGCTGTTCTCCGACGCCGGCGCGCAGCTGGCCGCCCGGCTTGGCATCCCGTTGATCATGGAGGTCAATGCACCCCTGGTCCAGGAACAGCTCACCCACCGCTCCCTGCACCACCGGGACGAGGCTGTGGCGCTGACCGAGCGCGCCCTGGCCGGGGCCACCGTGGTCTCCTGCGTCTCCGAGCCGGTCGCGAACTGGGTCCGCACCGCTGTCCCGGCCGCCGCCGCGCAGACCGTGGTCACCCCCAACGGCGTGAACACCGAGCGCATCCGCCCGGCCGAGCGCACAGGGCACACCGCGCGCACTGCTCAGACTGACCGTTCCTTCACCATCGGCTTCCTGGGCACCCTGAAGCCCTGGCACGGCACCGAGACCCTGCTGGAGGCTGTGGCCCGCGCCCAGCATCCGGAGCAGGACTCCTGGCGGATCGAGATCTGTGGAGCCGGTCCCCAGCTGGAGTCCCTGCGCACCCTGGCCGCCGAACTGGGCCTGGCCGAGCAGACCGTGTTCCACGGCGCCGTCGCGCCCGTGGACGTGCCCGGCGTGCTGACCGGCTGGGACGTGGCCACCGCCCCGTACCCGGCACCCGCACAGGACGCGGACCACTACTTCTCCCCGCTGAAGGTCTATGAGTACCTCTCCGCCGGACTCACCGTGGTGGCCTCCGGCGTCGGCGAACTGCCCGCGGTCCTCGGAACCGAGGCCGGCTCCCCCGCTGACGGCTCCTCCACCTCGGACACCAGCACCGCCCCCGGCGTGACCGTCGGGCAGCGCGGGGTCATCGTCACCCCCGGTGACGCGGACGCCCTGGCCCGCGCGCTGGACCTGCTCGCCGGGGACCGCGCACTGGCGAGCCGTCTGGGAGAAGCCGGCCGGGCCGACGTCGTGAAGCACCACACCTGGACCAGCCGTGCCCAGGACCTGCTCGCCCTGGTGGGCACGCACACCCCTGCTGAGGTGGGCCGGCCGTGAGTCTGTTGCGCCGCAACGGCGCCGCCCAGAAGGCGCCAGCGCGGAAGAAGAAGGAGAAGAAGCGCCCCACCAGTCCGGTCCGCCGGACCCTGGCGCTGATCACCCCGTACCTGGGCGAGCACAAGGGCATGATCGCCCTGGGCCTGCTCGCCCTGGCCGGGGATGTGGCGTTCCGCATCCTGGAGCCGTGGCCGGTGAAGATCGCGATCGACACCGTGACCGTGGCGCTCGGCGCGGACGTGGCCCAGGCCACCGGTGTCCCCCAGGATGTGACCACCACCCTGGTGATGTGGGCCCTGATCCTGGCTGCCATCGTGGGTGGGCGGGCCCTGTGCAACTACATCTCCACCATCGCCTTCGCCAAGACCGGTGTGCGCGTGGTGACCCGGCTGCGCACCCGGGTGTTCGACCACATCCAGTCCCTCTCGCTGCGGTACCACTCCACCTCCTCGATCGGAGACACCTCCCAACGGCTGGTCGGTGACATGGGCCGTCTCCAGGAGGTGGCGGTCACGGCGGGACTGCCGCTGGTGGGCAACCTACTGACCGTGGTGGTGCTGTTCATCGTGGTGATGGTGCTCAACCCCATGCTCTCGCTGGTGGTGCTGGCTACCGCGGCGGTGTACTTCCTGATCTCCAAGCTGGCCACCCCCAAGATCACCAAGGCCTCGCGCGCCACCCGCAAGGGCGAGGGGCAGCTGGTGGGCGATGCCGCCGAGGCCCTGGCCGCCATCCGCGTGGTGCAGGCCTACGGTCTGGAGGACACCGTGGCCTCCTCGTTCGCCGCGGGCAACGCCAAGGCGCTCAAGGCCAACATCAAGGCCCGCAAGCTCGCCGCCCGGCTGGAGCGCTCCACGGACGTGCTGGTGGGGCTCTCCACCGCGGTGGTGCTGGGCTTCGGCGGCCTGCAGGTGATGCGCGGGGAGATGACCCCCGGGGACATGGTGCTGTTCCTGATGTACCTCAAGACCGCCATGAAACCGTTGCGGGACATGGCCAAGTACACCGGGCGCATCGCGCGTGCGGCGGCCTCCGGCGAGCGGATCGCGGACCTGATGGACGAAGAGGTGGAGATCACCGACCCGGATCCGGCCGTGCCCATGCGCCATGTCCAGGGCGATGTGGTGTTCGACCGCATCAGCGCCCGGGACGGTCATGGCCGCCCTCTCTTCCGTGAGCTGGACCTGATGATCCCGGCCGGGCAGCGCGTGGGACTGTTGGGCCCCTCCGGTGCGGGCAAGTCCACGCTGGCCGGCTACCTGTTGCGCCTGGCGGACACGGACCACGGCGCGGTGCTGATCGACGGGTATGACACCCGGGCCGTGCTCAAGGAGGACCTGCGCAACCACGTCTCGATCCTGCTGCAGGAGTCGGTGCTGTTCGCCACTTCCGTGCGGGAGAACATCCGCTACGGACGGTTGGACGCCACGGATGAGGAGGTCGAGGCCGCCGCCCGCCGGGCCGGTGCGCACGAGTTCATCATGGAGCTGCCGGACGGGTATGACTCCGCCCTGGGCGCCCGTGGAGACACCCTCTCCGGCGGTCAGCGTCAGCGCATCGCGATCGCCCGCGCCCTGGTGCGCAATGCCCCCATCGTCATCCTGGACGAGCCCACCACCGGACTGGACCCCGCTTCCCGGGCGATGGTCGAGGAGTCCCTGTGGGAGCTCACCCGGGGCCGCACCACGGTGGCCATCACGCATGACCTGTCCATGATCCGCGAGCTGGATCGGATCCTGTGGCTCGAGCGCGGTCAGATCGTGGAGGACGGCTCCCCCGCGCAGCTGCTGGCGGACCCGGGCAGCCGGGTGGCCCGCTGGGCCGCCGCCCAGGTCCGGGGCCGGAACGCCCCGGGCTCCTCCCCCGGCACTCCCGACGACGGCCCCGCACCTTCCGCTGGAGAGGACACCCCGGCATGAGCCTCGCCTCCCACTCCCACACCGCGGCCGCGCGCCCGGTGCCCGCAGCCGCCGTGCCCTCCTCCGCCGAGGCGGACGCCCATCTGGTCCGTCTCACCGCCCTGGAGGGTGCCGAGCGGCTGCTGGACGACTCCGCGCTCTCCGCGCTGGTGGGCCGAGAGGTCACCGCCACGCACATCCGGTTCAAGCCCGGCCAGAGCCTGACCGTGGCCTGGCGCGCCACCGCGGCGGCCACGGGGCCGGAGGACCACGGCTGGGCTCAGGTCACGGCGGACGGGGACAAGATCCGCAAGTCCCGCCGCCGGGCCGAGAGGGCCGACCGCCCGGAGGAGCTGCAGACGCACCGCCTGGACGGCACGGTGCTGCTGGTGGGGTCGGTGTGGACGGACCCCAAGCTCGCGGTGGAGCTGCGCCGCGCCCAGCGCCGGCACGCCGAGTCCCGCGGCACCCGGGAGCCGTGGCAGGTGCTGCGCTACAATCCCAGCCGCCGCCTGGTGGCAAGGGCCGGGCAGGACGTGATGCGGATCCACACCGCACCGCTGGACGGGCCGCCGGGCATGGTGCAGACCGTGAAGCGGTGGCAGTCCTGGGACCTGCCCGTGCTGCCGCTGCGCAGTCTGGGCGGGCACGGCACCTGCGCGGTCAGTCCGTTCTGGGGCGCCGGCGACGCCCTGGAGCTGCCCCACCCGGACACCTCCCATGCCGCCGGAGAGCTGATCGCGCGGCTGCACAGCCATGGGATCCGCCGCTCGCCGTTGCCCGCCCTGCAGGTCCGGGTCCGCTCGGCGGCCCGCGCGGTGGCCGAGCTGGCCCCCTGGCTGGACCGGGTGGCCCGCGAGCTGGCCGATCAGCTCGAGCCCCTGTTGCTCCGGGACCTCCGGGACGCCCCGGCGGTGGAGCTGCACGGGGACCTGTCCCCGGACCAGCTGCTGGTGGCCACCCCCGGGAGCACCGAGGTGAGGCTGATCGACGTGGACCGTGCCGGGGCCGGCCCCGCCGCGCGGGACCTGGGCTCCTGGCTGGCCGCCTGCCGCCGTCAGGGCACCCCGGAGATCGGCGAGGCGTTCCTGAACGGCTACGCCGCCCACGCGCCGCTGCCGGAGGATCGGACGATCGCCGCCTGGGAGTCCTCCGCCCACCTGCTGGCCGCCCTCGATCCGCTGCGTCACCGAGCACCGGACTGGCCGCAGCGGGTCACCGAGCGGCTCCAGGGGGCGCTCGACGCGCTGCCGCGCCCCACCGCGTCAGCCGGCGGTCCGAGCAGCTCCCCCACGCGGGCGCAGCCGGCCACCGCGGACCCTGACGCCCCCGCGGCGCTGCCGGACGTCGTCGTGACCGCCGAAGGCACCGCCTGGCGCGTGGAGCGGGTGTGGCCAGGCAAGACCGACGAGCCGGACGCCCCGCTGAGCGTGGAGGTCCGCGCGGACGGAGCCCTGCGGGCCGGGCTGTGGACGCCCCGGGGGCTCGAGCTCTTCCCCGCCGGCCGGGACAGGAGGCTGCCGGCCCTGGAGCCGCTGGTCCAGCAGGGCGCCGAGGTGGTCTCGCACCGGCCGCGGCGCCGGGCCGTGGTCCGGCACCAGGTCTCCCTCGGCGCGGTCCGGTACACCAAGATCGTCCGGGCCGGGCGGGCTGAGGCGATCCTGGACGGGATCAGCCGGGCGGCGGCCTTCGAGCGGGGCTTCCGCACCCCCGCCGTGCTCGGCAGCACCGAGGCGACCGTCACCTTCGCCGAGCTGGACGGACGGTCCCTGCACCGCCCGGACCTGTTCAGCGGCGCGGACTGGGAGCGGGCCTGGTCCGAGGTGATGGACGCGCTGGAGGCCGCCCGGCTCCCGGTGTCCGGCTGCGGATCCGGCATCCCGGAGCACGGCCCCGCGGAGGAGGCCGGTGTGCTGCGGGACTGGACGGACCGGGCCGCGCCCTGGGTCCGGGACCTGGCCGCCTTCCGGGAGGCCATGGAGCAGACCTGTGCCGGGCTCGAGGACGTGGGACAGGGGGACTCGAACGCTCTGGTCCCCACGCATCGGGACCTGCATGACAAGCAGCTGGTGTGGTCGGCCGAGCACTCCCCCGGCCCGGGCCTGCTGGACGTGGACACCGCCTGCCTCGGTCACCCGGCCCTGGACCTGGGCAACCTGCGAGCGCACGCCCAGTGGCGGCGGCGGCAGGGCGTCTGGTCCGCGGAACGGGCCGAGACGGTGATCCGCGCCGTGGACGGGCTCGCGGCACGGACCGGCGTGGAGGAGGCGGTCCTGGGGCTGTTCGAGCGGGCCGCCCTGTTGCGGATCCGTTGCGTCTACGCCTTCCGTCCGGTGTACGCGGGGGCCGCGGAGGAGCTGCAGCGGGAGCTGCCGGCCTGAGCCGTGTCACCCGCTCCGGGCCCTGAGTCCGGACCGTGATGTGCGGGGCGCGCAGCCCGGGCGAATCGTGATCAGGTCACGGGGCTCCAGGCCTTGGCAGATGCGGGGGCCGGGCGCACACTGAGCCCACCATGCCACGGGGACATGGTCTTCCAGGAAAGGCAACCACCATGACACTCGAGCCCTCGCCACGCAGTAAGCGCCGCCGGAGACTCCACGCCGCCGCCACTGCCGTGGTCCTGGCCTGTTCGGCGGGAGCGTTCGCTCCCGCCTCCGCCGCTCCGGTCGCACCGGCGGCCCAGCCCACCGCCGTCACCACGGGCACCGCCGCAGCCACCCCCTACTGCGGCGTCCGGTGGGGCTCGCTGCCGGAGACCCGGAGCGGCTACTCCTCCGCCACCATCCGCAACGTCCGGGCAGGCCGCCACGCCTGCTTCGACCGCATGGTGATCGACGTGAAGGGACAGTTGCGCGGCTATGACGTGCGCTATGCCCCCGTGTACCGGGAAGGGTCCGGAGCCTTCGTCCCGCTGCTCGGCGCGGCCGATCTGCGGATCACGGTCAAGGCCCCGGCTTACGACCAGAACGGCCGGGCCACCTACACACCCCGCTCTCCGAACCGGCTCGTGGACGTGACCGGCTACAGCACGTTCCGCCAGATCGCCCTGGCCGGCAGTTTCGAGGGTCAGACCACCTTCGGCCTCGGCGTGCGCGCCCGGCTGCCGTTCCGCACCTTCGTGCTCCCACAGTCAGGAGGTGTCTCCCGTCTGGTGATCGACGTCGCCCACCGGTGGTGAGTCCCTCACATCACCGCCGTGCAGGACGGAGCGGCTGTGGGGCACCCGGGAGCGGGTGCCCCACAGCCGTGTCACCGCTCCGTTTCCGGGCCCATATGATGAACGCTCAGGTCAGGCGCCGAAAAGGAGCGTCCAGCCCAGTTCCGTACCGTGATCTTGAACACTCCGAGCCCGTAGTTTAGCCGGATTCATGGACCTTAGGCCATTTCGTTACCGAATCGAGTCCATCCTGACGTATGCTCGGGACCATGCTTCAAGGCTTCAAAGAATTCCTCATGAAGGGCAACGTGGTCGATCTGGCCGTTGCCGTCGTCGTGGGTGCCGCCTTCGGTGCCGTCGTCAACGCCCTGGTCGAGTCGGTCCTCATGCCGCTGATCTCTGCGCTGTTCCAGTCCCCCAACTTCGATTCGTTCGCCATGCTGACCATCAATGGCAATGACATCAAGTTCGGCGTCCTGCTGACCGCCATCGTCAACTTCCTGCTCGTCGCCGCAGCCGTGTACTTCGTCATCGTGCTGCCGATGAACAAGATGATCGAGGCCCGCAACCGCCGCCTGGGCATCACCCCGGCCGAGGACGAGGTCCCCGAGGACGTCAAGCTGCTCACCGAGATCCGCGACGCACTGCAGGGCCGCTCCGGCACCGCGCCCCCGGCCGGTGGCGCGAACCCGCAAGTCTGATCTCTCCATCACCCGCACCTACACACACAACGGCCGCTCCTCACGGGGCGGCCGTTGTCGTCTCCGCCGCCCCTCTCTGTACGTTGAAACTGTACCGACCGGTCAGTACAGTTATCCGCTGTGACGACTCCCTTCCAGCGCTGGTCCTTCCTCGGCGTGATCTCCCTCGGCCTGCTGATGATCGGCATCGACAACTCGATCCTCTACACGGCCCTGCCTGAGCTACGCGAGCAGCTGGACATGACCGAGACTCAGGGGCTGTGGATCATCAACGCCTACCCGCTGGTGCTGGCCGGACTGCTGCTGGGCACCGGCACCCTGGGCGACCGGATCGGCCACCGGCGGATGTTCCTGACCGGCCTGGTCCTGTTCGGCATCGCTTCTCTGGCCGCCGCCTTCTCTCCCGACGCCTGGTCGCTGATCGCCGCCCGGGCCGCCCTGGGTCTGGGCGCTGCCGTGATGATGCCCGCCACCCTGGCGCTGATCCGGATCACCTTCACCGATGAGCGCGAGCGCAACACCGCGATCGGCGTGTGGGGTTCGGTGGCCGTGATCGGCGCGGCAGTGGGCCCCGTGGTGGGCGGACTGCTGCTGGAGTTCTTCTGGTGGGGCTCGATCTTCCTGATCAACGTGCCGATCGTGCTGATCGCCCTGGTCGCCACCGTGCTGATCGCACCGCCGAATATGCCCAACCCCACCAAGCGGTGGGATGCGGTCTCCTCGATCTACGCTCTGCTGGCACTGTCCGGACTGGTGATGGCCATCAAGGAGGCCGCCCATCCGCACCGGACCTGGTGGCTGCTCGCGGCCGCCGTCGTGGTGTGTGCGCTGGCCGGGGTCGCCTTCGCCCGGCGTCAGCAGCGCCTGACCGATCCGCTCCTAACCTTCGACGTCTTCCGCTCCCGCATCTTCACCGGTGGCGTGCTGGCCGCCGGCGGTGCCATGTTCGCCGTGGCCGGCCTGGAGCTGATGACCACCCAGCGCTTCCAGATCGTGGAGGGGTACAGCCCGTTGGGCGCCGGACTGCTGATCATCGCCGTCACGGTCACCGCCTTCCCGTTCTCCATCCTCAGCGGGGCGTTCCTGCACCGCCTGGGCTTCATCCCGTTGATCACCGGCGGCTTCATCGCCGTGACCGTGGGGATCGGACTGGCCCTGTGGTTCGGCTCCGTGGACGTGATCCCGGGCTTCGTCGGGGCACTGGCCCTGGTGGGCGCCGGCGCGGGGTCCATCATGTCGGTGGCCTCCACCGCCATCGTCGGGTCCGCTCCCGCCCACCGTGCGGGGATGGCCGCGGGCGTGGAGGAGGTCTCCTACGAGTTCGGGACGCTGGTCTCGGTGGCCATCCTGGGCAGCCTGCTGCCGGTGCTGCAGCTGGCCACCGGCTCCTACGACTCCGCCTACTTCCGCATCCTGGCCATCCTGGCCGGAGCCGCAGCCGTCCTGGCCGTCATCTCCGCGTACTGTTTCCGAGGCAACCCGAAGGGAGCGCGTGTTGCGCACCAGTAGACGTCAGCAGATCATCCAGGCCGCCATCGGGATCATCGAGCAGCGCAGCGTGGAGGCACTGACCTTCGAGTCCGTGGCGGCAGCCGCCGGGATCTCCAAGTCCGGGATCATCTACCACTTCCCCACCCGCCACGACCTGCTGCGCGGGGTCAACCAGCACTTCATCGACCAGTGGGAGACCGAGCTCCAAGAGGTGGCTGGCGCCCCGGCCGATCAGCTCACCCTGGCCCAGCGGCTCCGTGCCGTGGTGGTCACCCTGGGCGGCAACGCAGACCGCGCCGAGCTGCTGATGAGCCTGGAGTCCCACGACCACCCCGAGCTGCCCCAGATGTGGGCCGAGCTGGAGGACCAGTGGATGAGCACGGACCCGCACAGCGAGCTCTACCCGGCCCAGCTGATGGCCCTGGGGCTGTGGGCGCACGACCACGTGCACCACCGAGCCCTGTCCGAACAGGAGCGCGCTGACCTGGTGGCGACCATCCTGGACCGGCTGCCGAAGGACTGAACCCAGCCGGCCGTCGTCGTGCTCAGGGATTCAGGGTGATCCAGTCATCGTCCGCAGCTTCAGCTGGAGAGCCGGACGCCACGGACATCTGCCGAGCCGCCGGTTCCAACACCACCGTCGCCAGTGTGGCCCACCGTTGACCGAAAGGCAGCGCCGGATTCGGTCGGCAGCACAAGGCGGCCTCGCCCGCATGGGAGATCAGCACTCTCGACAGGTCCTCTGGATAGACCGGGACAGCACCGCGGTGGATCCTGTCCATGAGCAGCGCCATACGCTCGTCCGAGTCAGGCTGGTAGAGCTCTGAACGTTCATCTGCACTGAACGATGGCGTCAGGAAGTGGTTGGTGTGCACCCACACGGAGCTCTTCGGCTTCAGGACGTTCATCTCTCCTGCCGCAAACTCCACCATCGCCGCATTCTCGGAGTCGACCACTGTGATGCAGCTGGATGCGCCCACCGGAGTGGCACGCATCATCTCCAGGGCATGGGCGACGCTGTCAGCACCTCCGAGGATTCCGGCGATCAGTGCATGGATCGGAACCCCCTGTGACCCGTCTCGTCGATGACCGAGAACGTTGAGATGCACCCCGACTCCCGCGTCGTTGATGCCGATCTTGGCCGGCTGCCCGAACTCGGCGAGCGCTGCGTAACGTCTCGACTGGCTCGCGTGGTGGATCAGATGCCACCCGTCGGTCATCTCCACATGCCAGTCCCACGTCTGGACAGAGCGCAGTCGGTGCCCTCGATCAATGAGGGTCGAGCACTCTCCCGGCCTGATCCCTGGTGCCATGGACAAGATCTCCGTCCGGCCGATGATCAGCATGAGTTCCTCCACACCGATTTCCGCCCCTAGCGCCAACGCCCCGAGCTCAGCATGGAGTTCTGGGAACCGTTGTTCCAAGGCGCCGAGCATCAGCCGAGCCTGCTGTTCAGCGGCGTCGTCGTCGATCCCTGATTCACGGAACAGCTCGCGGTACCGCGTCAGGGTGGTGGACACCTCGGCGCGGATGGCCTGCCCCCAGGCGGCACCGCACTCCCGAGCATCCGCTCCTGTCACTCTCACGATGCGCGGCTGGTGATTGGCCGGCGTCGGAAGATCCTCCGCGGACATGGGGTCAGCCATTCGAACCACCGGCGAGTTCCTTGGTCTGGTTCGGCAGCCGGCGTGCCGGAGACCACCCCGGTCGAGGGATGCTGGCGATCAACTGCCGCGTATACTCATCCCGGGGGGCGGTCAGCAGCTCCCTGGTCTGGCCTCGTTCGACGACTTCCCCCGCTTTCATGACCATCACCTCGTCAGCGATCTCGTTCGCGACTGCCAGATCATGGGTGATGAACAGGTAAGCGAGCTTCTTCTCCGTCTTCAACCGGGCCAGAAGGTCGAGAATCTGCGCCTGAACGGTGACGTCCAATGCGGAGACGGCTTCGTCCAGGACGATGATGTCAGGTTCGGCTGCCAGCGCACGAGCAATTGCAACACGCTGCAGCTGCCCACCGGAGAGCTGATCGGGCAGTGCGTCCAGGTGACGATCCCCCAGTCCTACCTCGGCGAACAGCCGTTCCACGGCTTGGCGCCGGGTTCCGCGGTCACCGATGCCGTGTGCGGCCATCACCTCCGCCACCGACTGCCACACCTTCAGCCGCCTGTTGAACGATGATCGGGGGTCTTGGAACACCATCTGGATGCGGCTGGAGAGCATCTTCCGCAGTCGCCGAGTCATGCGACCGGTGACGGTGACGTCACCGACGGTGACAGAGCCGGAGGTCGCCTGTTCCAGCCCGGTGGCGATCCTGACCAGAGTGGTCTTGCCGGACCCGGACTCCCCCACGATCGCCAGGCAGTCCCCCGCGTGGAGGGCGAAGGAGACCTCTCTGCACGCGACCACGGACCGCCGCCCTCTGGTCAGGTTCGTGTAGAAGACACAGGTCACATCCTGCGCCGTCAGAATCGGTTCAGCTGTGCTCATCCGTCGGCCTCCGAGATGTCCAGGAAATCCAGCGACGGCTTGGCGTCCACCAAGCCCCGGGTGTATTCATGGCTCGGCTGTCCCAACACCTCTCGGGGTGAACCGGACTCGACGATCTCGCCGCGTCGCATGACGAGGATGCGGTTGCAGACCGCTGCGGCCAGATCGAGATCGTGCGTCACGTACAGCATCCCCACTCCGGTCTTCCGCTGCAGATCGTTGAGAATCGCCATCACTTCGGACTGTGTGGTGACGTCGAGAGCGGTGGTCGGTTCGTCGGCCAGGATGAGCCGCGATCCACGGGCGACCGCCCCGGCGATCACCACCCGTTGGAGCAGCCCTCCCGAGAGCTGATGGGGAAAGGACCCGAGGATCCGGTCCGGATCCGGGATGCCGACGTTGGTGAGTCCTGAACGGGCCCTGTCCATGGCCTCTTGCCGCTTGACGGACGGATCCGCGGCGACCACACCCTCCACGATGTACTCCGCCACCCGCAGCACCGGGTTCAGGCTCGCCTGAGGGTTCTGCGGGATCAGGGAGATCATCTCTGCCCGGACCTTCCGCAGGCGCTTCGGTGACATGGTGAGGATGTCTTCGCCGTCCAGCTCGACGGAACCGCTGCTGACTTCTGCGACCGAGGGAAGAGTCCCCAGGATCGTTCGCAGCGTCATGGACTTGCCCGACCCGGACTCACCGACCAGTCCGACCACTTCTCCGGAGTCGACGCTGACGTTGACGTCATGGAGCAGCGACGACGTGCTCCCACTGGTGTGGACGTCGACGCAGAGCCTGTTCACCCGCAGCATCAGGACCTCCCCTCCGCTTTGCGCCCGCCCAGACGCTCACCGACATATCCGACAGCTGCCACGGTGATGACGATGCCGAGTCCGGCAAGGATGCTCTCAGCCGGGTGCCCAGCCAGCAGCGCCTCCTGCCCATCGGAGACCATCAGGCCCCAGTCGGCTTTCGGCGGCTGCACCCCCAACCCGAGGAAGGACAATGCGGCCAACTCGATCATGGCGTACCCGAAATTGATGGTCATCCCGGTGAGGATCTGCTGCCGGACATTGGGCAGCAGGTGCCGGGCGGTGATCAGCAGTCCCGAGATCCCCTGCAGCTCCGAGCTGCGCACATAGGGCAACGCTCTCTCCCGCAACGCCACGGAGCGGATGATGCGCGCAGAGTACGGCGCGTATCCGATGGCCAGCGCCACGACTGCCGTCTGGACGCTGGGTCCGAAGATCGCCACGGCCAGGACGGCCAGCAGCAGGTTCGGAAAGGCGAACAGGAAATCGAGCACCCGAGAGATGAGCCCGTCCACCCACCCGCCGAACCACACGGCGGTCAGGGACAGGATCGTCGCCAGGACAGCGGTCAGGATGGATACACCTGCGGCCGCGATGATCGCTGACTGAGCGCCGATCGCCAGTCTGACGAGGAGGTCCCGTCCCTGACGGTCTGTGCCCAGCCAGTGCTCGCTAGACATACCTTCGTATCGGTCCGCGATGGACCCTCCGGTCTCGGTGTGGGGAGAGAGCAGGGGCACGACGACGGCCGCCAGCCCGACCAGCGCCAGTATCGCCAGATAGAACCACATCATCGGGTCGCGTCGTCCTCGCCGACGACTCCGGGGCTTCTGGGC
Source organism: Micrococcus sp. IITD107 (assembly GCF_041927415.1). NCBI lineage: Bacteria > Bacillati > Actinomycetota > Actinomycetes > Micrococcales > Micrococcaceae > Micrococcus > Micrococcus sp. IITD107. The sequence continues at coordinate 253,116 of NZ_JBHFFN010000002.1, read as the reverse complement.
TGACGAGGCCTGGCTTGGTTCCTGGGCCAGCGGTGCCTCACGGGAGGGAGCCTGATCGTTCACAGCCATCACCGTCCTGCGATCCGCACTCGAGGATCGATCAGCGAGTACAGCAGGTCGACCACGAGATTCACGACACCGAAGACCGTCACGAGGATCAGGGCGACTGCTTGGACCACGGCGAAGTCCTTCCGCTGAATGGAGTTCACGAGCAGGGAACCAATCCCATCAAGGGTGAACGCATACTCGACCACGAACGCGCCGACCATCAGGGCTGCCAGGTGTACACCGACGGCCGTGGTCACCGGCAGCATCGAATTGCGGATGATGTGCCGACGGCGGACCAGCCCTGGCGGGACCCCTCGAGCCAGCGCCATCTGCACATGCTCACTGTCCTTCTCCTCGACGACGGCTGTCCTCGTCACCCGGGAGATCACGGCGATGGACGGGAGGGCGAGCGCGAAAGCGGGCAGGCTGAGGTGATGCAGCCGGCCCAGCAACCCCTCGCCGGAGCCGTAGACCGGGAACCATCCCAAGGTGACGCCGAAGATACTCATCAGCAGCAGCGCTGCGAAGAAGGTCGGAACAGCGAATCCCAAGTTCGAGAAGAACAAGACGGCCTTCTCCACGATCCCTCCGCCGAGCCCCCCGACGATGCCCAGTGAGACACCCAGAACCACGATCAGGACGGCAGCGTACGCGACGAGCATGATCGTCGTCGGAAGTCGATCAGCCAGCAGCTGGGCGACCTCCTGCCTGTTGACCAGCGATTGGCCGAAATCCCCCTGCACGGCGGCCCCGATCCAGTTCCCATACCGGACGAGGAACGGGTCATCGAGGTTGTACTGGGCTCGGATGCTGGCCAGCACTTCGGGCGTCACGGTCCGGCCCTGCACCAGGAACTGTTCGGGCGAGCCCGGCGCCAGGTACATCCCGCCGAAGACCGCAAAGCTGGAGAGGACAAGAACGATCAGCAACGCGAACACACGCTTGATCACGTACATTCAATCGGCCCTACCCCTCTGCATCCGAACGACGTCCTCGTCATTCGCTGCTGCCCAGATGTGCCGCCCACGGGTAGTACAGATAGACGAACGATGCGGGAACGCCGGTCACACGGTCGTTCATGTACAGCCGCACCGGCGTGTCCGCGATCGGCAGCCACGGCATCTCCTCCATGGCCTTCTTCTCCAGCTCCACGACCTTCGCCGCACGGTCGGCCTCATCACCGATGGTGACGGCTTCTTCGATCAGCGCCTGGATCTCCGGATCAGAGAAGTCCGAGAAGTTTTGCGATCCGCCCTCCGCCACGATCGTGCGCAGGAATACCAACGGGTCCGGGACATCCATGTAGTTGGCCGTCACGAAGGCTCCATGGCCGGCGCGTGCCTCCTCGTCTGAGAAGAATGCCCCGAACTGTGCACTGGGCACTCCTTCCGGCTGGACGTCCAGTCCGATCTCTGCGCCGGCGCGGGAGAGCTCGGAGATGATGTCCGCGTAGTAGCCGCGTTCGCTCGGATACACGATGGAGATGGTCTCGGAGGTGTCCACGTCCGCCTCAGCCAGGATCTCCTTGGCCAGTTCGACGTCGGGCTCCGTGCTCGGCAGCTCGTCACGTCCGGCGGCAAAGAGCTCATCGCCGTAGGACCACCCCTTGTCAGGCACCAGGGATCGAGCCGCCACCGCTGTCCCCTCATAAACGGCCTCAGCGATGCCGGCCTTGTCCGTCGCCGTCCACAAAGCACGTCGGACCGCCGGATCACCCAAGGGGCCTTCACCGGTGGAGATGACCGCCATGATCTGCAGCGAGTTGCCGAGGATCAGCTCACCGGAGTCGGAGCTGCGCAGTTCCGGAACAGCCGCCAGGGGGATGTCATAGGATCCGTCGATGTCGCCGCTGCGCAGAGCAGAGGTGATGGCTGTCTGGTCGACGATGAACTGAATCGTGAGTTCCTTCGTCAGCGGAGTACGCTCCTCATTCCAGTACTCGCCATTCGCCGTCAAGACGATGTTCTGCGCTGCATTCCACTGCTTCACCGAGTAGGGTCCGGTGCACATCACACCGCCCTGCGGTGTCCCGTAGGCGCCACCCGCTTCCTCACGGTGTGACTCCTGGACGACCACGCCCAACGGAGTCGCCATGTAGGAGTTGAAGGTATTGTCCTTCTCCTTAAGGGTGATCGTCACTTCACGGTCACCGGTGACCTCAATGGACTCGATGTTCCCGGTCACGGCATCACTGGTCCAGTAGCTGCCCTCCTCCGCATCGAGATGGCGTTTCAGGCTGAAGGCGACGTCCTCAGCAGTCATCGGATCGCCGTTCCAGAACGTGACGCCATCGCGCAGGGTGTAGACGTAGGTGTTTCCGTCAACGTCCACCGACTCCGCCAAGTTCGGTTCGATGGTGTAGTCCGGAGTCATGATCATCAACCCTTCACACAGGTTGGCGACCACCGTGTTCTCGGGGTAGTTGAAGGCCTTGATCGGGTCTAGCGATGCGGGTTCACCGAAGGGGAGGTTCCACGACGCGCTGTCCAAGGGGCCTGCAGCGGCATCGGTGTTGGTGAGCAGCTCCATCTCGGTCCCCGACTCAGGTTCCTTCTGATCGACATCTCCACTCGGAGAACCGCACGCCGAGAGCAGCATCGACGCCGCGATGACACTCGCTGCGAGGGCAGTGGGCCTGATTTCCGGGTTGTTCATGTCCGCCTCCAGGGCTAGCGGTGAAAGGTGCTGCTCGGTACATTAGGTTCATAAAACGTTTTATTAGATGATCAAACGGATCGTAATGCGATCGTTATCACAGAGGAGTGGCCATCGCATGGCGAGAGTGACCATCCATGATGTCGCCCGCAGGTCCGGGGTCTCCATCGCCACGGTCTCGCTGGCGCTGAACGAAAAAGGGACATTGTCGGACCGGACTCGGGCGCACGTTCGAGAGGTCGCAGACGAGCTGGGGTACATGTCCAATGCCATCGCTCGAGCGATGCGGGGTGCGCCGATCGGGGTGTTCGGACTCATCCTCCGGCCCCTGGACGAGCTGGGTTTCTACCGGCTGCGGGGTGTCGACTACTTCACCCGCCTGACCGGGGCCCTGGCCATCGAGTGTCTGGAACGTCGCCGTTCACTCCTCACCCTGCCTGACCCGTCGCGCGGCCCCCGTTCACCGGTCGTCTCAGCGCTGGACGGGTACTTCGTGGCAGATCCGATCATCGACGATCCTGTGCTGCGGATCCTGGACCAGTGGTCTGTTCCCTACGTGACCATCGGAGATCCCGTGGGCCCCCAGGACTCCGCAGACGAGGACTGCCCCGATGCTCAGGACACCAGACGCGTGCTCGAGCACCTACGGCTGAGAGGTGCGCGGCGGATCGCCCTGGTGGCCGGCACCGACCCCAATACGTGGAACAGTGTCTCAGTCGCTGAATATCGTCGATTCGCATCCGCATGCGGGATGCCTCCACTGGTCCGACGAGTTCCCGAACGGGACGGAGAGGAAGGAGGCGAGCGAACAGCACGAGACCTGATCGATGAGATCCCGATGATTGATGCCGCCTACCTGCTGACCGGACGCCACGCCTCGGGATTTCAGCATGAGGTGCAACGTCGCGGCCTTCATGTACCCGACGACATTCAGATCATTGCAGGCTCAGATTCGGCGCAGTGTCGTACCGCACAGCCGCCCATCACCGCAGTGGATCTGCATCCCGAGGCGCACGCGTCCCAGGTGGTGGATGAACTGATCCTGAAGATCGAGAATCCCCGCGACACTCGTCATGCTCCGGCTGCCCGTACGTCCGTCAGTCGACTCCTGCTCCGGTCCAGCACGCGCGCTGCCCAAGACACCGATGAGGCGTGGTCAACCGAAAGTTGAGCACAGCTTCTGACCGACTCCACCTCAGCGCTCTGCACCCAGGTCGATGCACGGCATCCAGGAGTTCGGCGGCTGCTCGCAGTTCGGTGCCTGGATGGCCAGCCAGGCCACGCCCATCAGCACGACGACGGCCAGCACCAGGCCCACGAACAGGGCCACCTTGGACTTCACGCCAGGGGGCTCAGGCCAGGGCCAGTTCGCGCTGGACCACGGCGGCCAGGTCCTCGGCCTCACGGCGGGCCACCGACTCATCGGCGGCCTCGACCATCACGCGCACCACCGGCTCCGTGCCGGAGGGGCGCAGCAGCACCCGGCCGGTCTCACCCAGGCGCTGCTCGGCGGACTCCACAGCGGCATGCAGCTCAGGGTCGGTGGCCGCACGGGACTTGTCCACGCCCTTGACGTTGATCAGCACCTGCGGGAGGCGCTCCATCACCGCGGCCAGCTCGGCCAGGGACTTGCCGGTGGCGGCCATGCGCGCACCGATCTGCAGTCCGGTGAGCACGCCGTCGCCAGTGGTGGCGAAGTCGGAGAAGATCACGTGGCCGGACTGCTCCCCACCCAGGGAGTAGTCGCCGTACTTCATGCCGGCCAGCACGTAGCGGTCCCCCACCTTGGTCTCCACCAGCTGCACGCCCTCGCGCTGCATGGCCAGCTTCAGGCCCAGGTTGCTCATCACGGTGACCACCAGGGTGTCATCACGCAGCCGCCCGGCGTCCTTCAGGGCCAGCGCCATGATCCCCATGATCTGGTCGCCGTCCACCACGGTGCCGTTCGCATCCACGGCCAGGCAGCGGTCGGCGTCCCCGTCATGGGCGATCCCGAAGTCCGCACCGTGCTCCAGCACGGCGGCCTGCAGGGGCTCCAGGTGGGTGGACCCCACGCCGTCGTTGATGTTCAGTCCGTCCGGATCCGCGCCGATCACCACCACCTCGGCACCGGCGTCGGTGAAGGCCTGCGGGGAGCATCCGGCCGCAGCGCCGTGCGCGCAGTCCAGGACCACCTTCAGCCCGTCCAGGCGGTTCGGCAGGGACTTGAGCAGGTGCACCACGTAGCGGTCTTCGGCGTCGGCGAAGCGGTCGATCCGGCCCACCTCGGCGCCGAGCGGACGCAGCGGCTCCAGCTCCATCTGACGCTGGATGGCGTCCTCCTGCTCGTCGGTGAGTTTCTCACCGCCGCGGGCCAGGAACTTGATCCCGTTGTCCGGGGCCGGGTTGTGCGAGGCGGAGATCATCACGCCGAAGTCGGCATCCTGGTCATCCACCAGGAACGCGGCGGCCGGAGTGGGCAGCACCCCGGCGTCCAGCACGTCCACACCGGAGCTGGCCAGGCCCGCTCGCACGGCGGAGTTGATGAACTCCCCGGAGATGCGCGGATCCCGCGCGACGACGGCCACCGGACGCTTCCCCTCGGGGACGGTCTGGTGCCCCAGGACCACCGCGGCGGCCTGGGCGAGCTTCAGGGCGAGTTCGACGGTCAGGGTCTCGTTGGCCAGGCCACGGACGCCGTCGGTTCCGAATAGTCGTGACATCACGCCTGATTCTAAGCCGTGCCGCCCGGTTCGCCCCGCAGCGACCCGTCCGAGGAGGCCTCGGCATAGACCCACTCCAGCCGGTCCCGCCGGCTCTCGGGACAGTAGTGCAGACGCAGGGCCTGCCTCCAGAAGGCCCGATTGCGCGCACGCAGGTCCTCCCGGGCCAGCAGAGCCGCGGAGAGCTCCACCAGGTCGCTGAGGGAGGTGACCATGGCGATCGGGTCCCCCGCGTCCACCGCGCCCGGAGCGAGGCGGAAGACCGCGGGCACGCCCGCCGCCGCGGCGGCCACCACCGTGGGCGGCACGCTGCCCGAGGCGGTGGCGCTGACGTACAGCGAGGCCCCGAGCAGCTCCTGGTGGCGCTGGTCCGGCTGGACGGACCGCACCGCCCGATCGGCCGAGGCAGAGGGCAGATGCCGCGGGTCCAGGCGCTCGCCGTCCACCCAGGCGAAGCGGGTCTCCTGCGGCCGGCGGATCCGCCGCAGCCGCTCCGAGAACTGCGCGAAGGCCTGCTGGTCCTCCGCGGGCCCGGTGATCGCCCCGGCGGCCACGACCGCCCTCTGCTGTGCAGGCAGGTCGTTGCAGGTCCCCTCCAGCCGGTAGGGGGCCGGAGGGACCAGGTGGATGGGCGTGCGGCCACGGCAGAGCCGGTGGGCTAACCGGTGATCGGCGGACGTGGTGGTGGCCACCACGTCCGTCAAGCAGCACAACCGCCTCTCGACGCGCTCGATCCGGCGCACCTGATCGGGGTTCAGCGGCTGCTCGACCAGGCCGAAGCCGTGCGGCGTGAACACCATGCCGGGGCGCCCGAGCTCCGGCACCAGCCGGCGGCCCACGCGAGTGGCGAAGCCGATCGGCGCCGAGTGGGCGTGGATGACGTCGGGCTGCAGGGTGCGGACGGCCCGCACCAGGGCGGGGGTCTCGGTGGCCATGAGCCGCACGGAGGTGAGGAACGAGTGCTCGGCCGCCGGATGGAGACGGCCGGGGACCGGGAGCGGCGGTGCGGTCAGCACCTCGTGCTGAGCCAAGGATGCGGCCTCGGAGAAGGAGGCCACGGTGCGTTCGGCGAGATCGTCATGGCGGTCGACGACGTGCAGGACCTTCATGGCAGGCAAACCTCAGGGTGTGTGCCGACAAGGCGGCTGGGCGGGCTTCAAGAGCCCCCTGAGACGGTCCAATCGCGCGCCCCGACGCTCGATCAACGACATGCCAGTACCAAAATGCCAGGGGCGGTGCAGACCCTCAGGTCCATTTAGACCCCCACGTGTCTTCCCGTGACGCTGACCTGCGCCGCGGGCCCGCCCGTCGTGTAGTGCCTGCCCTCCCCCAGCACCGACCGAGGCGACTAGCGCACCCGGGGGAAGGCGCCGCCGTCGTGCTCTCCGAACTCCGAGAGCTCGGTGGCCGGGCCACAGACCAGCGGATCCGGCTGGTGCACGATCCGGGTGTCCTTGCCCGGGTACGGCAGGGTGTGCAGCACGTGGCGCATGGCCTCCAGGCGGGCGCGCTTCTTGTCATTGGACTTCACCACGGTCCAGGGGGCGTCGGCGGTGTCCGTGTAGAAGAACATCGCCTCCTTGGCCGTGGTGTAGTCGTCCCACTTGTCCAACGAGGCCAGGTCCGTGGGCGAGAGCTTCCAACGGCGCACCGGATCCGTCTCGCGCGTGGCGAAGCGGTTGAGCTGCTCGCGCTGGGAGACGGAGAACCAGAACTTGATCAGGTGGATGCCCGAGTTCACCAGCATGCGCTCCAGCTCCGGGGTCTCCCGCATGAACTCCAGGTACTGCTGCGGGGAGCAGTAGCCCATCACGCGCTCCACACCGGCCCGGTTGTACCAGGAGCGGTCCATCATCACGATCTCCCCGCCGGAGGGCAGGTGCTGGATGTAGCGCTGGAAGTACCACTGCGAGGCCTCCTCCTCCGTGGGCTTCTCCAGCGCCACCGTGCGGGCGCCACGGGGGTTGAGGTGCTCGTTGAACCGCTTGATGGCCCCGCCCTTGCCGGCGGCGTCACGGCCCTCGAAGATGATCAGGACCTTCTGGCCGGACTCCTTGACCCACAGCTGCATCTTGAGCAGCTCGATCTGCAGTTCGCGCTTGCGGCGTTCGTAGACGCGCCGAGAGAGCTTGGTCTCGTAGGGGTACCCCTCGCGCCAGGCCTCCGGGTCCGGGGAGGCCAGCTTCTTGGAGCCGGAGAGCTTGCGCTGCAGCTCGGCGATCTCATCGACCTCGTCCGCGTAGTCATCGGCCACGGCGAACGGCTCATCGTCCGGGCGGATGTCCATCTGGTGCAGGCCGTGCAGGACCTCCTCCGGAGTCAGATCCGAGGCGGCGCCCGAGGAGACGGGGGCGGCTGCGGCCTCGGTCTTCGGGGCGCTCTTGGTGGCGGCCTTCCCGGTGGACTTGGCGGGGGTCTTCGCAGCAGGCTTCGCGGCGGTCTTCGTCGCGGACTTGGCGGTGCCCTGCCCGTTCCTGGACGCGTTCGACGCGGCGCTGCTCTTCGAGCTGGAGTCCTTGGTGGCTGCCATCGGCAAGCTCCTCATGATGGTGCGGCGCAGGTTCGGCCGCCGACCTCTGCGGAGGTCTCGAACGCGATCTGACCTGCTCCGAGGCCACGGTGCCCCGGACTTGAATTCTACCGGAGCGTAGGATCCGGCGCGCCGGATGCCGGGCACTATGCCGCCCCCACTCTGGCCCGCCTGGCAGGCAGCCTCCAGATCTGGATGGACACCCATCTGCGGAACACCATCCAGTGGCCCCCGGAGTTCGTCTGAATCGCGGCCACCCCCTTCTCGAGACACTCTTCGCCCGGACAGGTCACCGAGCTGTCCCGAGAAGGGGGTGAGAGCGTGCGCCGAGCCCGGCTGCCCTGCCCTAGCCCTCCACAGCGGCCCGCAGGTCGTCCACCGCTCCTGGAACGCCGAGCAGGTCCACCGCCTCCGCGCGCATCTCGACCTTGCGCACCTTGCCGGTGACGGTGGTGGGGAACTCCTCCACCACGCGCACATACCGGGGGATCTTGTAGCGGGCCAGCCGCCCTGCGCAGAAGTCCCGCAGTCCCACGGCCGTCAGCGGCTGTGCTCCCTCACGCATCCGCACGCAGGCCATCAGCTCCTCGCCGTACCTCTCGTCCGGGACTCCGATCACCTGGGCGTCGGCGATGTCCGGATGCGTGTAGAGGAACTCCTCGATCTCGCGCGGGTAGATGTTCTCTCCCCCACGGATGACCATGTCCTTGATCCGCCCGGTGACCTGCACATAGCCCTCGGCATCCATCCGCCCCAGGTCTCCGGTGTGCATCCACCCCTGGGCGTCGATCGCCTCGGCGGTCTTCTCCGGCTGGTCCCAGTAGCCGGTCATCACCAGGTAGCCGCGGGTGCACAGCTCCCCGTCTGCGCCCACGGGAACGGTCTCGCCGGTGGCCGGGTCCACGATCTTCACCTCAGCATGCGCCGCCACCCGCCCCACGGTGCTCACCCTGCGCTCCAGGGAGTCATCCGGGCGGGTCTGCAGGGACACCGGTGAGGTCTCGGTCATGCCGTAGCAGATGGTCACCTCCTCCATGTTCAGCGTGGTGATCACCTTCCGCATGATCTTCTCCGGACACGGCGAACCGGCCATGATCCCGGTCCGCAGCGTGGCAAGGTCGAAGGTGGCCAGATCCTCCCGAGCGAGCAGGGCGATGAACATGGTGGGCACCCCGTACAGGCTGGTGCACCGCTCCTGCTGGACCGCCTCCAGCGTGGCACGCGGATCGAAGCTGGGCGCCGGGATCACCACGGCCGCACCGTGTGTGGTGGCCGCCAGGTTCCCCATCACCATGCCGAAGCAGTGGTAGAACGGCACCGGCACGCAGATCCGGTCCTGCTCCGTGTACCGGCAGACCTCGCCCACGAAGAACCCGTTGTTCAGGATGTTGCGGTGGCTCAGGGTGGCTCCCTTGGGGAACCCGGTGGTGCCGGAGGTGTACTGGATGTTGATGGGGTCCTCCGGGGAGAGGCCTGCCGCGATCCGATCCAGCAGCGCCTCATCCGGTTCCACCTTCCCGACGACGTCCCACGCCGGGGTGCCCATGATCACCTTCAGTGCCAGCGGGCCCCACGAGGCCTCGGCCCGGTCCAGCATGGCCGGATAGTCCAGGTTCTTCACGGCCGGCGAGGCGATCACCGCCGTGATGCCGGACTGACGCAGCACGAACTCCAGTTCATGCTGGCGGTACGAGGGGTTGATGGTGACCAGGACCGCCCCGAGCTCGGCGGTGGCATACTGCGTGAGCGACCACTCCCACCGGTTCGGGCTCCAGATGCCCACGCGGTCACCGGTGCGGATGCCAGCCCGGTGCAGGCCCGTGGCCAGTCGGCGCACGTCTGCCCGGAACTGCGCATAGGTCCAGCGGCGCCCGGCCGCCACGTCCACCAGCGCATCCCGGTCCGGGAACCGGTCCGCCGTGCGGCGCAGACTCTCCCCGATCGTGGTCTCCAGCAGGGGCACCTCCACTGACCCTGCATCGTGGGACAGGGACAGTCTCCCCGCATCCCCCGGCACCCCGTGCAGATCAACCGTGCTGCTCGTGTCCATCCCATTCCTCCCCCAGTTAACAACTCTTAACCAGAGTAGAGGATGTGACGCAGGTCACCAGAGCCGTCTCACCAGATGGATACAGCACGGAACCCCGCGGCCCACTCCTGTGCAGGAGCGGCCGCGGGGTTCCGTGGAGGCAGCGCGCGGGGCGCTGCAGGTGACGAGGAAGCGCCCGGTGAGCGTCCGTCGTCGGGAAGGATCAGCGCTTCGAGTACTGAGGGGCCTTGCGGGCCTTCTTCAGACCGGCCTTCTTGCGCTCGATGATGCGGGCGTCGCGGGTCAGGAAGCCGGCCTTCTTGAGCGCCGGACGGTTGTTGTCCCGGTCGATCTCGTTCAGGGCGCGGGCGATGCCCAGGCGCAGGGCGCCGGACTGGCCGGAGGGGCCACCGCCGGAGATGCGCGCGATCACGTCGTAGGCGCCCTCGAGCTCGAGGAGCTTGAACGGATCGTTCACCTCCTGCTGGTGCAGCTTGTTGGGGAAGTAGTTCTCCAGGGTGCGGCCGTTGATGGTCCAGTTGCCCGAACCGGGGATCACGCGGACGCGGGCGATGGCCTCCTTGCGGCGGCCCACGGCGGCACCGGCCACGGTGAGGGCCGGGCGCTCAGCGGCGGGAGCGGACGCCGGGGCGTCGGTGGACTCGGAGGTGTAGCTGGTCAGCTCCACGTCCTCCGGGGACTCAGTCTCATTGAGAGTCATGGTTCTCCTTGAAAGGTTTCTGGTGGGGCTGACCCGTTACTGGGCAACCTGAGTGATCTCGAAGGTCTGCGGCTTCTGGGCCGAGTGCGGGTGCTCAGCACCGGCGTAGACCTTCAGTTTGGCCATCTGCTGATCAGCCAGCTTGTTCTTCGGGAGCATGCCCTTGATGGCCTTCTCCACGGCGCGGACCGGGTTCTTCTCCAGCAGCTCTGCGTAGGAGACGGACTTCAGTCCACCCGGGAAGCCGGAGTGGCGGTAGGCCTTCTTCTTCTCGAGCTTGGCGCCGGTCAGGGCCACCTTCTCGGCGTTGATGATGATGACGAAGTCGCCCATGTCCATGTGGGGGGCGAACGTCGGCTTGTGCTTGCCGCGCAGCAGGGTCGCAGTCTGGCTGGCAAGACGCCCCAGCACCACGTCGGTGGCGTCGATGACATGCCACTGGCGGTCGGCGTCGCCGGGCTTCGGAGAGTACGTACGCACGTTGTCTGCCTTCATGTTCGGTTCGGTTACAGCGCACTGCCAACCGGGTCGTGAGTCCAGTGGAGAGCCGCTGAGGTCTTCGGTGCGCTGCCGGCACACCAGGTGAGGACTGGTGAGGAGACCGGGTCCGTGAGATTCCCAGTGGCACCCCGGGCCTAGCGACCATGCAACAGGCCACCCGCGGGCGCGACGAATCCGGGAAAGGACACGCACAACGACTCACCATGCTACCCGACCCGGAGGCGACGGGGCAAAAGAGGATCTTCCCCCACAGCCCCTCCCTGAGGTGGAATGGTGTGATGCGCCTCACTTCCGCCGCGTCCTCCGTGGCCGCCACCCTCACCGCCCTGACCCTGACCGCCGCCTCCGCGTCCGGAGTCGACACCGCACCGGTCCCGGTTGCGTCGACGACGTCCACGGCTTCGGCCAGCTCCTACGTCGCACTGGGAGACTCCTATTCCTCCGGCACCGGAACCCGTGCCTCCACCGGAGACTGCTACCGCTCCCCCTACGGCTACCCGAGGCTGGTCGCCGACGCCGCTGGACTCTCGCTGGACTATCAGGCCTGCTCCGGAGCCACCACCGCTGACCTGCTGAGCCGGCAGATCGGTGCCGTGACCGCGGAGACGGACTACGTGAGCGTGACGATCGGCGGCAACGACGTGGGCTTCGCCTCCGTGATCACCGCCTGCGCGCTGCCCGGGTGGATGGGCGACTGCTTCGGCAAGCTCTCCACCGCACAGACCATCCTGCGCAGCGAACTGCCGGCTCGCCTGGACTCGGTCTACGGCGGGATCCGGACACGCGCACCGCAGGCGACCGTGGCGGTGGCCGGGTACCCGCTGCTGTTCAACGGGACCGACTGCAGCCTGGCCACCTTCTTCTCCGCCGACGAGATGCGCCAGCTCAATGCCAGCACGCACGAACTCAACAGCCTGGTCAGCCAGCGCGCCTCCGCAGCCGGACACCGCTTCGTGGACGTGCGCTCCACGTTCGCCGGCCACGCCTGGTGCGACTCATCCGAATGGATCAACGGCCTGTCCATGCCGGTCGAGGAGTCCTACCACCCCAACCGGGCGGGCAACCAGGGATACGCCGGCGCGGTGACAGCAGGACTCGGCGTCAGCCCGGTGTCCTCGCTCGCGACCCTGGCCGGGATGACGAAGACCTCGGCCGGGCCGACGTCCGCGTCTCCGGGCCACCAGTCCATGGACCTGGACACATCCACTGCCGCTGACGGCACAGGTGCCACGGATGCAGCCCTGCGTGCTCAGGCCGACCAGGTGCTGGCCATGCACCTGGACTCCACGAAGAACCTGCGGCGGGCTGCCGCCGAGGGCGTCAATCCCTCTGCCGTCCACCGGGCCGTGGCCCAGCTGCGCAGCCCCCACACCGAACGTGTGCTGGCCGGCCTGCAGGAGCTTCAGGCACTCGAGGCCGCCTGGGAGGCCCAGCAGTCCACGCGGTGATCTGCGGCTGGGCCGGCCGCCACGGCGGGTCGTGATGCCAGCCGCCGGTCAGTGCTCCGTGCTGCTCCGTCTGGCCCGGGTCCCTGCGGCCCGGGCCGCCAAGGCCCCCGGTGACCGGCCGTCGTCGGGATACTCCACCTGCTCCAGCACCAGGGCGTGGGGCGGAGCCAGTCGTGTCTGGGAGTCGCGGACCTGTGCGGACAGCCGGTGGGCCATCCACCCGGGCTGCTGACGCCCCTCCCCCACCTGCAGGGCCGAAGCGACCAGGGCACGCACCATGTTGTGGCAGAACGCGTCTGCACGCAGACGGGCGACGATCAGACCGCGCTCGTCCCGATGGATGCTGAACTGCTGCAGCTCGCGGATCGTGGTGGCACCTTCCCGCGGCTTGCAGTAGGACAGGAAGTCGTGCAGGCCCAGCACGCTGCGGGCTTCGGCGTCCATCAGCTCCACGTCCAGGGGCGCCCCGTGCCAGTGAGTCGAGCGACGGTTCAGCGGATCACGCGTGAGGGTGCTGTCGCTGATGGCATAGCTGTAGGAGCGCCACAGGGCGGAGAACCGGGCGTCGAATCCGTCCGGGGCCAGCTGGGCCCCGTGGACCATCACGTCGCGCCCGTCACGGCCCAACACGCCGCCCAGACGCCGCACCAGGGAGGAGGCCGGATCCAGGTCCTCGCGGCCACGGGCCAGCCCGATCCACTCCCGCTCCGTCAGGTCCAGGTGCACCACCTGTCCGCGGGCATGCACACCGGCATCGGTCCGGCCGGCCACCACGGTGCGGACCGGACGTCTGATGATCCTCTCGAGCGCCTCCTCCAGCACGCCCTGGACGGTGCGGAGGCCCGGCTGCGCCGCCCAGCCGTGGAAGTCGGTGCCGTCATAGGCCAGGTCCAGGCGGACCCGGATCAGTGCCGGCTCCTCCAGTCCAGCCCGGTCGGTTCCGCCGAGTCCCTGGACAGGCTCGGCGTGGGGATGGTGCTCTGGCATGGCTCCATCCTAGGCAGTCCGGGGGCACGGCCTCCCCGGCCCTGCCGCCAGGCGACGGCAGAATGGGCGGATGGCCCCGTGGATGCAGTACCTCACCGCCGTGACACCAGCTCTCCTGCTCCTGGCCGTCCTGGTCATGCTGCTCCCGCGCCGGTCGCACGGCCTGCGCATCATGACGTTGATCCTGGGCTTCATCCTCGCCCGAGACAGCATGGCCCGGCACGGACTCTGGGAGTTCGGGACGGAACAGCGCTCCGGCGGCCCCGGCGTGCTGGCCGAGTTGCCGGTGCTGTGGGTGCGGTTCACCGATGACCCGGTGGCGCTGCTGGTGATGGCCGTCGCCTCGCTCGCGCTGGCCGGCGGCGTGCTGCTGGCCTGCCGCGACCGCATCCGGTCGGTGATGTGGACCGGAGCGAACTGGTTCGTCTCCGTGGTGCTGGGACTGGTGTGGGCCGTCGTCGTGGTGGCGCCTCTCGTGGTCCTCTATGGACCGGTGGGTGAATGGTTCTCCCCGGTCAACGACGCACTGCACGGACTGACCGGCGCCGGGATCCCGGTGTCCGACCGCGGCGGGACGGTGGCGTTGTCCCTGCTGCCGGCGCTGCTGCTGTTCGCCCTGTGCGGGAACCTGGTGGAGGAGGTGCTCTTCCGCGGGTTCCTGCAGAGCCAGGTGGAGGACGAGCTCTCCGGACGTGGTGCCCGGTGGCGCGCGGTGTTCGTCTCCTCCCTGGCTTTCGGCTGCGCACATCTGTTCCTGGCGTTCACCGTGACCGGGTTGGGATGGCCGATCGTGCTGTTCACCCTCTGGGAGGGGCTGGTGTGTGCCGTGATCGCTCTGCGGCACGGCGTGCTCGGTGCCACCGTCACCCACGGCGTGGCGATCTTCCTGCTCGCGTCCGGTCTGATCTGAGCCGCAGACGACTCAGGCCCGCCACCTGCGCAGGGCAGGAGCGGGCCTGAGGGCGATGACCGACCGGTCAGGGCCGGATCAGATCACTTGTTCTGGTTCTCCGTCGTCTCCACGTTCGGAGCCTGGGCGTCAGCGGCCTCGGCAGCGGTGTCCTCGGCGGCCTGAGCCTCAGCGGCCTGCTCCGGGGTCTCGGCCTCGGTGGCCGGAGTCTCGGTCACGGGAGTCTCAGCGGTCTCCTGGGTGTCCTCAGCCGGCGCTGCGGGAGCGGCGGTCTCGGTGGCCTTCTCGGCCTCCTTGACCACAGCCTGCTTCGGAGACACGGGCTCCATCACGAGCTCGATCACGGCCATGGGCGCGTTGTCGCCCTGACGGTTGCCGATCTTGGTGATGCGGGTGTAGCCGCCCTCGCGGTTGGCCATGGCCGGGGCGATCACGGTGAACAGCTCGTGCACGATCGACTTGTTGGTGCGGTTCTTGGCGCTGATGATTCCCTGCACCTTGCGGCGCGAGGCCAGATCGCCCTTCTTGGCGTGGGTGATCAGGCGCTCAGCGAACGGACGCAGGCGCTTGGCCTTGGTCACGGTCGTGGTGATCGACTTGTGCTCGAACAGGTTGGCGGACAGGTTCGCCAGCATGATGCGCTCGTGGGCAGGGCCGCCGCCCAGGCGCGGTCCCTTGGTGGGGGTAGGCATTGGTGTTTCTCCTCAGATGTTCCCTGCTCAGGCGGAGCCGGCAGGGCGAACGTTGGTGGTCGGCATGGTCCGGACCGCAGTCCGGGTCATGCTCAGTACTCGGTGTACTCCTCGTCGGACTCCTGGGAGTGCATCGACGGGTCGTACCCGACCGGGGAGTCCTTCAGGGACAGGTCCATCTCAGCCAGCTTGTCCTTGACCTCGTCGATGGACTTGGCACCGAAGTTGCGGATGTCCATCAGGTCGGCCTCAGACCGGGCCACCAGCTCACCCACGGTGTGGATGCCCTCACGCTTGAGGCAGTTGTAGGACCGGACCGTCAGCTCCAGGTCCTCGATCGGCTGGTTGAAGTTGACGTCGACGTTCGGCGAGCCGGTCGGCTGCCCCACCTCGATGCCCTCGGCATCCACGTTCAGCTCGCGAGCCAGGCCGAACAGCTCCACCAGGGTGCTGCCGGCGGAGGCGACGGCGTCACGGGGAGCCATGGACTCCTTGGTCTCCACGTCCAGGATCAGACGGTCGAAGTCCGTGCGCTGCTCCACGCGGGTCGCCTCGACCTTGAAGGTGACCTTCAGGACCGGGGAGTAGATGGAGTCGACCGGGATGCGACCGATCTCAGCGTCCGGAGTCTTGTTCTGGGCTGCGGTGACGTAGCCACGGCCGCGCTCCACCGTCAGCTCCATGTCGAACTTGCCCTTGCCGTTCAGGGTGGCGATGTGCAGGTCCGGGTTGTGGATCTCGACACCTGCCGGAGCGGTGATGTCGGCCGCGGTCACGGTGCCGGGGCCCTGCTTGCGCAGGTAGGCGACCACGGGCTCGTCGTGCTCGGAGGAGACGGAGAGCTTCTTGATGTTCAGGATGACCTCGGTGACGTCCTCCTTGACACCTGCAACGGTGCTGAACTCATGCAGCACGCCGTCCACGCGGATGCTGGTGACAGCAGCGCCCGGGATCGAGGACAGCAGGGTCCGGCGGAGGGAGTTTCCAAGGGTGTAGCCGAAGCCGGGCTCCAGCGGTTCGATGATGAACCGGGAGCGGTTCTCGGCAACGGTCTCTTCAGTCAGCGTGGGGCGCTGGGCAATGAGCACTGACATTTCCTTTCGGCGAGCGTCCGCCATATGACGCACACGATGGGTGGAAACGAATCATGGGACAGGTGGTGCGGCGCAGAGGCACCGCTGCGCACGTCCCCTCAGCGGGGTGCTGGGGGGACGTGCGCTGGGCACTGGGTCAGACGCGGCGGCGCTTGGCCGGACGGCAGCCGTTGTGGGCCGAGGGGGTGACGTCCTGGATGGACCCCACCTCGAGGCCGGCGGCCTGCAGCGAGCGGATCGCGGTCTCGCGGCCGGAGCCGGGACCCTTCACGAACACGTCGACCTTGCGCAGTCCGTGCTCCTGTGCGCGCTTGGCAGCCTGCTCGGCGGCCATCTGTGCGGCATACGGAGTGGACTTGCGGGAGCCCTTGAAGCCCACCTCACCGGACGAGGCCCAGGAGATGACGGCACCGGTGGTGTCCGTGATGGACACGATGGTGTTGTTGAAGGTGCTCTTGATGTGGGCCTGGCCCACGGTGATGTTCTTCTTGTCCTTGCGGCGCGGCTTGCGTACCGCAGCGCGAGTCTTGGGGGGCATGTGATTCTCCTACGAAAAGCTGATGCTGTGCGGGACTGAAGTCGGTGTGATGCGGGGAAGAAGAATCACTTCTTCTTGCCGGCAACCGTCTTCTTCGGGCCCTTGCGGGTACGGGCATTGGTCTTGGTGCGCTGGCCGCGGACGGGGAGTCCACGGCGGTGCCGCAGGCCCTCGTAGCTGCCGATCTCCACCTTGCGGCGGATGTCTGCGGCGACCTCGCGCCGCAGGTCGCCCTCGACCTTGAAGTTGCCCTCGATGTAGTCGCGCAGCTGCACGAGCTCAGCGTCAGAGAGGTCCTTCACGCGGGTGTCCGGATTGACCCCGGTCGCCGCGATGGTCTGCTCTGCACGGGTCTTGCCCACGCCGAAGATGTACGTGAGCGCGATGATCACGCGCTTCTCGCGCGGGATGTCAACGCCTGCCAGACGTGCCATATGGCCGTCCTCCTTGTTCCTTCTGCAGCAGAGGTCTGCATCAGCACGTCCCCTCCCCTGGTCCGGTCAGTCCGTGTGGACGGTCCGGTCCTGCGATCCGGTCGGTGCGGCTCCGGGGAAGTTCCGGAGGTCATCCGCTGTCCGTGATCGCGGTTCGGGTCCCCGGCCTCTGCGGCCCGGGGGTTGCGTCAGGGGTTGCCCCGTCGGCTGTGCTGCTGGTGGTCCAGGTCGGACCGGTGGTGGTGCTGGAGCGCGTGTGCTGACCCGTGGGAACGGGTGTCAGCCCTGGCGCTGCTTGTGGCGTGGGTTGTCGCAGATCACCATGACCCGGCCGTTACGCCGAATCACCTTGCACTTGTCGCAGATCCGCTTCACGCTCGGCTGAACCTTCATGGTTCCTCCTCTAGCGCTGCTGGGTGAGTGGGTGGGTTTACTTGTAGCGGTAGACGATCCGGCCCCGGTTGAGGTCGTAGGGGCTCAGCTCCACGACGACCCGATCCTCCGGGAGGATTCGGATGTAGTGCTGACGCATCTTCCCCGAGATCGTGGCGAGAACGACATGGTCGTTGCTCGACAGGCGGACCCGGAACATCGCGTTCGGCAATGCTTCGGTCACCGTGCCCTCGACCTCGATGACACCTTCCTTCTTAGCCATATCCTCCGCTAACGTTGGGCCTCACCACGGCTCCGATCCGGCCAGACTTGTGGCACCAGAAGGCACCGAGACCTGGTCGAGATGGGTTCCGCAGACGAGGCGGGATGTTGCCTGGATGTCGGACTCGGGCACCCGTGGGCGCGCCGGTAGAGACAACCAGCACTCCATGCTACTCTTTTCGCCCGGCAAAGAGAAATCGCCCGATCACGCCGCGGAGGAGCGGCGTCGGCGACGGGTCAGGAACCGAGCGGGACGGGGACGATCCCGAGCGGAGCCAGCTCTGCGGCACCGCCGTCAGGGGCCGTCAGCACCCAGATCCCGCCGTCATGGCGAGCCACGGAGTGCTCCCACTGGCTGGCCCGGGCTCCATCACGGGTGACCACGGTCCACTCATCGTCCAGGACCTCGGTCGCCAGTCCGCCACGCACCAGCATCGGCTCGATGGCCAGGCAGAGCCCGGAGCGCACCTTGGACCCGCGGTGGCCGGTGCGGTAGTTCAGCACGTCCGGCGGCAGGTGCATGGCCGAGCCGATGCCGTGGCCGACGTAGTCCTGCAGGATTCCCAGCGGGGCTCCCGGCTGGGAGGAGACGAAGTCGTCGATGGCATCGCCGATCTCCCCGACGTGCTTGGCGGTGGCGAAGGCTGCGATGCCATGCCACAGGGCCTGGCGGGTGATCTCGCTGAGACGCTCGTCCTCGGGATCAGCCGTGCCCTCCGCCGAGGATCCCAGGATCACGGTGCGCGCGGAGTCGGAGTGCCAGCCCTCGACGATGCAGCCACCGTCGATCTTCAGCACGTCTCCCACCTGCAGGACCCGGTCACCGGGGATGCCGTGCACGACCTCCTCGTTCACCGATGCGCAGATGGTGGCCGGGTAGCCGTAGTACCCGAGGAAGTTCGGCGTGGCACCGGCCTCCTGGAGCACCTGGGCGAACACCGCGTCGACATCAGCGGTGGTCACCCCGGGGACTGCAGCCTCCACAGCGGCGTCGAGGGCTCGGCTCAGGATCAGCCCGGCCTGGTGCATGAGCTGCATCTGGGGCACGGTCTTGAACTCGAGCTGCTGCCGGGAGAATGCCATGGGGTCGATCAGGCCTGAGGGGCGTCCGGGTTCACGACCTTCAGGCTGCCGGTGCGCTCACGCACACCGTAGACAGCCTGGAGCAGTCGCTCGGTGACGTCGTCGATCTGGCCGGTGCCGTCCACGCTGGCCACGATGCCGCGCGGGGCGTAGGACTCGATGACGGCTGCGGTCTGCTCGTGGTACAGGTCCAGGCGGTGCTGGATGACGTCCTGGGTGTCGTCCGCGCGTCCCTCGGTCTCAGCACGCTTGAGCAGACGAGTGACCAGCTCCTCGTCCGGAACCGTCAGCTCCACGACCACGGAGAGCTCCTGGCCGGCGTCCTTGAGCATCTGGTCCAGCGCCTCGACCTGCCCTGCGGTGCGCGGATAGCCGTCCAGCAGGAAGCCGCCCTCGGCGTCGGGCTGGGAGAGGCGGTCGGCCACCATCCTGTTGGTGACGTCGTCGGGAACGAAGTCACCGTTGTCCATGTACTGCTTGGCCTCACGGCCCAGGGGTGTCATCTCCTTGACGTTGTACCGGAAGATGTCTCCGGTCGAGATGGCCACGATGCCCAGCTTGTCGGCGATACGGGAGGCCTGGGTGCCCTTGCCGGACCCGGGAGGGCCCATCATCAGCATGCGGGTCATAGTTGCTCCTTACTCTCGGATCCGGCGCGATCCTGCCGGTGCCACGGGGTGGGACGAGGTCTGTTGCTGAGGCTACCTGGACTAGCGCAGCAGCCCCTCATAGTTGCGCTGCTCCATCTGGGCGTTGATCTGCTTGAGGGTCTGCAGGGCCACGCCCACCATGATCAGGATCGAGGTGCCGCCGAACGGGAAGTTCTGGTTGGCGTTGATCAGCACGAAGGCCACCAGTGGGATCATGGCCAGCATGCCCAGGTAGAGCGCGCCCACGAAGGTGATGCGGCTGATCACATACTGCAGGTACTGCTCGGTCGGCCGGCCTGCGCGGACGCCGGGGATGAAGCCGCCGTACTTCTTCATGTTGTCGCTGATCTCCTCTGGGTTGAAGGTGATCGTGACGTAGAAGTAGGTGAAGAAGATGGTCATCAGGAAGTACGCGGCCATGTAGACGGGATGCGCTCCGTCGCCGAAGTACTGCGAGAGGAAGACGACCCAGTCCGGCGGTGGCGTGCCGTCCTGAGGAGTGTTGAACTGGATCAGGATGCCCGGAAGCATGAGGATCGAGGAGGCGAAGATGACCGGGATGACGCCGGCCATGTTGACCTTGATGGGGATGTAGGTCGTGGTGCCGCCGACCGTGCGCCGCCCGATCTGACGCTTGGCGTACTGCACCGGCACACGCCGTTGCGACTCCTCCACGAACACCACGAGGGCGATCGTCAGGATGCCGACCAGCAGGACGATGAAGGCGGTGCGCCACCCCTGGGTCGTGAAGATCTGGGCCATGCCGGCGGGGAACCCGGCGGCGATGGAGACGAAGATCAACAGCGACATGCCGTTGCCCACGCCCCGCTCGGTGATCTGCTCGCCCAGCCACATGATCAGGCCAGTGCCTGCGGTGAGGGAGATGATCATCAGCAGGATGGTCCACAGGGAGTCGTTCGGGACGATCGGCAGGTTGCAGTTCAGCAGGGCGCCGGTCCGAGCCAGGGAGACCAGGGTGGTGGCGTTGAGCACGCCCAACGCGATGGTCAGGTAGCGCGTGTACTGGGTCATCTTGGCCTGGCCCTGAGCGCCTTCACGGTGCAGCGCCTCGAAGTGCGGGATGACCACCCGCAGCAGCTGCACGATGATCGAGGCGGTGATGTACGGCATGATGCCCAAGGCGAAGACCGAGACCTGGAGCATGGCCCCGCCCGAGAACATGTTCACGAACGAATAGAGTCCGCCGCTGGTGTTGCCCTGGGCCAGACACATCTGCACATTGCCGTAGTCCACACCTGGAGCGGGGACGAATGCTCCCAGTCGGTAGATGGCCACAATGCCGAGGGTGAACCAGATCTTGCGCTGCAGATCGGGTGTCCGGAAGACACGGGCTATCGCGCTGAACAAACGTCCTCCTGGAGGGATGGATGAAGGGGTGTCCCGGGTCACGGCCGCGGGCCACTGGGTGAGTCTACCGGAAGCGAATCGGCCCCCGTGCCGCAGGTCCGCGAACGGGCTGCGGCACGGGGGCCGATGTCACTGTGGATCAGACAGTCTCGGTGGAGCCGCCGGCTGCCGAGATCTTCTCCTGAGCCGAGGCCGAGAAGGCGTTGGCCTTCACGTTCAGGGCGACGGTGATCTCACCGGTGCCCAGGACCTTGACCGGCTGGTTCTTGCGGACCAGTCCGCGGGCCACCAGGTCGTCGACGGTGACGTCGCCGCCCTGGGTGAAGGTCTCGTTCAGCTTGTCCAGGTTCACGACCTGGTACTCCACGCGGAACGGGTTCTTGAAGCCGCGCAGCTTCGGCAGACGCATCTGCAGCGGCAGCTGGCCGCCTTCGAAGCCTGCACGCACCTGGTAACGGGCCTTGGTGCCCTTGGTGCCGCGGCCTGCGGTCTTGCCCTTGGATCCGTGGCCACGACCCACACGGGTCTTGGCGGTCTTGGACCCCGGGGCCGGACGCAGATCGTGGACGCGGAGCGCCGAGACGCCCTCGGCCTGATCTGCGGCCTGTGCCTTGTCAGCCTTGTCAGCCATTGGTGATCTCCTCAACCTTGACCAGGTGAGGCACGGTGTTGACCATGCCCACCGTCACGTTGTCGGCCTGGCGGGTCACGGTGTGACCGATCCGCTTCAGGCCCAGCGAACGCACGGTGTCCCGGTGGTTCTTCTTGGCGCCGACCAGGGACTTGACCTGGGTGATCTCCAGGGTGGCGTCCGAGACGGCGACGTTCTTACGGGTGGTCTGACGAGCGATCTCAGCCATTCGACACACCTGCCTTCTCTGCACTCTTCTTGGCGCGGTCTTCCTCCATGGTGCGAAGCATCGCATGGGGGGCGACCTCGTCGAGGGACTTGCCACGACGGGCGGCCACAGCGGCCGGCTCCTCGAGGCGCTTCAGGGCGTCGATGGTGCCGCGCACGATGTTGATCGCGTTCACGGAACCCATGGACTTGGACAGCACATCGTGGATGCCGGCGCAGTCCAGCACGGCGCGGACCGGACCACCGGCGATCACGCCGGTACCCGGAGCAGCCGGACGCAGGAGCACGACGCCAGCAGCGTCCTCGCCCTGCACCAGGTGCGGGATGGTCGAACCGACGCGCGGCACGCGGAACAGAGACTTCTTGGCCTCCTCCACGCCCTTGGAGATCGCGGCGGGGACCTCCTTGGCCTTGCCGTAGCCGACACCAACCATGCCGTCGCCGTCTCCGACGACCACCAGTGCGGTGAAGGAGAACCGACGTCCGCCCTTGACGACCTTGGACACACGGTTGATGGCGACGACGCGCTCGAGGAACTTGTCCTTGTCCTCGTCACGTCCACCACGGCCGCGGTCATCGCGGCCACCACGGCCACGTCCACCACGATCGTCGCGGCCACCACGGCCACCGCGGTCGTCGCGGCCACCACGGCCACCACGATCGGTGGTCTGGCTGGCCGAACCGGCAGAGGTCTCGGACGCGGCGGTCTCGGCCTTCGGTGCGGTCTCAGTCACAGAATCCGTCACAGTGCTCTTCTCGTTGTTCGGGGTCTCGCTCACAGCTTCAGCCCACCTTCCCGGGCGCCGTCGGCGACGGCGGCCACGCGACCGTGGTACTTGTTGCCGCCGCGGTCGAAGACCACGGCCTCGATGCCGGCTGCCTTGGCACGCTCAGCGATCAGCTCGCCGACCTTGGTGGCCTTGGCGGTCTTGTCACCCTCGAGTGCGCGCACATCCGCCTCCATGGTGGAGGCCGATGCCAGCGTCACACCGCGGGTGTCGTCCACCAGCTGCACGAACATGTGCCGTGCAGAGCGGTTGACCACCAGGCGGGGACGGACAGCAGAGCCGTTGATGCGCTTGCGCACACGCAGGTGCCGGCGGGTGCGGGCAGCGAACTTGCCCTTGCCCTTCACTTTCAGCGTGGACATCACTTACCTGCCTTTCCGGCCTTGCGGCGGATCTGCTCGCCGGCGTAGCGAACGCCCTTGCCCTTGTACGGGTCAGGACGACGCAGCTTGCGGATGTTCGCAGCGATCTCTCCGACCTGCTGCTTGTCGATTCCGGAGACGGTGACCTTGTTGCCCTCGACCTTGAAGGTGATGCCCTCGGGGCACTTCACCGGAACGGGATGGGAATAACCCAGAGCGAACTCCAGGTCCTGGCCCTTGGCCTGCACACGGTAGCCGGTGCCCACGACCTCCAGCTGCTTCTCGTAGCCGTCGGTCACCCCCAGGATCATGTTGCTGATCAGGGTGCGGGTCAGGCCGTGCAGAGACCGGGACTCACGCTCGTCATCAGGACGGGACACGGTGAGCGTGCCGCCCTCAAGAGCCACGGCGATGGGCTGCGCCACCTCGTGGGTCAGCTGGCCCTTGGGGCCCTTGACGGAGACGGTTGCGCCGTCGATGGTGACATCGACGCCAGCGGGCACGGTGATCGGAAGACGTCCAATACGTGACATGTTTTCTACCTTTCTTCCGAGTCGCCGTTACCAGACGTAGGCGAGGACTTCCCCACCCACACCCTTCTTGGCGGCCTGCCGGTCGGTCAGCAGACCGGAGGAGGTGGACAGGATCGCAATGCCCAGTCCGCCCAGCACGTGCGGCAGGTTGGTGGACTTGGCGTACACGCGCAGACCCGGCTTGGAGATGCGGCGCAGACCGGCGATGGCGCGCTCACGCTGGGGGCCGAACTTCAGCTCGATGACGAGCTTCTTGCCCACCTCAGCGTCCTCCTCCTTCCAGTCAGCGATGTAGCCCTCGGACTTGAGGATGTCGGCCACGCGCGTCTTCAGCTTCGAAGAGGGCATCTCCACGGTGTCGTGGTAGGCCGAGTTGGCGTTGCGCAGACGGGTCAGCATGTCTGCGACGGGATCGGTCATGGTCATGTGGGCTCCTGGCCCTTTCTCGATGCGGTTTCCCGATCCCCTGCCGGAGCCGGCGGGAGAGGGACCTGCAGCGTAGAGGAGTTACTGGTCAGTCTTGAACGGGAAGCCGAGGGCCTTGAGCAGAGCCCGGCCTTCGTCGTCGTTCTTGGCGGTGGTCACCACAGTGATGTCCATGCCGCGCACGCGGTCGATCTTGTCCTGGTCGATCTCGTGGAAGACCGACTGCTCGGACAGGCCGAAGGTGTAGTTGCCGTTGCCGTCGAACTGCTTCGGGCTCAGGCCGCGGAAGTCACGGATGCGCGGAAGCGCCAGCGTGACCAGACGATCCAGGAACTCCCACATGCGGTCACCACGCAGGGTGGTGTGCGCACCGATGGGCATGCCCTCACGGAGCTTGAACTGGGCGATCGACTTGCGGGCCTTGGTCACCTGCGGCTTCTGGCCGGTGATCAGGGTCAGGTCGGCGATGGCGCCGTCGATGATCTTCGAGTCCTTGGCGGCCTCGCCCACACCCATGTTCACCACGACCTTGACCAGGCCGGGGACCTGCATGACGTTGCCGTAGGTGAACTCCTCCTGGAGGGAGGCGCGGATCTCCTCGCGGTACTTCGTCTTCAGGCGCGGGGTGACCTTGGGGGCTGCGGTCTGCTCGGTCTGCACCTCAGTCATCACAGCTCCTTTCCGGAGGCCTTGGCGAAGCGGACCTTGACGGTCTTGCTCTCGCCGTTCTTCTCCACGGTCTCGAAGCGGTAGCCCACACGGGTCGGCTTCTTGGTCTCGGGGTCGACGACGGCCACGTTGGAGATGTGCACCGGAGCCTCGACGACCTGGATGCCACCCTCGGTGGAGCCGTTGTTGTTCTGGCCGGCACGCAGGTGCTTGGAGACGCGGTTCACGCCTTCCACGAGCACGCGGTCAGCGGACGGGAACACGCGCAGGACCTTGCCCTGCTTGCCCTTGTCCTTGCCGGCGATGACCTGGACGAGATCGTCCTTCTTGATCTTTGCCATGTGGTCAGATCACCTCCGGTGCCAGCGACACGATCTTCATGAAGCGCTTGTCGCGCAGCTCACGGCCCACGGGGCCGAAGATGCGGGTGCCGCGCGGTTCGCCGTCAGTCTTGAGGATGACGGCTGCGTTCTCGTCGAACTTGATGTAGGAACCATCCGGACGACGGCGCTCCTTGCGGGTGCGCACGATGACGGCCTTGACGACATCGCCCTTCTTGACGTTGCCGCCGGGGATGGCGTCCTTGACGGTGGCGACGATCACGTCGCCGATGCCTGCGTAGCGGCGTCCTGAACCGCCGAGAACACGGATGGCCAGGATCTCCTTGGCACCGGTGTTGTCGGCGACCTTCAGCCGCGACTCCTGCTGAATCACTCGATACTCCTCATCGTCGCGCTGGTTCTCCCCCGTAGCCGGGCGAGCCTTGCGGAACGGATATGTGGTCATCCCGGGCTGCTTACCCCTGCCCCTGGTGGCGATCCTGGCGCTCTGGTGCCTTCCGACTCCCCCATTCAGACGGGTGACGGTGCTTCCAGATCGACAGTCCGCAGGGCAAGGCCGAGGCTGCTGGTCGGGAGTCTGCGCGAAACCCTTGGCCCGCGGGGTGGATAGTCCCGCCAACAAGGGCGCACAGACCATTCAGTCTAACGCACGAAGGCCCCGGTCCGCCAATCCAGAGGATCAGCGGCCGGGGCCTACGTGGTGCTCTCGAGAACCGGACTCAGCGAACCGGTCGGTGGATCCCGAGAGAGGGGATCACTTCGCCTTCTCGACGATCTCCACCAGGCGCCAGTTCTTGGTGGCGGACAGCGGACGGGTCTCGGCGATGCGAACACGGTCGCCGATGCCGGCGGTGTTCTCCTCGTCGTGGGCCTTGATCCGCTTGGTGGTGCGCAGCACCTTGCCGTACAGCGCGTGCTTCTTGCGGTCCTCGACCTCGACGACGATGGTCTTGTCCATCTTGTCGGAGACGACGATGCCGCGCAGCGACTTGCGGTACCCGCGCTCGGTGCTCTTCTGCTCAGCCTGGGTGGCCTCGGTGTTCACGGACTCGGTCACTTCGCCTCCTCAGCCTTCTTCTTCTTGGTGGTAGCCGCGGGGGCCTCCTCGACCGGAGCCACATCCTCGCGGATGCCCAGCTCACGCTCGCGCAGGATCGTGTAGATCCGGGCGATGTCGCGCTTGACGGTCTTCAGCCGGCCATGGTTGTCCAGCTGACCGGTGGCCGACTGGAAGCGGAGGTTGAACAGCTCCTCCTTGGAGCGCTTGAGCTCCTCGGCCAGGCGGACGTTGTCAAAGCCGTCCAGGGCCTCGACGTTCAGTTCCTTGGAACCGGTGGCCATGATCACTCACCACCCTCTCGGCGGACGATACGTGCCTTCATCGGCAGCTTGTGGATCGCCAGGCGCAGGGCCTCGCGGGCGACCTCTTCGGAGACACCGGACAGCTCGAACATGACGCGTCCCGGCTTGACGTTGGCCACCCACCACTCGGGAGAACCCTTACCGGAACCCATGCGGGTCTCGGCCGGCTTCTTCGTCAGCGGACGGTCGGGGTAGATGTTGATCCACACCTTGCCGCCACGCTTGATGTAGCGGGTCATGGCGATACGAGCGGCCTCGATCTGACGGTTGGTCACATAGGCCGGGGTCATCGCCTGGATGCCCCACTCACCGAAGGTCACTGCGGTGCCGCCGGAGGCGTTGCCGGAGCGCTTCGGGTGGTGCTGCTTGCGGTACTTGACTCGACGTGGGATCAACATCAGGCGTTGCCTCCTTCAGGGGCGCCGGCAGGCTGCTCCTGGGCGGCACCGGACTGCTGACCGCCGGCGCCCTGCTCGCGCGGAGCACGCTCGGCACGGTCATTGCGACGACGACGCTCGCCGCCGCCGCCGGGACCGCGGCGGTCTCCACCACGTCCACGGCCGGACGGTGCAGCGGCCTCCTTGGCGGCAAGCTCCTTGGCGGTCAGGTCGCCCTTGTAGATCCAGACCTTCACGCCGATGCGGCCGAAGGTGGTCTTGGCCTCGAACTTGCCGAAGTCGATGTTCGCACGCAGGGTGTGCAGCGGCACGCGACCCTCGCGGTAGAACTCCGAACGGGACATCTCGGCACCGCCCAGACGGCCGGCGCACTGGATGCGGATGCCTTCGGCACCTGCACGCATGGCCGACTGCATGGCCTTCTTCATCGCGCGGCGGAAGGCCACACGAGAGGTGAGCTGCTCGGCGACACCCTGGGCGACCAGCTGAGCGTCAACCTCGGGGTTCTTGACCTCGAGGATGTTCAGCTGGATCTGCTTGCCGGTGAGCTTCTCCAGCTCGCCGCGAATGCGATCGGCTTCGGCGCCACGGCGACCGATGACGATGCCCGGACGAGCGGTGTGGATGTCCACGCGGACGCGGTCACGGGTGCGCTCGATCTCGACCTTGGAGATGCCTGCGCGCTCCATGCCGTCGGTCATCAGCTCGCGGATCTTGACGTCCTCCTTGAGGAAGTCCTTGTACCGCTGGCCCTCCTTGTTGGAGTCGGCGAACCAGTGCGAGACGTGGTCGGTCGTGATGCCGAGGCGGAATCCGTGGGGGTTGACTTTCTGACCCATTTACTTCTTCGCCTCCTTCTTGTCCTCGGTTGCAACGACCACGGTGACGTGGCTGGTGCGCTTGTTGATGCGGAACGCGCGGCCCTGGGCTCGCGGCTGGAACCGCTTCATGGTCGGTCCCTCGTCCACGTAGGCCTCGCTGATGAACAGCGCGTCCTCGTTGAAGGCGACCCCTTCACGGTCTGCCTTGACCCGTGCGTTGGCCACCGCGGAGGCGACGAGCTTGTACACCGGCTCCGAAGCGCCCTGCTGGGCGAACTTCAGGATGGCCAGTGCCTCACCGGTCTGCTTGCCACGGACCAGGTCGACGACGCGCCGGGCCTTCATCGGCGTGACGCGCAGGTGGCGCGCAACTGCCTTGGCTTCCATTGCTTTCCTTCTTTCGAATCTGTCGAAGTGCAGCGCGCTGGTCAGCGACGCTTGCCCTTCTTGTCGTCCTTCACATGGCCGCGGTAGGTCCGCGTCGGGGCGAACTCGCCCAGCTTGTGCCCGACCATCGACTCGGTGACGAACACCGGGATGTGCTTGCGACCGTCGTGCACCGCAATGGTGTGGCCCAGCATGTCGGGGATGATCATGGACCGGCGGGACCAGGTCTTGATGACGTTCTTGGTGCCCTTTTCGTTCTCAGCGACGACCTTCAGGTACAGGTGCTGATCAACGAAGGGGCCCTTCTTCAGGCTGCGTGGCATGTCTCCAGGCTCCTATCGCTTGTTCTTGCCGGTACGGCGACGGCGCACGATGAGCTTGTCGCTTTCCTTGTTCGGGCGGCGGGTGCGGCCCTCGGGCTTGCCGTTGGGGTTGACCGGGTGGCGACCACCGGAGGTCTTGCCCTCACCACCGCCGTGCGGGTGGTCGACGGGGTTCATCACGACACCGCGGACGGTCGGGCGGACGCCCTTCCACCGCATGCGGCCGGCCTTGCCCCAGTTGATGTTCGACTGCTCGGCGTTGCCGACCTCGCCGATGGTGGCGCGGCAGCGCACGTCCACGTTGCGGATCTCGCCCGAGGGCAGACGCAGCTGGGCGTAGCGACCCTCACGGGCCACCAGCTGGACGGAGGCACCAGCCGAGCGTGCCAGCTTGGCACCGCCGCCGGGACGCAGCTCCACAGCGTGGATCACGGTGCCCAGGGGGATGTTGCGCAGCGGCAGGTTGTTGCCGGGCTTGATGTCAGCGTTGGCGCCGGCCTCGACGGCATCGCCCTGCTGCAGCTTGGCCGGAGCCAGGATGTAGCGCTTGGTGCCGTCCACGTAGTGGAGCAGCGCAATGCGGGCGGTGCGGTTGGGGTCGTACTCGATGTGCGCCACCGTGGCGGGCACACCATCCTTGTCGTGGCGACGGAAGTCGATCAGACGGTACTGACGCTTGTGTCCACCACCCTTGTGACGGGTGGTGATCTTGCCGGAGTTGTTGCGGCCGCCGGTCTTGGACAGCGGGCGCAGCAGCGACTTCTCCGGGGTGGACCGGGTGATTTCTGCGAAGTCGGCCACGGACGAGCCGCGCAGGCCCGGGGTGGTCGGCTTGTATTTACGGATTGCCATTACCTATTCCTCGATTAAGTGGTCTCCGCGTCGCCTCAGGCGAGCGGACCTCCGAAGATGTCGATCGTGCCATCCTTCAGCGTGATGATGGCGCGCTTGGTGTTCTTGCGAGCCCCCCAGCCGAAGCGGGTGCGCTTGCGCTTCCCGGCACGGTTGATGGTGTTGACCGAGGCCACCTTGACGGAGAAGATGCGCTCCACCGCCAGCTTGATCTCAGCCTTGTTCGAGCGGGGGTCCACGAGGAAGGTGTACTTGCCCTCGTCGATCAGTCCGTAGCTCTTCTCCGAGACGACCGGTGCGATGACCACGTCACGGGGATCCTTGTTGATGCTGCCGCTCACTGGGCATCCTCCTTCTGGTCCTTCTTCGTGGCGGCCGACACGAAGGCGTCGTAGGCCACGGAGGTGAAGACCACGTCTTCACTGACCAGCACGTCGTACGTGTTCAGCTGGTCGACGTACAGGGTGTGCACCGACGGCAGGTTGCGGGCGCTGAGCGCTGCGGCGTCGTCGGAGCGGTCGATGACCATCAGGAAGTTCCTGCGGCCCTGACCCAGCTCAGCGAAGACGGCCTTGGCTGCCTTGGTGGACGGGGTCCCGGAGACCAGCTGCTCGATCACGTGCACGCGGCCGTGGCGAGCCCGGTCAGACAGGGCGCCGCGCAGTGCGGCGGCCTTCATCTTCTTGGGGGTGCGCTGGGAGTAGTCACGCGGCTCGGGGCCGTGGACGACGCCGCCGCCGGTCATCTGAGGAGCGCGGATCGAGCCCTGACGAGCGCGGCCGGTGCCCTTCTGCTTGAACGGCTTGCGGCCGGCGCCGGAGACCTCGCCGCGACGCTTGACCTTGTGGGTGCCCTGGCGAGCGGCGGCCAGCTGGGCCACCACGACCTGGTGCATCAGCGGCACGTTGGCCTGGACATCGAAGATCTCGGCGGGCAGGTCGACCTTGACGGTCTTCACAGCGGTGTTCGAGGGGGTTGCCATCTGGCTCATGCTCCCTTCACTGCGGTGCGGACGAGCACGACCTGGCCCTTGGGGCCGGGCACTGCGCCCTTGATCAGCAGCAGGTTCTTCTCCACGTCGATGGCGTGGAGGGTCAGGTTCTGGGTGGTCTGACGGACGTTGCCCATCCGACCGGGCATCCGCTGGCCCTTGAAGACGCGACCGGGGGTGGAGGCACCGCCGACCGAGCCGGGCTTACGGTGGTTCTTGTGCTGGCCGTGGGACGCGCCCACACCGGCGAAGCCGTGGCGCTTCATGGCACCGGCGAAGCCCTTGCCCTTGGTGTTGCCCACGACGTCGACCTTCTGGCCGGCCTCGAAGAGCTCCACGGTCAGGTCCTGTCCGAGGCTGTACTCGGCGGCGTCTGCGGTGCGCAGCTCGACCACGTGACGACGCGGGGTGACCCCGGCCTTCTCGAAGTGGCCGGCGAGCGGCTTGGTGACCTTGCGCGGGTCGATCTGGCCGTAGGCGATCTGCACGGCGGTGTAGCCGTCCACATCCTCGGTCAGCAGCTGGGTGACGACGTTGGCGTCGGCCTGCACGACGGTGACGGGGATGAGCTTGTTCTCGTCATCCCACACCTGGGTCATGCCGAGCTTCGTGCCCAGCAGTCCCTTGACATTACGGGTGATGGTCATAGTCTCTCAGCACCTCCCTCTCAGAGCTTGATCTCGATGTTGACGTCAGCGGGCAGATCGAGACGCATGAGCGAATCGACGGCCTTCGGCGTCGGATCGATGATGTCGATGAGCCGCTTGTGGGTGCGCATCTCGAAATGCTCGCGGCTGTCCTTGTACTTGTGGGGAGAGCGGATCACGCAGTACACGTTCTTCTCCGTCGGCAGCGGCACGGGGCCCACTACCGTTGCGCCTGCGCGCGTGACCGTATCGACGATCTTCCGGGCCGAAACGTCAATGACCTCGTGGTCATACGACTTCAGCCGGATGCGGATTTTCTGTCCCGCCATGGCGTCATGCCTCTTTCGTACTTGTTGTCCGTACCTGTCCCTGTGTGCGCAGTCCCGGCCGGGGCCGGCGTCGCGCCTTGTTCATCCACCCGTGCAGGCCGAATCCGGTGGAACCGGGTTCCTCGCCCTGCCGGGGCTTCGACCCACGCGGTCGGGCGTGTCGCGCACTGCTTCGCAGTGAAGGTCACGGTCCTACGGTGGGGAGGGTGTTGAATTTGGTCCTGAGACTCCGGTCCAGTCGGCCGATGGATCATCGACTCCGGTGGACGCACGGCACGCCCAGGCACTTGAGCAACTTGTCTAGTATGTCAGATCCGCGGCCCTCGCGCCAACCGGGCGCAGGTCACACCTGCTGGACGGATCCAGCCGGGCTCAGGCGAACCATTCCCACGGCGGACCGGCGATCAGCAGGAGGGCGAAGACCACCCCGACGACGGCCAGCGCCAGGACCGCTGCCAGCGCCACATGACGCAGGACCCAGGCTTCGAGTGACTCCCAGAATCCTCGCGGTTCACTGCGGCCGTCCGCCAGGCGCCAGGTCCGGTCCGGCTCCCCCCGGCGATGCAGGTGCCGCTCGAACGGCACGGTGGCGAAGGGCACGATCGCCGATCCCAGTGCGAGCAGACCGGCGGCGGGGCTCCACCGCTGGTTGATCCACACGCCCACCGTGATGACGCAGTAGCTGAGGAAGACGAAGCCGTGCAGGCCGCCGAACACCGGCATCAGCGCCTCGGTCACCCCGCTGTACTTGAGCACCATGGCCGTGATCAACAGGGCCCAGGTGACCATCTCGGCCGTGGCGAAGACGCGGTAGAGAGCGCGCGGACCGGGCAGGACGGTGCCGCTGGAGCGCTCGACGATGGCGGTCATCGACCGTTCTCGTTCGCCCTGCGGATGCGCTTGGCGCGTTCGATCTCTGAGCTGAAGGTGCGACGGCCACGGACCACCAGGACCACGACGGCGGCGATCACGACCAGGGCGATGACGATCTCCATGCCCCCAGCCTACCGGTGCTCCAGCGGATCCACCTGGTCCGTGGGACTCGGCTCCTTCCGGTCCTCCCGCGCGCCGCGCATCAGCTGGCGGACGGCCAGGCCGATCAGCACCACCCCCAGCAGCGTGAGCCACAGCACCGTGTAGCCACGCAGGAACCAGAGGACGGCGAGCGTGACCCCGGCAGCTCCCCACCAGGTGAACAGGGCAGTCCGCGCGGTCAGTCCCACCACCATCAGTGCGGCGAAGAGCAGCAGGCTCACCAGCTGCATCAGCGTGGATCCGTCCACCAGGACCAGTGCACTCGACGCGGTCATCACGGTGGCCGCCGCGCCGCCCCAGAGGGTGGCCCGGCGCCGCCGCACAGCCGCTGTGACCCGATCGCGCAGATGGCCCCCTGCCAGGCTGGCCAGCGTCAGCGCCACCAGCTGCATGCTCCACCAGCTGGCCTGAAGGACGCGCTCGACCTCAGCCGCCTGCCACCAGGCGTACAGGCCCAGCATCACGGTGGCCAGCACGGCACCGTCCAGGGCATGCCGGCGCCAGGACGTGGGGAACGGGTCGGCGCCCCTCGTCCACCACAGCACCGGGATCCAGAGACCCAGCGTCGTCAGTGCACAGCCGGTCATCATGACGGCGACATCAGGTGATGCCGCAGACACCAGTCCACCGGCCAGCAGGACCGCCAGTCCCCCGTACTCGAGCACGGCTGCGCGGTCCCACAGCACCGTCGACTCCGTCCGGCGGCGGTCCAGCATCGCCCATCCACAGAGCACACCGAGCGTGATCACACCCACCGCCGCTGCCCACCATCGATCCTCCAGCGATCCGATGGCCTCCGCTCTCCCCCACGCCAGCACCAGCGCCACCGCGGACGGAACCGCGAGCACCGTCCCGAGCACCAGCAGCGCCACGCTCCGACTCCGCGCCAGCACGTAGCAGACCAACGCCGCCACTGCTGCCCCGACCACCAGGATCGCCCACTGCGTCTCGGGCACCAGGGCACAGAGCAGGGCCACCGACCAGAGCACCGCTGAGGCCACGGGCCGGAACAGTCGACTGGTCCGGCTGTCCTGCCGCGCCTCGTCCACGGTCAGCTTCAGCACGAGCAACAGGAAGACGGCTGCAGCGGCCCCCGCCGAGAACAACGGCTCAGGCAGCCATCCGCCCTGGCGCAGGAGCATCAGGTCGGACAGCCCGGCCACTCCCACCACCACCGCAGTCAACAGCGCCCAGTGACCTCCACGGGCCCGGCCGAGCACACCACCGGCCATCCCCAGGCTCAGGGCGATCACGGTCAGTACTGCCCGGTCGTGGGTGTCCACGGCCTCGATCGCCCACAGCGCCGCCAGCGCTCCGGTGACGACCACCGCGGACCACGCTCCGCCGCCGAGCACCGCTCCGCGATGCCGTAGCAGATGCCGGAGCATCAGCCCACCGGCCAGCGTGACGGCAGCGGCGCCGCGGGACGCCGCCGCGTCGGCACCGAGCAGGTCCACCAGCGCGGCGACGGCGACCGCCAGCACTGCCTGGCCGGCGATCATCGTCGTCATCCTGATCGACTCCCCCAGCCGACCGGTGCTCAGCAGCCCCAGCAGTGTGAGCCAGCAGGAGACGACCACCAAGGAGGTCACCTCCAGCCCAGCGAAGCCCTTCACGGCGAAGATCGCCCAGCCGGTCAGCATCACCGAGCAGGTCGTGCCCAGCACCAGTCCCAGCGGCGCGGATAGACGCGGCTCGCTCCGGTGTGCCGTTCCCTCCACCGCCGTCGGCCCACGCCCCCGCAGCCACCACAGGGCCCCGGCACCGGCCACCAGCATCAGGACGAGCACGAGCGTCTGGACCACGGACGAGTCCCTCGTCTCGGCGACGGCGAACACCGTGGCCCCAAGCCCGAGGAGGATGAACGCTGACCACACGCCGGCCTCAAGGGCGTCCTCGGGCTCACCTGGTCGGAAGGCACGGACGGTGGCCCAGGCCACGGACAGCACCGCCACGACGACGGTCGTCCACGTCTGCGGACCCGTCCCGTCCCAGCGGTCCACGAGCAGCCCGACCAGGATCAGGACCAGGACCGCGGTCAGGTCCGGTGCCAGCTTCACGTCGATCCTGGTCCTCGGACCCGACCGGCGCAGCAGGACGGCCGACAGGAGCTGGAGGGAGGCCGCCACGGCGACCACGGTGATCAGCCTCCATGGGCCCTGCGCCACGGGGAACAGGACACCCGGGACCAGGGACACCGCAGAAGCAGCCTGCCATCCGACAGACTCACCGATGGTCGTCGGCCGCAGCAGCCCCAGGACCGCGGCCAGTGCGGTCAGCAGGACGAGCAGGGCCCACGCCAGGCTGACCGGCACCGCCACACCGTTCTGCAGCGTGACCTGAGCGACCAGTGCCAGGATCCACAGCAGTCCCAGGCCAGCGAGTTGATCTGCCCTCACACCGGTGTGGGCGGGCAGGAATCCGGCACGCATCAGCGACCCTGGAGATCGGTGGTCCCGCCAGAGGGCCAGGGTGGTGACCAGGACCTGGACTCCCAGGGCGACGGCAAGGGCTCCGGCCATCACCTGCACCGAGGCGTCCAGCATCCAGACGAAGGCCACCACGGCCGCGGTGATGCACAGGCGGGCCCCGTAGGCCGCATACAGGCGACGGGCTGAGCGCCCCAGCACCGCCACGGTCACGTAGTAGCCGCCGGCGGCCAGCAGCAGCACCACGAAGTGCAGCGGCTCCAGCCAGGATCCGACGACCATGGCCAGCAGCACCACGCCCGGGGTGACCCAGTGGTGCAGATCGCCCAGGGCCCGGCGGAACTCCTCGGGCAGCCAGCGCACACGCGCCTCGTCTGCGGTGAGCCAGGCCATCACCGTGGCCAGAGCGATCGATGCCGTGAGCCCCCACACCATGCCCTGCTGCACGGCGGCGCCGGAGGCGATCACCGTGGAGAGCAGGAACGGCACCGCCAGATAGGCCACGACCCGGCTGCGCAGCCTCGCGGCGGCCACCACCATCAGCACGGTGCCGACAGCCGACGTGATGAGCCAGGAGAGCACAGGTCGGTGCAGGACGAGCAGGTCCAGGGCCAAGCCGGAGATCGGCACCAGTGCGAGACCGGTTCCGGTGAACGCCGCGGCGGCGGGGCGGACCCTGCGGCTGGTGGTGTGCACGATCAGACCGCCCCCATAGAACAGCCCGGTCACCGCGGCCAGTCCGGTCATCCTCGCCGAAGCAGGAAGGGCAGTGCCGATGAACAGTGACGCCGCCGCGACCAGGATCAGGCAGGCGGCGTACAGGGTGATGTTCACATTGCGGTGGTCCCGGCGACGACGCTCCTGTGCCAATTCCTCATCCGTGGCCGGCCGCCACGCCGGCGGCGCGGGCTGGGACGTTCCCGGTGATGCCGTGGGCAACTGCCCTGCTGGGCTGAGCTGATCTGCCGGAGGCGATGGCGACCAGACGCCGGCGGACGGGGACCGCTTCGGTGGGGTCGGCCAGGACCCGGGGGCGTGCAGCTGCTCCGGTGACCGCTCAGGCGTGCCACCCGACCTGCCCTGCTGCTCCTGAGCCAGCGTGACATCACGCTGGGAGACGAGGGAGCCGGCGTCGTACCCTTCCTGCCAGGCCCGGGCGAGATCGGCCTGCTGGCTCCCCGTGGCTGCCGCGCGGCGGCGGCCGATCAGCCACCCCACGAGAGCGCCGATCAGCAGCGCGACGACGATGTCCATGGACTCCCCCTCCGCCGACCAGGGCCGGTCCGCTCCCCCAGCCTACTGGTGAGGGGACAGTGCCCAGGAGTTGTCCACAGACGACAGGACCCCCGCAGCCGAAGCTGCGGGGGTCCTGTCTATGACGGTGTCAGACCGCCGTCAGATCACTTGGTGATCTTGGTGACGCGGCCGGAGCCCACGGTGCGGCCACCCTCACGGATGGCGAAGCCGAGGCCCTCCTCCATGGCGATCGGCTGGATCAGCTCGACCGTCATCTCGGTGGTGTCGCCGGGCATGACCATCTCGGTGCCCTCGGGCAGCGTGATGACGCCGGTGACGTCGGTGGTGCGGAAGTAGAACTGCGGACGGTAGTTCGAGTAGAACGGGTTGTGACGGCCACCCTCGTCCTTGGACAGGATGTAGACGTTCGCCTCGAAGTTGGTGTGCGGGGTGATCGAGCCCGGGGCCACGACGACCTGGCCGCGCTCGACGTCGTCACGCTTCAGACCGCGCAGCAGCAGGCCACAGTTCTCGCCGGCCCATGCCTCGTCGAGCTGCTTGTGGAACATCTCGATACCGGTGACGGTGGTCTTCTGCACGGGGCGGATGCCCACGATCTCGACCTCGGAGTTGATCGCCAGGGTGCCACGCTCGGCACGACCGGTGACCACGGTGCCGCGGCCGGTGATGGTGAAGACGTCCTCGATCGGCATCAGGAACGGCTTGTCCTTGTCGCGGACCGGATCCGGGATGTAGGAGTCCACAGCGTCCATCAGGTCCTCGACGGACTTGACCCACTGGGCGTCGCCCTCGAGAGCCTTCAGGCCCGAGGTGCGGATGACCGGAGCCTCGTCACCGTCGAACTCCTGGGAGGACAGCAGCTCGCGGACCTCCATCTCGACGAGCTCCAGGAGCTCCTCGTCCTCGACCATGTCCGACTTGTTCAGGGCCACCAGCAGTGCCGGCACGCCGACCTGGCGGGCCAGGAGCACGTGCTCGCGGGTCTGGGCCATGGGGCCGTCGGTGGCGGCGACCACGAGGATGGCGCCGTCCATCTGGGCCGCACCGGTGATCATGTTCTTGATGTAGTCAGCGTGACCGGGGGCGTCCACGTGTGCGTAGTGACGCTTCTCGGTCTGGTACTCCACGTGGGAGATGTTGATGGTGATGCCGCGCTGACGCTCCTCAGGAGCAGAGTCAATGGTCGCGAAGTCGCGCTGCTCGTTCAGGTCCGGGTACTTGTCGTACAGGACCTTCGAGATAGCGGCGGTCAGCGTGGTCTTGCCGTGGTCGACGTGGCCGATGGTACCGACGTTGACGTGCGGCTTGGACCGCTCGAACTTTGCCTTCGACACAGGTTCCTCCTAGAACTGTTCATCTCAGAAGACTTCTCAGCCGCGGGTGGCGTGCTGACAACTTGGGAAAGTCTACTGGTCAGATGTGCTGTTGATGAAATCCCCGGATTCGGTCAGGACCGGTCCTGGTTCAGGCCAGCCGGGCCGCCTGAAAGGGCGGACCAGACCTTCCGTCCTGCAGGTGGATCGACCTCCGGGATGCGGCCGGTCCACCGTGTCCGTTCCGGGTGGCACCACGTGGTGCGGTGCCACCCGTGACGGACATGTCTGTTGTGCTTCGAGATCAGCTGCCGCGTGGGCGGCAGATCACTCTCCGCGGTTCTTCTGGATGATCTCGTCCGCCACAGCCTTGGGAACCTCAGCGTACGAGTGGAACGTCATCGAGTACACAGCGCGTCCCTGGGTGCGGGAGCGCAGGTCACCGATGTAGCCGAACATCTCCGACAGCGGGACCAGGGCCTTGACGACCTTGACGCCGGCGGCGTCCTCCATGGACTGGATCTGTCCACGACGGGAGTTCAGGTCACCGATGACATCGCCCATGTACTCCTCCGGAGTACGGACCTCGACGGCCATCAGCGGCTCGAGCAGCACAGGGTTGGCCTTGCGGATGCCCTCCTTGAAGACCTGAGAGCCGGCGATCTTGAACGCCATCTCAGAGGAGTCGACATCGTGGTAGGCGCCGTCCACGAGGGTGGCCTTCACGCCCACCATCGGGTAGCCGGCCAGGATGCCGAACTGCATGGCGTCCTGGATGCCGGCGTCCACCGAGGGGATGTACTCGCGCGGGATGCGGCCACCGGTGACGGCGTTGACGAACTCGTAGGTCTCGCCCTCGGCCGTGTCCAGGGGCTCGAAGTTCATCTGCACCTTGGCGAACTGGCCGGAACCGCCGGTCTGCTTCTTGTGGGTGAAGTCGACCTTCTCCACAGCCTTCTTGATGGTCTCGCGGTAGGCGACCTGGGGCTTGCCCACGTTGGCCTCGACCTTGAACTCGCGGCGCATGCGGTCCACCAGGATGTCCAGGTGCAGCTCCCCCATGCCGCCGATCTCGGTCTGACCGGTCTCCTCGTTGAGGTTCACGGTGAACGTGGGGTCCTCAGCAGAGAGCTTCTGGATGGCGGTGGAGAGCTTCTCCTGGTCGTTCTTGGAGTTCGGCTCGATCGCCACGGAGATCACCGGGTCCGGGAAGGACATGGACTCCAGGATGATCGGGTCTGCGATGGAGCACAGGGTGTCACCGGTGGTGGTGTCCTTCAGGCCGATCACGGCGTAGATGTGCCCTGCCACGACCTCCTCGACCGGGTTCTCCTTGTTGGCGTGCATCTGGAACAGCTTGCCGATGCGCTCCTTCTTGCCCTTGGTGGAGTTCAGCACCTGGTCGCCCGGCTTCAGGGTGCCGGAGTAGGCACGCACGAAGGTCAGCTGACCGAAGAAGGGGTGAGCGGCGATCTTGAAGGCAAGGGCCGAGAACGGAGCGTCCTTGGAGGGCTCGCGGGTGAGCTCCTTCTCCTCGTCGTTCACGTCGTGGCCGTGGACCTCACCGGCATCCATCGGGTTCGGCAGGTAGGCGACCACGGCGTCCAGCATCGGCTGCACACCGCGGTTCTTGAAGGCCGAGCCGCAGAACACCGGGTAGGCCTCGGCGTTGATGGTCAGCTGACGCACTCCGGCCTGGATCTCCTCGACGGTGAGCTCCTCGCCCTCGAGGTACTTCTCCATCAGCTCCTCGGAGGTCTCGGCCACGGCCTCGACCAGCTGGGAGCGGTACTCCTCAGCCTTCTCCTGCAGATCGGCGGGGATGTCGCGGATCTCGTACTTGGCGCCCATGGTGACGTCGCCCTTGGCGTCGCCCTCCCAGACGAAGGCCTTCATGGACAGCAGGTCCACGACACCGATGAAGTCGCTCTCGGCACCGATCGGCAGCTGCATCACCAGGGGCTTGGCGCCCAGACGGTTGATGATGGTGTCCACGGTGAAGTAGAAGTCAGCGCCCAGCTTGTCCATCTTGTTGACGAAGCAGATGCGGGGGACGTTGTACTTGTCCGCCTGACGCCACACGGTCTCCGACTGGGGCTCCACGCCCTCCTTGCCGTCGAACACGGCGACAGCGCCGTCGAGCACGCGCAGGGAGCGCTCCACCTCGACGGTGAAGTCCACGTGGCCCGGGGTGTCGATGATGTTGATCTGGTTGTTGTTCCAGAAGCAGGTCACCGCGGCGGAGGTGATGGTGATGCCGCGTTCCTTCTCCTGCTCCATCCAGTCAGTGGTGGAGGCGCCGTCGTGGGTCTCGCCCAGCTTGTGGTTGACACCCGTGTAGAACAGGATGCGCTCGGTAGTGGTGGTCTTGCCCGCATCGATGTGCGCCATGATGCCGATGTTGCGGACCTTCTTGAGGTCGGTAAGCACGTCCTGTGCCACGGTGTCTCCCTTGGTTTGGGTGGTGTGGGTCCTGGAGGGGTGGTGGCCCCTTGCGGAGCCCTGACGTCGGTCCGTTCAGGACCGGTGTGGTTGACCTCGTCCGGGGCCGGCAGCGCGAGCGCGGCCCCGGACGATCAGCGTCACCAGCGGTAGTGGGCGAAGGCCTTGTTGGACTCGGCCATCTTGTGGGTGTCCTCGCGCTTCTTGACCGCAGCGCCCAGACCGTTGGAGGCGTCCAGGATCTCGTTCATCAGACGCTCGGTCATGGTCTTCTCGCGGCGCGCCTTGGAGTAGCCCACCAGCCAGCGGAGGGCCAGGGCGGTGGAGCGGCCGGGCTTGACCTCGACGGGGACCTGGTAGGTGGCGCCGCCGACGCGACGGGAGCGGACCTCGAGGGCCGGCTTCACGTTGTCCATGGCCTTCTTGAGCGTGGCCACCGGATCCGAACCGGTCTTCTGGCGGGCACCCTCGAGGGCACCGTAGACGATGCGCTCTGCGGTGGACTTCTTGCCGTCGATCAGCACCTTGTTGATGAGCTGAGTGACGAGCGGGGACCCGTAGACCGGGTCGACGACGAGGGGGCGCTTCGGCGCGGGACCCTTACGAGGCATTACTTCTTCTCCTTCTTCGCGCCGTAGCGGCTGCGGGCCTGGCCGCGGCCCTTGACACCCTGGGTGTCCAGTGCGCCGCGCACGATCTTGTAGCGGACACCGGGCAGGTCCTTCACACGACCGCCGCGCACGAGCACGATCGAGTGCTCCTGCAGGTTGTGTCCCTCACCCGGGATGTACGCGGTGACCTCGATGCCGCCGTTCAGGCGGACACGGGCGACCTTGCGCAGAGCGGAGTTCGGCTTCTTCGGGGTGGTGGTGTACACGCGGGTGCACACGCCACGACGCATGGGGTTCCCCTGCAGAGCAGGAGCCTTGGTCTTGACGACCTTCGGTGAGCGGCCCTTGCGGACCAGCTGCTGAATCGTAGGCACTCTTGGTCTCTTCCGTTGGTGATGTTCTCAGCCCCGCGCGATGTCCGCCCTCAGGCATGATCTGCACGTGTTCACGGGTCTGTCCCGCGCACTGGACTGCTGGTGGTCGTTTCTTCGCACCCATGGGGGTTCGGCGTGAACGACCGTAGGCGTGCAAAAGTGTGGCATTCGTTGCGCAAGAACCCCGCAACCCGGACCGTGTCCCTAGTGCCACACACAAAACAATTGATCTGAGTCTAACAGCATGTGCCCCCACCCGAAAACCGGGTCCCTCCCTCACGCCCTCTGCACGGCCCTCGCCTCTCATGTACCCATCATCTCGCGTCACTAGGATGAAGCAATGACCAGCGGACCTGCAGCCTCGACCTCTTCTTCGCCCCGGCCCGACACACCAACAGGCCGAGTCCTCGTCGTCAGCACGGGACGTGACCGCGGATCCTTGGCCGCAGTTCGAGCCCTGCATCGCGCCGGCTGGACCGTAGGCGTCGGGACCCCCGGGGGGCGTGGAATGCTCGCCTCGACCTCGGCCTGCACCCGGGCCCATGCGGTGGAACGCCCCCGAGGGGACGGCCTGGCCTTCATCGACGGTGTGAGGTCGGCAGTGAGCGAAGGCAACTACGACGTCGTCTTCGGTGCCGGTGACGATTGGATGGCCGCCCTGTCCCTGTACCGTGATCACCTCGATGCCCAGATCGCCCACCCGTCCTGGGATGCCGTCGTGGCCGCCCTGGACAAGGTCAGCCTCTCCCGCGCAGCATCGGCCGTCGGGCTCGATGTGCCCCGGACCGAGCCGGCCACAGCGGACGTCATCGCGTCGTGGGACGGGCCGGTCGTGGTGAAGTCACGCTCGCACTGGCAACCGGGCCAGAGTCACCCACTGCGCATCGAAGCCCGGAGGTTCCCGGACATCCGGAGCGCTCAGGAACGCATGGAGCACCTCCGGTCCCACGGCATCGAACCCATCCTCCAGGCCCCCGTGGACGGTCGGCTGATGGCTCTGATCGGACTCTTCTACGACGGTCGACTGGACGGCCGTGTCCAGCAGGTCAGCCCTAGGATCTGGCCTACCCCCACCGGAGTGTCAGCACGTGCCGAGACAGTGCCCGTCGACGACCAGCTCGCCGCTCGCGCAGAGCGACTGCTTGAGCGCCTGGGGTGGGAGGGTCTGGTCGAGCTTCAGTTCCTCCAGGATGCCAGCGGCACGGCACACCTGATCGACCTCAACGGGCGATTCTATGGATCGATGGCGCTGGCTGAGACCGCTCGTCCGGGGATCGCCCATTCCTGGGCACAACGCACGCTGGGCCACTCCAGCGAAACTCTCGCGGACGGACGTTCAGGACATCGGT
Organism: Micrococcus sp. IITD107; assembly: GCF_041927415.1. Taxonomy (NCBI): domain Bacteria; kingdom Bacillati; phylum Actinomycetota; class Actinomycetes; order Micrococcales; family Micrococcaceae; genus Micrococcus; species Micrococcus sp. IITD107. The sequence continues at coordinate 211,174 of NZ_JBHFFN010000002.1, read as the reverse complement.
ACTCGTGGGCAGCGGCCGATCTCCGTCGCGCCTGGGTCGAGCGCCGCGGCGGGCTGCTGCGCGACGCCGCGGACACGGTGCGCTGGGCCGCGACCGCACGGCACAGCGTCTGGGACTGGACTGACCTGGGCCCGACCTTGCGGCTGGTTGGAGAACGCCTCCGGCCAGGGATCCGCTGATCACCCTGAGCTCAGCGTCGACGACGTGCTATGCGCCAGACGTCGCTCAGGACGGCTCGTTCCGGTCCCCGCAGGAGGATCACTCCCCCATAGAAGACGACGGTCACCACACCGGCCGTCAGAAGGATGGCTGCCGCCGGAGCCATCCCCTGTGTCCATGCCGCCAGGAGGACCCCGGCCGTGCCCGAGACCAGCGCCAGGGCCGCAGTGCGGGACACCAGTCCCCCGACCGCCCGGATGTCGACCGCCTGGTGGCGACGGTGCAGCAGCATCAGATTCACGACTGCGGCCAGTACCAGAGATGCTGTGGTCGCCAAGGCGATCCCCGCCACCCCCATGATCGGTGCCAAGACGATGTCACCGACCACGTTGACGACCATGGCCACGACAGCCACGACCATCGGCGCCCTCGGATCCCCGATCGAGTATGAGGCCTTCACCACGATGGCCCGGCAGCCCAAGGCCACCAGTCCCGGTGCGTACCAGGCGAGGGCGGTGGCTGTCAGCATGACGGCATGCCCGTCGAATGCACCCCGGCCGAAGACCAGAGTGACCAGAGGCACTGCCGTCACCGCCAGCACGATCGCCACGGGCGTGAGCACCGTGAGTGAGACGTCCAGTCCTCGGCCCACCAGACGGCGGAGCTCATCCTGGGCTCGGACGGCGGCCCCCAAGGCCGGGTAGAGAGGAACCAGCAGCGCGGTGATGATGAGCGTCTCTGGGAGATGGATCAACCGCCAGCCGAAGGACAAGGCCGTGATCGCCCCGTCCCCCACCGTGGAACCCACAGCGCGGTCGACCATCGTGTTGACGTTGACGATGGCCGTCCCGACCAGCATCGCCGGCACCAGACGAGCGATCTCCTGGAACCCCTGGTCCCGGAGATCCAGGCGGGCCCGCAGACCGATCCTGAGTCGTCGGACCGGGGGAAGCTGCATCAGCAGACGGAGTGCGGAGCCGACCACGAAGCCCACGGCCAGCGCCTTCACTCCATTGTCCGGACCGAAGAGCGCGGCTGCCGTGATCATCGCAAGATTGAACGGGACGCCCTCCAGTGCCGACCAGACGAATCGTCCATGCGCCTGGACCAGCGCTGCGATGAGGTTGGTGCCGGCGATCAGCACGGTCGCCACCAGCATCACCCGAGTGAGCCCGGCGGTCAGCTGTGCCTGGTCATCCGAGAAACCCGGTGCGATCACTGAGGTGACCGGACCTGCCAACAGGCCGAGGAGCATCGCACTCACCCCGAGGACGACCAGGGTCACGGTCAACGCCGTGTCGAAGCTGCGGTGCCCGACACATCGTCCAGGGTCCGTGCGCTCCTCCGCAACCTCTCGAGCCACAGTCGGGGTGACCGACTTCGCGACGGCCGTGGCGATCAGACCCAGGAGCAACGTCATCAGGCCCTGGGCCACCAGGAAGGCATCCAACTCTGGGCCGGCACCGAACACGCTCGCGATGACGACGTCCCGAACGAATCCCAACAGCGTCGATATCGCGGTGAGTGCCGTGATCACCACCGCTGCCCGGGAGATGCTCCACCGATTCTGTCCAGCCACCTCGTCGTCCTTCCAGCATGCCTCGGCCGACATGCATCCTCTGTCCGCACATCCCATCACGGATCCGTCCTGACACACGACGACACCCCCCGAGTCGAAACTCAGAGGGTGTCGTCGTCTGTCTCAGCGCTCAGCCGAGGTGATCAGCCGCGGAAGTCTCCGCCCATGCCGTACTCGTCCAGGCTCACGGCGTGGAACTCCGGCGTCAGGGACTGGTCCAGCCCCGGGTAGTCGAAGTCCGCGTAGCCGGCGGGCCCGGTGAACAGGTTGGCCTTGGCCTCCTCGGTGGGATCGACCGTGACCTTGGTGTAGCGGTCCAGGCCGGTGCCGGCCGGGATCAGCTTGCCGATGATCACGTTCTCCTTCAGACCCAGCAGCGGATCCGACTTGCCCTCCATGGCCGCCTGGGTCAGCACCCGGGTGGTCTCCTGGAAGGACGCGGCGGAGAGCCACGAGTCCGTGGCCAGCGAGGCCTTGGTGATGCCCATCAGCTCGTCACGACCGGACGCCGGCTGACGGCCCTCGGAGACGGCCTTGCGGTTGGCGGCGGTGAAGCGTCCACGGTCGGTCAGCTCGCCGGGCAGCAGGTCGGTGTCGCCGGACTCGATGACGGTGATCCGGCGCAGCATCTGCCGCACGATGACCTCCACGTGCTTGTCGTGGATGCCCACACCCTGCGACTGGTACACGTCCTGGACCTCCTGGACCAGGAACTTCTGCGCAGCACGCGGACCGAGCACGCGCAGCACCTGCTTGGGATCCACGGCGCCGGAGACCAGCTGCGTGCCGACCTCCACATGCTCACCGTCGGACACCAGCAGACGCGCACGGCGCAGCACCGGGTAGGCGATCTCCTCCGAGCCGTCGTCCGGGGTGAGGATCAGCCGCAGCTGCTTCTCCCCGTCCTCGATGGTCACGCGGCCGGCGACCTCGGAGATCGGAGCCACACCCTTGGGGGTACGGGCCTCGAAGAGCTCCTGGATGCGGGGCAGACCCTGCGTGATGTCATCAGCAGAGGCCACACCGCCGGTGTGGAAGGTACGCATGGTCAGCTGCGTGCCGGGCTCACCGATGGACTGTGCGGCGATGATGCCCACGGCCTCACCGATGTCCACCAGCTGGCCGGTGGCCATGGAACGGCCGTAGCACTTGGCACAGGTCCCGACGGCGGACTCACAGGTGAGCACGGAGCGCACCTTGACCTCGGTGACGCCGGCCTCGATGAAGGCGTCGATCGCGACGTCGCCGATGGCCTCGCCGGCCTGACCCAGGACGGTGCCGTCCTCGGAGGTGACGTCCACGGCCAGGGTCCGGGCGAACGAGGAGTTCTCCACGGTCTCATGGCGCACCAGCTCGCCGTTGTGGTTCACCACGGCGATGACCTCGGTCAGGCCACGCTCGGTGCCGCAGTCCTCCTCGCGGACGATGACGTCCTGGGACACATCCACCAGTCGACGGGTCAGGTAACCCGAGTTGGCGGTCTTCAGCGCGGTGTCCGCCAGGCCCTTACGGGCACCGTGGGTCGCGATGAAGTACTCGAGCACGGTCAGGCCCTCGCGGTAGGAGGACTTGATCGGACGCGGGATGATCTCACCCTTCGGGTTGGCCACCAGGCCGCGGATGCCGGCGATCTGACGCACCTGCAGCCAGTTGCCTCGCGCTCCGGAGGACACCATGCGGTTGATGGTGTTCAGGCGGGGCAGACCGGCACGCATGGCCTCGGCGACCTCGTCGGTGGCCTTGTTCCAGATGTCGATCAGCTCCGAGCGGCGCTCGTCGTCGGCGATCAGACCCTTGTCGTACTGGGCCTGGACCTTGCGAGCCTGCTCCTCGTAGCCCTCCATGATGGACTCCTTGTCCATGTCGGAGGTGATGTCCGAGATGGCCACGGTGACACCGGACCAGGTTCCCCAGTGGAAGCCCGCGTCCTTGAGGTTGTCCAGGGTCGCGGCGGTCTGGACCATCGGGTAGCGCTCGGCCAGGTCGTTGACCAGCTGGCCCAGGGAGCCCTTGGTCGCCTCGGCGTCCAGCCACGGGTAGTCCTCGGGCAGCAGCTCGTTGAAGAGCACCTTGCCCAGCGTGGTGTCCAGCAGGATCGTCTGACCCGGCTCCCAGCCCTCAGGGGCCGGGTGGGAGTCCGACGGAACGAAGCCGTCCACACCGATCTTGGCCGGGGCGTTCAGGTGCAGCTCGCCGGCGTCGAAGGCCATGATGGCCTCCGCGACGGTCGAGTACTCCTGTCCCGCGCCCTTCTCGTCCTCGCGCACCGTGGTCAGGTGGTTCAGGCCGATGATCATGTCCTGAGCCGGAACGGCCACAGCGCGACCGTCAGAGGGCTTGAGGATGTTGTGGCTGGAGAGCATCAGCAGACGCGCCTCGGCCTGGGCCTCAGGGCTCAGCGGCAGGTGCACGGCCATCTGGTCACCGTCGAAGTCAGCGTTGAACGCCGAGCAGACCAGCGGGTGCAGCTGCAGGGCCTTGCCCTCCACCAGCTGCGGCTCGAAGGCCTGGATGCCCAGACGGTGCAGGGTGGGTGCACGGTTGAGCAGCACCGGATGCTCGGTGATGACCTCTTCCAGCACATCCCAGACCTGAGGACGGAAGCGCTCGACCATCCGCTTGGCGGACTTGATGTTCTGTGCGTGGTTCAGATCCACCAGGCGCTTCATCACGAAGGGCTTGAACAGCTCCAGAGCCATCTGCTTGGGCAGACCGCACTGGTGCAGCTTCAGCTGAGGACCGACCACGATGACCGAACGGCCCGAGTAGTCCACGCGCTTGCCGAGCAGGTTCTGACGGAACCGTCCCTGCTTGCCCTTGAGCATGTCCGAGAGCGACTTCAGCGGGCGGTTGCCCGGTCCGGTGACGGGGCGTCCACGACGTCCGTTGTCGAACAGGGAGTCCACAGCCTCCTGGAGCATGCGCTTCTCGTTGTTCACGATGATCTCGGGGGCACCCAGATCCAGCAGACGCTTCAGACGGTTGTTGCGGTTGATCACACGACGGTAGAGGTCGTTCAGGTCCGAGGTGGCGAACCGGCCACCGTCGAGCTGGACCATCGGGCGCAGCTCCGGCGGGATCACCGGGACGGCGTCCAGGACCATGCCCAGCGGCGAGTTGTCCGTGGTCAGGAAGGCGTTGACGACCTTCAGACGCTTCAGGGCGCGGGTCTTGCGCTGGCCCTTGCCGGTCTTGATGGTCTCGCGCAGCATCTCTGCCTCGGCCTGCAGGTCGAAGGTGTCCAGGCGCTGCTTGATCGCCTCGGCGCCCATCGATCCCTCGAAGTACTGGCCGTACTTGTCGCGCATGGCGCGGAACAGACCCTCATCACCCTCCAGGTCGGCGACCTTGAGGTTCTTGAAGCGGTCCCAGATCTGCTCCATGCGATCCAGCTCGGCGTCGGCACGCTTGCGGATCTGCGCCATTGTCTTGTCCGCGGCGTCGCGGGCCTTCTTCTTCTCGGCCGCCTTGGCGCCCTCAGACTCCAGCTTGGCCAGGTCCTTCTCCAGATCACCGGCGACAGCGGCGATGTCCGCATCACGCTGGTCGGAGAGGTGACGGGTCTCCTGATCGTGCTCGGCCTGCAGATTGGGCAGGTCGGCGTGACGGGCCTCGTCGTCGACCTTGGTGATCATGTAGGCCGCGAAATAGATGACCTTCTCCAGGTCCTTCGGGGCCAGATCCAGCAGGTAGCCCAAGCGCGAGGGGACGCCCTTGAAGTACCAGATGTGGGTCACGGGTGCGGCCAGCTCGATGTGGCCCATCCGCTCACGGCGCACCTTGGAACGGGTCACCTCGACGCCGCAGCGCTCACAGATGATGCCCTTGAAGCGCACGCGCTTGTACTTGCCGCAGTAGCACTCCCAGTCCCGGGTGGGGCCGAAGATCTTCTCGCAGAAGAGTCCGTCCTTCTCGGGCTTCAGGGTGCGGTAGTTGATGGTTTCCGGCTTCTTGACCTCGCCGTACGACCAACCGCGGATCTCCTCCGCGGTCGCCAGGCCGATACGCATGAGGCCGAACGAGTTTTCAGTGGACATGGTCCGTTGAACTCCTGATGTTGTGAAGATGGATGACGTCTGGGGGGCGGGGAGCGGGATCAGACTTCCTCGACCGAGCTCGGCTCGGCGTGGGACAGGTCGATGCCCAGCTCCTCGGCGGCCCGGAAGACGTCATCGTCCGAGTCACGCATTTCGATGGTCTGGCCCTCCTGGGACAGGACCTCCACGTTCAGGCAGAGGGACTGCATCTCCTTGATGAGCACCTTGAAGGACTCGGGGACGCCCGGCTCGGGGATGTTCTCGCCCTTGACGATCGCCTCGTAGACCTTCACTCGTCCGTGGATGTCATCGGACTTGATGGTCAGCAGCTCCTGCAGGGTGTAGGCGGCGCCGTACGCCTCCAGGGCCCAGACCTCCATCTCGCCGAAGCGCTGTCCGCCGAACTGTGCCTTGCCGCCCAGCGGCTGCTGGGTGATCATCGAGTACGGCCCGGTGGAGCGGGCGTGGATCTTGTCGTCCACCAGGTGGTGCAGCTTCAGCATGTACATGTAGCCGACCGAGACCGGGTCCGGGAACGGCTCGCCGGAGCGGCCGTCGAACAGCTGGGCCTTGCCGTCGGTCCCCATCAGGCGGTCGCCGTCACGGGTGGGGTTGACGTGGCCGAGCAGACCTTCGATCTCGTAGGCCTCAGCACCGTCGAACACCGGGGTGGCGACGTTGACCGGACCGGACTCGCGGGGGAAGTTCGGCAGCTTGGCCAGCCACTCGGGCTCACCCTCGATGGTCCAGCCGCGGGATGCGGCCCAGCCCAGGTGCAGCTCCATGACCTGTCCCAGGTTCATACGACCCGGAACGCCCAGCGGGTTCAGGATGATGTCCACCGGGGTGCCGTCGGCCAGGAACGGCATGTCCTCGACCGGCAGGATCTTGGAGATGACGCCCTTGTTGCCGTGGCGGCCAGCCATCTTGTCGCCGTCGGTGATCTTGCGCTTCTGGGCCACGTAGACGCGCACCAGCTGGTTCACACCCGGGGGCAGGTCGTCGTCCTCGTCGCGGTCGAAGATGCGCACACCGATCACGGTGCCGGACTCGCCGTGGGGCACCTTCAGGGAGGTGTCGCGGACCTCACGGGACTTCTCGCCGAAGATGGCGCGCAGCAGGCGCTCCTCCGGGGTCAGCTCGGTCTCACCCTTGGGGGTGACGCGTCCGACCAGGATGTCCCCGGCCTCGACCTCGGCACCGATGTGGATGATGCCGCGCTCGTCGAGCTGCGCCAGGACCTCGTCCGAGACGTTGGGGATGTCCCGCGTGATCTCCTCGGCGCCCAGCTTGGTGTCGCGGGCGTCGACCTCGTGCTCCTCGATGTGGATCGAGGTCAGGACGTCCTCGGAGACCATGCGCTGGGAGAGGATGATCGCGTCCTCGTAGTTCAGGCCCTCCCAGGGCATGAAGGCCACGAGCAGGTTCTTGCCCAGTGCCAGCTCGCCGTGGTCGGTGGACGGGCCGTCGGCGATGATGCTCAGCTTCTCCACGCGGTCGCCCTCGGAGACACGCACCCGCTGGTTGTACGCGTTGCCCTGGTTGGAGCGCGCGAACTTCATGATCGGGTAGTGCTGAGTGGTGCCGTCGTCGTTCATCACGGTGACCAGGTCGGCGGCGACCTCGGTGACCACGCCGGGCTTGTCCGCGGTGATGGAGTCACCGGCGTCCACGGCCACGTACTTCTCCATGCCGGTGCCCACCAAGGGAGCCTCGGACTGGAGCAGCGGCACGGCCTGACGCTGCATGTTCGCACCCATGAGGGCGCGGTTGGCATCGTCATGCTCGAGGAACGGAATCAGCGCCGTGGCCGCGGAGACCATCTGGCGCGGGGAGACGTCCATGTAGTCGATGTCGTCCACGGAGGACAGCACCGGCTCACCGCCACCGCCACGCTGACGGCAGAGCACGAGCTCCTCCTGGAAGGCGCCGTCCTCGTTCAGCGGAGCGTTGGCCTGGGCGATCTGGGCCTCGAGCTCGTCATCGGCGGTCAGGTAGTCGACCTGGTCGGTGACCTTGCCGTCCACGACCTTGCGGTACGGGGTCTCGATGAAGCCGAAGTTGTTGATCCGACCGTAGGAGGCCAGCGAGCCGATCAGGCCGATGTTCGGGCCTTCCGGGGTCTCGATGGGGCACATGCGGCCGTAGTGCGAGGGGTGCACGTCTCGCACTTCCATGCCGGCACGGTCGCGGGACAGACCGCCCGGGCCCAGCGCGGAGAGGCGACGCTTGTGGGTCAGGCCCGCCAGCGGGTTGTTCTGATCCATGAACTGCGAGAGCTGGGAGGTTCCGAAGAACTCCTTGATCGAGGCCACCACGGGGCGGATGTTGATCAGGGTCTGCGGGGTGATCGCCTCGACGTCCTGAGTGGTCATCCGCTCACGCACGACGCGCTCCATGCGGGACAGGCCGGTGCGGATCTGGTTCTCGATCAGCTCGCCCACGGCGCGGATGCGACGGTTGCCGAAGTGGTCGATGTCATCGACCTCGACACGCACGTCCACGGCCTCGCCGTGACGGACGCCCTTGATGGTCTTCTCACCGGCGTGCAGGGCGCAGATGAAGCGCACCATCTGCACCACGTCGTCCTCGGTCAGCACCGAGGAGGCGGGATCGCCCAGGGGCGCGTCCACGCCCAGCTTGCGGTTGAGCTTGTAGCGACCCACCTTCGCCAGGTCGTAGCGCTTCGGGGTGAAGTACAGGTTGTTCAGCAGGGTCTGCGCGGCGTCCACAGCGGCAGGCTCGCCCGGGCGCAGCTTGCGGTAGATGTCCAGCAGCGCCTCGTTCTGGTCAGCCGTGGGATCCTTCTCCAGGGTCGCCCGGATCGAGTCGTACTCGCCGAACTCCTCGAGGATGCGGGACTCGGTCCAGCCCATGGCCTTGAGCAGCACGGTGACCGGCTGCTTGCGCTTGCGGTCCAGACGCACGCCGACCTGATCGCGCTTGTCGACCTCCAGCTCGAACCAGGCACCGCGGGAGGGGATGATCTTCGCAGTGAAGATGTCCTTGTCACTGGTCTTGTCCGGGGTGCTCTCGAAGTAGGCGCCCGGGGAGCGGACCAGCTGGGAGACCACGACACGCTCGGTGCCGTTGATCACGAAGGTGCCCTTCTCCGTCATCAGCGGGAAGTCGCCCATGAACACCGTCTGCTGCTTGATCTCGCCGGTGTTGTTGTTCATGAACTCGGCCTTGACGTACAGCGGAGCCGCGTAGGTGGTGTCGCGCTCCTTGCACTCGTCCACCGGCATCTTGGGGTCGGCGAACTCCGGCTCGGTGAAGGACAGGGACATGGTGCCCTGGAAGTCCTCGATCGGGGAGATCTCCTCGAAGATGTCGGCCAGGCCGGAGGACACGGCCACGGAGTCGTCGCCGATCTCCTGGGCATGCGCCACCCGGGCGGCCCAACGCTCATTGCCGATCAGCCGGTCGAAGGACTCGGTCTGAAGGGCCAGCAGGTCCGGGACGTCCAGTGGCTCGTGGATCTTGGCGAAGCTGATCCGGCCGGCACTGGCGCCGGAGCGGGGCGAGACGGCCCCGGGGTTGTTAGCGGTTTCGTGTGAGGTGCTCGAGGCGACCAAAGGTGTTCCTTCCACAGGCCTTGAGTGCTTCCGTTCGCTCCCCCGGCGCTCCGTGAGACCATCAGGGTCCGGGAGTCGCTGCATTCCACGGGGCCCACCGCTATATGAAGGCCAGTCCGTTGCCTGGTCCACGCTGACGTCCGCCGGGCATGCCGGAGGCGACCTCAGGGGTGGACTTAGGGGAGACGCAAAGATCCATCATAACCCGGAGGTCCCAATCCGTCCACTGACCCCGGCGTGTCCTGCCCCACTCCCCCGCCGGTCTCGCTACTCTGTCCCGCCAGCGTCCCACCAGCGGGAGCAGGACCCGCTCAGCGCATCGGAATCCGGTGCGGCGGAACCGTGGTCACCACCGGTGATCCGCGCAGTGCTGCAGGCTCCACGGACAGTCGGTAGCGCTGCGGGACGGCACGGTGGGCCGCCGACCGGTCTCCCCGGGGCCGGGCCAGCCACGGTCCCACCACGGGCAGATTCCCGACGACGGCCGTCACCGTGCGCTGCAGGCGCGGTCCCAGCGGGGTCTCCACCCACCGGTGGATGCTCCATGCCGCCAGCAGCACGGCCCCCAGCGTCAGGACCAGCACTACCTCCTTCGGCAGCAGCGGCGAGAGCAGCATGATCAGCCACCATCCCCACAGCTGGTGGACCAGGTAGACCGGGTAGGTCAGGGATCCGGCCAGTGCCGCGCCGGGCACCTGGACACGGGACAGGCGCGTCAGGGTCAGCAGGGCGACCACCCCGAACAGCCCGGCGACGATCGCCCAGAACAGTGGAAGCGGGTAGTCATAGCCGGTGAGCTCTGCGGTCTCTCTACGCTGGATGTGCGCGGACCAGGCCGAGCCCAGGACCACGTTCACCGCCAGTACTCCCCACCGGGTCCAGGTGTGACCGAAACGGTGGATCAGGAACAGCACCGTGCCCCCCGCGAACAGTGCCGAGTACTCGGGGAACAGCATGACCTGGACCCAGGCCACGTTCTGCCCGGCGCCGGACAGGACGGTGTGCAGCACCGTGCCGGCCACGGGCCACAGCGCTGCGAAGACGAGCACGCGCGCTCGGGTCATGCCCACCAGCATGAACGCCAGGATCCACAGGTAGAACTTCATCTCCACCCACAGCGTCCAGTAGACGCCGTCCAGATGGCCCACCCCGTCCATCCCGCCCTGGAACATCGTCAGGTTGGGCAGGATCTCCGACGGGCTGCGGTTCACCCCCAGCTCGGGCCACAGGACGAACAGCAGCACGGCCACCGCCAGCACGGCCACCCAGTAGGCCGGGTAGAGCCTGCCGATGCGGGATCCGATGAATCGGGCCGGCGACCTGCCGTAGCAGGAGAGCAGGATCACGAACCCGGAGATGATGAAGAACAGCTGCACGCCCAAGGCGCCGACGGAGCTCCACTGGCTGAGCTCGGGCCAGGCCTCGGCCGCCGGGGCGCCGTGGCGTCCCCAGTTGCCGTGATGCCACGCCGTCCAGTGGAACAGGACCACGGACACTGCGGCCACCAGCCGCAGCACGTCCAGCAGGGCCAGGCGTGCCCGGCCGCCTGAGGGCGCCCCCACTCCGGCAGGGCCGGACGCAGGGCGCACCTGCGGCGCCGCCTCGATGCGGCGCGGCTGGGTCAGGGTGGCGGTCATGCCCGGCAGATCCTCCTGATCGCTTCGTGATCAAACTGTGACCTTAGGACTCCCGGCTGGACGTTGCCTGGACGCCGGGCCGAGGCCGAGACGCGGACGACCCCGCCTCGACCACCGGACGGTGGCTGAGACGGGGTCATCGCAGAGAGCTGAGTGCGGCTCAGGCCGCAGTCATCACTTCAGGGTGACGGTGGCGCCGGCGCCCTCGAGCTGCTCCTTGGCCTTCTCGGCGGTCTCCTTGTTGACACCCTCGAGCACGGGCTTGGGGGCGCCGTCGACGAGCTCCTTGGCCTCCTTCAGTCCGAGGGAGGTCAGGGCGCGCACCTCCTTGATGACGCCGATCTTCTTGTCGCCGGCAGCCTCGAGAACGACGTCGAACTCGTCCTTCTCCTCAGCGGCGGCCTCGCCACCGGCACCACCGGCGGCCGGAGCGGCAGCGGCGGCGACGGGAGCGGCAGCGGTGACCTCGAACTTCTCCTCGAAGGCCTTGACGAACTCGGACAGCTCGATCAGGGACAGCTCGGAGAAAGCCTCGAGAAGTTCTTCAGTGGACAGCTTGGCCATGATGGCTCCTTCACAGTGTGTGGTGATTCGCTCACCGGCGTGCAGTCTTCACTGCGTCACTGCCGGTGGGCGGCGGATCTTGGTGGCCGTTCCGCATGGTGTCGCGGACAGCCGGGTGCTCCCGGGAGTGACCCCGGAGGCGGGTCACTCGGCGGCGGCCTCTGCGGCTGCCTCGGTGTTCTCTGCAGCCGGAGCCGCAGCGCCACCCTGCTCCTCGACCTTCGCACGCAGGGCGTCCACGGTGCGGACGGCCTGGGACAGCGGAGCCTGGAACATGTAGGCAGCCTTGTACAGGTTGCCCTTCATGGCGCCAGCCAGCTTGGCCAGCAGGACCTCACGGGATTCAAGATCCGCGAGCTTCTTGACGGCCGCGTCGTCCAGGTACTGGCCATCCATGTAGCCACCCTTGACGATCAGGGCCTCGTGATCCTTGGCAAAGTCACGCATCGCCTTGGCCGCGTCCACCGGGTCACCGGAGACGAAGGCGATCGCGGAGGGTCCGGACATCTTGCCTGCGAAGGCGTCGATGCCGGCTTCCTTGGCCGCGATCTCAGAGAGCGTGTTCTTCACCACGGCGTAGTGGGCGTTCTCACCGAGTGCGCGCCGGAGCTGCTTGAGCTCGGCCACGGTGAGACCACGGTATTCCGTCAGGACGGCTGCGGTGGAGGTGCGGAACAGTTCCGTCAGCTCCGCCACTGCGGCTGTCTTCTCGGACGTCGCCATGGCACTCCTTCCATTGCTTGAGGCCGGTGGACCCCTGACACGAAAGACGCCCCGTGCAGGTGCACGGGGCGTGGCAGGTTCCCGACGACGGATCTCACCTCATGCGTGATGCATGTCGGATCCTGTGGTTCAGGAGTGCGTGGCTCAGTTCACCTGCGCAGGCCGTCTCCGTGTGGAGATCTTTACGGTTGGGTCCCGAGTGTGCTCACCGCCAAGTGGGCACAGGACGTCAACGACCGGCGGTCTGTGGTGGACTCATCGTACTCGTCCCGGCCGGCGTCTGCCAAATCGGCGGGCCCGTGGTCAGACGGACTTCTCCCAGGCGGCCATCAGCGCGGCGGGGACGAATCCCAGCCGGCTGTTCGCTCGCAGGATCGAGGCGTTCTCCGTGGCGTTCCAGGTGTAGAGGCGCTCGGCCTCCGGCCGGATCTGCAGCAGCTGCGGGATGTTGCGTGCCTTGAGCAGCAGGGAGAGCCGGTGTCCCCGGTGATCCGGATGCACCAGGGTGTTGGCCTGGAACGCGGCCTGCGGCAGATACTCATAGCTCTCGATGTCGGAGTGCCCCACGATCCGGCCCGTGGGCCGGTGCAGCGCAGCGGCGGTGATCACCACGAGTCCTTCGGCCTCGCGGGCGGCCTCCATCCGACGCAGCCGATCCACGTCCCACTGCTCCGGGTCCACGGTCAGCTCCCCGGAGGGAGCATCCTGGCTCATCCGGCCCCACAGCTGCGCGAAGGCCTCCGCGTGCTCCTCGGGGCAGGCCCCCGTCCAGCCGATCAGCTCGTACTGGTCCAGGGCGGTGGATCCTGCCGGGTCCGGGCGAGCGGCCACCTGCTGCGCAGCACCGAGAGCTGTGGAGAGGTCCAGGACCGAGACCAGCTCCAGCTGCGCAGCGGCGAATCCGCAGGCCCGCGCGAAGGAGGCATCCGCACGAGTGAGGTCCAGCTCCAGCGCCGGGGCGCCGGTGTCCACGGACTCCGGCCCCCCGCCCTGGGGCATCGGTGCGGCGGCGGGCGAGTCCTCGTCCTGTGCTTCGTGTCCGCGGACGTAGACGGGCCTGGACCCGACCGCCTCCGGATCCAGGAGCTGGTGGTCGGTCCAGGACTGGATCACGGTGCGGCCGGCCTCCCGGGCGGCCTCCTCCACAGCGGCCGCCAAGGCCGTTCCCACACCGTGCCGGCGGAACCCCGGATGCACTCCCACCCAGGCCTGAGCGGTCACGGCGCCCGCGTCCTGCGGCAGTCTCAGCACGCCGTACCCGATGATCCGTCCGTCGGCATCGAAGTCCGAGGAGTCCGCGTTCTGCATCAGGGCGATGACGTACCGCGTGATCAGGTCGGTTCGGGGCTGGGCTCCGGCCAGCTTCTCGGCCGGAGACTCATAGAAGTCGTTGTTCCCCCAGAACAGGGAGGTGATCATGTTGCCCAGCTGGGCCACCTGGAGGAAGTCAGCCGTGGCCGGGGGCATGGGGAGCCGATGCTGCTCCAGGCGCTCCGGCAGCTCCAGCCAGGCCAGGCGCACCTCCACAGAGTCACCGTGGGGTGCACCTCCCTGCGTCTCGCGCAGCGTGCGACCGGTCACCTGCAGCGGGGCCTCGCCGCCGACCCAGGACGGGTCGGAGGACGCGGAGAACTCCCACGAGGAGTCCGACTGCCGCTCGCCCGCTGCGACGCCGGACTCGGAGGAGGGGATGCTGCTGCCCTGCTGATCGGTCATGGGGACATTCAACCGCAGTTGGGGCCCGAGCACATCACGGCACACCCGGGCCCGGTTGCGCTCCGATGCAGACAGCACAGCGGCCGGCCGCCTCCCAGAGGAGACGACCGGCCGCTGGATGCGATCAGCTCAGATCGAGTGGAACGATCAGGCCTCAGCCTCGACCTTGGTCACGTTCGGATCCACGGGGATGCCCGGGCCGAAGGTGGTGGAGACGGTGGCCTTGGAGATGTACCGGCCCTTGGACGAGGACGGCTTCAGGCGCAGCACCTCTTCCAGAGCGGCGGCGTAGTTCTCGATCAGCTTCTGTGCGTCGAAGCTGGTCTTGCCGATGATGAAGTGCAGGTTGGCGTGCTTGTCGACGCGGAAGTCGATCTTGCCGCCCTTGATGTCGGTCACGGCCTTGGCCACGTCCGGGGTCACGGTGCCGGTCTTGGGGTTCGGCATCAGGTTGCGCGGGCCCAGGACCTTGCCCAGACGTCCGACCTTGCCCATGAGCTCCGGGGAGGCCACGGCGGCGTCGAAGTCCACCCAGCCGTCGGCGATCTTGGCGATCAGGTCGTCGGAGCCGACGAAGTCAGCACCGGCGGCCTCAGCGGCTGCGGCCTTGTCACCGGTGGCGAAGACGACCACGCGAGCGGTCTTGCCGGTGCCGTTGGGCAGGTTGACGGTGCCGCGCACCATCTGGTCGGCCTTGCGGGGGTCGACGCCCAGGCGGAAGGCGACCTCCACGGTGGCGTCGGTCTTGGAGGGGTTGGTCTCCTTGGCCAGGGCGATCGCCTCGGCCGGACCGTACAGGCGGTCCTCAATGGCGGCCTGAGCGGCCTTGTATGCTTTGCTGCGCTGTGCCATCTGCGTGTTCTCCTTGTGCAGTCGTGGTCTGCGGGCCGCGCGCGGCCCTGCCACTGTGACGTACGGGGAGGCTGGAAGCCGCCGGCCGTCGTCGGGAACTTAGGGGGTGCCTCAGATGAGGCGGATGGTGAGGGTCAGCCCTCGACCGTGATGCCCATGGAGCGGGCGGTGCCGGCGATGATCTTGGCCGCGGCCTTGACGTCGTTGGCGTTGAGGTCCTCCATCTTGGTGGAGGCGATCTCCTCGCACTGGGCCTGGGTCAGCTTGCCGACCTTGTCCGTGTGCGGGGTGGCGGAGCCCTTCTTCACACCGGCGGCCTTCTTGATCAGCTCTGCAGCCGGAGGCGTCTTGGTGATGAAGGTGAAGGAGCGATCCTCGTAGACGGTGATCTCCACCGGCACGACGTTGCCGCGCTGGGATTCCGTGGCGGCGTTGTACGCCTTGCAGAACTCCATGATGTTCACGCCGTGCTGACCGAGCGCGGGGCCGATCGGAGGTGCCGGGTTGGCGGCGCCTGCCTGGATCTGCAGCTTGATCAGACCGGCGACCTTCTTCTTGGGGGCCATGTTGGGTCCTTTTCACTAGCGGTCCCCGGGACACGGAGCGTGCCTCCGGGGGTGTGGCCGCCGTGGCGCGGCGGCCGGTCCGTCCGGCACCGGGGCAAAGCTCCCCGGCACGGACGAAGACTGGGTTCAGCAGGTCAGGATCAGCGGATCTTGGTGACCTGGTTGAAGGAGAGCGTGACCGGGGTCTCGCGCTCGAAGATGGTGACCAGCACGACCATCTGCTGGGACTCGGCCTTGATCTCGGAGATCGTGGCCGGGAGAGTCTCGAACGGACCGTCGTTGACGGTGACCGACTCGCCGACCTCGAAGTCCACGGCGATCTGCTGGGGGGCGTCCTGGGCGCTGGCCGGAACCGGGCGGCCCTCCGACTGGGCCGTCTTGGTGGCCTCCTGGATGACGGAGGGGGCCAGCATGGAGTAGACCTCGTCCAGCGAGAGCGGGAACGGATCGTGGGCGTTGCCGACGAAGCCGGTGACACCCGGGGTGTGCCGCACAACGCCCCAGGAGGCGTCGGTCAGGTCCATGCGGACCAGCACGTAGCCGGGGATGCGCACCCGGTTGACCACCTTGCGGGTGGTGTTGCGGATCTCGACGACCTCTTCCATGGGGACGTCGATCTCGTAGATGAAGTCCTCCATGTCCTGGGTCTGGATACGCGTCTCCAGGTTGGTCTTCACCCGCTTCTCGTAGCCGGCGTAGGTGTGGATGACGTACCAGTCGCCGGGCTGGCGGCGCAGTCGGGCCTTGAGCTCCTCGGCCGGGTCGACCTCGGGCTCCTCGGCGGACTCTGACGCTGCGGCCTCTGCAGACTGCTCGGTCTCGGCGTCCTGGGCCTCTGCGGTCTCGGTCGCAGGGGACTCTGCGGACTCGACGTCGTCGGTCTCAGCGGTGTCGGCCTCGGTGGACTCGACCGACTCAGCGTCGGCAGTCTCTGCAGTCTCGGCGGACTCTGCGGGCACAGCGGAGTCCTCGGCCACCTCGGTGTCGGCGACCTGCTGCTCCAGGTCGGCGCCCTCGGTCTCCGGGACGTTCTGCTGTTCGAGTTCCTGCTCGGACACGGGTTCCTGCTTTCTACACGCGGTCGACGATGTTCCGGCAGGGCATCCCGGCGGACCGTCCTGCTGGCCGGGTCGGTCAGGACCCGTTACTGGGGGGTGCCCTCACCGAAGGTGAAGGTGGCCATCTGGCCGAAGACCCAGTCCAGACCGGTGACCAACAGCATCATCAGGATCACGAACGCGAGCACCACACCGGTCAGCTTGACCAGCTCCTCACGCGTGGGGGTGACGACCTTCTTGAGCTCGTCCACCACCTGACGGAGGAACAGGCCGATCCGGCCGAAGAATCCACGGCTGCGGGGCTCACCGGGGGTGTCCCCCCGATGGTCCGCGGTGGCTTCGGTCACATGAACCTCACTAGGTGGGTGCCGGATTGAGCGTCCTGCTGACGCCCAACTGTTCCTGCCGGTGGATCCGGACCTCTCCGGGTCCACCCTGCGCAGGGCAGACAGGACTCGAACCTGCAACCTGCGGTTTTGGAGACCGCTGCGCTACCAATTGCGCCACTACCCTTCGACCGCCTCCACACCTTCGTCCCCGTCAATGGGTCCGGAGGGGGCACAGCCGATGATGGTGCTTCACAACACCAGGGATCAAGACTACTCCATCTGGCGCAGTGCGTCGAACCGGTCTCGTGCGGTCTGGGCCCGGGCGCGAGGACTACGCTGGAGAGCACTGAGCTTCTCGGCCGTCGCTCGGCGGCCCTGATCCGGAAGGACCGTCATGTCCCCCACTCCCCAGCGTCGCATCTCCCAGCGCATCGGCTCGATCGCCGAGTCCGCCACCCTGGCGGTGGACGCGAAGGCCAAGGCCCTGAAGGCCGCCGGCCGGCCGGTGATCGGCTTCGGGGCCGGCGAACCCGACTTCCCCACCCCGGACTACATCGTGGAGGCCGCTGTCGCCGCCGCACACGACCCCAAGAACCACCGCTACTCCCCCGCCGCGGGACTGCCGGAGCTGCGCGAGGCGATCGCCGCCAAGACCCTGCGGGACGGGGGCGTGGAGGTGGAGGCATCACAGGTGCTGGTCACCAACGGCGGTAAGCAGGCCGTCTACAACACCTTCGCCACGCTGCTGGACCCCGGTGACGAGGTGATCGTCCCCACCCCCTTCTGGACCACCTACCCGGAGGCGATCCGGTTGGCCGGCGGCGTGCCGGTGGAGATCTTCGCTGGACCGGAGTCCGGCTACAAGGTCTCCGTGGAGCAGCTGGAGAGCGTGCGCACCGAGCACACCAAGGTCCTGCTGTTCGTCTCCCCCTCCAATCCCACCGGCGCGGTGTACTCCCCGGAGGAGACGGAGGCGGTGGGCCGCTGGGCGGCCGAGCACGGGCTGTGGGTGGTGACCGATGAGATCTACGAGCACCTCACCTATGACGGCATGCCGTTCACCTCGATCGCCCGCGCGGTGCCGGAGCTCTCAGACCAGGTCGTCATCCTCAACGGGGTGGCCAAGACCTACGCCATGACCGGCTGGCGCGTGGGCTGGATGATCGGCCCCAAGGACGTCATCCAGGCCGCCACGAACCTGCAGTCCCACGCCACCTCCAACGTCTCCAACGTCTCCCAGCGCGCCGCACTGGCGGCCGTGTCCGGACCGCTGGATGCCGTGGAGCAGATGAAGACCGCCTTCGATCGGCGCCGCCGTGCCATGGTGGAGGGCCTGAACTCGGTTCCCGGGTTCAGCTGCCCGACGCCGGAGGGCGCCTTCTACGCGTACGTGGACGTCCGCGAGGCGCTGGGCCGGGAGATCGCAGGGCAGGCCCCCCAGACCTCAGCCGAGCTGGCAGGGCTGATCCTGGAGAAGGCCGAGGTCGCCGTCGTGCCCGGAGAGGCCTTCGGCCCGTCCGGCTACCTGCGCCTGTCCTATGCCCTGGGCGACGACGACCTCGCCGAAGGCGTGCAGCGCATCCAGCGTCTGCTCGCGCAGTAGGCCGCAGACCCGCACGGGCGGACGCGGGCTCAGAGCAGTCCGCGCTCGCCCGCCCAGCGGCTGAGCTCATGCCGGTTGGAGAGCTGCAGCTTGCGCAGCACGTGGGAGACGTGGGTCTCCACGGTGCGCACCGAGATGAACAGCTGCTTGGCGGCCTCCTTGTAGGTGTACCCGCGCGCGATCAGCCGCATCACCTCGAGCTCACGTTCGGAGAGCAGGTCCAGCTCGTCGTCCTGCACGGCCACCGCGGCGGTGCCGAACGCGTCCAGCACGAAGCCGGCCAGTCGAGGCGAGAACACCGCGTCCCCCGCCGCCACACGCTGCACAGCGTCGCTGACCTCCGCTCCGGAGGCGGTCTTGGTCAGGTACCCGCGAGCGCCGGCCCGGATCACCCCGACCACGTCCTCGGCGGCGTCTGACACCGAGATGGCCAGGAAGCGCTACCTGGTCGCCTGGCTGCTGCTGCCCTGGCAGGACGGGTCCATTCCGCTCGAGCGCGCCCTGAACGGCGGCCGCCGCGGAGGTCCGGGACAGCCCGGCTCCTACCGCGTCTGAGAGAACCGATAGCCTGGCAGGGAGCGGTCGGAGCTCTCCGGCCGCATCCCCTGCGAAAGGAGTCCCCTCATGCGCGTCGGTCTGCTCACCAGCGGCGGAGACTGCCCCGGCCTGAACGCCGTCATCCGCTCCGCCGTCCTGCACGGCATCAAGACCTACGACGACGAGATGGTCGGCATCCGGGACGGCTGGAGGGGACTGATCGAGGGCGACTGGCAGGAGCTGCCCCGCCAGGTGGTCCGGGGCCTGGCCCGCACGGGCGGCACCATCCTGGGCACCTCCCGGACCCACCCGTACAACCACCCGCAGGGCGGCCCGGAGAACATCGCCGGGATGATCGAGAAGATCGGTCTGGACGCCGTGGTGGCGATCGGCGGCGAGGGCACCCTGGCCGGGGCCAAGCGCCTGGCGGACGACGGCCTGCCGATCGTGGGCGTGCCCAAGACCATCGACAACGACCTCAAGGCCACGGACTACACCTTCGGCTTCGACACCGCCGTGTCCATCGCCACCGATGCCATGGACCGGCTGCGCACCACCGGTGACTCCCACCACCGCTGCATGGTGGCCGAGGTGATGGGTCGGCACGTGGGCTGGATCGCCCTGCACTCGGGGATCGCCGCCGGCGCCCACGCCATCCTGATCCCCGAGCAGCGCACCTCCATGGAGGAGGTCTGCGACTGGGTGCGCCAAGTGCATGACCGTGGCCGCTCTCCCCTGGTGGTGGTGGCCGAGGGCTTCATCCCCGAGGGCCTGGACGATCCGCTGGCCGACGCCGGCGTGGAGGAGTCCGGACGGCCACGCCTGGGCGGGATCGGCGAGTGGGTCACCCAGCAGATCGAGCAGATGACCGGGATCGAGACCCGCAACACCGTGCTGGGCCACATCCAGCGCGGTGGCGCGCCCACCGGCTTCGACCGGGTGCTGGCCACCCGCTTCGGCATGGGCGCCATGGACCTGGTGCATCAGTCCAAGTGGGGCCAGATGGTGGCCCTGGACGGCACCGAGATCGTCCAGGTGGACCTGGCCCAGGCGCTGGACGGGCTCAAGGAGGTCCCCCAGCACCGCTACGACGAGGCCAAGGTCCTCTTCGGGCGCTGACCGGCATGCCCCTGGACTCCCACACCCGCCAGATCGTCGCCCTGGCCTGGTCACGCATCCTCGGTCTGCCCGACGACTCCCTGACCGGCCTGATCGGTGCCGCCGGCTCCTCCTCCGGGTCCTCGCGCCCAGCGCGCCTGGAGGTGCCCACGGATGGTGAGGGGCCGCCGTCGGGACGTCCTGCGGAGGGCGAGGCCCGCCGGGCCGGACGCGAGGACGAGCAGGTGGCCACCTTCGTCCGGCTCTACGGCGCCTCGGTCCTCTACGGGCCGCGGTGGCTGCTGGACGCCGCGCGGGACGTGGACGACGAGGTGCTGGCCCTGGAGTCCACGTTCATCCGGCTGGGCGCCTCCCACCGGGGGCGTTCGTTGGGCGAGGCCGCGCTGTACTACGCGGACGGCGTCCCGCAGATGGACCGCTCGGAGACCCTGGCGGTGTCCTATGAGACGGACCACGCTGCGCAGTTGGAGTCGCTGTGCCCGGCCGATGATGTGGCTGAGGCGGGCCTGAGCGGCCTGGACTCCACCTTCACCCTCGTTCCCGACGACGGCACCCAGGCTGGCCTGCACGGCTCGGCCGACCCGGTGGCCGGGTCAGGATACGAGGAGTGGCAGGGGCTGATCGGGCAGGTGAGCGTGCTGGTTCGTCCGGATGTGCGCCGCCTGGGCCTGGGCGCCTATGCGGCCGGCGTGGCGATGGAGGAGGCGTTCACCGAGGGGCTGATCCCCCAGTGGCGAGCGCGGATGGGACACCGGGCCTCACAGCATCTGGCGGACACGCTGGGCTTCGAGCTGGCCGGGTCCCAGACCACGGTGGTGTTCGAGCCGTAAGGAGGGAACAGGTACAGCCGTTCCGTCCACCACGTCGCCGTCATAACGACGCACACTCTGGTGATAAGCCCCTTCGCTTCGTTAGATTGCTAGCATGACAGCAAAACAGCAGTGCAATGTCTATCTGCCGCCGGACCTGATCCGTGACGTGAAGCATCATGCCATTGACGAAGGGCTCAGCCTCTCCAGCCTCGTCGAGAAGGCTCTGATCCAGTACCTCAGCGATGCCCAGGAGGACCACCGATGATCCGCACAGCCCCCATCCACTACACGGCGAACCCCGACGCCTGGCGCCAGTTGCTCACCGCACTCGGCGGCACCGTCGTCGTCGACTCTCCCGGCTGGGTGGTCGCGCGCGCAGGGCGAGGCGTTGTCGCCCTGCACGGGCCATCCCCTGCGAAAG
Organism: Micrococcus sp. IITD107; assembly: GCF_041927415.1. NCBI lineage: Bacteria > Bacillati > Actinomycetota > Actinomycetes > Micrococcales > Micrococcaceae > Micrococcus > Micrococcus sp. IITD107. The sequence goes on along the minus strand of NZ_JBHFFN010000002.1, from coordinate 189,884 downwards.
CGTCTGGACAGACGGAGCTCTGGTTCGAGGCCAGTGAGCCCGAGTCGTCGGCGCACGCCACCGGCGGCGACGTCACGGCCATGGACCTCGGCGGTGACCTCGGCACCGTGTGGTCCTCACGCCTCCCCGATGGTCAGCTGGTGGGTTACTCCCCACTGGATGACTCATCGGAGGGTGAGGCCGGGCCCTTGTCCGTCATGCCCATCTGGGTGACGCCGCACGTCGCGAACGCCGCCCGGGCTCTACTGGGGGCCGGCGCCACCAGGCGAATCGCCAGCGACTCAGGCGTATGGGCCGACCTCACTGTCGACGACGGCCTGGTCGCGGTCCACGAGGGGCAGAAAGTCGGCACCGTGCTGTCGTTTGAGTACGCGGGAGACCTCGATGCACTCGCAGAACAGGTCCGCGCTTCAGGCGTGCAGGTGCGCGTGATAGATGAATCCTTTGGACGTACGCTCCGCCTTGATCACCCTGACGGCGGGAAGGAGATCTGGGTCAACGAGCGTCAACAGGATCTGTACGGGTACCACCAGGGATGAGAGGGCCGGTCCCCGCTGAGCTCAGCGGGGGCCTCGGAGGAAGCCGGTGGGGCGGCCCACCGCCTGGCCGGAGTTCGGGGAGACCACGGTCTCCTGCCCGGCGGCCGTGTACTCGGGCCGGCGGGGCTCAGCGGAGGGGTCTGTCTGCTCGGGTCCAGCGTCCCGGACCAGCAGCTGCGCGGCAGGGTCCACGTTCCTCTTGAGCACGCCCAGCCCGATAGGACCCATCTCATGGTGCAGGGCCACGGAGGTGAGCCGGCCCACCGAGCGGGCCTTCTCCACCTCGGTGGCCTCGGGCTGGCCATCCGGGCGCAGGATCAGCTCGGAGCCGGGCTCGGGCAGCGTGTGGCCGGAGCCGTCCAGGTGCAGCAACACCAGTCGGCGCGGGGGTCGGCCCAGGTTGTGCACGCGGGCCACCGTCTCCTGACCGCGGTAGCAGCCCTTGGTCAGGTGGACGGCGGTGCGCAGCAGGTCCAGCTCGTGCGGGATGGTGCGGTCATCCATCTCCCGGCCCTGGCGTGGCCGGGCGGCGGCGATCCGCAGTGCCTCGCTGGCCATGGTCCCGGCGAGCCGCCACTCGGCGAGCTCCCCGGCGCCGAGCCGGGCGGCGGTCTGCTGCAGGTCGGTCAGGGTGACCAGGTACTCCCGCCAGGTCCAGTCAGCCGCCGGGTGGCGGGACGGGTCGGCCTCAGCTGAGTAGGGGTAGCCGCCTTCGGCGATGTGCGGCCAGGGGTCGATCCAGACCGTGCGGTCCTCCCAGCCGGGCACGGCGGCGGTGGCGCCCACCACGGCCACGGTGCCGGTGTGGTCGCGCAGGGTGACCTGGTGGGCGAAGCGCATGGAGACCAGCCAGTCCACCAGGGCCGGGCCCCGCTCTCCCTCGGTGATCAGCCAGGTGGCCGCACCGTCCTCAAGCACCTGGACGTCGAACTCGATGCGTCCCTGCACGTCCAGGAACAGGGTCTGGGTGCTGGTGCCTGCAGGGGCGTCAGCCAGACGCTGGGAGCTGAGGGTGTCCAGCCAGCTCAGCCGGTCCGGCCCGGACACCGAGAGCACGGCACGGTGGGAGAGGTCCACGATCGCCCGGCCCTCGTCCAGGGCACGCTGCTCGGCGGCGGGCTGTCCATAGTGGGCGGCCACCCCGGCGTCGGGTCCCCCGCCAGCCACGGCTCCGTGGATCGCATCGGGACCGCTCAACAGCGGGGACCGGCGCGGCGTGGGCTCGGTCTGGCCGGGCTCAGCCACGGCCGGGCTCCCGGGGTGCCCCCGGTGCCAGCCGACCTTGGGAGGGATCAGGCATGCGGTCCAGGATGGCGGAGGCGTGCGGGGACTCCTCTCCGCCCACGGTGACGTCCCAGCGCCAGAACAGCTGGGTGTTGACCATGCCGAAGATCCGCTGAGCGGTCTCATAGGGCCCGGCGGCGGAGCCCTTGAGCACGGAGTCGGTCACCAGCTGGCCCTGGGGTCCACGGATCACACCGTAGTAGAGCTCGGAGATGGAGCCCGGGTGGGTGATCGTGGCGGTGATGGGGAAGGAGTTGTCCTCCCGGCGCAGCTGCTCCACGTCCTCGGCGGAGCGGAAGGCCGGGACCACATCGGCTGGGCGCATGCCCGGCCCCAGGTCGCCGTCTCGACGGTCACGGTCCAACGCCCAGAAGCCGCTCTCCACGGTCAGCGGACGCAGGAAGGTGCCATCGGCCTCGCACAGCCAGGACTCGGCGCGGTACTCCAGGAACGGCAGCCCGTGCTCGGTGAAGTCCACCCGCTGGTAGAAGATCTCGCTGTCGTCCTCACCGGAGCCCAGACGGCCCTGCCCCTCCCAGGCACCGATCAGCCAGGAGAGGGGTGCGAGCTCGGGAGTGAGGTCGTACGGGAGTTCAGTGGGCACAGCTGCTTACTTCTGGCCCTTGTACAGTCCGGAGATCACGAGCGCGGCGAACCCGGCCATGGCCAGTCCGGCGAGCACGAGCAGGGCGATGAAGAAGATCTCAAGCGCAAGAATCGACATGTCTCGATCCTACTCCAGCCGGGTGCCGTGATCGGCGCCGTCCGCTGAGTGACGTCCATGACGGGTGCTGTCCCGCTCCACCCAGGCGGTGACGAACTCCTCGGCCGGGTAGGTGCGCAGATCCTCGCGCATGGCCTGCAGGATCTGGTCCCCGGACTCGGCGTCCGGCACATCGATCCGCAGCACCTCCTCCTCGTCCGCGCGACGGCGCACCACCACGGCGGCGCCGACCACAGCAGCCCCGGAGCCTCCCAGCGCGGAGGTCAGGACACCGGTGGCGAAGCGGCCGGCCCGCTCCAGGGCCGATTCCCCGCCCTCTTCGAGCTCGGCGTTGAAGACGTCATCGGCCATCTGCTGGCCGGGCTGGACTGGCTGATCACTCATCGGAGGTCTCCGTTCGTTCGGTGACGGTCAGACCGTCATGATCCTCAGGACAACGTACGCGAGCAGTCCCGTCAGGGCCACCGGCGCCACTCCCAGGGCCAGCGAGGCACGCAGTCCTGCCGGCCGGCGGGTCTCGCTGGAGACGAGGGAGCCGATCAGCACGGTCACCAGGCCAGCCAGAGTGCCGCCGACCACGGCAGACCACAGCGGAAGGTCAGGGAGGAGCTGGACCAGGACGAACGGCGCAGCGGCGGCCAGCAGCAGCCCCAGGACCCGACCCAGCAGACGGGCGCCGGGCAGCAGGGCGCAGAGTGCGGCCAGACCCAGTGACGCCGCCAAGGAGAGCTGCAGGGCGCCGGCGGCACCGTCGGTCAGCTCCTGCCACCGGGCCAGGGCGGTCCATCCGGCCGCCGAGGCGATCCCCGCCACTCCGGTGATGGTCCCCGCCGTGGACTCCAGGCGCTGAGGCCGGCCGTGACCGCGGATCAACTGGACCATGAAGGCGGCCATCGCCCCCAGCGCGATGCAGACGGCGATCGGCTCGAGCAGGACCGGACGCCCGCCGTCCTCCAGAGGCCAGATGACCACGGCCCAGGTGGCCAGCAGGCCGGTGGCCGCCAGCACGATCGTCAGGGACGTGCGCGCCGGGGCGCCCAGCAGCTGAGGCCAGCCCAGCGCGGCGATCAGGATCACCAGGCTCACGCCGGCCGCAGTGGCCACCGTGCCCACAGCACTGCAGGCCCCGAGCACCACGGCAGCGGCACAGGCCACGAGGGCAGTCAGGGGATGTCTCACGCCGACCAGTCTGCCACCGGGCGCGTCACGGCCTCGCCATCGGCGCAGCCGGGCGTGGTCCACTCTCTATACTCGACACGTCCACGGGCAGAGCCGCACGCCCTGGTGGACGCTCGACCACCGTAGACCGTCGTCGACCCGGAGGATCACATGGCCCGGCTGCTGCTGCTCACCGCCCAGCCCGGCGCCCCCTCGGCCGCCGTGGCGTCCCTGGAGTTCCTGGAGCACCGGGTGCAGGTGGCACCGCCCACTCCGAGCTCGCTGCTGCGCCATCAGGACACCGATCTGGTCATCGTCGACGCGCGCCGCGATCTCGCGGCAGCGCGTTCGCTGTGCCGGGCCCTGCGCACCGCCGATGCGCAGATGCCGATCCTGGCCGTGTTCACCGAGGGCGGCCTGGCCGCTCTGTCCTCGTCCTGGGGCATGGACGATCTGGTCCTGGACACCGCCGGGCCGGCCGAGCTGGCGGCACGCCTGCGCCTGACCCTGGCCCGGTCCACGGAGCAGAAGGAGTCCTCCGCCGCGCCGGCGCCGATCCGCTCCTCCGGTGTGGTGATCGACGAGGCCAGTTACACCGCCAAGGTCCATGGTGAGCCGATGAACCTGACGTACAAGGAGTTCGAGCTGCTCAAGCACCTCACGCAGCACCCCGGACGGGTGTTCACGCGTGAGCAGCTGCTGCACGAGGTCTGGGGCTACGACTACTTCGGCGGCACGCGCACGGTGGATGTGCACGTGCGGCGACTGCGGGCCAAGCTCGGCCCAGACCGTGAGCAGCTGATCGGCACCGTGCGCAATGTGGGGTACCGGTTCGTGCCGCGTGACCACCAGGACACCCCCGACCCCGCCGCCCCTGCCGCCTCCTGATCCCGGCCGGTAGGGTTGGTCCATGGACAGCCCCGCCACTGCAGACCGTTCCCCCCGCCGCGACTCTGCGGACGCACCGAACCTGGACACCCGGGCCGGACGACTGGAGCAGCGACTCCTGCGCGATGTCACCGCCCTGGTGGACGCCGCCGAGCGCTCAGACGGCAATCCTCCGCTCTCCGATCAGACCTGGGTGGAGCTGCGCACCACCGATGACCCGGACCGGGTGCGCACCGTGCTGGCCTGGCTGGATCACCAGGCCGGACGGGACGGAGAACTGGCGGGGGCCGTCGTCGTGGTCTCTCCCGCCGCGGGAGACGCGGACGGTGCGGCGACCATGGAACTGGTGGTCCATCCGAACTGCCGAGGCCGTGGCGTGGGCACCGCGCTGGCGCAGGCCGCCCTGGACCATGCCGGGACCCGTCGGCTCCAAGCCTGGGCCCACGGCAACCACGCCGCCGCCGCCCGGCTGGCCGAGCGCTTCGGCGCTGAGGCCGGACGCGAGCTGTACCGCCTGCGCCTGACTCACCGCACCGACACCTCCGCAGAGTCTTCGGGCTCCGAGGAAACCCCGCGCGTGTGGGATGAGACCGTTCCCGAGGGCGTGCGCATCCGTCCCTTCCAGCCTGGCACGGACGACGCCGCCTGGGTCACGGCCAACGCCGCGGCCTTCGCCGATCACCCCGAGCAGGGCTCGATGACCGTGGAGGATCTGCGAGCGCGCCAGGCCGAGCCGTGGTTCGACGCCGAGGGCTTCCTGATCGCCGAGGACACCACGGGGCCCGAACCCACCGTGCTGGGTTTCCACTGGACGAAGATCCACCCGGCCCAGGACGGGCACGCTCCCCTGGGCGAGGTGTATGTGGTGGGGGTCGTCCCGGAGGCGCAGGGCCGCGGACTGGGCCGACTGCTCACCGTGGCCGGCATCCGACACCTGCAGCGGCAGGGGGTCGACGCGGTGATGCTCTACGTGGACGCGGACAACACCCCTGCCGTCAGCCTCTACCGGGCACTGGGCTTCACTCGCTGGGACACCGATGTGATGTACGTGCGGGGTTGAACCACTAGAGTTCTGCCTGCACGCTCGCCTGCCCGGGTGCAGGGTTCCCGCCACCAGATCATCCGCCGTACAGAAATGGTCTCCATGCCCTACACCGCCGCACGATCCGCCGCCGGACTGCATGACACCCACCCCGACTCCGCCGTGCTGGCGGCCGGCGTGCTGCCCTGGCGGGAGAACGGTCGCGGACTGGAGCTGCTGATCATCCACCGCCCCCGGTATGACGACTGGTCCTGGCCCAAGGGCAAACTGGATGACGGCGAGACCCTGCCCGAGTGCGCCGTGCGCGAGACCCTGGAGGAGATCGGGCTGCCGGTCACCCTGGGACTGCCCCTGCCCTCCATCCACTACACCTTGAACAGCGGGACCTCGAAAGAGGTCTGGTACTGGGCGGCTGAGGCCGGCCGCCGGGAGCTCACCCCGGACGGCGGAGAGGTGGACCGCACGGCCTGGGTCACCCCGGAGGAGGCCCGCCAGCGGTTGACCAACCCCACCGACCGGGAGCCCCTCGAAGCACTGGTCACCGCGTACGAGCGCCGGATCCTGCGCACCGCGCCGTTCCTGGTGCTGCGCCACGCCAAGGCCAAGCCCCGCTCCTCCTGGTCCCGCGCCGAGGGGGAACGTCCCCTGGCGGCCACCGGTCGCCGTCAGGCCCTGGCAGTGGCTCGGCTGTTGGCCGTCTGGTCCCCCGAGAAGCCCGTGTCCTCCCCCTGGAGACGGTGCGTGGAGACGGTCACCCCCTACGTGCAGGGGGCCCGCAAGAGCCTGAAGACGATCGCCGCCTTCACGGAGAAGTCCGCCAAGGCCAAGCCCAAGAAGACCCGGCGTGAGACCCGAGCCCTGCTGGACCGGCACCGCTCCACCCTGCTGTGCACGCACCGCCCGGTGCTGCCCCTGGTCCTGGAGGAACTGACCGAGGCGGTGGCCGGGCGGGACACCGAGGCGATCCTGGCCGTCCTGCCCACCAAGGATCCCTACCTGAAGCCCGGCGCGGTGATCGTGGCCCACCAGGCGCTGGACCGAGGCGGGAAGATCGTCTCGCTGGAGCACTACGACGTCTGGGACGACTGACTTCTGCCGGCACACTGCTGACACCGGCTGTCCGCCCCACTAGGGTCGATGCATGACTGCTTCCCAGGCCTCCGACACCCCGAAGATCGTCCACGACGGACTGCGCGTGCTGCGCGACCCCGACCGTGGACGCTACGAGCTGTGGCAGGACGACCACTACATCGGCTTCCTGGGCTACACCGTGGATGAGACCACCGGTGCCGACGGCCTGCGGGAGAGTGTGGTCCGGCTGCAGCACACGATCATCGACGAGAAGTTCGGCCGCCGCGGCTATGCCCGCGCGCTGGTCACCATGGTGCTGGACCGGCTGAAGGCCGAGGGCGACTCGATCTCCCCGGAGTGCTCCTATGTGGAGGACTACCTGCAGCGCTACCCGGAGTACCAGGAGATGGTGCACGAGCTCTGAGGAGCAGCCGACCTCCGTCCGCGCAGACGAACCCCTTCCCCTTGTGTCAATGAGTTGATACATTGATCCACACCAGGGATGCCATCGGTGTCCCGTGAGGGAGGGGCCGACTATGGATCTCTGGGTGGTCACCACCATCGCCGCCACCGGCATCGGACTCGCGCTCGGAGTGGCCCTGATCTACGTGATCCTGCGCTTCAGCGCGTGGACACCGGGCGGCGGATCGCCCGTGGCCTCTGCTCGGATGCACGGGATGGTCACCGCACTGATAGCCCTGTTCGCCACGGGAACCGCCGGACTGGCCACCCTGTACGAACGGGGACAGGACCAGGCCGCCTCGAGCGGGATCGGCGTCAACCCCGACGAGATGCCCGAGAGTGCAGTGACCGAACTGCCGGCGCTGTCCCTCAGTCCCACGGATGCGCTCTGGACGGTGATCGGACCGGCAGTCTGGCTGCTGCTGATCTACTGGGTGGCCCAGTACACCTGGCCCCGCCCTGCCGGCCAGGTGCGCACGGCCCGGCTGGCCCCCCGAGAGGCGGGACACTTCCTGCCCCGCACCTTGACCTGGGTGGCAGGGGCCATCGTGCTGGCCGCCGGGGCCGCCGTGGCCCTGGCCTGGACCACACCGGGCACCCCGGCGATCCACCTCCAGCAGGTGGACGGGTCCCTGGAGTACGGCTACTCCTACAATGACTGGACGCAGACCGGCTTCCGCCCGGGCGTCGAGTTCGCCCCCTGGCTGATGATCGGGCTGCTGGTGCTGGTGCTGGCCACCGTGCTGACCATCCTGGTGATCGCCCGCCGGCCGCCGCTGTCCGGTCTGAGCACGGCCGATGACGACGCCACCCGGCGCATCGCCACCAACCGCGCCCTGCGCACGGCAGCCCTGGTCGGCATCGGATTCCTGGTGCACTCGGCCCAGGCCTGGGCGCGCGGAGTGCAGGAGCAGGCCCTGCGCCAGGCCCGCCCCCACCCGTCGAACTGGCTCGACGACGGGGTCGACCTGTACTCCGAAGCGTGGATGGCCTCCGTCCCGGATCCTGCCCGGTGGATCGACACCGCAGCCCCGGGCATCGGCCTCGTGCTGATGCTGCTGATGCTCCTCTGGCGGTCACCGGCGGTGAGCCAACTGGGCTCGGGCACTGATCGGCATTCGTCCAGGGCGCTGCCCGGCACACCGGAGGCGGTTCGGCGTCTGCGCAGCGACGGGCGGCGGTTGGCGGTGCTGATCGGAGGAGCGGTCGCGCTGGCAGCCCTGCTGCCCCTCGGCAGGACCTTCCAGGGGCTGTCCAGCGGCGATCGCTGGATGCAGATGGCCGGGGCAGCCGCCCCCTTTGCGGTGGCGGTGTTGCTGATGCTGATGATGGAGTTCGGCATCCGCCGGGGCCACACACCACGCGCCTCGGCCGAGCACCCCGTGGTCACCGGCACGGCGCCTCGCTGGCGGTGGATCGTCCTGGGAGTCTCCTGCGGCATGGCCGTCCTCCTGGCCATCCTCAGTCTGGTCGGCCCCCTGGCTCAACCGGGACTGGCCCTCTCACTGGTCCTGGTGGCAGCGGTGATGACAGCACTCACCGTCCTGGCGACCCGGATCGCACTGCGGAGGCCGGCTCTGGGCCGCGCCAGCTCCGCCTGGGATCAGCACCTGCGCACCGTTGGCGCCGACCGTCTCCTGGGCATCGGAACGGGCGGTGTCTTCGCTGTCACGGCAGCCGCCGTCCACGGGGCGGCCCCGATCTGGGATGCGCTCTTCGCCCGCGGAGTGGTTCCCTACGACTCGTGGGTAACCTCCGAACCCGCCGAGGGCACAGCGCTCGTCATCTCCTCCGCCCTGATCCTGGCGGCGGCTCTGAGCGCCTTCTGGCCCGGCCCCACGCCGCCCTGGAGTATCGAACCGGACACCGAGCCGGCGGTCGAACCGGTCGGCCAGGACCTGCGGCCATGAGCTCGGTCTCACCAGGGACCTCCCCTCCCCCGGACCTGTCCGTGGACCTGGGCTCGGCGGTCCCGCCGTTCGAGCAGATCCGCTCCCAGGTCACCGAGCTGATCGCCACGGGCGCACTGGCCCCCGGCACCCGGCTGCCCACTGTGCGGGCCCTGGCTGCGGACCTGGGCATCGCGGTGGGGACCGTGGCCCGGGCCTACCGGGAACTGGAGTCCGCCGGGTTCGTGGAGTCCCGCCGCCGCCACGGCACCACCGTCTCCGGCGCGCCGCCCACGCCCACCCCCGCCGAGGTGGACGAGGCCGCCGACCAGCTGCTCACCCGCGCCCGCGCCGCAGGGCTGGGATGGGAGGATCTGCTGGGACTGCTGGGCCGTCGTCGGGAACTCCTTGAAGGTCCCCCCGCACCGGCCGGACCCGGAACCGGGGACGCTCCACGCCGGTAGGATGGACGCCGTGACCATCCCCACCCCGTATGAAGACCTCCTGGCCGAGGTGATGGCCGAGGGCGCCCAGAAGGGTGACCGCACCGGCACCGGGACGCGCAGCGTGTTCGGCCGCCAGCTGCGGTACGACCTGAGCGAGTCGTTCCCGCTGATCACCACCAAGCGCGTGCACTTCAAGTCCGTGGTGCTGGAGCTGCTCTGGTTCCTGCGCGGGGACTCCAATGTGCGCTGGCTCCAGGAGCGCGGGGTCAAGATCTGGGATGAATGGGCGGACGAGGACGGCGAGCTGGGGCCGGTGTACGGCGTGCAGTGGCGTTCCTGGCCCACTCCGGACGGCGGACAGATCGATCAGATCGCGCGCGTGGTGGAGTCGCTGAAGACCAGCCCGGACTCGCGCCGGCACATCGTGACCGCATGGAACCCGGCCGAGGTGGACCAGATGGCCCTGCCCCCGTGCCACGCCATGTTCCAGTTCTACGTGGCGGATGGGAAGCTCTCCTGCCAGCTCTACCAGCGCTCGGCGGACCTGTTCCTGGGGGTGCCGTTCAACATCGCCTCCTACGCGCTGCTGACCCTGATGGTGGCCCAGCAGACCGGGCTGGAGCCGGGCGAGTTCGTCTGGACCGGCGGGGACTGCCACATCTACTCCAACCACGAGGACCAGGTGCGCGAGCAGCTCAGCCGTGAGCCGTACCCGTACCCGCAGCTGGTGCTGCGCCGCACCCCGCAGGACATCTTCAGCTACGAGCTGGAGGACTTCGAGCTGGTCGACTACCAGCACCACCCGACGATCAAGGCCCCCGTTGCCGTCTGACAGTCCCCGCCCCCGCACCTCCACCTCGCGACCTGCCTCGGCAGGCCACCACGACGACGGCCGGTCGGCGTCCACGCCACGGATCGGCATGATCTGGGCTCAGACCCAGGACGGGGTGATCGGCCTGGACGGCGGCATGCCCTGGAACGTTCCTGAGGACCTCGCCCACTTCAAGGAGCTCACGCTCGGCCACCCGGTGGTGATGGGGCGCAAGACCTGGGAGTCGTTCCCGGCCCAGTATCGCCCTCTGCCCGGGCGGACGAACATCGTGGTCTCGCGCCGGCAGACCTCCGCCGAGCAGATGCGTGAGGCTGGGGCCGCCGTGGTCCCCGGGTTCCGCGAGGGACTGGACGCCGCCCTGGAGTCCGACGGGCTGGACCTGATCTGGGTGATCGGCGGGTCCACCCTGTTCGACCAGGCCCTGGACGTGGCCACCCTGGCCGAGGTCACCGTGCTGGACGTGGACGCGGAGGGAGACACCTTCGCCCCCGTGCTGGACGGCTCCTGGCAGCGAACCGCCGTGGAGCCGGACACCGGCTGGCATGAGTCCCGCACCGGAGTCCGCTACCGATTCGAGAGGTGGGAACGCCCATGAGCACCCCGAACATCCCCGGACCCTCCGCACAGCCGGGCCCCGGCGCCGAGGACACCGGCGGGTTCCTGAACCGCCAGACCCTGACCTTCATCGCGTTCATCCTCGCCCCCGTGCTGGGACTGGTGACCGCGGTAATGGGGCTGGTGCTGGTGCTGCAGGACAAGGTGGTGGCCGGCGTCGTGTTCCTGGTGGTGCTCACCCAGGTGTTCGTGGTGCTGGGGCTGTGGGCCTACGCCCAGCGCAGGAAGCTGCTGGGCGGGACTGCCCCGGGGGCGAGCGATGGCGGGGCAGCTCCGCGCCGGTGAGGGCAGTGGCAGCCGTTCCCTGATGCGATGGTCGTCGTCTCGCTCGGATCGGTTGCACCCCGTGACGTGAGGCGCTGATGAGTTGCGCACCTTGTCCGGATTCCGGCCGGAAACCAGCGAACTGTGCAACTCAGAACGGCAGGTCGCCGAGGTGTGCAACTCAGTCCCCTGATGCTCTCCTGCCACGGGGCACCGGCGGCGCAGCACCACGTCGGTGAGGAACTGACCGGAGTGTGACGCCCGGCCCAGACTGCGGACAGGCCGGAGAACTAGACTGGCACGCATGACTTCCGTGGATCAGACCGCCCCTGCCGTGCCCTCCGACGCCCCTCAGGCCGCAGGCTTCGCCGACACCGCCGCCGTCCCCACCGTGGGGCTGATCGGCTGGCGCGGCATGGTCGGGTCCGTGCTGATGCAGCGGATGACCGAGGAGGGCGACTTCGCCAAGGTCAACCCCGTGTTCTTCTCCACCTCCAACGCCGGTGGGGACGCCCCCGTGTACGCCGGCATGGACGCCGAGCCGGGCACACTGCAGGACGCCTACGACATCGAGACCCTGGCCCAGCTGCCGCTGATCGTGACCACCCAGGGCGGGGACTACACCTCCGAGGTGTACCCGAGGCTGCGGGCCGCCGGCTGGGACGGGATCTGGATCGATGCCGCCTCCACCCTACGCATGGAGGACTCCTCGATCATCGTGCTGGACCCGGTGAACCGGAACGTGATCGACGCCGGCCTGGCCGCCGGGGTCAAGGAGTTCGTGGGCGGCAACTGCACGGTCTCCTGCATGCTGATGGGCCTGGGCGGACTGTTCAAGGCCGGACTGGTGGAGTGGGGAACCGCCATGACCTACCAGGCGGCCTCCGGCGGCGGCGCCCGGCATATGCGTGAGCTGCTCAACCAGTTCGGCGTGCTGGCCGGCTCCGTGGGCACCGAACTGGCCGATCCCGGCTCGGCCATCCTGGAGATCGACCGCAAGATCCTGCAGGCCCAGCGCGACGGCTCCCTGGACGCCACCCAGTTCGGCGTGCCCCTGGCCGGGTCCCTGATCCCGTGGATCGACAAGGATCTGGAGAACGGCATGTCCAAGGAGGAGTGGAAGGCCGGGGCCGAGACCAACAAGATCCTGCGCACGCAGCAGCGGATCCCGTTCGACTCGCTGTGCGTGCGCATCGGCACCCTGCGCAGCCACTCCCAGGCGCTGACCCTGAAGCTGACCCAGGATGTGCCGCTGGAGGAGATCGAACAGATCATCGCGGCGGACAACGAGTGGGTCTCCGTGGTGCCCAACACCAAGGAGGACTCCATGCGGGACCTCACCCCGATCGCCGTCACCGGGTCCATGACCATCCCGGTGGGTCGACTGCGCAAGCTCGAGATGGGACCGGAGTACCTCTCCGCGTTCACTGTAGGTGACCAGCTGCTGTGGGGCGCCGCCGAGCCGGTGCGCCGCATGCTGATGATCGCCACCGGCAACCTCTGAGCTGTTCGGGGGTCGGTCGGGCAGCGTATGCGACGGGATGGCGCAGAATCGTACGCAGTCTCTGCGGTGCGGTGCGCCGGGAATCTCCCAGATAGATCTCATGATGTCGCCCGGTCATCCGCAGCCCGCGCTGCGGGATGAACTGCTCATGGATCTGCGCGAGAACCGGGCCTTCGTCGTCGTAGGGGCCTACGTGCAGTGTCTGCACACAGAGTCTTTCCTCGAGGACTTCCGAGCGGAGATCATCGAGCCGTGGCGGCAACCCTCCCCTGGCATGCTGAGCGGTGCGCACGTGGTCGGTGGCGGCGGCGACGTCGTTCTCATCCAGCCAGTCGGGGACCAGGATCATGGCGGTCCACCGCCAGAGGTTCTTGTCCCGTGCGGCCGTGAAGGCGGCCATGTCCTCAGCCCACCACAGTGCCTCCAGGGACGGGACTACGTAGTCCTGGCCGGCGGTCTTGCTGCGGAACTTCAGGACATAGGCCACCGGGTAGAGCGTGGCCAGGGCATCGGCATACGCGGTGGCGGTTTTCGGGTCACCCTGGCCGTTGATCATCAGGTAGCGCAGGGGTGGAACGCTGACCAGGTCGCTGGCACCACGCCGGGCGGCGTAGGTGGGCATCGTCCGCTTCAGGTCCAGCTTGCCCATGGGCGCTCCGACGTCGTGATGTGCCGTTAGAGAGAACAGCCCACCAGGACCGGTTCCGGATGCAGCGTGATCCCCCAGGCATCGGCGACGCCGTCCCGCACGGCGCGGGCGATGGTGAGCAGGTCCTGGGTGCGCGCAGTGCCGCGGTTGGTCAGCGCCAGGGTGTGCGTGGTGGACAGGCTGGCGCGACCGCCGGCCAGTCCGGTGCCGTCGGGGCCGCGGCCGTTCTCGGGGCCGTGGGGCAGGCCGAAGCCCTTGGCGTAGCCGGCGTGGTCGATCAACCAGGCGGCGGAGAGCTTCACCAGGGGTTCCCCGTCCTCATCCTCGCCGGCACCGAATGCCGGTGCGCCCTCGGGCAGACGGGTGCGCAGGGTGGCGGGCACGACCGGGTTGGTGAAGAAGGATCCGGTGGACCAGGTGTCGTGGTCGTCGGGGTTGAGCACCATGCCCTTGCCGGCGCGCAGTTCCAGGACGTGATCCCGCACCGTCTCCAGGGGCGCGTAGGTGCCTTCCTCCACGCCGAGGGCTCCGGCGAGCTGGGCGTAGCGGACTGGCGCGACGGCGGCACCGGGCTCATCCGGGCCGGCCCCGGGTGCAGCGGCCAGGGCGAAGTCCACCGAGAGCACGACCCATCGGGGGCTGGCCCCGGCACCGTCCTCGCCGGCGTGGAGCCGATCGAGTTCGGTGAGCAGGGAGCGCTTGATGATGGAGTCGCGGTAGCCGAACTCCAGCTCGGCGTTGCTCAGCTCGACGATGTTCCCGGCCTGGCGGTCCCAGGCGCGCACTGAGAGCAGGGTCTGGGAGACGTCGGCACCGTAGGCGCCCACGTTCTGGACGGGGGTCGCCCCGGCTGAACCGGGGATGCCGGAGAGCGCCTCGAGTCCGGCCAGGCCGTGCTCGACGGTCCAGGCAACGGCCTGGTCCCAGTGCTGTCCGGCGGCCAGGCGAATCACCACGGTCTGTCGCAGGTGGCCGTGCTCGCGCGAGCCGGGGCGGCCAGCGGGGACCTCGACCTCGGCCACCACGGTGTCCCGACGCTCGATCCCCTCCCAGGCCAGGTGGACGACGGTGCCGTCGAACCCCTCATCGGCAACCAGCAGGTTCGAGCCGCCGCCGAGCACCAGCAGGGGCTGGCCGTCCTCGTCGGCCTGGCGGATGGCGTCGATTGCCTCCTGCTCACTGGTGGCACGCACCCAGCGTCGAGCGGGACCTCCGACCCGGCTCGTGGTGACCTCTGCCAGCGTGGGGTACTGGCCGCCGTCGGGACCTGCTGTGTGAGGGGACATGCTCAGCCGTCCGATCCGCTGGGGGTCAGACGCACGAGAGCTTGGGCCTTGGTGAGCACCTTGGCACCGTCCTGACCGGGGTCGGTGACGGCCAGGTCCACGCGGACGGTGCCGGCGTCCAGGTCGATGGCGCCGATCTTTCCGGTCACCTCGAGGCGGGCGCCGGGGACGCCGTCGCCCTCGGCGGTGGTGTCGGCGACCGGGACCATGGCGGTGAAGCGCGTCTGGTAGTCGATCACGGCGCCGGGGTCCCCGCACCAGTCGGTGACCAGTTGGACGGCGGTGCCCATGGAGAGCATGCCGTGAGCGATCACGCCGGGCAGTCCCACGGACTCGGCCATGGACTGGGACCAGTGGATGGGGTTGCGGTCCCCGGAGGCGCCGGCGTAGCGCACCAGGTCGGCCCGGGTGAGCTCGACGGTGCGGGTGCCGATCTGATCGCCCTTTATCAGGGTGGTGATGTCAGGGGTGACCGTGCTCATCAGGACTCCTCTCCGCGCACCAGCAGGGTGGACAGGACAGCGCTGACCGGTTCGCCGGCAGTGGTGGCGATGTCGGCGCGGGTGGTGATCATGGAGTGACCACCCAGGGACTTCACCGAGTCGACGGTGACGGTGGCGGTCAGCTCATCGCCGGCGACGATGGGACGGTGGTGGGTGAAGCGCTCGTCGGCGTGGACCACGCGGGAGAAGTCGATGTTCGCCTCCGGGTCCTGGATGGCGGCGGCTTCAGCACCCTGGGCGATGATGACGGCGAAGGTGGGCGGTGCCACCAGGTCGGCGTGTCCGAGCTCCTGGGCGGCCGCCACGTCGGTGTGGGCCGGATGGGTGGCCTGCACGGAGGCGGCGAACTCGCGAATCCGCTCCCGGCTGACCAGGTAGGGCGGGCTGGGCGGGTAGCTGCGACCCTGGACGTCCGGGTTGACGCTCACCGGTGACCTCCTGCTGTGTGGTGTGACGGCTGGGCCTCAGCCGGCCTCGGTTCAGCCTACCGCCGTGCGTGGGGGCATGCCGGTGGACGCGCAACAGCCCGCCCTCCAGAACGCGGAGGACGGGCTGTGGCGGTGAGTGTTCCGGACCCGACGGCGCCGGGCCAGGGTCACCCGTAGGCCAGGGTTCCGGCCGGCAGCGCGGGCAAGGTGGTCATGCGCCCCGTGATATCGCCGCCGTTGAAGTCGTAGGAGTTCGGGTCGTAGGAGACACCCACGGTGCGGTTGTCGTGGTAGCCCATGATGATCCGCCCCTTGTCGCCACAGAACATGGTGCTGAACTGGCGGAATCCAGCCCAGCCAGCGGTCTTCAGGTCGCGGGTGAACCACTTGGTCGGGGTGGTGTAGGACAATGTCTTGCCCTTGAGTGTGATGTCGCTGGCCCGGCCCTGGGTGTCTACAGCGACCATAGAGTCGCCGCAGGTTGCCGGGACTGGTGCTGTCACGGTGACGCTTGGCGGCGTGGACGCGGGAACAATCGCTCCGGTGCTGGTGGCTGCGCTGGCCGGAACGGCAGTGGTGACGGCCACGGCGGCGAGCGCTGCGGCGGCACCGAGTGCCCGTGCCCAACGGCCTCGGCGTGGAGTGGTTGGTCCTGTGGTGGTCATGGTGGTCTCCCCTGCGCCCTGGGACCTCCCCGCGGGCGAGATTGAGGTTACGACCACCGGCACCGATCAGCGATGGGGAGTGCTCCCGATCTGGTTCCGCCGTCGGGCGTCACGAAAGCGAATTACGTGGGCGACAATGTGCGTCACCAATCCGGCCCCCATGAGGATCAGCGCCGGCCAGTACAGTCCGGTCGCCCGCGTGGAGGTGGCGACCACTGACAGGACGATGCCCACGAAGATTGCGGCCATACCGCTGAGCAGAAGCGTCCGATAGAGGCGCGAGCCGGTGTCCCAGGGGTTCTCCTGCATCGCCCTACCGTAGCAAGTGGACCCGACCAGGGACGGCCTCGGCACGGGCATGCTGCACAAAGCGGTCCACCACCACATCCACCAGCGACTCCGGGACCGGTCCCCACAGACCCAGCATCGGCGGCGTGACGATCGAGGCACCGGCAGCAATCGCCTCGGAGCGCAGCCGCGACTGGAAAAAGCCCGGGGCCAGTAGGTGGCTGAGCACCATGACCGGCCGATCGGGGTGACGTGTCAGGCAGGTCCCGACGGCGGCCGGCACCCTGGGGTGCGCAGCGGAGACATACGCTTCGCTCACCGGTGCACCGAGCCGATCGGCGAGCCGGGTGGCGATCTGATGGCAGTCCTGCACCGCGGACTCATCGGAGGAGCCAGCCGAGGCCAAGACGACGCGGTGATGGCCACGCACGAATCCGGCATCCAGTGCACGACGGACCAACACGTCCACAATGCGGTCGTCCGGTCCGAGAGCGCCTGTCAGTGCCGGTATGCGCCCGTCGGCATCGGGCAGACGGTCCACGATCCGGCGCAGGTCCACGTGCACGTGGTACCCGGCGGTAAGCAGCAGAGGGACGACGACGGCGTCAGCGGGCTCGGCCAGGCTGGCCAGCACCGCACCGATCTCGGGCTGCTGCACATCCACATGGGCCAGCGAAACGGGGACGGTTATCCTGGCGGCGACGGCGTCGACCAAAGCCTGAACGCGGGCCTGGCCGGCCGGATCGGCGGTGCCGTGGGAGACGGCGACGAGGTGGCGGCTCATGCGGCGACCTGAACCATCTGCTCTCTGACCCGCACCGGGAAGGTGCGCAGGCTCAGCGTCGGATCGCTCAGGCACTGCCCGGTGGCCAGGGAGTAGACCTGTTTGTGCAACGGGGAGGCCAGGGTGGGCTCGCCGTCGCGGGAGCCGACGATGCCCCGCGCCATCACCGGCGCCTGGGCATAGGGGTCCCAGTGCGAGACCGCAACAACCTCGTCGGAGGGCAGACGCACCAGCGCCACCTCTTCCCCGTTGACCAGGGCGACCTCACCCCACAGCGGATCCAGCGCACCGAGAGGGCACACGGTGTGCCAGCTGTCCGCCGCGGCGGACGGCACCAGCGTCGGAAGGGCCGTGGTGGACAGGACCTGGGTGTCAGCGGTGAGAGTCATGACTCCACCCTAAAAATCACGTGTTTCGGCCACAGCCCGGGAATGTTTCCATCACGCAACGTCCTGTTCTCGCCCGGATCGACGTCGCCGGTGAGACCTCTGTCATGCGGGCGTTACATGAGAGACACGGTCGGGAAACGGCGTGTTCCTAGCGTGGGAGGCCACCGAGACAAGGGGCAGGAACCATGACCTCCGAGACTGACCACACCGCTGAGCCGGCCACCGGCTCCTGGCACGGGAACCGTCGCATCGCCGTGGTCGGAGGCGGACCCGGCGCCCATCGATTCGTCGAAGCCCTCCTCGAGCGCGATCCCTCACCCCTACTGCAGGTGACCGTCTTCGCCGAGGAATCCCGCATCCCCTACGACCGTGTGGCCCTCTCCCGGCGCTTCACCGACGCCACTGACGAGCTGCCCCTGGGCGGCAGCCCCTGGGAAGACTCCCGCGTGCGCCTCTTCACCGGGCAGCGGGTGAGCGCCATTGACCCCACCGGGCATCGTCTGACGACCGAAGACGGCACCGAGCACAGGTGGGATCACCTGGTGTTGGCGACCGGCAGCGAAGCGGCCCGCCCGGCCATCCCCGGCGCCGATCAGATGATCGTCTACCGACGGGTCAACGACGTCGATCACCTGCGAGCGCATCTGGCCACGCTCACCGAACAGCTCGGGCGTGAACCGCGTGCGGCGGTTGTCGGTGGCGGCCTGCTCGGGCTGGAAGCTGCCGGCGGGCTCCGTGCGCTCGGTGCGGAGGTCACAGTGGTGCACTCTCGCGCCTACCTGATGAATGCCCAGCTCGACGAGTTCGGTGGACGGACCCTGAACCGGATGCTCAGCGCTCAGGGATACCACCTTCGTCTCGGCGAGCGCCCCACCGCCTGGGACGCCGAATCCGGCCTGCTGCGCTTCGAACACAGCGAGGACCTGGCCGTGGATCTGGTGGTGGCAGCGACCGGCATCGTGCCCCGCGACGAGCTAGCCCGCGACCTAGAGGGCGAGCAGCTGCTTGCGCCGGGGCCGCGCGGCGGTGTGGAGATCGACGACACCTGCGCGACATCAGTCCCTGGCGTGTGGGCGATCGGTGAGGTCGCCAGCTTCGGCGGGGAGTGCATGGGCCTGGTCGCTCCGGCCAACACGATGGCTGAGATCGTCGTGGACCGCCTCTGTGGTGGTCAGGGCCTGTTCCCGGGTTTCGATACGGCCGCCAAGCTCAAGCTCTCCGGCGTCGACGTCGCCAGTTTTGGTGATGGCCTGGCCCAGTCTCCCGCGGCCCTGGAAGTCGTCTATGCCGACCCGACCGGGGGTGTCTACCAGAAGCTGGTGGTCTCGGAAGATGCTCGCACGCTGCTGGGTGGTGTCTTTGTCGGCGACGCGGCCCCCTACTCCACGCTGCGTCCGCTGCTGGGCCGGGAGCTGCCCGGGGAGGCCGGTGCCTTCCTGTCCGCCGCTGGCAACGGTCCGGCCGTAGAAGTGGATCTGCCCGATGACGCTCAGATCTGCTCGTGCCGCGATGTCAGTGCCGGCGATCTGCGCCAAGCCGTCTGTGACGGCTGCACCGACCTGGGTGCTCTGAAGGCTTGCACCAAGGTCGGCACCCAGTGCGGCTCCTGCCTGCCGATGGCGCAGAAGATCATGCAGCGCCAGCTCACCGAGCTGGGGCTGGAGGTCTCCACGGCGCTGTGCGAGCACTTCGAACTGTCCCGCTCGGGCCTGTTCGAGGCGGTCCGTGCCACCGGGCTGAGCACCTTCACCGAGATCGTGGCCCGCTTCGGCACCCCCTCCGACCCGACGGTCAACCTGGGGTGCGACATCTGCAAGCCGGTGGTCGCCTCGGTGTTGGCCAGCCTGCATGGTGACTACATTCTCGATGCCGATCGCGGCGGGATGCAGGACACCAATGACCGTGCCCTGGCGAACATGCAGAAGGACGGCACCTACTCGGTCGTCCCCCGCATGCCCGCCGGCGAGGTCACCCCGGACGGCCTGGCACTCATCGCCGAGGTGGCACGGGACTTCGGGCTGTACACCAAGATCACCGGCGCTCAACGGATCGACATGTTCGGCGCCCGCCTGGAGCAGCTGCCCGAGATCTGGTCCCGACTCGTGGCCGGTGGCTTTGAGTCCGGCCAGGCCTACGGCAAGGCGCTGCGCAATGTGAAGTCCTGCGTGGGCTCTACCTGGTGTCGCTACGGGGTCCAGGACTCCGTGGCGATGGCCGTGGCTCTCGAGGAGCGCTATCGGGGGCTGCGCAGCCCCCACAAGATGAAGTTCGGGGTCTCCGGCTGCGCCCGCGAATGTGCTGAAGCCCGGGGCAAGGACGTCGGACTGATCGCCACCTCAGAGGGTTGGAACATGTATGTCGGCGGCAACGGCGGTGCCACCCCGGTCCACGCCCAGTTGCTGGCCAAGGACCTCGACGACGCTACCGTGATCCGCTACATCGATCGATACGTGGTCTACTACATCCGCACTGCTGAGCGACTTCAGCGCACCGCCCGCTGGATGGAGGATCTACCCGGTGGCATCGACCGGGTCCGCGAGGTCGTCGTCGAGGACGTGCTGGGCATCGGGGCGGACCTGGAGAAGGTCGTCGCTGATCACCAGCTCACCTACCGCGATGAGTGGGCGGCCACACTCGAGGACCCGGACCGCTTGCGTCGCTTCCGGGCCCGCGTCGACTCCCCCACCCCGGAGCCGGCCAGCGGCCCGGTGACTGTGGCTGGCCCGCGCATCCCACTGCGAGGTGAACTGTGATGGCACTGCCCGCTTCCCGCACCCCCTTCCCGCCCGGTTCGGTCGCACTGATCGGTGGTGGCCCCGGTGCCGCCGACCTGATCACCATGCGTGCTCTACGCCTGTTGGAACAGGCCGACGTCGTGTTCTACGACCGGCTGGCCCCTACCGAGGACTTGGCCGAGTGGGCACCCCACGCCCGCCTGGTCGACGTGGGCAAGCAGCCCGGTCATCACCGAGTACCGCAGTCCGAGATCAACCGGCTGCTCGTGGAGGCCGCCGTCAACGGACTGCGTGTGGCCAGACTCAAGGGCGGAGACCCCTTCGTGTTCGGTCGGGGCGGCGAAGAGGTCGCTGCCTGCCGGGAGGCCGGTATCGAGGTGCAGGTCGTCCCTGGGATCACCTCCGCCGTGGCCGTTCCGGCAGCAGCGGGGATCCCGGTGACCTCCCGGGGCTGCAGTATCTCCTTCACCGTGGTCAGCGGTCACGACCCCCTCAGAGAGCCGGAGCTGTCCGGTCTGGCCCAGCTCAACGGCACCGTCGTGGTGCTGATGGGCATGGGCACCCTGGGACACACCGCCGCCGGGCTGATCCGACAGGGCATGTCACCGAACACCCCCGTGGGGATTGTTGAACGGGGCTGCACACCGGAGCAGAAGACGTGTCTGGCACCCCTCGGCCGCATCCACCTGGAGGCAGCACTGGCCGGAATGCGCTCACCAGCCGTGCTGGTGATTGGCGAGGTCGTTCGTCAGGCCCCAGGTGCCGAGGAACGCCTGGCCGAGATGGTCGGTCTCGTGAACGCAAACACACCCCTGAGCATGGCCAATCTGACGGCGGTGACCGCCCGGTGAGCAAGACCATCGACGAAGCAGTGCCTACAGCGGACGAGTACCCCGAGGAGACCGGCCGGACCGGGGCCACGCCCCTGCTGCCGCAGACCCTCTCTGGCTTCCGCATCGGCGTCACCTCCGATCGACGCAGCGACGAGCTGATCAGTGCCTTCGAACGCCGCGGCGCGGACGTCATGCATGCCCCGGCGCTGCGAATCGCCCCGTTGACCGAGTCGGTGACTCTGCACCGGGACACCCGACGGGTCATCGCCGCCCTGCCGGACTACACCGTCATCACCACCGCGTACGGGATGCGCCGCTGGATGGAAGCCGCCGACGCCGACGGCATGGGCACCGACCTCTACGACGTGCTGGCCGCGTCCTCCATCCTCGTGCGTGGCCCCAAGGCCCGGGGAGCCGTCCGTGCCGCTGGCCTCGAGGACGTCGACGCTCCGAACGATGAGCGCACCGCTTCCCTGGTGGACCTGTTGCTGGCCCGGCCCCTGGCTGGTCGCACGGTCGCCTTCCAGCTGCACGGCATGCTTGACCACCATCAGATCAGCCGTCTGGAGCAGGCCGGCGCCCGAGTCCTGACCGTCATGCCCTACACCTGGTCTCGCCCCGCGGCCGACTCCGACCTGCTGCGCATGATTGAGGCGGTCATCGAGCGCCAGCTGGACGTGGTCACTTTCACCGCGGCACCCGCCGTCGAGGCGTTCCTGGCCGTCGCCGGTCAACACGGTCGGCTGGATGCTCTGCTGGAGGCCCTGCGCACGGACGTGGCCACCGCCGTCGTCGGCAAGGTCACCGCCGGCCCCCTGCACGAGGTCGGCGTCCAGCCGCTAGTGCCCACTCGATGGCGACTCGGCGCGATGATCCGCCTAGTGTGCGAGCACCTGGAGACCCACCAGGTCGTGCGCACCCAGACGCGGCTGGGCGCGTTGGAGATCCGTGGCTCGCAGGTGATCTTGGATGGTCACGACGACGAACCCGCACGCCTCTCCCCCGGCCCACTCTCGCTGCTGCGGCGCCTCGTGGAAGCCAACGGAGCCGTCCTTTCCCGCGAGGAGCTGATGGCCACCCTGCGGCACTGCGAGACCGACCACGCCTTGGAGATGCTCGTCTGGCGGCTGCGCCGCCAGCTGCCCCAGTCCAAGCTCGTCGCCACCGTCGTCAAACGGGGGTACCGGCTGGCGGTCTAGTGACCTTGGCCGTGGTCTCGCACAGAGTCCTCACCACCTCCCCACGGCACGTGAATTTCTTTGTTACTCGACTGAAACAGTTTAGGCACCAGCCGGGAAATGATCCATCAATAGCGTTTCTTTGTACCGGCATCATGTCGGATCCGTTGACTCCACGCCAGCACTGATGCACTTCTTGATGGGAGAACCCTCCGATGTCTTATGTGAAACCCACGGAGTTTGTCCGTTCCATGATCGACGCCGGTGAGGCCAAGATCTTCATGAGCACCCGGGACACCCTGATCCGCGCCTTCATGGCCGGCGCGATCCTCGCCCTGGCCGCCGCCTTCGCCGTCACCGTGACCGTCCAGACCGGCAATGCCCTGGTGGGTGCCATACTCTTCCCCGTCGGGTTCATCATGCTGTACCTGCTGGGTTTCGACCTGCTGACCGGCGTCTTCACCCTGTTGCCCCTGGCCTGGCTCGACAAGCGCCCGGGCGTGACCTGGGGTGGGATACTGCGCAACTGGGGTCTGGTGTTCCTCGGCAACTTCGCCGGCGCCGCTCTGGTGGCCCTCATGATGGCCGTGACTATGACCTACGGCTTCAGTACTGAGCCGAACGAGGTCGCCCTGCGCTTGGGTGAGATCGGCGAGGGCCGCACCGTCGGCTACGCCGACTACGGGGCCGGCGGCATGCTCACCCTGTTCATCCGTGGCGTGCTCTGCAACTGGATGGTCTCCACCGGCGTCGTGGCCGCGTTCATGTCCAAGTCCACCACCGGCAAGGCACTGATCATGTGGATGCCCGTGATGCTCTTCTTCTACATGGGCTTCGAGCACTCCGTGGTGAACATGTTCCTGTTCCCGGCCGGCCTGATGCTCGGCGGCGAGTTCTCCTTCATGGACTACCTGGTCTGGAATGAGATCCCCACTGTGCTGGGCAACCTCGTCGGCGGCTTGGCCTTCGTCGGGCTGACCCTCTACACGACCCACCACCGCACCGGCAGCGACCGCCTGCGCAAGAACCTGGCCGCCATCGACGTAGTCGAGGCGAAGGTCCCGGCCGGCACCCGCTGACCGCCCCATGCCCCCCCCACCAAAGACCGAGACGCACCGAGGAACTCATGAGCATCAACGCCACACAGACCACAACGCCGATCCTGCCCAAGGACCAGGCCGCCGCTTTGATCAACAGTGCCCGCATCCGCCAGGAGATGACCTGGGCGAGCATCGCCGACCGTCTGGGAACCGCCCCCGTGTGGACCACCGCGGCCCTGCTGGGTCAGCACCCGATGAGCGCGGAGCAGGCTGATGCGGTCTCCGCGCTACTCGGCCTGGGTTCTGAGGTTGCCGAGTCGCTGCGACTCCAGCCTTCCCGGGGCACTGATCCGGCCCTCATGGCCGATCCGACGATCTACCGGCTCACCGAGGCGGTATCCGTCTACGGGCCCGCGCTCAAGGCGTTGATCCACGAGGAGTTCGGCGACGGCATCATGAGCGCCATCAACTTCCATGTGGACATCCAGCGTCGTCCCGACCCGGACGGTGACCGGGTGGTCATCACCCTGGACGGAAAGTTCCTCGATTACTGCTGGTGAAGACCAGCCACCACCCGCAGACGCAGAAAGACCCGGACTCCCTCAGGGGGTCCGGGTCTTTGTCGGTAGCGGCGGGGGGACTCGATCCCCCGACCTCACGATTATGAGTCGTGCGCTCTAACCAGCTGAGCTACGCCGCCATAGAAATGAGTGCGCCCGCGCCGCAGATGTTCTGCGACGACGGGCTTCTCATTCCAGAGCCCCGACCGGGAATCGATCCCGGGACCTCCATCTTACCAAGATGGCGCTCTACCACTGAGCTATCGGGGCAACGACGTGAAACTCTACCAGCGATTTCCGTGAGTGCGAAATCGGGCTGAGCCCACGTCAGTCACCGACCTGAGGGTCAGTACTTCTTGCGGCCACCGGGGCCGGAGGACTTCCAGCGGGGCTTGCCTGCACGGGCTCCCTTGCCGCCCTGAGAGCCGCCGAAACCGCCCTTGGATCCACCGGAGCGGAAGCCGGATCCGCCGCGGCGATCGCCCTCACCCTGGTAGCCGCGCGGACCACGATCCTCACGGCCCTCACGGGCGTCTCCGCCGCGATCCGCGCGGTCATCACGTGAGTACCGGGCGGGACGGTCGTCCCGGTTGAACCGATCATCACGGTTGAACCGATCGGTGCGCTCCCCGCGGTCAGGGCGCTCGTCACGGTTGAAACGGTCATTGCGCTCCGGGCGTCCGCCCTGTCCGCGGTAGCCGCCGCCGTCGCGACCGCCACGGGGGCCGTCCTTGCGGAATCCGCCGGAGCGGAAGCCGCCGCGATCCTCCCGCGAGCGATCGCGCCCACCGGAGTGGCCGTCGTCGTGAGAATTCTCACGTCCGCCGCGCTCGGCGCGCACCGGACGGCCGGTGTCCTTCTGCAGCTGGATGGGACGGCCGTTGATGGTGGTCTCCCGCAGGGCGGCCCACTGATCCGGGGAGAGGTTCTCAGGCAGCTCCACCAGCGAGTGGTTGGAGCGGATGTCGATCCCGCCGATCTGGTTCGAGCGCAGGCCGGCCTCGTTGGCCAGCGCACCCACGATGTTGCCGGGCATCACGCGGTCCTGGCGGCCCAGGGCGATGCGGTAGGTGGCGTTGCCCTCGGCGGGCTCGCGGTTCGGACCACGGGAGCCGCGTCCGTCCCGGTTGCCGCGCTCACGGCCGCCGTCCTCACGTTCACGGTCGTAGCGGCCGAACTTGGGCTGGGGCAGGTCCGGCTCCTCCACCAGCAGCGGACGGCCGCCCTGGGCCATGTGCGCCAGTGCGGCGGCCACGTCCTCCGGGGCCACACCGTGCTCGGCCACGTAGGACTCCACCAGGTCGCGGAAGACCTGGGTCTCCTGCTCGGCCAGGGTCTGGGTGATCTGGTCACTGAAGCGCTGCAGGCGGGAGGAGTTCACGTCCGAGACCGAGGGCATGTGCATCTGCTCGACCTGCTGGCGCGTGGCCTTCTCGATCGCCCGCAGCAGGTACTTCTCGCGCGGGGTCATGAACAGCACGGCATCGCCGGAGCGTCCGGCGCGGCCGGTGCGGCCGATCCGGTGCACGTAGGACTCGGTGTCATGCGGGATGTCGTAGTTGATGACGTGGCTGATCCGCTCCACGTCCAAGCCACGGGCGGCCACATCGGTGGCGACCAGGATGTCGATCCGGCCAGCACGCAGGTTCTCCACGGTCTTCTCACGCTGGTTCTGCGCGATGTCACCGGAGATCGCCGCGGCACGGAAGCCACGGGCGTTGAGCTTGGTGGTCAGCTCCTCAGTGGAGTTGCGGGTGCGGACGAAGGCGATCACGCCGTCGTGCTCCTCGGTCTCCAGGATGCGGGTCATCGCCTCCAGCTTCCACTGGTGGGTGACCTGCACGAAGCGCTGGCGGATGTTCATGGCGGTGGAGGACTTGGCCGCCACCGTCACCTCCACCGGGTCGTTGAGGTACTTCTTGGAGATCCGGCGGATGGCGTTGGGCATGGTGGCCGAGAACAGCGCGGTCTGCTTCTCCCGCGGCGTGGAGGCCAGGATGCGGTCCACCTCCTCGGCGAAGCCCATGCGCAGCATCTCATCGGCCTCGTCCAGCACCATGTAGCGCAGCTCGGAGAGGTCCAGGGAGCCCTTCTCCAGGTGGTCGATCACGCGGCCGGGGGTGCCGACGACCACCTGGGCGCCGCGGCGCAGGCCCGAGAGCTGCGGCCCGTACGGGGCGCCGCCGTAGACCGGCAGCACGGAGACGTTGGGCAGGTGCTTGGCGTAGGAGGTGAAGGCCTCGGCCACCTGCAGCGCGAGCTCGCGGGTGGGGGCCAGCACCAGGATCTGCGGCTGGGAGGCCGGGCCGTCCAGGTCCGCGTTCTCGGCCAGGCGGGACAGGGCCGGCACCGCGAAGGCGGCGGTTTTGCCGGTGCCGGTCTGGGCCAGCCCGACGACGTCGCGCCCGTTGAGCAGCAGGGGGATGGTCTCTGCCTGGATGGGTGAGGGGGTCTCGTAGCCCAGATCGGTCACGGCCCGCAGGACGCGGGGATCCAGGTTCATGTCCGCGAAGCCGGGGCGGCCCTCGTCCTCACCGGCGGGGAGATCGGAGTCCTCGGCACGCGTCTGGGTGCGATCTGCGCGGTCTGCGCGCTCTGACTGCTGAGCATGTTCCGGCTGCTCAGCCTGCTCGGGGCGGTCGTCGATCGTGTCGACGATCACGGCTGGCTGCTGTTCCTCGCCGGCTGCGGTGGTCTGGGAGATCTCGGTGTTCTCGGTGTTCTCGGTGGTGGTCTGAGGGGTCTCGTGATCAGTCACGTGGTGTCCTTCGGTGGGGTCCAGCGGCCGGTTGGGCACCGCTGTGCATCGGTGGCTCCGGTGCTCCCCGGGGCGCGGTCCAACTTCACGCCCGCTCCATCTCACCTGGCAGTCCCGCCTCCCTCGTGGCACCCAGCCGCACCGGACAGCGCAGGGTGCGCGCCGTCGTCGGGACGATTCTGGGAGAGGGTGGGGGACCGGCCGCCCGCGCCTGCCGAGACTCTCGGTGGCGGGCCACACATCATGACGCCGACGTTCGGCGTGCACAGGGGAATGACCGGATTGTCCCCCGAGTCTACGGCATCGGCGCAGGCCGGACGGCGGGAGATCGGTCACACCACGACGACGGCACGCGGCCGGGGTGCCCGAGTAGGCTCAGCGTGTGCCCCAGCAGAATGGACCCACGCGCCCCGGCCCCGGCGATCCACAGGACTCCCGGGATCACCGCTACGCCCGCGCCGCCGGCAAGGCCGCTCGCGCTTTCCTGGACTCCTCGCGTCAGGACGCCGAACGGCGCGCAGAACTCAAGCGCCAGGCAGAGCGGGACGCCGAGGCCGAGCGCGAGGCCGAACGTCAGCGTGAGCTGGCCCGGCGGCAGGCCGAACGGGAGGCCGCCCAGAACGGTCCCGCCTCCACGCTGCTGCGCACGGCGCGGTGGTGGTGGGTGGCGGTGACCCTGCTGTTCACGGTCCTGGCCACCGTGTTCGTGCTCTCCGGGCTGCAGATCCAGGCCGGCTCCGGACCGATCGCCGTGCCGGGAATGGACGACACCCCGGGCACCGAGGGGCCGTTGAGCGGCAGCCCGGGTCAGTTCGTGCTGGCGATCGCCGCCGGCGTGGTGGCACTGGGCTCTGCGGCAGGGACAGTGCAGCTGCTCCGGAGGCGTCGCAGTGCCGTGGGGATGCTCACCGGGGTGGCCGTGATCGTGGCCGTGCCGCTGATGATCCGCTCGGCCCCGCTGCTGATCGTGGTGGGCGCGCTGCTGCTGGTCGGCGCCGTGCTGCTCTGGCTGCCGCCGGTGCGCCGCCAGCTGCGCTGAACCGCCGCCTGGCCGCTGGGTGCTGCCGGCGGGTGTCAGTCACGCGGCGGCGGGAAGGCGTTGAACTTGCGCCAGTAGTTGGCCATGGACGCCGCGATGTACGCCCACCTCTTCGGGCTGCGCTCCGCCCGGGTGTAGAGCGGGTTGGCGGTGCGCCGTGCCGTGAGCAGTCCGCGTACGCGCGTGCGGACCTGCCCGGTGGTGTGGCGCAGCAGCAGCGGCGCCGGGATGGTGTTGTACAGGACCTCCGGCTGGAGCACCTGGGTGCCCTCCGGTGAGGCCGTGAAGGACCGGGGGTCCAGCAGCGGCTGCTCCGGAGCGAGCTCTGTCAGGCCCATCCAGCACTCTACGTACATCCGGACCGGATTGAACCCGGCGGCGGTGAGATAGAAGTGGTTGCGGCCCAGCCGCGGGTTCATCTCGAAGAGCTTGACCGTGCCGTCCCGGGGGTCCAGCTTGGCGTCGATCATGGCGAAGCCCTCCCAGCCGATCTCCCGCAGCAGCCGTGCGCCGGCCTCCACCACGGGGTGGTCTCCAGCCGAGATGATGGCCACGGAGTTGCCCAGCATCTGGGGCGAGTGGTCCTCCAGCACCACCTCGCCGTAGCCGGCGGCGACCACGCGGGTCTTTCCGTCCACGCGCTCGGCCCAGAAGGTGCACAGGCGCATGTGGTCGTCTCCGCCGGGAATGAACTCCTGGACGGCCATCGGCGAGCTGTAGTCCACGGCTCGGAGCCGTTCCAGCAGCGAGTCGAGCTCGCTCTGGTCCTGCACGGTGTGGACCTTCTGCTTGCCAGGGAAGCTGATCCGGGTCCAGGCGGCGGAGTCCGTGGGCTTGACGATCAGCGGGAACTCCAGGCCGGACAGGTCCAGGGCGTCCTGGGTGGCCACCACCGTGCGGGTGCGCGGATGCGGGATGTCCAGCCGCTCGCAGAGGGCGTAGAAGTGGTCCTTCAGAGCCACCTGCTGCACGGTCTGCGCAGCGGGGTAGGGCACCGTGAAGTGAGCCTCGAGCCGGTCCCGGTGCTGGGTGATCCGATTGACGTGGCCGTCCAGCGAGCCCAGCAGCAGCAGCGGTCGACCACCGGCCCCGAGATCCTCGCCCAGAGAGACCAGGTGGTCCACCATCGCCTCCTCCGTGGCGGCACCGGCCGGGTAGGGGCGCAGCTCGATGAACGAGGAGTCCTGGACCAGTCCGTTGGGCTGGCCGAGCACCACCACGGAGGTGACCCCGTAGGCCTGGTGGAACTCCCGCGCCAGGGAGTAGGTCCCCAGGTCCCCGCCGAGCAGGACGGGGACGAAGGGCTGTGCGGGTGAGACGGTGGCGGGCATGCTATGGATCCTAACGGGCGCGCCAGGCCATGTAGCGGTTGAACGCCCAGGCGAGCGGACGGTTCAAGGCCAGCTCCCACTCCCCCGCCGTGCGGACGATGTTCGCCCCCACGGAGGCCTTGAAGCGGGTCAGTCCCCCGTGGTGGTCGCCCTCCAGGGACAGGGTGGGGGTGACACCGCCATGGTCCAGCGCCACGCAGCCGGCGGCCAGGGCGTCGGTGAGCATGCGCAGCTGCAGCGCCTTGGGCCCGTTCAGCTCCCGGTGCTCGCTGCCGGAGGCACCGTAGAGGTACCAGGCCTGGTTGCCGTACTGGACCATGATGGCCGTGGCCAGATCGGTGCCCTGGTGCTCGGCGAAGTACAGGCGGCAGGCACCCGGACGGGCCTCGTTCAGGGTGCGGTACAGGGTCTGGAAGTAGCTCAGCGGTCGCCCGGTGAACTCCTGGCGCCCGGCGGTCTGCCGGTAGAGCTCCTGGAAACGGTGCAGGTCCTCGAGCCCGCCCTCGACCACCTGGAGATCGGCCTTCTCGGTGTTCCGGGTCTCCCGGCGGGTGTTGCTGGAGAAGGTCTTGAGCACCTGGTCGATGGTCTTGGAGGAACCGTCCTGACCCACCAGGGGCACCCGTCCCACGTACTCGGGCTGACCGGCGTGGAAGTCCATCCCCGCGGAGAGCGGACGCAGCCCGGCGGCCTGGAGCTCCTCCACCAGCTGTTCTCCGGCCGGATGGGTGGTCACCGGCGGCAGCTCCCCCAGGGTGGAGAGCTCGTCCGAGCCCAGTGCCTTGCGCACGGTGGCCGCGCCCCACTCGGTCACGTCCACCGGCGGGCCGATCCGCACGGCGAAGGATCCCCGCGTCTTCAGGTGTTCAGCCAGGGGGGCCATCACCTCGTCCACGGAGTAGGCGGTCCAGTCGATCACCGGGCCCATGGGGATGTAGGCCAGCGACTTCTTCACCACCGGGG
Organism: Micrococcus sp. IITD107; assembly: GCF_041927415.1. Classification (NCBI taxonomy): domain Bacteria; kingdom Bacillati; phylum Actinomycetota; class Actinomycetes; order Micrococcales; family Micrococcaceae; genus Micrococcus; species Micrococcus sp. IITD107. The sequence goes on along the minus strand of NZ_JBHFFN010000002.1, from coordinate 159,737 downwards.
CCGCGCGATGCAGGACCAGGGCTGCGCCGACCAGCTCGTCCCCGGAGAACCAGCCGAGGGACTCGGCGGTCCAGTCCGGCTTGACCTGGGCCCACTCCGGCTGCTGGAGGAAGCTGGTCTCGGGCCGGGCGGCCAGGAACTCGCGGTGCTCTGGGACAGAGATCGGGCGCAGGGTCAGTGTGGGCATGGCCTTCATGCTAGTGCTCTGTGACGTTCCGGAGCGGCCTGGGGCTCCGGCCCGCCGGCTCAGTCCAGGCGGGCGCGCCGGTCCACCACCACCGAGCGGCGGGTCTGGGGGTCGTACTCCATCACCTGACGGCCCCCGATCCAGACCCGGGACGCCCGCTGCATCACGTCCAGCGGGTCGCCGGTCCAGAGCACCACGTCGGCGTCCTTGCCCACCTCCAGGGTGCCGATCCGCTCGTCCAGTCCCAGCACCTTCGCCGGGTTCACGGTGATGGCGCGCAGGGCGGTCTCGCGGTCCAGGCCCTCCTTGACGGACATGGTGGCCTGGGTGACCAGCATCTGGATGGGGATCACCGGGTGGTCGGTGATGATGGAGATCTCCACGCCCTGGGCGGCCAGCCGGCCCGGGTTGGCCAGGTCTCGGCCGCGCAGCTCCACCTTGGACTTGGTGGTGAACAGCGGACCGATCAGCACCGGGACGCCACGTTCGGCCAGCACATCGGCCAGGGGGTGGGCCTCGGTGCCGTGGTCCAGGACCAACTCGTAGCCGAACTCCTCAGCCAGACGCAGGGCGGTGGCGACGTCGTCGGTGCGGTGGCAGTGCTGGCGCCAGGGGATTTCGCGCCGCAGGACCTTCACCAGGGCCTCCAGATGTGGGTCCATGGCGATCGGCTCGGCGCCCTCGGTCTGGGCGGCCTCCTGGCGACGCAGGTAGTGCTGGGCCTTCATGAACGCCTCGCGGATCACCAGCGCCGTGCCCAACCGCGTGGAGGGTGTCAGCTTCTTCTCCTTGTAGACCCGCTTGGGGTTCTCCCCCAGGGCGGACTTCACACCGGAGGGCTCACGCAGCACCATCTCGTCGATCATCCGGCCATGCGTGTGGATGGCCACGGCCTGGCCACCGATCGGGTTGCCCGAGCCGGGGTTGACGTTCACGGTGGTCACACCGCCGGCCAGGGCGTCGTCGAAGCCGGGGTCCATGGGGTCCACGGCATCCAGGGCCCGGACCCCGGCCATGACCGGGTTCGTCATCTCGTTGACGTCGGTCATCCCGCCGTCCTCGCCCTCGGGGTGCATGCCCAGGTGCACGTGGGCGTCCACGAAGCCCGGCAGCACCCAACCGCCCTCGGCGTCCACCACCGTGGCGCCCTCCGGGACCTCCAACTCGGTGCCCAGCGCGGCGATCCTGCCGTGCTCGAGCACGATGGTCCCGTCGAAGGGCTCGGCGCTGATGGGCACGATGTGCGCGTTGACGATCGCCGTCAGCGTGCGGGAGGCGTCGGTCTGGTCGGTGGTGATGGAGGTCTCAACGGTCATCCTTCGACCCTACAAGCTGCCGATCAGAGGGAGCTGATGGCCCGGTCCAGGTCCTCGATCAGATCCTGCACGTCCTCGATGCCCACGGACAGGCGCACCAGGTTGTCCGGCACGGCCAGCTCGGTGCCGGCCACGGAGGCGTGGGTCATCTCGGCCGGGTAGTTCATCAGCGACTCGATCCCGCCCAGGGACTCGGCGAGGATGAACAGCCGAGTGGTCTCGGCGACCTGGCGGGCGGCCGCTGCGCCCCCGGTGAACTGCACCGAGACCATGCCGCCGAAGCCGCTCATCTGGCGGGCGGCCAGCTCATGACCGGGGTGGTCCGGCAGCCCCGGGTAGAGCACGCGCTCCACGCCCGGACGGTCCACCAGCCACTCGGCGATCTGCTGGGCGTTGGAGGTGTGGCGGTCCATGCGCACGCCCAGGGTCTTGAGTCCGCGCGTGGTCAGGTACGCGTCCATGGGTCCGTTGACGGCGCCGGCGGCGAACTGCTGGAACTGCACCTTCTCGGCCAGCTCGGAGTCCTTCACGACGACGGCCCCGCCCACCACATCCGAGTGGCCCCCGATGTACTTGGTGGTGGAGTGGACCACGATGTCCGCGCCCAAGGTCAGCGGCAGCTGCAGGTACGGGGTGGCGAAGGTGTTGTCCACCACCAGCAGGGCGCCGGCCGCATGGGCGACCTCGGCCAGGGCAGAGATGTCCGAGACCTTCATCATCGGGTTGGAGGGGGTCTCCAGCCAGAGGATCGTCGCCTGCGCCTCGGCGAGCGCCCGCTCCACCGCGGAGACGTCCCCCATGTCCACCACGGTGTGGCCGATCCCCCAGGGACCCAGGACGCGGTCGATCAGCCGGTAGGTGCCCCCGTAGACGTCGTTGCCCATCACGATGTGGCTGCCCGGCGTGGCGATCGCGTGGATCAGGGCGTTCTCCGCGGCCAGTCCGGAGCCGAAGGTGAAGGCATGGGCCTGCTGGCCCGGGCCGGCCTCGAGCGCGGCGAGCTGGGTCTGCAGGGAGTCCCGGGTGGGATTGGTGCCCCGCCCGTAGTCGTAACCGCGGCGCAGCTGCCCGATCTTCTCCGGCGCGTAGGTGGTGGAGAAGTGGATGGGCGGCACCACGGCACCGGTGATGGGGTCGAACTCCTGGCCCTCGTGGATGGCGCGGGTGGAGAAGCCGTGCTGGTGCTGGTTCTGCTCGGTCTGGTCTGTCATCTCGGATTCCTTCCGGTGGTCCGGTGTGCGTGGATGGTCTCTGGCGCCGGTGCGGTCCGGCGGATCAGATCAGGTCAGGTCACATCAGTGGGTGACGTGGGCCAGCAGGTCGTGCAGGGTCACGATCCCGGCCACCACGCCGTCCTGCATGGCCAGCAGAGCCGGTGCACCGGTGTCCTCGAGCCGTTCCCTGGCCTCGATCAGGGTGGAGCTGACGTTGACGCGCGGCAGTGCCGGACCGGCGTGCTCACCGACAGGCTCCTGCGGACCGGCCTGCCCGGAGGCGAGCAGTTCAGCCAGGCCCGTGACCTGCACGGTGCCGTGGATCTCTCCGGTGCGCAGGTCATCCCGCGGGGCGCCGACCACCGGGAGCGCGTCCACGCCGTATCGGTTCATGGTGGAGATGGCCTCGGCGATCGTGGTGTCCCGGCTGGCGGTGACCACCTTCGGGAGGGATCCGGGCATCCAGGCGTCCTTGTCTCCCAGGACCTCGGCGACCGTGGCCTGCCAGGGCGAGGGGCCGCCGTCGGGAGTCCTCTGCTCGCCCTCGCCGGGCTCGGAGGTGGCGCCGGGAGCCACCACCGCGCGGGGCTGGCGAGCGCCGTCCCCCACCACGCCCTCGGGCAGCACGGACTCGGCGGTCACCGTGGTGAAGCCCTGCTCGTCCATCCAGGTGTCGCTGAAGATCTTGCCCAGGTAGCCGCGGCCGGAGTCGGGCAGCAGGATGACCATAACGTCCTCCTCGGTGAGGTCCTGGGCCGCACGCAGCCCGGCCACCACCGCCATGCCGGAGGAGCCGCCCACCAGCAGGCCCTCCTCGGCGGCCAGCCGGCGGGTCATGGCGAAGGACTCGGCGTCGGAGACGGCATGGACCTCGTCTGGGACGGACTGGTCATAGTTGCCCGGCCACATGTCCTCGCCCACGCCCTCCACGAAGTACGGACGTCCGGTGCCGCCGGAGTAGATGGAGCCGTCCGGGTCTGCGACCACGATCCGCACCGGTCCCTCAGCGCGGTCCGCGGAGACCTCCTTGAGGTACCGGCCCGTGCCGGTGACGGTGCCGCCGGTCCCTGCGCCGGCCACGAAGTGCGTGATGCGTCCGGCCGTGTCCCGCCAGATCTCCGGGCCGGTGGTCTCGTAGTGCGAGGCCGGCGCTGCGGGGTTGAAGAACTGGTTGGGCTGATACGCCCCGGGGATCTCCCGCTCCAGACGGTTGGAGACCCCGTAGTAGGAGTCCTCGGACTCGGGCGGGACGGAGGTCTGAGTGACCACCACCTCGGCGCCGTAGGCGCGCAGCACGTCCCGCTTCTCCTGGCCGACCTTGTCCGGCGTGACGAACACGGAGCGGTAGCCCTTGAGCTGGGCGACCATGGCCAGGCCCACGCCGGTGTTGCCGGACGTGGGCTCCACCACGGTGCCGCCGGGGGCCAGGCGTCCGTCCGCCTCGGCCTCCTCGAGCATCTTCAGGGCGATCCGGTCCTTCACGGAGCCTCCCGGGTTCAGGTACTCCAGCTTGACCAGCACGGTGGCACGGATCCCCTCGGTCACCCGGTTCAGCCGCACCAGGGGCGTGTTCCCGATCAGCCCGAGCACGTTCTCGGCATACTGCATCTGGTGCTGCTCGGGTCCGGGCTGGGCGGCGGGTGTCTGGGGTGCCTCATTCGTCATGGCCCCCACGGTACCGGCGACCCCGGACACCACAGCAGTCCGAGGCCACAGCAGGTCACGTTCGTCCGCCCAGCGCGGAATCCTGTCCGCCGCGCGTGAGACCATCATGCGGTGAGCAGCCTCCAGCGACCCGGCGACCCGGCGGGCACCTCCCCCACTGTCCTGGGTGCGCTGCCGACCCCGGACGCCCAGGCGGTGCTGGAGCCGGGCGTCCCGGTGGATGTGCGCCTGACCCTGGGCGTCCTGCAGCGCGGTCATGCTGATCCCGCCGTCCAGTCCCGGCCGGACGGCGTCTGGCTCTGCCACCGCCAGCCGGATCCGGACGATCCCACCGCCCCGGCCCTGCCGGTCACCGTCCTGGTCCGCCCGGCGCCCTCTCCCCTGGTCCCCGGTCCGGTCCACGTGATGGCATGGGGTCCCGGCGCGGACGCGGCCATCCGGTCTGCGCCCGCACTGCTGGGACTTCCCGACGACGGCTGGCCGGCTTTCGACGACCTGCTCACCTCGCAGCGGCACGGGAGTGCGGGGTGGTCACGAGCTCTGCCCTCCTCCGTGGTGCGCGTGCGCCGGACCCACCCGGGCCTGCGGCTGCCGGCGACCGGTCGGCTGGTGGATCAGCTGTTCACGGTGGTGCTGGAGCAGAAGGTCACGCACGATCAGGCCCGGGCCGGGTGGCGGTGGCTGGTGCGGACGTTCGGCGAGCCTGCTCCGGACCCGGCGCCCGCGGGGATGCTGATGGCCCCGCGCGCTGAGGCGGTGCGGCTGATCCCGAGCTGGCAGTGGCATGCCGGGTGGGTCCAGCCCGGCCAGTCCAGGGCCATGGTGCAGGTGGCCGCGCGGGCTCGGACCTTGGACCGGCTAGGCCGCGCGGCAGGGTCGCACCGAGTGGATGCGGCCGCGGAGCTGGGTCGAGTGCTGCAGGCGGTGCCGGGCATCGGGGCGTGGACGGTGGCCGAGGCGCTGCAGCGCACGCACGGCTCCGCTGACCTGGTGGCGGTGGGAGACTACCATCTGGCCCACCACGTCGGAGAGGCCCTGACCGGCCGCCGGACCGATGACGCCGGCATGCTGGCTCTGCTGCGGCCCTGGGTCGGACACCGTCAGCGGGTGGTGCGGCTGATCGGGCTCTCCGGCTTCCGGCCCGCCCGATTCGGGCCGCGACTGACTCCGGCCGACCACCGCGGCCGCTGAGCCCGTCCCGTTGGGGGCGGTCAGCGGCGGCGGGGCCGGCCGGATACGTCAGTGTGGAGCCTGCGTCAGTCGGGCGCAGGCCGTGGAAGGCGAGGTCAGCCTTCGTTCTGGTTCTGGGCGATCTTCTCGCGCACCTCGTCCATGTCCAGCGCCTTGACCTGAGTGACCAGGTCCTCGAGCTGGGAGGCGTTGATGGCGCCGGGCTGGGCGAAGACCAGGATCTTGTCCCGGAAGGCCATCAGGGTGGGGATCGAGGTGATGTTGGCGGCGGCCGCCAGTCCGGGCTGTGCCTCGGTGTCCACCTTGCCGAACACCACGTCCTCATGGTCGGCGGAGACCTGATCGTAGACGGGGGCGAAGCGCTTGCACGGTCCGCACCATTCGGCCCAGAAGTCCACGAGCACGATCTCGTTCTCGGTCAGGACCTGCTCGAACTCGGCTTCGGTGATGTCGCGGGTAGTCATGCGTCCACCCTAACGGTGCGCCCGGGGCGTCGTCAGGGGTGTCCACAGTCAGCGAACGGGACGGCTCCGACCGTCGGCGTTCCCTCCTCCACAGCGGACCTGCTGAGCCCCAGGATCCACATCCTGCTCTGGCCGCAGGTGAGAGCCCCCAGCCGTTCTTAGCGTCGATCCCATGGACAGGGGACATCAGGTCGCCTGCCGGACGATCGGACGGAGACGACCATGGACAGCACGGCGATGACCGACCACCACGGGCCCCAGGGATCGGGGCGGATGATGCCGGGCCGGAGGGCCACGGTGCTGGTGGTGGTCCCGGGATCGGATCAGGACCAGGCCCTGCGGGAGTCGATGGGCTGGGTGGCGGCCTTCGAGGAGGACTGTGGGCTGGTGATGGACCGCTCGGCCACCGAGCTCTACGCGGTCGCCCGGGCGGCGGACCTGAAGCGGCCGCTGATGCCTCCCCGAGAGACGACCACGTCCCTGGACATCGACTTCATCTGCGTGGGTGGCCGCTGGTTCCATCCGGACGACTGCCCGCCCTGCCCGCCGGACACCAATGGGGCCACCGCCTGGGCCTGGGCCTACTACCAGCTGATCATGGGGGCCGAGGACGACTCCCTGTGCACGCTGTGGGACCTGATGCCCCTGCCGGCCATGGTCTGATCCGGCAGGGGGCACAGGCGCTCAGTCCCCCTTGACGTTCACGATCTGCCGCAGAGTGTGGCGGATCGTGACCAGGTCGGCGGCGTCGGCCATCACCTGGTCGATCGGCTTGTAGGCCGCCGGGATCTCGTCCAGGAACGCGTCGGTGTCCCGGTACTCGATCCCCGCCATGGCCTCACGCAGCTGCTCGACGGTGAAGGCCTTGCGCGCGGCAGACCGGGAGTAGGCCCGGCCGGCCCCGTGGGGTGAGGAGTTCAGGGACACCGGGTTGCCCTTACCCTCCACCACGTAGGAGGCGTCGCCCATGGAGCCGGGGATCAGTCCCATCTCCCCCTCGGTGGCTCGGATGGCCCCCTTGCGGGAGACCCACACCTGCTTGCCGAAGTGCTTCTCGGACTCGGTGAAGTTGTGGTGGCAGTTGATCCGCTCCTGCTCCTGCACCGGAGTCCCCACCCATTCGGAGACCTGACGGATCACCCGGTCCATCATCTCCTCGCGGTTGAGCAGGGCGAAGTGCTGGGCCCACCGCAGCTCCCGGATGTACCGGGAGAACTCCGGGGTGCCCTCCACCAGGTAGGCCAGGTCCGAGTCCGGCAGATCGATCCAGTACCGCCGGGCCACGTCAGCCGCGACCATGATGTGGTGCTGGGCGATCTTGTTGCCGATTCCGCGCGACCCTGAGTGCAGGAAGGTCCAGACCCGGTCCTGCTCGTCCAGGGAGATCTCGATGAAGTGGTTCCCCGAGCCCAGCGATCCCAGCTGGACGCGCCAGTGCCCGGCGTAGGAGGAGGGATCGAAGCCAGCCTGCTCGGCGAGTGCCTCCAGCTCGGCGATCCGCGGTGCGGCCGTGGCCACGACCTTCCGGTTGTAGCCGCCGGCCGAGAGAGGGATGGCGCGCTCGATCGCCTCGCGCACGCTGGTGCGCTCTGAGGGCAGGTCGTCACGGGTGAACTGGGTGCGCACGGCGATCATGCCGCAGCCGATGTCCACGCCCACCGCCGCCGGGATGATGGTCCCCAGAGTGGGGATGACCGATCCGACGGTCGCGCCCATGCCCAGGTGGGCATCGGGCATCAGGGCCAGGTGAGGGTGGATGAAGGGCAGCTGCGAGGTGGCGATCGCCTGGTCGCGAGTCTTCTCATCCAGGATGGAGGCCCAGTTCACGAGCCTCCGGTTGATGTGTTCCACAACGGTGGAGTCCTTTCCTTCAGGTGGTGCAGGCGGTCCCAGCTGGTGCTGAGGACCGGTGAAGGTCCGGGATGCGGTGCCTGAGACAGGGAGTCTCCCTCCCTGGAAGCAGCTGAGCGTCCCGAACCGGTGGGTTCGAGACGCTCTGTCAGGTCAGTGCCCCTGCGAGGCACAGATGTCCTGAGTCAGGTCTCGGCTCCCTGCCGATGACATGCCGGAGAAGGCTGAGGCTGGGCCTTCAGCTCGACCAGGTGCGAGCGCGCGCCCGTCAGCCGTGCGGCGAGGCCGAACGACTGGAGTGCGGTGAGCTGACGCATCAGAACTCCTGGATCATCGGTGGGAACAGTCCGCCCAGATGCGAAGAATGCGGGAGCCATGTGGCTCCCGCATTCTTCAGGCGGTGTGGCAGATGAGGGATTCGAACCCCCGTAGGCAATGCCAGCTGATTTACAGTCAGCCCCCTTTGGCCGCTCGGGTAATCTGCCGGGGAACTCTCCAGGGATCGCGTTCCGTCCAAGGGACATCCCGCGTTCGCCCGTCAAGCGACTCCCTACTGTAGCGCAGGCTGAGCCCGATCTGGAAATCCGTCGGCTCCCCCGTCCGGGACGGCGACGGTAGGCTGACAGCAGAACGATGCCAGCCGGTGCGCCCGGCTGCCCCGACCGAGCCGAGAAGGAGAACCATGGCCAGCGATTCGACCTTTGACGTCGTCAGCAAGGTGGACAAGCAGGAGGTCAGCAACGCGCTGAACCAGGCCCAGAAGGAGATCGCCCAGCGCTACGACTTCAAGGGTGTGGGCGCCGAGATCGACTTCAGCGGTGAGAAGGTGCTGATGAAGGCCAACTCCGAGGAGCGGGTCAAGGCCGTGCTGGACGTCTTCGAGTCCAAGCTCGTCAAGCGCGGAATCTCCCTGAAGTCCCTGGATCTGGGTGAGCCCTTCCCCTCCGGCAAGGAGTTCCGTCTGGAGGCCTCCATCAAGGAGGGCATCGACCAGCCCACCGCCAAGAAGATCACCAAGCTGATCCGCGATGAGGGCCCCAAGTCCGTCAAGGCCAATATCCAGGGCGATGAGCTGCGCGTCTCCTCCAAGTCCCGTGACGACCTGCAGTCGGTGATCGCCATGCTCAAGGACTTCGAGGACGCGGACCTGCAGTTCGTCAACTTCCGCTGACCCCTGCCCCACTCTCCCCTCACCGGGCCACCCCCGGTGTCCCCTCCCGGAAGGACCGGACCCCCGGCATGATGTACCTGATCGAACCCGATGCCACCGTCCTGATGACCTCGCACGATCTCGGCGCGATCAAGGTCATGGAGCGCCGAGACGGTCGCGACCCGGCCCGGCTGGCGTGGACGCCGGCACCCGCGGGAATCCAGCCCTCGGACGTCCTGGCCGCGGCCCTGCGCCACGGGATCGACATCCGCCGTGGCCTGATGGTGCACCCGGCCTTCGTGGAGACCCTGATGGAGCCGGCCCGGCTGCGCCGGATCGCCGAGGAGCAGCGGCGCGTCGAGGAGCAGCTGGCCTCACTGGGACCGGTGTCCGGGCAGAGCGACGAGGATCGCGCGGCGTTGAAGAAGGCACGGCAGGACGCCGACGACGCCATCCATCAGGCCGAGGTGGCCGCGGACAAGCTGAAGAACGAAGACGTCAAGGACCACCTGGTGGCAGCCTGGCAGCGCATGGGCGGCACCTTGGCAGGGTCCCACGCCGCCTGAATCCTGTCTCCACAGCGCACGGCGCCTCACCTGCAGAAGGTGAGGCGCCGTCGTCGTGCTGGGGGTGTCCGGTCAGTGCTGGCCCAGCACCCGGGCCATGCCCTCGAGCCTCTGGATCCGGTCGGCCATCGGCGGATGGGTGGAGAACATCGCCTTCGGATTCCGGAACGGGTTGGCGATCATCAGGTGGGAGGCGTTGACGAGCCGCTGCTCCTGCGGCAGCGGTGCCGCCTGCACGCCGTGCTCGAGTTTGTACAGCGCCGAGGCCAGCGCCAGTGGGTCACCCGTCAGCTGGGCCCCGTCCTCGTCCGCGTCGTACTCCCGGGTCCGGGAGATGGCCATCTGCACCAGGGAGGCGGCCAGCGGTGCCAGCAGGGCCAGGGCGATCATCGCCAACGGGTTGACGTTGCGCTGGCCCCGTCCGCCACCGAAGAACATCAGGAACTGCGCCACCGAGGTGATCAGTCCTGCCACAGCGGTGGCCACGGACGAGGTCAGGATGTCCCGGTTGTAGACGTGCATCAGCTCATGGCCCAGGACTCCGCGCAGCTCCCGGGCATTGAGCATGCGCAGGATCCCCTCCGTGCAGCACACCGCTGAGTGCTGCGGATTCCGACCGGTGGCGAAGGCGTTCGGGGACGGCGTCGGTGCGACATACAGGCGCGGCATCGGCTGGCCGGCCTGCGCGGAGAGCTCCTGCACGATCCGGAACATCTCCGGCTGCTCCTGCTCGGTGACCGGGTAGGCCCGCATCGACCGGATGGCGATCTTGTCACTGTTCCAATAGCTGTAGGCCGTGGTGGCCAGGCCGATCAGTGCGAAGATCCAGATCCAGGTCGAGCTGCCGGTGCCCGCGGCGATCAGCCCGCCGATGGCCAGCAGGATCCCGAACAGGGCGGCGAAGAGCAGGGCGGTCTTCAGGCCGTTGTGGTGACGATGCATGCCACCACCCTAGATCGCGAGCACCGCACCAACGGCGCAGGGCCGCACTCAGCCGGAGTGGGCCTCGCGGCTGATCCGCGTCATCTCCTCTCGGGGCACCACCTTGACGCGCTCGCGCTCAACCGGACCGGCGGCCGTGGCCTGCTGCCCCAGGGAGAGCTCATGGGCGTCCAGGGCCAGCCAGCCCTCCCAGGTGGTGTACTCCACGCCGCGCTGCTCGAGCAGGTCGATCACGGACTGCTCGTCCGGGACCTGCGCGGTCCACAGGTTCGGCTCGTCCTCGAGCATGCAGCCGATGGTCTCCAGGGCATCGCCCTTGGTGTGGCCGATCAGGCCCACCGGTCCGCGCTTGATCCACCCGGAGGCGTACAGCCCGGGCACGTGCTGCCCTGCCTCGTCCAGCACGCGGCCGGCCTCGTTGACGATCACGCCGCGGCGCTCGTCGAAGGCCACGCCCGGGACCGGAGAGCCGAAGTAGCCGATGGCCCGGTACACGGCCTGGACCGGGTAGTCGATCATCTCACCGGTGCCGGTGACGCCGCCGGTGCCGTCCAGCTCCATGCGCTCCATGCGCAGCCCGGCGACCTCACCGGACTGCTCGCCCTCGCCGGGCAGGATCTCCACGGGGGCCTGCAGGAAGTGCAGGTGCAGGCGGCGGGAGGCTCCGGTGTCCTGCTCCTCCACCAGCCAGTTGGTCAGGGTGTTGACCATGGTCTTGATCTGGTTGTTCGTGGAGGCGGCCTCCTCGGAGGCGGCGTCGAACTCGAAGTCCTCCGGGTACAGCACGATGTCCACGTCGCGGGAGTGGGCCAGCTCGCGCAGCTCCAGCGGGGTGAACTTCACCTGTGCCGGGCCACGGCGCCCGAAGACGTGCACATCCGTGACCGGTGAGGCCTTCAGCCCCTGGTAGACGTTGTCCGGGATCTCGGTGACCAGCAGGTCGTCGGCGTGCTTGGAGAGCATCCGCGCCACGTCCAGGGCCACGTTGCCGTTGCCGATCACGGCGATCTCACGGGCGTTCAGCGGCCACTCCCGGGGCACGTCCGGGTGACCGTCGTACCAGGAGACGAAGTCCGCGGCGCCGAAGGACCCGTCCAGCTCGGCACCGGGGATGTCCAGAGGCGCATCCAGGATGGCGCCGGTGGAGAACACGACGGCGTCATAGTGCCGGCGCAGGTCCTCCAGGGTCAGGTCGGTGCCGAAGTCCACGCCGCCCAGGAAGCGGATGTCCCCGCGGTCCATCACCTTGTGCAGGGCCTTGACGATGCCCTTGATCCGCGGGTGGTCCGGGGCCACGCCGTAGCGGATCAGCCCATAGGGCGCCGGGTAGCGGTCGAAGAGGTCGATGCTGACCTCGAACTCGCGTTCCGCCTTGGTCAACAGGTCTGCCGTGTACACGCCGGCCGGTCCTGCGCCGACGATGGCCAGACGAAGGGGACGGGACGGGGCAGCGCTCACAGGAGTTCCTTCACAGCGTGGGGGTCTCGGGACAGTCCGGGGCTCAGGGCACCGACCCTCCAGTCTACCGGCAACACAGCACCGCCCTCCTGCACGGTCGAGGCCGTGGGAGGGCGGTGCTGGGACGGGCTGCCCGGAGGCGTCCCGTGGGGCGGGGATCAGCCGCGGTTCATGCCCATGATGGCGTCGGAGGCGCGCTTGTGGGCGTTGCTGGCGGTGACGTCGTTCTCGATCATCAGATCGCGGGCCTTCTCCACGATGCGCTTGACCGCGTCACCGGCCTCCAGCCACTTCTTCTCGACGGTGTCGTACTCGGCGTCGTTGTCGGTGGCCTGGTAGTTGCTGGCCACGTAGTTCTTCTGGGTCTCGCGGTCACCGAGGATGCCCTCGATGCGTCCGGCGATCGCGGCAACGTCGGCCTCGTACTGCTCGGCTGCTCCGGCGTCGTACTTGATGGTGGTCATGATGGGTCCTTTCGGGCGGTCTTCTCAGACCTGAAGCTCTGGCGTGGAGTGGTGGATGAGGTCGGGTGCGCCTGAGGCGTCACCGAGACATCGGGAACTCATCGGTGGTGGACGAGGTGGCGTCGGCGACCATGGTGTCCTGCTCCTCGATGTAGGACTGGTACACCTCGGCCTGACCGGTGTTGATCATGCCCAGGGCCTCCACCAGGATGTTCTGGCACTCGTTGACCTCGACCATGAAGTTCTCGTACGCCGTAGCACCGGCGCCCTTGAAGGTGTCACGCAGAGCCTTGACGGAGGTCTCCAGGTTGCCGACCTCGGCCAGCAGCTGCTCGCCGGAGTCGCCCGACTCCTGCATCGCCTTGTGGAAGACATTGATGTCCGTCATTTCAAGCTGGATAGCCATGTGATTCCCCTTGTGTCAGGACCCTCCGGTCCGTTTCCTGGATGCGGACCGTTCGTGGTGTGACGGCCCCTGATGTTCAGTTCTGACGCCCGGGTCGGTGCCAGTCGGACGGTGTGTTCGTCGCCTCCCCCGCAGCTCTCCGGCCCAGTGATTCCATCCTCCGTGGAGTCGCCGCAGCAGGTCAACTGCCGAGCATGGGGAGAACTACCCATGCTCCTCTGCCGCTCACCTGGCATCATCTCAGGGCCGGTGCTGGAATGATGCAGGGGAGAACCTGGGATGATGGATCTCGGCCGGCCGTCGGTGATCGGTCGGCCGATCACCCGGTGGACACCGTGCCGGCAGAGGACGCAGAGGAGGGGCAAGCATGGCCATGGACTTCGATTCCCAGCTGATCGAATCAGTGGAGGTCCGTCGCAACCGTCTGACGGCCTCTCTGCTGTATGGGGCCAACCCCACCGAGCGACGCTGGAAGGACCGCACCCGCCTGCTCATCTACGGCGTGATCGCCACCGCGGTCATCTGCGCCCTGTGCGTGGCGATCTCCTTCGTGGTCCAGATCCTGACCAACTGGCTCTCCGACCGCGAGGAGCGTGAACGCCAGCAGCAGGAGCGCCAGCAGGAGATGGAGCAGCGCGACCAGGAACGACGCCAGCAGGAGGAGCAGCAGCGTCAGGACCAGCCTCAGGGCTCAGCTCCGACTCTCCGCCTGCCGGCCGCCCACCTGAGTGCGAACCCTGCCGCCCCCACCGACCTGTCCGCCCTCACCGCACTGCCGATCGCCGCCACCACGCTGACGGCGAGCGCCGAACCCCTGGAAAGGTGCTGACGTGCCCAGCCCCTACACACGCGTGTCCCTGATCGGGCAGCGGCGCAACGCCGATGCCCTGTTGCCCTCAGACACCCCGGTCGGCGCCCTGCTGCCGCAGATCCTGGACCTGCTGGACGACCGCCCCCAAGAGGGACTGGGGACCAAGCTGCTGGTGCGCACCTCCGGCGAGACGGTGGACCCGGAGCAGACCTTCGCCGAGGCCGAGGTGCTGGACGGGGAGCGTCTGAGTGTGGTCTCCCAGACCGAGGCACCCCCGGCACCGATCGTCTATGACCTCAACGACGCCGTCACCGATGCCACCGAGTCGGTGCGCGGCCGGTGGTCCGAGCTCTACCGCTATCTGATCTGCGGCGTGATCGCCGCCCTGGGCACCTGGTTCGCGGTCCACGGGCTGCTGGACCTGTACGCCCAGGACATCCGGGCCTGGATCGAGCTGGGATTGGGAGCCGTGCTGCTGATCGCCGGGGCCTCCGTGGCGGCACCGGGACGGATGCGGGCGGTGGCCGGGACCCTGATCGGCACCGGAGTCCTGTTCGCGGGCACCGGCCTGTGGAACCTGGACCTGCCGCAGGAGTGGCTGCTGCCCGCCTCTGGGGCCCTGGCCGCCGTCGGGATGGGTCTGTTGGGGTTCGTGGTCCGCCGTCCCCTGGCGATGTTCATGGCCGCGGCGATCACCGGCGGCCTGACGCTGGTGTGGACTCTGGCGCCGCTCATCGCCGACTGGAGCATCGGCGACCGGGACGCCGAGGTGCTGGTCGGCAGCGCCGGGATCGCTGGGATCATCACCGTGCTCGTGCTGGGCATGCTGCCCAAGATCGCCCTGTCCGCCTCCGGCCTGGCCTCCCTGGACGACTCCCATTCCCAGGGACGGTCGCTGCTTCGCACGGACGCCGATGCCGCGATCGACGCCGCGCACGGCGGACTGGTGACCAGCACCGTGGTGGGTGCGCTCTCGGCGGCGGCGGCCCTGTGGCTGATCGGCGAGGACACCTCACACCACCCCTTCTCCGTTCCCCTGCTGGCCGCTCTGACCCTGGCCGTGGGGCTGCGTGCACGCTCCTTCCCGCTGGCCAGTGAACGGATCCCGCTCTACCTGGCCACCGGTGTGGGGGTGCTGTCCCTGGTCCGGCTGGCCACCGCCTACCAGCCTCAGTTCGACGGCGTGTTCCTGGCGGTCCTGCTGGCCCTGGCCCTGCTGGTGGGCTCCGGCCTGTCCGTGGACCTGCCCGAGCATTCCCAGGCCCGCATGCGCCGCCTGGGCGACACCGTGGAGGCGCTCGCCCTGTTCGCGGTGATCCCCCTGCTGATCGGCTACTTCGGCATCTACGCAACCCTCTGGGAGATCTTCTGATGAGCTCGATGACCCCGGGCACCACCCCCGCCTCGCGTGATCCCTGGGCGGATCCGGCAGGTCCCGACGACGGCCGGTCCCGTTCCGCTGCCGCGCCGCGGCAGGTGCCGGGCTTCGTCCAGGCGGACTGGAGCTCACGAGGCCAGATGCGCCAGGACCTGGCCCGTGCCCAAGACGATCGCCGCACCGGGTTCGAACCGGTCTCCGGAGCCCTCTCCCGCCGGGTGGGCGATCGACCGGCACTGTCCCTGGTGGCCCGGGCGGCGCGCTCGGCCGGGAACCTGTTCCGGCACGATCCCACCGCGGAGCGCCTGCAGAGTGCCGCACGCGGGGTCCAGGCCCCGGTCACCACCGGCCGACGGATCGCCGTGGTCTCCCTGCGCGGCGGGGCCGGCAAGACCACCGTGGCCGCCCTGCTCGGGCGGACCTACGCCTCACTGCGTCCGGAGCCGGTGGCGGCCCTGGATCTGGACTCCGGCGTGGGTGCCCTGGCGCTGCGGCTCTCCGACCCCTCCACCGCCGGCGTCCCGGTCCCGAGCGTGGATCAGCTGGCCGCAGGTCTGGAGGGACTTCCCCAGGTGAACCAGCAGGGTGTCACCTCGCTCATGGGACAGGCCCCGGATGAGCTGCACCTCACCGGTCCGCGCACGGCCGGCGGCCCTCTCGGCCGAGCCCGGCTGACCTCCACCCTGGCCACCGTCTCCCGATTCTTCCCGGTCACCGTGGTGGACTGCCCCACCGGGCTGGACCACCCGGACACCGCCCAGGTGCTCACCCAGGCCCACGCAGCCGTGTTCGCCGTGCCCGCCACGGCCACCGGCGTGGACGAGGCCGCCGGATACCTGCGGCACTGGCTGCAGGACCCGTTCCTCTCCGCCATCCCGGTGGCCGCCGTGGTCACCGCCAGCGACCGAGCCTCCGCCCTGGACCCGCTGGCCCAGGCCGCCGCCCTCACCCGGGTGGGAGTGATGGCCGGCGCGCTGCGCTACGACCGCCACCTGGCCGGAGGCGTGGGGATCCGTCTGCCGCTGATCCGCCCGGAGAACCGCCGCGCCACCGCGGAGCTGGCCTCCGGGATCCTGGCCGAAGCCAACCGTCAGCGCGGAGGTGCCGGGGCCGCCGAAGCCGCGGGACGTCGTCGGGAAGGCCGTGCACAGTGACCCAGAAGGTGATCCACCGGCCGGCACGGACCTCTGCCCCGGCCCGGCCCTACCGTCCCTTCTCCATCCAGGGCCCCCAGCCGGTGGACCCCTCGGCCGAGGAGAGCGGCGGCGGGAACATCATGCAGATCCTGCCGATGGTGGCCGCGGGCGGCTCCATGATGGTGATGATGACGTTCCGGCAGAGCCCGTTCGCAGCGGTCGGGGCCATCGCGATGATCGTCTCGCTGATCGCCGCCCTGATCATGTTCGCCTCGCAGCGCGGCAAGGCCACGCGGCGGCGCAAGACCCTGCGGGACACCTACAACCGCTACCTGGAGCGCACCCACCGCACGCTGCGGGACGAGGAGTCCGCGGCCCAGCTGGCGGCACGGGCCTCCAGTCCCCCGCCGGCCGCCCTGTTCGACATCGTGCGGGACCCGGCTCGGCTGTGGGAGCGCCGCCGCTACCACGAGGACTTCCTGCACACCCGGATCGGCTCTGGCCGCCGCCCCACCCGGGAGATCAGCGTCTCCCTGACCGAGGTGGCCAGCCAGGTCCAGGACGAGTTCATGCTGCGTGAGGCCGAGGCCCTGAAGCAGCGCTTCGAGACCGCCCCGGACATGCCGCTGACCGTTCCGCTGGACTCGGCGGGCAACATCTCCGTGGTGGGCTCGCGCGAGTTCGGTCTGCGGGTGGCCCGTGCCCTGGTGGCCGGAGCCGCTGCGCTGCAGTCGCCCGAGGATGTGCGCCTGGCCCTGGTGGCCCCTCGTGAGTCCCGCGAGGACTGGGACTGGATGGAGCTGCTGCCCCACCTGGACGACACCTCCACCCAGCATGTCACCGGTGCGGTGAAGCTGATCGCCCCGGACACCGGCGCGCTGCTGGAGCTGCTGGACGAGGACCTGCAGTACCGCTCCAAGGTGGCCGGTGAGACCACCCGGTACGGGCACGAGGTGACGAAGGGGTCCCCGTTGCTCTCCCGCCTGATCGTGGTGGTGGACGGCTATGGCACACCGGTGCAGGACCTGACGATGGGCGACTCGCACTTCAGCCTGCAGGCCCGCGGCATCACCCTGGTCCACCTGTGCGCCGACCGGCTGCACGAGCCCTCCGAGGTCTCCTACCGCATCTCCGAGACCCCCCACCCCCGGGAGGACGGACGGGTGGGCTTCCTGCTCGAGGACCGCACCCAGGACCAGGGCCATCCCGTGCGCACCGAAGGCGGGCTGGATGAGTTCGACTCCTCCACCGCCACCGGCCTGACCCAGGAGCTGGCGCCGCTGAGGCTCTCCCTGGACTCCCTGGAGCACTCGGCCGCGGAGAACGCCGCCGCCCTGTCCTTCCTGCAGATGCTCGGGCTCTCCCAGCGCCTGGACCGCGCCGATGTGGAGCGGCTCTGGAAGCCCCGCCCCCACGCGGACTTCCTGCGCGTCCCACTCGGCCCGGATGACAAGGGCAAGCCCGTGCTGCTGGACCTGAAGGAGGCCGCCCAGCTGGGCATGGGCCCCCACGGACTGTGCGTGGGCGCCACGGGCTCGGGCAAGTCCGAGATGCTGCGCTCGCTGGTGTTCGGTCTGCTCGCCACCCACTCCCCGGACCAGCTGGCCATGGTCCTGGTGGACTTCAAGGGCGGCGCGACCTTCGCACCGTTCGAAGGCGCCCCGCAGGTCACCGGCATCATCACCAACCTCTCGGACGACCTCACCCTGATCGAGCGCGTGTACGCCTCCCTCAACGGGGAGATCCTGCGCCGCCAGGAGGTGCTCAAGGCCGCCGGGAACATCGCCAACATCACCGACTACCAGATCCACCGGGATGAGCAGCTGGCCCAGGGCAACGAGATCGAGCCGCTGCCGCACCTGGTGGTTATCATCGACGAGTTCGGTGAGCTGCTCACCGCTCGGCCGGACTTCATCGACCTGTTCCTGTCCATCGGGCGCATCGGCCGCTCGATCGGCGTGCACCTGCTGCTGAGCTCCCAGCGGATCGAGTCCGGCAAGCTGCGCGGCCTGGAGACCTACCTGTCCTACCGGCTGGGCCTGCGCACCCTCTCCGAGTCGGAGTCCCGCACCGTGCTGGACACCCCGGACGCCTTCCACCTGCCCCCGCTGCCGGGTTACGGCTACCTGAAGGTGGACACCACGGTCTACTCCCGGTTCAAGTCCGGCTACGTCTCCGGGCCTCTGGAGGACGAGCAGTTCGAGGAGGAGCAGCGCCGGGACCCGGAGGAGGAGATCCCCCCGGTGCTGGAGGCCCCGGACTACGCCCTGGTGCTGGACGACCCGTTCGAGCGTGGCCCGGGCGAGACGTCCGAGACGAAGAAGGACGGACCGGCCCGGCGCACCACCGGGCCCACGGTGATGTCCACCATGATGGACACCCTGCGCACCTTCCCCCGCTCGGTCAAGCCGATCTGGCTGCCCCCGCTGCCCGCGACCACCACCCTGGACGCCACGGTCGGCGAGCCCCAGCGGACCGAGACCGGCCTGCGCCTGCCGGAGGGAGGCCGTCTGCGCGTCCCTGTGGGCATCCTGGACGACCCGGCCAAGCAGTGGCAGGGACTGTGGGAGATCGACTTCGCCTCCGGTTCGGGCAACCTGATCGTCCACGGCGGGCCCCAGTCGGGCAAGTCCACCACGCTGCGCACCATCGTCGCCTCCCTGGCGCTGACCCATTCCCCGCAGCAGGTGGGCGTGTACTGCATCGACCTGCTCGGAGCGAACCTGCTGCCCCTGGGGGACCTGCCGCATGTGGGCGGCGTGGCCATCCGCACCAACCGCGAGGTCATCACCCGCACGGTGGACGAGGTGGTGGGCATGCTCGCCCACCGCGAGCGGATCTTCGAGAAGCACGCCATCGACTCCCTGCCCACCATGCGCCGGATGCACGCCGAGGGACGCCTGCCGGAGCTGCCCAGTGCGGACATCTTCCTGGTGATCGACGGCTACGGCCAGATCGCCGAGGAGTTCGAGGACCTCACCAGCAAGATGGTCACGCTGATCAGCCGCGGCGGCGGCTACGGGATCCACGTGGTGACCTCGGTGAACCGCAACAACGAGGTCCGGGTCACCCACCAGTCCTTCTTCACCCACCGGATCGAGCTGCATCTGACCGAGCCGGGCGACTCCCAGGTGGACCGCAAGCTGGCCGCGAACGTGAACCCGGAGGCCCCCGGCCGGGCCCTGTCCCCGCAGAAGCTCCAGGGCCACATCGCCCTGCCGCGCATCGACGGCCAGGATGATCCGGAGACGGTCACGGACGGGCTGAAGGACCTGGTGGACCAGGTGGACCGGTTCACCCAGGGTGCGGCCATGAAGGTCCGGGTGCTGCCGGGCATCGTGGAGGCCTCCACCGTGCCCACGCCGGCCCAGCGCGGCCTGTTCCCCATCGGTCTGCGTGAGCTGGACCTTCAGCCGGAGTGGCTGGACCTGGAGAACAAGGACCGGAACATCATCGTCATGGGCGACGAGGAGACCGGCAAGTCCAATCTGCTGCGCCATGTGGTGCGCCGGTTCACGGACACCCACACGGACGACGAGCTGTTCTTCGTGGTCTGGGATCCCCGCCGCGTGCTGGGCGACGCCGTTCCGGAGGACTACCTGGGCGGCTACGCCACGAACTCGGCGATCGGAGCGCAGCTGACCAACGCCGTGCTGACCGAGATCAAGAAGCGCCAGGACCCCACCGGGGAGAATGACACCCCGCAGCGCAAGGCCCGGATGATCGCCCTGATCGACGACTATGACATCTTGACCGTGGGCGGCGGACAGTCTCCGCTGGCCCCGCTGGTGCCATTCGTGCCGATGGCGGCGGACCTGAACATGCACTTCTTCCTGACCCGCCGGGTGCGCGGCGCCTCGCGCGGGATGTACGAGTCGTTCTTCTCCACCCTGCGGGACAACGGCACCACCTCCCTGATCCTCTCGGGCGACCGCGGCGAGGGCAGCCTGATCAACGGGGTCCGCGCCAAGAAGCTGCCTCCGGGCCGTGGCCAGCTGCTGATGACCGGCCGACCCCTGATGACGGTCCAGACCTTCTGGCAGCCCGAGGGCGCGGCAGGCGCCTCCGCCGGGCCCGACGACGGCCAGGCGGCTTCTGCAGGATCCTCCCGGTGAGTGCCCGGCCGGTCACCGGCTCGGGGCTGGCCTACGGGCTCTCCGCCTACCTCTGGTGGGGGCTGCTGCCGCTGTACATCGCCGTCACCGCCCCGGCGCCGGCCGCGGAGATCGTGGTGGTGCGGATCGGATTCACCCTGGTGGTGTGCCTGGTGCTGCTGGCGGTGCTGCGCCGATTCGCCGACCTGGCCCGGCTGCTCATCTCCCCCCGGCGCCTGGGGATCACCGCCCTGGCGGCGGTCCTGGTGGCGACCAACTGGGCGGTCTACACCTACGCGGTGACCTCAGGGCAGACCCTCGAGGCGGCACTGGGGTACTTCATCAATCCGCTGGTATCGGTCCTGCTGGGCGTGCTGCTCCTGGGCGAGCGGCTGCGCCGGGCCCAGTGGATCGCCGTGGGCCTCAGCGCGGTCGCCGTGATCGTGCTGGCGGTGGGGCACGGTCAGGTGCCGTGGATCGCCCTGGCCCTGGCGGTGACGTTCGGCGTCTACGGACTGGTGAAGAACCGACTCGGTCCCACCGTGCACCCGGTGGCCTCCCTGGGCGCCGAGACGGTGGTGCTGATCCCGGTCTTCGTCGTCGGGATGGTCTGGCTCTCCTCCGCCGGGATGCTGACCCTCCTGGACCACGGGGCCGGTCACTTCTGGATCCTGGCCGCGTCCGGCGTGGTGACGGCGGTGCCGCTGATCCTGTTCGGCACAGCAGCGGGGCGTCTGCCGCTGAGCGTGCTGGGACTGATGCAGTACATGGCCCCGGTGATGCAGTTCCTGGTGGGGCTGCTGGTCTTCCACGAGCACATGTCCGCGGGCCGCTGGACCGGGTTCATCCTGATCTGGATCGCCCTGGTGATCCTCACGGCGGACACCCTGCACCACACCCGCCACACCCGCCCCAAGGGTCGCCAGCAGAGCTGATCCCCCCTCAAGCACAAAGTGACCGTACCCCGTCACTGTGGTGGGGGTACGGTCACTTTGTGCTTAAGGGGGTGGCGCTGTCGGTCAGGCGTGCTTGCGCACAGCTGCCTCCAGGACCTCCAGGCCGTCCAGCAGCAGCTCCTCGGAGATGACCAGCGGGGGCAGCAGGCGGATGACGTTGCCATAGGTGCCGGTGGTCAGGATGATGACACCCTCGGCCAGGCAGTCTGCGGCGATCTTCTTCACCACGTCGGCGTCCGGGGTCTTGACCGAGTCCGCCGAGCCCTTCTGCACGAACTCCATGGCCAGCATGGCGCCGCGGCCGCGCACGTCGCCGATGATGCCGGTCTCCTGGGCCAGCTTCTCCAGGCGCGGCAGGACCAGCTCCTCGATCCGGCGGGCGGCACCGTTGAGGTCGTGCTCGCGCATGGTCTCGATCGCACCCAGTGCGGCGGCGCAGGCCACCGGGTTGCCGCCGTAGGTGCCTCCCAGACCGCCGCCGTGCACGGCGTCCAGCAGCTCGGCGCGGCCGACCACACCGGAGAGCGGCATGCCGCCGGCGATCCCCTTGGCCACGGTGATCAGGTCCGGCTCGATCCCCTCGTGCTCGGAGGCGAACCAGGCGCCGGTGCGGCAGAACCCGGCCTGGACCTCGTCGGCGATGAACACGATGCCCTTCTCACGGGCGTACTCGGCCAGGCGCGGCAGGAAACCCTCAGCTGGGACGATGAACCCGCCCTCGCCCTGGATCGGCTCGATGATCATGGCGGCGATCGACTCCCCGCCGATCTGCTTCTCCATCTGCAGGATGGCGCGCTCGGCGGCCTCCTTTCCGGTGATGTTCGGGTTCTCCTCGCGGAACGGGTAGCTCAGCGGCATCCGGTACACCTCGGGGGCGAACGGGCCGAAGCTCTTGCCGTTGGCGGACTTGTACGGCGCGGCCTTGGCGGTCAGCGCCATGGTCAGGTTGGTGCGGCCGTGGTAGGCGTGGTCGAAGGCGACCACAGCGGTGCGGCCGGTGGCGATGCGGGCGATCTTGATCGCGTTCTCCACGGCCTCGGAGCCGGAGTTGAACAGGGCGGCCTTCTTCTCGAAGTCACCGGGAGCCAGCTCGGCCAGCGCCTCGCAGACCTCCACATAGCCCTCGTACGGGGAGACCATGAAGCAGGTGTGGGTGAAGTGCTCCACCTGCTCCTTCACGGCCCCGACGACGGCCGGTGCGGACGCGCCGACAGAGGTCACCGCGATGCCGGTGCCCAGATCGATGAAGGAGTTGCCGTCCACATCCAGCAGCACACCGCCGTCCGCGTCCTGCACGAAGAACGGGTTGGAGGAGGCCACGCCGGAGGCCACGACCTTGGAGCGGCGGGCGGCCAGCTCGGCGGAGCGGGGGCCGGGGATGTCGGTCTTGACGTGGCGCTTCTGCTCCAGGCGGTACTGCATGTCCTTGACGGTCATGGGGATCCTTCCATCGGTGTCGGCTGCGGCGGGCACAGCGGTCCATACTGATGCCGAGCGTAGTCCCCGCAGGCACCCTCCGTCAGGGGCAGCTGCACACCGTCACACCCCACAGACGGTGCGCCTGCACACCACGTGGTGAGTAGGATTCGACCATGCCCACCACGCTCTCGGACCTGATGCACGCACCCGGCCTGGACCTGCGTCAGGTCGGCGCCGTCCCGGCGGACACCGCAGCCGTGGTGCGCTGGGTGGCGGTCACCGAGGTGCTGGATCCCGGGCGCTTCCTCTCCGGCGGCGAGCTGGTCCTGACCACCGGGGTCCGTCAGCGCTCCGCGGCCCAGCAGCGTGACTTCACCACCGCCGTGGCCCAGGCCGGCGCCACCGCCTTGGGCTACGGGACCGGACTGGGGCATCGCAAGGTGCCGGCCGCCGTCGTGCAGTGCGCGGATGCGCTGGGTCTGCCGCTGGTGGAGGTGCCCCTGGAGACCCCGTTCATCGCGCTGAGCCACTTGGTGGCAGACCGGCAGGTCACCGACCACGTGGCCCGGCTGACCGAGCTGATGGACCACCATCAGCGGCTGGCCGAGTCGCTGCTCTCGGGGCGGGGCGTGTCCGGGTTCGTGCACACCCTGGCCGGACTGGTGGGCGGCCGGGCGGCTCTGGAGCGCTACGGGACCGTGGTCCACCGGGCTGCGGCCAAGGGTGTCCCTCCGGTGGAGGATCGCGGCTCGGGCCTGGTGGTCGAGGTGGAGGGCGGACGGACGTTGACCGTTCCGGTGGCCACCGGGCTGCCGGACCGCTGCCGGCTCCACCTGTGGACCCCGGATGCACCCGGGACGCAGGCGGAGGGCCAGCCCGAGGCGGCCGACCATGACCCGCTGACCCAGTTGGCCGCCTCGGCACAGAACTTGCTGGCCGTGCGGCTGAGCAGCGACGCCCGCACGGTGGAGGCCTCGCGCCGGCTGGCCGGCGAGGTGCTGCAGGACGTGGTGGACGGCAGCCTGCACGGCCAGGAGGCCGCGGTGCGCCTGGCGGCCCTGGGCGTGGATGCGGCGGCGCGGCATGTGGTGGTGGCAGTGGAGTCCCAGAGCAGCTCGTCCGCCCGGCTGCTCGCCTCCCTGCCTCTGCCGGCCCAGCTGCACGGCGCGGCCACGGCCCTGGTGGAGGACCGGCTGATCGCGGTGGTCCCCTCTCAGGGGGTGAGCGGACGGGACGGCGAGCTGCTGATGGATCACCTGGAACGGGCGGGCATCAGGGCCCGTGCGGGTGCCGGTGCCTCCTACCCCCGCCCGGAGGGACTGCGCTGGAGCTACTACGAGGCCCTGGAGGCCCTGCATGACGGCACCGGGTTCACCCAGTCACGCCGGCTGACCATGGCCTCGCTGCTGATGTCCGCGCAGGATGTCCCGCTGGCCGACCTGGCAGCTGAGGCACTGGATCCGCTGAAGGACTCGGACCGGCGCCACCACACCGACCTGATCCGCACGCTCACGGTCTACCTGGAGTCGGATGGCCAGGCCGGGGAGGTCGCCCGGCAGCTGGGGATCCACCGCAACACGGTGCGCTACCGGCTGCAGCAGGTGGCCGAGCTCTCCGGGTTCGACCCCACGGTCACCGCCGGCCGCGTCCACCTGTGGCTGGCCCTGGCCCAGGAGCGGCAGAGCCGGGGACGGTCGCTGGACGTCAGTTCCCTAGACTGAGGGCATGTCCCCTCGCACCTCCCGCCGGTCCGGCGCCGCTGAGCCCACCCGCGTGTTCCTCGAGTCCTTCCAGAACCTGGTCCCGCTCTACCTGGACACCCCGTGGACCGCAGCAGAAGGCGTCCCGGCCGACGAGCTGGACGCCCTGCTCGCCCAGTCCCCCGCCGCACAGGAGAACGGCGGCACCGCACCGGTTCCGCTCTCGCTGTACGAATTCCACCTGGCCCTGGGCAGCTGTCCGGAGCTGCTGGAGAACGAGCACTTCTTCTGGGACGCGGACGAGCTGGAGATCCGGGACGGCTACCTGATGTTCCTGGAGGACGCGGAGGAGTCCACCGTCTGGGGACTGCCCGTCTCGGACGCCTCCCTGCCCGACCCCCTGGTCTGGCGCCGCTCCACCGGTGCGGACGCGGACGAGGGTGAGTGGACCAACGAGGGAGGCACCTTCAGCGAGTTCACCCTGGACCTGCTGGAGTGGACCTTCGGCGAGGACGAGGACCCGGCAGGCCAGATTCCCGACGGCGGCGCTCCCGGACGCCGGAAGGGCCGCTGAGGTGCCCCACGGGTCAGCATCCTTCCCCAGCTTCCCCTCCCACGCTCCCGAGGGCTATGTGTGCCCGTTCTGCGGGCTGGTGGAGGGTGATGTGTCCGATCCCGGGAACCGGTGTGAGCTGACGGATCTGGTCCACCAGGACGAGGACGTGATCGTCTTCATGGCCTGCGACGGCTTCGGGCCGCATGAGGGCCACGCGATGATCTCCCCCGCCCGGCACCATGAGACGCTCTACGACCTGCCGGACGCCGTGCTGCAGAAGATCGCGCTGATGGCCCGTCACGTGGCCGTGGCGATGAAGGCTGCCTGGGCGCCCGAGGGCGTCTCCACCCGCCAGCACAACGAGCCGGCGGGCAACCAGCACGTGTGGCACTACCACCTGCACATCTTCCCGAGGTGGCCGGACGACATGCTCTACCGCCAGCTGCGCCATCCCGTGGATCCAGGGGTCCGAGCGGTCAAGGCCCGCGAGCTGCGCGCCGCACTGCAGGACGTGCTGGCCGCACGCAGCGGCGAGCGCGACTGAAGCAGACGGGCTCCGCCGCGGACAGTGGTCCGGCCCCCCGTTCTGGACTGGGCCGGAGCACTGTCAGCGCCGTTCCAGCACCGCCTGATGCTCGCCCTGGGTGAGGGTGATGGTGGTGCCGTCCTCGGCGAGCTGGGCCGTGACCGTCCCGGTCAGTACGCTCCGCACCGCCGTGACGGCCTCGTCCAGATCCTCTGCGCAGCCGATGGCCGGGATCTGCTCGGCCTCCTGGGTGTAGAGGACCGCCTCGGTGGGCCAGGTGGACCAGTCCTCGGCGGTGATGTCCACGCGGGTGCACAGGCCAGTCACGTCGATGAAGCTGGTGCCCTTGACCTCGGTGACCACGGTGACGTTCAGGTCCTGAGGGATCTCCACGGGCCGACCGCGCGCGGTCAGCTCCAGCAGGGCGTAGTTGCCCATCAGCTCGGACTCATCGGCGGCCACCGCGTCCGGAGCCCCACTGGAACCCTCAGGGTCATGCTGCTGTTCGACGGATGCCTGCACCGAGGACACCGCGGACACGCCCCCCCGATCCCGGTGCCGCACAGGCGCCCAGGGACAGTCCCAGGGCGGTCAGCACTGCGGCTGCAGCGGTCGTGGAACGGTGTGTCATGAGGAGCGGCCTGCCCCCGACCCGATGGTGCGGAACAGCCTCCACGGACATCGAGTCTCAACTGTGACCTGGGATCATGCCGAACGGTCACTCCGTGGCCCTGCCGTGACCGGTGGCCGGCGTCCGCAGGACCCCAGGGTCAGGCGCGGCGGGAGACCACGTAGTCGGCGAACGCCTCCAGGGCGACCTTCACCGGGGAGTCCGGCAACGGGGCCAGCGCCGCGCGGGCATCCTCAGCCCAGCCGCGGGTGATGGTCCACGCCTCGTCGATCACCGGGTGCGAGGCCACCGCCTGCACGGCCGCCGCCAGCTGCTCGTCGGTGTCCAGCGGCCCGTCGATCAGCTCCACGGCAGAGCGTGCGGCCTCGCCGTCGGGCCCGTCCTGCAGGGCGGCCCGCCGCAGCAGCAGCACCGGAAGTGTGGGCACCCGCTCCTTCAGGTCCGTGCCCGGCACTTTGCCCGAGGTCTCAGAGGCGCTGGTCAGGTCGATCACGTCATCGGCGAGCTGGAAGGCCAGTCCCACCTTCTCGCCGTAGTCCGCCAGCACCGCCACCGCCTGCGGGTCCGAGCCGCCGAAGAACGCGCCCAGGTGCCCGGCGGCGGCGATCAGCGAACCGGTCTTGCCCGCCAGCACATCCAGGTAGTGCTCCAGCTCGTCCACCCCATCGGCCGGACCCACGGTCTCCCGCAGCTGTCCCAGCACCAGGCGCTCGAAGGTGTCCGCCTGGATGCGCACCGCCTCCGGACCCAGGGTGGCCATCAACTGTGAGGCGCGGGCGAACAAGAGGTCCCCGGCCAGGATCGCCACCGAGTTGCCCCACATCCGGTGGGCGGTGGGAGCGCCGCGGCGCACGGGGGCCTCATCCATCACATCGTCGTGATAGAGAGTGGCCAGATGGGTCAGTTCCATCACGACGGCAGCCCGGCGGGTCTGCTCCCCCACCTCCCCGACCTGCCCCGAGGCCACCTCAGGGTCCCCCAAGAGGGAGGCCAGGATGGTCAGCAGCGGGCGGATGCGCTTGCCCCCGGCCTCCAGCAGGTGGCGGCTGGTGGTGTCAGCCAGTTCATCGGCGTGTGAGACCGCCTCGGAGAGCTCGGCCTCGACCGCGTCCAGGGCCTCGACCACCACATCCAGCAGCCGAGGGTGCTCGGTCAGGCCCGCGAACCCGGCGGGCAGGGTGATCCCGGCCAGGGCAGGGCTGGCCACGGCAGGGTCGGCCGCATGGCCCGAGTCATGGGAAGTCACCGCACCAGCCTAACGAATCTTCGGTGCCGACTGGACGGGCCCGCCCGGCGCCGAGCCCGGTGTGACGGGAGACTCCAGAGGCAGCACGGTCTGGGTGGTGGCCGCCGGGACGGCCCGCTCCAGCAGCCGGACCGTCCGATCCACCAGGGAATCCCCGGGACGGTCCACCAGGTTGGCCATCACCTGCACCACCGGACGCAGCAGCGCCGGGGTGCGCAGCCCCACCGCCAGTGCCGCCTCCAGCACCTTCGGGTGCCCGATCAGCTGGGCGAAGTACCGTCCCAGCGCGAAGTGCCCGCCCCAGGTCTGCTGGGTGAGCACCGGATACCGGGAGAGGACCGCCTCCCGGCCGGCCGCCGTCGGGCGCTGCAGTGCGGTGACCACCAGGTCGGCCGCCAGCCGGGCGGCCTCCATGCCGAAGGAGATTCCCTCACCGTTGAACGGGGAGACCATGCCGGCCGAGTCGCCCACGAGCAGCAGGCCCGGCTGGTACTGCGGCGTGCGGTTGAAGCCCATGGGCAGGGCGGCGCCCAGGATCTTGGAGGTCCGGGTGTCCTCGGAGAGGCCCCACGTGGGTGTCAGTGCGCTGGACCAGTCCTTGAGGATGCCGCGGTAGTCCAGCTTGCCGAACTGCGGGGAGGTGTCCAGGATGCCCAGGCCCACGTTCACGGTGCCGTCTCCGACGGGGAAGAGCCAGCCGTATCCGGGCAGCGGGTTGCCGTCCGCATCCGGCAGGCGCAGCCAGGACTCCATCCAGTCGTCGGTGTGGCGCGGGGACTCGTAGTAGGCGCGCACGGCCACTCCCATCACCCGGTCCTCACGGCGGTGCAGCCCGGCCGAGACGGCGGTGCGCGTGGAGTTGCCGTCCGCGGCGATCACCACGGGTGCCGTGAAGTCCTGGAACTCGCCGGTCTTGCGGCCGCGCGGGTCCAGCAGCTCCGCCCGCAGACCCGTCACCGTGCCAGCCTCGTCCTTCAGGACGGTGGTGACGGAGTGGCGTTCCAGGATGGTGGCCCCGGCGGCGCGGGCATGCTCGGCCAGCAGCTGGTCGAAGTCATGCCGGGTGCGGACCAGGGCGTAGTCCGGCCAGGTCTCGGTCTGCGGCCACGACACCTCCACCGCACGCTCCCCGGCCACCAGGCGCAGCCCCTTGATGTGCCGCCAGCCCTCCTCGGCGCTGTGCGGCAGGCCCATCAGCTGCAGCTCACGCACCGCCTGCGGCGTCAGTCCGTCCCCGCACACCTTCTCCCGCGGGTAGGCGGTCTTCTCCAGCACCGTGACCTCCACCCCGGCCCGGGCCAGATGGAATGCAGCCGTGGCACCGGCGGGGCCGCCCCCGGCGATCAGCACCTGGGCGGTGCGGGGCGGACGGGAGGGGGACGGGTTCGGGGCAGACGCGGAGGCGGGGTTCGGGGTGGGCACGGCCCCATTCTCCCAGACCGGTAGGCTGGCACGGTCATGAACAACCCTGACCATCGGACGTCGGCACCGCGGCTGGCGTCCGTCACCTGTGCCCGGCCCCTGTCAAGTGAGAACACCCTGGCGGAGCTGCTGCGCACCGGCGACGAGTGCGCCTGGATCCGCTTCGGCAACGGCATGGTCGGTCTGGGCACCGCCGCCCGCTTCCACGCCACCGGCCCGGACCGCTTCGACGCCGCCCGCCAGTGGTGGGAGGACGCTGTCAACGGTGCCGCCGGCACTGAGCTGCCCGGCACCCCCGCTCTGACCGGCACCATCCCGGTGATCCCGCCCCACACCCTCCACCACGACGACGGCCCGGTGCCCTCCGCGGCCACGGCACCGATCGCGTTCGCGGCCTTCGCCTTCGACGACGCCAGTCCGGTCCCCTCCGTGGTGCGGGTGCCGGAGATCGTGGTCAGTGCCGTGGACGGGCATGCCTGGCTGACCTGGCAGGTGGACCTGGACGCCCCCGAGCACCGCGCACGAGCTGCGCAGGGCTGGCGGCCGGATGCCGAGGGCGCGGAGCAGCGGCTGGCCGAGCTGCTGGGCTCCCCCGGTACTGGTCCTGCCAGCGCGGCGCAGATCGCGGGGCCGGACGCGCGGACCTCCCCGGATGCCACGCTCACCCAGGGTGTGCTGGACCGGGAGGGGTACCTGAGCGCCGTGGCCGCCGGCGTGGAGGCCATCCGCGCTGGGAGGCTCACCAAACTGGTCGTGGCGCGCGACGCCGTCGTGAAGACCGCTGACCCCGTGGATGTGCCGGGCGTGCTGGGCGAGCTGACCACCCGCTACGCCGACTGCTGGACGTATTCGGTGGACGGGCTGATCGGGGCCACCCCGGAGATGCTGATCAAAGTGGAGCGGGGGCAGGCGCGGGCGCGCGTGCTGGCCGGGACGCTGGACCGCTCCGGTGCCCCGCGCGGCTCGGACGGCACGGCGTTCGCCACCCGGATGCTGTTCGAGGATGAGAAGCAGCGCCATGAGCACCAGCTGGCCATCGACTCCCTGACCGAACGGCTGGGGCCGCTGACGCAGAGCCTGGATGCGCACCAGGAGCCGTTCGTGCTGGAGCTGCCCAATGTGTGGCACCTGGCCTCAGACGTGACCGCACAGCTGGCCCGTTCCACGGAGGGTGGACGCCGGGCCACGGCGCTGGACCTGGCCCAGGTGCTGCACCCGACGGCGGCGGTCTGCGGGACGCCCCGGGACGAGGCGGCGGCGCTGATCCGTCAGCTCGAGCACACCGAACGCGGCATGGACCGTGGCCTGTACGCCGGGCCGGTGGGGTGGATGGACGCTGCCGGGAACGGGGAGTTCGGGATCGCTCTGCGCGGGGCCGTGGTGGAGGATGAGCACACCGTGCGGCTCTACGCGGGCTGCGGCGTGGTGGCCGCCTCCGACCCCGGGGCCGAGCTGGCCGAGACCAGCGCCAAGATGCGCCCCATGCTCCAGGCGCTCGGCCTGCGCGACTGAGGCGGCGTCAGGGTTCCTGGCGACCCACGCGACCCACCCGAACTGGATCTGCGTCTGCGCTGCGACATGGCGTACCGACTGCCGGTACGACACGTCGCAGAGACGACGACTGGGCTGAGGGCTCAGTCCTCGAACGTGGCGCGGACGGCCTCGGTCACCGACCGGCGCACCCCGGGACGCGCCTCACGGTCTGAGCGCAGCTCGAGCATCCGCCGGCCGCGCACCGGACTGCCCAGTGCCGAGACCAGACCCTCCTCGGACTCCACCGCCATCCACTCCACACCGTGGGCCCGGCACAGCGCCTCCAGGTCCACGCCGTGCGGTGTGCCGAAGAACCGCTCCACCACCGGGGCCATCCCCTCGCGCTGAGCCACCTCGCCATGCTCCAGTCCGGCGAAGATCGCCCCGCCGGTGTCGTTGACCACCACGATGT
Source organism: Micrococcus sp. IITD107 (assembly GCF_041927415.1). Taxonomy (NCBI): domain Bacteria; kingdom Bacillati; phylum Actinomycetota; class Actinomycetes; order Micrococcales; family Micrococcaceae; genus Micrococcus; species Micrococcus sp. IITD107. The sequence goes on along the minus strand of NZ_JBHFFN010000002.1, from coordinate 129,043 downwards.
CCAGATCCGGCTCGGCCTCATCTGGCCCCAGCAGCAGGCCGTTGGTGTCATGCAGCAGGGTCAGGTCCCCGCACAGCACCACCGTCCGCTCCCCCGTGGCCAGGGCGATCCCGGCGGCGGTGGAGACGGTGCCGTCGATCCCGGCCAGGCCGCGATTGGCGAACACCACGGACTGGGCCTGCGCGGGCGGGCGCCAGGAGAGGTCCACGTCCCGGATCACCGAGGACGAGCCCAGCACCAGCGGCCCGCGCACGGTGGAGGCCACCAGCTGTCCGGTGCGCATGGCCCCGGGATGCCCGACGACGTCATGCCGAGTGGCGAGGGCATCCTCCACGGCCGCCTGGGCCCTGACCCCGGCCTGCTGCCAGCGCGTCAGCCACCCTGCAGGTCCCCGGCCGGCCACCACGGCCAGCTCGTCCAGGTCCTCCACCGGGCGTTCCCGGCGGCTGCCCGGCTCGAACCAGGCCACCGGCTCGGGCTGGTAGAACGCGGTGTGCAGATCTTCGCGGTTCAGCAGCGCGGCGATCTGCCGGGTCAGGGTGGGACGGCCGAACAGGATGACCTGCTCGATCTGGGCGGCCAGGTCCAGCGAGTCCTCGCCCAGGCCGCCTGCCGAGCCCAGCAGCAGTGGGTAGGCCCCCACGGCGTTGGAGCCGAAGCGGGCGTTGGAGCTGGGCTCGGCGAACAGCGGCAGCCCCAAGGCGGTGGCGAAGGCGGCGGCCACCGGGCCGGCGCCGTGTCCGGCCACCACCACCGTGCGCAACTCGGAGAGACCGCTGACGTCGATGTCCAGCTGCTCGGTCAGACGGCTCGCCATCCGCTCGGCGCTCTCCGCACCGGCACCGGACCCGCCACCCAGGGCAAGCTCGAGTGAGGAGGTGACCGGGCCGACGTCGGGAAGGCCAGGGGTCTCCAGCGCTGCTGGTGCGTCCTCACGGGGCACCAGCGGGTCACGGAAGCGGACGTTCAGGTGCACCGGGCCCGGCGCGGACTCGCGCACGGCCACGCCCGGCACCCCGGCGAAGCCCTCCACGTCCTCGGTGTCGAACCCCTGGGCGGCCAGCAGCGCGCGGGAGACGGTGGCGCGGATCAGCTCGGTGTGCTCGCGCTCGGCCTCGCGGACCGGATCGGCATCGGAGCCGTGCAGCTCGGCGGTCTCAGCGGCCAGCCACTCCGGCAGCGGCTCAGAGTCCTCGGGCAGCACCCGGTCCCCGGAGAGGGTCTGGGTGAAGCGCACGTGCAGCGGGAAGATCCCGTCCTGTGCGGTGGTCTGGTTGGCCCCGGTGCCCTGCAGCTCGTCCGGCCGGTCCGCGGTGAGCGCCACCAGCTGCACCCCCGCGTGGTCGGCTTCCATCACGGCCGGCAGCAGGTTGCCCACCGCAGTCCCGGACGTGGTCACGACGACGGCCGGACGGCCCGAGGCCAAGGCCAGTCCCAGCGCGGTGAAGGCGGCGGAGCGCTCGTCGATCCGCACGTGCAGGCGCAGCTGCCCGGCACGTTCGGCCTGGGCCAGCGCGTACACCAGCGGTGCGGAGCGGGAACCAGGGGCGATGACCGCCTCCCGCACGCCGCCGTCCACCAGAGCCTCCACCACGGTCTGGGCCACCTGCTCGGAGTACAGGGTGGGCACCGCCGTGCTCACGTGCGAACGCCGCGGGTGCGGGGGCTGCGCGGCGTGAGGGGTGGTGTGCGGATCAAGCGGGCTGGTGCGGCTGGAGTCCATGTCCCTCATCCTACGGAGGGAGTCTGACCACCGGGTGAACGGGGGAACGGGTGAACGGGGGGACGGGGAAACAGGAGGGAACGGGACGGCCCCCTCACCGGGACCGGGACGTCCTGGTGAGGGGGCCGCCGTCGGGCAGGTGAAGGGGTCAGCCCTTCGCGCCCTTGCCCTTGCCGTTGTTGTTGCCCTTGCCCTTGGTGCCCTTGCCGGCGGTCGGGTTGGAGTTCACGCCCTCATCGCGGCCGTTGCCGCGGCGCACGCCCTGGCCGGCGTGCTTCGGGTTGGCCTTCTCGCCCTTCTCAGCCCGCTTGGCGTGGCCCACGCCGTTGTTGCCGCGGGTGGAGAAGACCTGGACGACGGTCGGACGCGGTGCCGCCACCTTGTCCCCCACCTGGACCGGACCGGAGGCCGGGAGGTAGTCGGGGAAGTAGGAGGTCTGGGCTCCCCAGGTGCCGTTCTCGCCCGGGTGCTGCACGGCCACGAACACCGAGTTGTCACGGTCGTGGATCACCGGACCGCAGGTCTCAGCATCCCGCGGGACGGAGAGGAACTGCTCCACCTTGCCCCGCTCCGGTCCTTCCAGGGTGACCTTGTGCAGGGCGTCCCCGTAGCCGATCTTGCCGGGCTGACCGTCGGTGGAGACCCACAGGGTGCCCTGGGAGTCGAAGGCCAGGTTGTCCGGGCAGGAGATCGGGGAGACCTGGTCCTGCGGGAAGCCGGAGAAGTAGGCCGAGGTGGACTTGGCCGGGTCGCCGGCCAGGAACAGGATGTTCCAGGTGAAGGACTCGCCGGCGTGATCGTTGCCGTCCTCGATCATCTCGATGACGTGGCCGTCGCGGTTCGGAGCGACCGGGTTGGCCTCGTCCACGGTGGCCAGGCTGCGGGAGGAGTTGTTGGTCAGGGCCAGGTAGATCTTGCCGGTGACCGGGTTCGGCTCCATGTCCTCCGGACGGTCCATCTTGGTGGCGCCGACCTTGTCCGCGGCCAGGCGGGTGTACACCAGGACCTCGTCCACGGACATGCCCGGGACCATGGACCGGTTGTCCTTGACCAGCGGGATCCACCTGCCGGTGCCGTCGAAGTCGCCGTCCGAGGGGACGGTGCCGCGGCCGTCGATCTCCGACTGCGGGGAGTCGCCCTGGTACTGGGCGACGTACAAGGTGCCCTCGGAGAGCAGGGTCATGTTGTGCTTCTTGTTCCCCTCGATGTACTTCTTCTTCGAGACGAACTTGTACACGTAGTCGTTGACCTGGTCATCGCCCATGTAGACGGCGACCTGACCATTGGGGGCGATGTACACGTTGCCGGCCTCGTGCTTGAAGCGTCCCAGCAGGGTGTGCTTGACCGGGGTGGAGGTGGGGTCCTCCGGGTCGATCTCCACGATCCAGCCGAAGCGGTTGGCCTCGTTCTTGTAGCCCGGGTTGTTCAGGTTGAAGCGGTCGTACACGCGCTCCCACTGGCGGCCGGTGGGCCCGGGGCGCAGGCCGTAGCGGGCCTCCTCCGGGGAACCGGTGCCGACGAAGTACTGGTTGAAGTTCTCCTCGCCGGAGAGCACGGTGCCCCAGGGGGTGGTGCCGCCGGCGCAGTTGTTCAGGGTGCCCAGCACGCGACGACCGGTGGGATCCTCGACGGTCTGCAGCAGCTTCGAGCCCGCTGCGGGCCCGTCCACGGCGAAGGGGGTGAAGCCGGTGATGCGGCGGTTGCGGCGGCCACCACGGACGTAGGTCCAGGGGGCGCCCTTCTTGTCCCGCTTCAGGTCCACGATCGACAGGCCGTGGGCGGCGATGCCGACGTTGACCACGTCCTCGAAGTTCGAGGCGATGTACTCCGGGGAGAACATGATGTATTCGTTCGTGTACTCGTGGGAGTTCACCAGGTAGCCGGAGCGGTCGTTGCGGCCGTCGGTGATGATGTTCAGGTAGTCGCAGTTGTAGCCGAACTGCTGGGCCTGAGACTCACCGGTCTGGCGGTTGATGTCGAACTCGGGCGAGTCGGCGAACAGCGGGTCGCCCCAGCGGATGACCGGAGCCCAGTCGTAGCCCTCCGGAACGGTCATCCGGTCCACGGTGCGCGGAACCGGGTCGATCGCCTGGAACGGCAGCTTGCCGCCGCCCTTCGGGGTGGCACCGAAGTCGGCCTGGGCGGCCGGAGCGGTGGACACGGCCTGGGCGCCCACGACGACGGCGGCAGCCAGACCGCCGCCCATGCCCAGAGCGGCACGGCGGGAGAACGCGGCGTTGGCGATGTCCTGGAAGTGAGGGTTGTCCGAGGTGTTCGGCACCGGGTGGGCGCAGGCGTTGCCGCACTTCAGTGCGCAGGTCACGGCAGAGCGGTTGCCGCGGGTGTGGCCGACCATGGGCAGGAGACGCTTGAGCATGGGGGGTCCCTTCGAGACGCTGGGGGGGATTCGCGGCTCTCACTGTGGTCAGCTCAAGCGACCAGTGGGCGGACCGGACGGTGACCTCCAGGTGAACTCTGTGTGAGGTCTATTTCGGTCACGCCGGTGGGACCTATTCTCCGGCGGCCAGCACCTGATAGGCACCGGCGAGCCGCTCCCGCCAGCGTGCCTGGGATTCCTCCGGAGCGCGCAGCCGCGCCATCGCCTCCCCGTCCGGGACGGGACGGGAGGTGGCGGCCAGCCGGCCGTCGTCGGGAATCCAGGGCGGATCCACCACGTCCTGCGTGAACAGCGCGACGGTGCCCAGCCCGCAGGCGTGGGGCAGCCGCGGCAGGGCGGCGGCCAGGGCCACTCCCCCGGCGATCCCCACCGAGGTGTCCAGGGCGGAGGAGACGACGGCGTCCAGCCCGGTGGCCTGCACGATCGCCAGGGCACGGCGAACGCCTCCCAGTGGCTGGACCTTGACCACGATCAGGTCCGCGGCCCCGGCCTGGGCGACGGCGAGGGGGTCCGTCTCCTTGCGCACGGACTCGTCCGCGGCGATCGGCGTGGGGATGCGCTCGGCGGCCAGGGCCTCGCGCAGACGGGCCAGGCCCTGGATGCCCGGCACCGGCTGCTCGGCATATTCCAGGGGCACGACGACGGCCAGTCGCCTCAGTGCCTCCAGCGCGGTGGCATGGTCCCAGCCGGCATTGGCGTCGATCCGCACGGCGGCGTCCGGGAGGAGGCGGTGCACCTCAGCCACCCGGGCGAGGTCCGCCTCCACACCGTGGACGCGGGGGTCCGGGGCGGTGCCGGGTGCGGGCTGCTCGGCGACCTTGACCTTGACCGCGGTCACGGGGCCGAAGCGCTCCAGCAGCGGGGCGATCTGTTCCGCCGGGAGGGCCGGGACGGTGGCGTTGACCGGGACGTGTGTGCGGACCGGCTCCGGCCAGCCCTGCCAGCCGGCCTCGATCGCCGCGGCCAGCCAGCGGGAGGACTCCTGGGCACCGTACTCCGGGAACGGGGAGAACTCCGCCCAGCCGTGCGGGCCGCTCAGCAGCAGGGCCTCGCGCACCGTGGTGCCCCGGAAACGGGTGCGCATCGGCTGGGCGACCACGGTGGCGTGCTCGAGCAGCTCCTCCAGCGGGGGCAGGTCGGCGCCGGTGGGCAGGGGTGGCAGGGGCTGGGCTGGCTCGGCGGGCTCGGCGGGGTCGGCGGACATGCCCGTCAGTCTAGGGAGCCCGTCCCTGCATCTGCAGGTCAGTCATCACCCGCAACGAGCCGTTCCGGAGCCTGATGAGCGTGATAACTGACCTGGAGTTGGAAGGGGGGCTTCCGGCGTTCGTCCAGCACCGTGCCGCACAATGTCTGCCATGCCCTCGAGTCTCTCTGACCGCCGCGACGTGCCGCCCTCCGCGGGAACCACGCTCTCCGCGCGTGCCGGACGACCGCCCGCGTCCCGTCCCTGGGCCTGGGTACTGGGCATGCTGGGCGCTGTGGCGCTGCTGCTGGCGATCTTCCAGATGTTCGTCACCACGAGCACGGGGCAGGTCACCGAGCACATGGCCCTGCAGGCGGCCACCGCACGGCTGGAGACCATGCCGCCCCTGGGTGAGACCGTCCTGCGGATGCTGCCCGGCGTCGTTGCGGTGACCGCGGTCCTGGTGTTCCTGGTCATCACGGTCTGGCGGCGGCGGTGGCTGGCCTCAGCGATCGCCCTGGCCAGCTTCGGGGCCGCCAACCTGACCACCCAGCTGCTCAAGAAGGTCATCCTCCTCCGCCCGGACCTGGACAACGGCGTGCCCTACTACACGGGGAACTCTCTGCCGTCCGGCCACACCACCTTCGCGGCGGCGGCCGTGGTGGCCGTGGTCCTGGTGGTGGCACCCCGCTGGCGGCCGATGACCGCGGCGCTGGGAGCTCTCTTCGCCACCGCCGTGGGCGCGGGGACGTTCCTGGAGACCTGGCACCGCCCCTCGGACATGGCGGCGGCGTACCTGGTGGCGGCGTTCTGGGGTCTGGCCGGCGGGCTGCTGATCCTCCGCACCGGCTCGGAGTGGAACACTCGCGCGAGGCGCACGGCACAGCGGCTGCACCCCGGAGGGCACCCCGGCTGGGACATCGCCCTGTGGCTGGGCGGGCTGCTCACCACCGTGGGTGGGATGCTCTGCTACCTGCTGGCCGGCGGACGCGAGGCCCTGGACCCGGCGGTGCCGTGGACCTCCGGCTGGCACTACCTGGGCGGGCTGCTGGTGAGCGTGGGCCCCGGACTGCTGGTGTTCGCCGTCCTGGCCAGCTTCCTGCGCTGGGAGTCCGGCCGGCCGGCAGCCCGGGGCTGAGACCTCAGAGGTCGGCGAGCGCCGAGCCCGGGTTCTCCAGGCTGCGGGCCACGGTGGTCAGGAACGCACTGGCGGTGCCGCCGTCGGTGACTCGGTGGTCGAAGGACAGGGTCAGTTCGGTGACCTTGCGGACCACGATCTGCCCGTCCACCACCCACGGGCGGTCGATGATCCGGCCCACGCCCAGGATGGCGACCTCCGGGGCGTTGATGATCGCGGCGGCGCCGTCCGTCCCGAACACCCCGTAGTTGTTCAGGGTGAACGTGCCCCGCGTCAGCTCAGCCGGGGTGCACTTCCCGTCCCGGGCACGCTCCACCAGGGCGGCGATCTGCTCATGGAGCTCCCGCGCCGAGTACTGCTCGGCCCGCTCGATCGAGGGCACCACCAGACCACGGTCGGTCTGCGCGGCCAGGCCCAGGTTGATGCCGTCGAACTGCACGATCGACTCCCCGTCCGGCCCCTGCTCCACGCGCGAGTTCATGATGGGGTAGCGCTTCAGCGCGGCCGTGGTGAACCGGGCGATCAGCGCCAGCAGGCTCGGCGCGGTGGCCGCATCCTGTGACTTCAGCTCGGCGCGCAGCTCTACGAGCCGGGTGACGTCCACGTCCAGCCAGGCGGTGGCCTCGGGGATCTGGGTGCGTGAACGCACCATCTGCTCGGCCACGGCTTTGCGCACTCCGCGCATGGGCTCGCGGGAGGCGATCCCCAGTCCGGAGCGCTGGTCGGTCTCGCCTGCGCTTCCCCCAGCACTGGTGTTCCCGACGGCGGCTCCCTCGCCCTGGGTGCCTGCCTCACCTGCCGCGAGCTGCTGGGTGGACGAGGCGGCGGCCCCAGCGGACGGGGCCGTTCCGGCCCCGCTGGCGGTCTGCTCCACATCCCGGCGCAGGATCAGACCGTTCGGCCCGGTCCCGCGCACGGTGGCGAGGTCCACGCCGAGCTCCTTGGCCAGGCGGCGCACGATCGGCGAGACCACGCGCGGCGCAGCGGACGGGCTCGAGTCCGAGGATCCACCACCAGCAGCGGCTGATGCACCGGAGACTCCCGCACTCGTGGACTCGGTCCACCGCGGACGCCGGCGCTTGGGGCGGGTCCGTCCACCGGCGCCGTGCCCGGAGGTCCCGTAGCCGATCAGCACGCTGCCTGAGCCCTCGGAGTCTGGCTCTCCATCCTCCGGCTGTGCGCCGCGGTCCGGAGCGGTGCGCGTGGCCTCGCCGGTCTCGGCCGCACGCTCAGCGGCGCCGCCACCGGCATCTCCGCCGCGCACCCGGTCCAGGTCCGGCGTGGTCTCAGCACCGTTGGCAGCGGGGATCTGCATCCCCGCCCGCTCCTCCTCCCGGTAGCTGAGAGCGCCCGGTGCGTGGCCGTCGTCGGGAACTCCTGAGACTCCCTCCGGGCCGGAGCCCTGGTCCGCGGGGACAGCCGTGGTCACGGTGATCAGCGGCTCGCCCACGATCATGGTCTGGCCTTCGGCGCCGTGCAGGGTGGCCACGGTCCCGGCGTACGGGCTGGGGACCTCCACGAGCGCCTTGGCGGTCTCCACCTCGGCGATGGGCTGGTCCACCACGATCTGCTCGCCCTCGGACACCAGCCAGCGGGTCAGCTCGGCCTCGGTCAGGCCCTCGCCCAGGTCCGGAAGGTTGAAGGTGCTCTGGCTCATCGGCTCGCTCCTGCCTGCTGTGCCTGATCTGCTGAATCGGTCTCAGCCGCCTCTGCGTCCCACATCAGCTCGTCCACCGCGTCCAGGATCCGGTCCACGGAGGGCAGATGGTGATGTTCGAGCTTGGGGGCAGGGAAGGGGATGTCGAACCCGGTGACGCGCAGCACCGGTCCGTGCAGGGAGTGGAAGCAGGCCTGCTGGATGCGTGCCACCAGTTCCGAGGCCACCGAGGCGTACCCCTGGGGCTCGGCCACGACGACGGCCCGGCCGGTCTTGCGCACCGAGGTCACCACGGTCTCCTCGTCCAGGGGGACCACCGTGCGCAGATCGATCACCTCGACGCTGACGCCCTCCTCCTCAGCGGCGGCAGCGGCGGCCATGCAGGTGGGCACGGAGGGCCCGTAGCTGACCAGGGTCAGGTCGGTGCCGGTGCGGGCCACGGCGGCGCGGGCATAGGGCTCCCCGTGCTCGCGCCTGGCCTCCACGTTGGCCCAGCGGGTCTCGAACTCGGCGCGCAGCTCCTCCAGGGTCACCGCGGCCTTGGACCAGTACAGCTTCTTGGGCTCCATGAACACCACGGGATCATCCAGCCGGATGGCCGCACGCAGCATCAGGTAGGCGTCCGCCACGGTGGCCGGGGTGTAGACCTTCAGTCCGGGCGTGTGGGCGTAGTAGGACTCCGAGGAGTCGCAGTGGTGCTCCACGCCGCCGATCCCGCCGCCGTAGGGGATGCGGATGACCAGGGGCATCGGCACGGCGCCTTGGGTGCGGTTGCGCATCTTGGCGATGTGGCTGGCGACCTGTTCGAACGCGGGGTAGGCGAAGGCGTCGAACTGCATCTCGATCACCGGGCGGGCCCCGCCCATGGCCAGTCCCACGGCGGTGCCGGCGATCCCGGACTCGGCCAGCGGGGTGTCGAAGCAGCGGTGGTCGCCGAAGCGCTTCGTCAGGCCGTCGGTGATGCGGAAGACCCCGCCGAGGGTGCCCACGTCCTCGCCGTAGACCACCACCATGGGGTCGTTCTCCATCTCATCGGCCAGGGCGGCGTTGAGGGCGGCGGCGAAGGTCAGCGTCTGGGGCTTGGCGGGTGCTGCGGGCGCAGCCGGCTGCTCGGTGGCGGTGGTGCTCACTTCTGGCCCTCCTGTCCGGTCTGGTGCTGTGCGGATCCCTGCGCGGCGCGCGCCAGCTCCTCGGCGAGGAGCTCACGCTGGGCGGCCAGCTGCGGGGTCTGGACGGTGTACACGTGGTCGAAGAGCTCCAGGGGGTCGATCACCGGCTCCTGGGACATGGCCTCACGCAGTCCGGCGGCCACCTGCTCGGCCTGCGCGGAGATCTGCTGCTCGAGCTCCTCGGTGAGCACCCCGCGCTCGCTCAGGAAGGTCCGCATGCGCGGGACCGGGTCCTGGGCGGCCCACTGGGAGACCTCGTCGTCCTCGCGGTAGCGGGTGGCGTCATCGGCATTGGTGTGGGACTGCATGCGGTAGGTGTCCGCCTCCACCAGGAATGGTCCCCCGCCCTCGCGGCAGAGCTTCACGGCCCGGCCGAGCACGGCCAGCAGCGCGGCGAGATCGTTGCCGTCCACCCGCTCGCCGGCCAGGCCGTAGCCCACGGCCTTGTGCGCCAGGGACGGGGCTGCGGTCTGACGAGCCAGCGGGACCGAGATCGCGTACTTGTTGTTCTGGATGAAGAAGATCACCGGCAGCTTGAACACGGCCGCGAAGTTCAGCGCCTCATGGAAGTCGCCCTCCGAGGTGCCGCCGTCCCCCACCATGCCCAGCACCACGGTGTCCTCGCCCTTGAGCCGGGCCGCCTGGGCCATGCCCACGGCGTGCAGCAGCTGGGTGGTCAGCGGCGTGGACTGCACCGAGGTGCGGTGCTCATGGGGGTCATACCCCTGGTGCCAGGTCCCCCGGAAGGAGGCCATCACCTCCAGCGGTTCCACGCCGCGGGCGAGCACGGCCACGGTGTCCCGGTAGGTGGGGAAGAGCCAGTCCCGCTGCTCCAGGCACAGGGCCGCGGCGACCTCGGAGGCCTCCTGCCCGTGCGAGGACGGGTAGACGGCCATCCGGCCCTGGCGGACCAGGGCGTAGTTCTGGTCGTTCACCCGCCGCCCGATCACCAGGTGGCGGTACCCCTCCAGCAGCTCCTCGTCCGAGGGCATGGGGTACTCATGGCCAGGCGTGGTGCCCTGGTCCTCGGTGGGCAGCAGCGCCCCGTCCTGGTCCACCAGCTGGATCCGCCCGTGAGTGGGCAGCAGGTAGTCCTCCAAGGAGATGCCGAAGCGCTGGGCCGCCCGGCTGGAGTCGGTCTGTCCGGACTGGTCAGGGTGGTCGGTCTGGGCTGTCTGGGCTGTCTCTGTCACGGTGCCCCGTCCTTCCCGGCCGCGGCGGCCGATCGGGTGCGTCGGGACCAGTGGGGCTCCCCGAGGATCGCCCAGGGGGTATGCCGACTGGTCAGGTCTGCTCCCAGTCTCAGTCACAGGGACGTTTTGTTCAGCAGTGTCCCAGCATGCAGAGACTTTCTGACGGCTGACACCTAGACTGATGGACACTCTGCTACTGTGACGAACCGCACAGAGACGGGCTGACGTCCCGCCGGAGCCGAACGGAGACACCCATGACGCTGGACCAGATCGACCGCGCGATCATCACCGAGCTGACCCGCGACGGACGTCTCTCGGTGGCTGCCCTGGCCGAGCGTGTGCACATCAGCCGGGCGCACTGCTACTCCCGGCTGAACCGCCTGCAGGAGGACGGCGTGATCACCGGGTTCTCCGCCACGATCGACCCGGTCAAGGCCGGGCTGGGCGCCTCTGCACATGTCACCCTGAAGCTGCGCCAGCACAACTGGCGGGAGCTGAAGGCCCAGCTGCTGGCGATCCCCGAGGTCTGGCACGTCTCCCTGGTGGGCGGGAACATGGACGTGGTCCTGCTGGTGCGCGCCAAGGACAACGCCGATCTGCGCCGGGTGGTCTTCGACGAGCTCCAGCCCATCCCGGGCGTGGTGGACAGCCAGACATACATGATCTTCGAGGACCACGACTCCCACCATCCGCTCCCCTCCGCCTGACCCGCCTCAGCCTGAGGAGACCGGCGCGCTGTCCCGTCCGCGACCGCCCACCGGGCCCGGGCCCTTCGGCAGCACCACGGCGAACACCGCCGTGCCCACCGCGCAGACCACGGCCACCGCCCAGATCCCCGCCGCCAGTCCGGTCGCGGCCGTCACCACGGACAGCAGCGCAGGCCCGGCCAGCACACCGGAGTCGGAGAGCAGCCGCCACAGCCCCAGGAACTTGGGCCGGCCCACCTCCGGGGAGTAGTCCGCACCCAGGGTCATCACGATCCCGGAGCCGAATCCGTTGCCGAGCCCGATCAGCATCGCCGAGGCCATGAACCACCAGGGCGTGCCGGTCAGCGGCACCAGGGCCATCGCCACGGTCATCCCGCCCAGACAGCTCACCGCCACCACCCGTCGACCCTTCCGGTCCATCAGCAGGCCGGAGGGGTAGAACATGATCAGGTCCACGAATCCGGACAGGCCGTAGATCAGCGAGGCGGTGGCCGGACTCAGGCCCAGGTGCTCTGCCCAGAGCGGCACCACCGCCGTGCGCGTGGACCGTGCCGCGGACAGGCAGAGCACGCCCACACCCGCGGAGGCCAGCACACGCCAGTGCCGGCGAGCCAGCGAGCGCATGGTGGGGGCCGGCGTCGGGATCCTGCTGCCCTCTCCCCCGGGAGTGGCGGAGATTCCCGACGGCGCCCCCTCACCTCCGGGGCCCGGCGCACCGGAGCCCGGTGCCTCCAGGTCACGGATGGCGAAGCAGATCACGGCGGCCACCAGCATGCAGGCGGCGCCGGCCGCGAAGGCGCCCTGCAGGCCCATCAGGGTCTGCAGGGCCGCCCCGATGAACGGTCCGGCGAACAGGCCGATGCGGATGGTCCCGCCCAGGGTGGACATCGCCCGTGCCCGGTGGGTGATGGGCACCGCCACGGCCAGATAGGACTGCCGGGCGAGGTTGAACCCGGCTCCGGCGGCGCCGACCATCAGGATGGCGAGCATGTAGAGGGCCATGCGCGTGGTGTCAGGACCGTCAGGAGGGGCACCGGTGTCCGACGCCGCGAGCGTTCCCACTGGCAGCCAACCGGCCACTGTGGCCCATCCCAGCAGGGCGCCGGCCGTGCCCAGCCAGGCGGAGGCGATGATGGTCCGCCGCTCGCCGAACCGGGAGGCGACCAGGGCCGCCGGGGCAGTGCTGATCAGCGATCCCAGGCCCACCAGGGTGACGGTGGCGGCGGCCACGGCCAGTCCCACGCCCAGGGCGATCGCCGCGGAGGCGATGGCCGGGGTGATGGCTCCCAGCCCCACGGAGTAGATGACCGAGGGCGCGTAGATCTGGAAGGCATGAGCGAGGGGTCCGTCCCGGAAGGGGTGTCTGAGTGAGCCAGTCATCCGGTCAGCCGGTGGCGCGCAGACGACGGATCAGCGCGCGGGCCTGTTCGGGACCGTACGGCAGGATCGGCACCGCCTTGGTGGCGTCGGTGGCGGCCTGCTGCACAGCGGTGGTGGCCACGCGCACGGCCTGGCCCATGGTGGCGCGCATGTCATCCACGACGTCCATCCCCACCACCTCGCCGTGACCGGGGACCACCACCGGGTAGAGGTCCCGCAGGGCGGAGAGCTTGCGCAGGGCGGTCACCCAGTCCCGCGGCCAGGAGCCCTCGAACGCCGGATCGGCGCCCTGCTCCACCAGGTCCCCGGCGAAGACCACGTTGTCCACGCCCACCAGCAGGTCCCCGTCCGTGTGCCCGCGGCCCAGGTGGAACAGGGTGGCGGTCACCCCGCCCAGGTCCAGGTCCTGAGGTGCGGAACCGATGGTCCGCGTGGGCGCCAGGATCTGGGCATGCGGCCCCTCAGCGGAGGCGAACTGCGGCTCCAGGTCGGCCACCTCGGTGCGCTGGCTCTCGCCGTGCTCCCGGATCCACGCCGCGGCGGCCTCATGCCCCCAGATCTCCTGGGCGCCACCGGCCTCCGGGTCAGCGAAGAACGCGTTGCCGTACACGTGGTCGAAGTGCGCGTGCGTATTGACCACCACCAGCGGCAGATCAGTCAGGTTCCGCACCAACCCGAGCAGCCGCTGGGCCTGTTCCGGACCCGCACCGGTGTCCACCAGCAGCGCCCTCTGCTTCCCGACGACGACCCCGACGTTGGCCTTCCAGCCTTCCAGTGGGCGGGTGTAGGCATGCTCGGAGACGCGCGTCCACCCGTGCACGACCTCACGTTGCGCCTGCGGGGCTGAGGTGTCAGTCATGACGGGACCTTCCGTTCGCGTGTCCGGATCGGCGGCTGCGGGCGGCGGCTGAGCCTCACCAAGCCACTGCCAGTCAGACTAATCCCACCGCAGGACACGGTACGGAGATCGGCCGATCCGACCGTAGGATCTTGCTCCGACCATGGGCCACCCCGCCCAGGCAGAACGCAGGGCGTGGGCCATGGCCTCACATCGTCCCCTTCGGCAGCGAGACCATGCCCTTCGCCCGGCGACGACGCCTCGCCCTGGCGTTGATCGCCCTGTCCGCCCTGGTGCTGATCGGGCTCCCCCTGGGACTGATCGGGTGGTACGTGGGCACGGCCCGTGTGGTCAATGCCGGACCGGTGATCCAAGCCGAGGTGGTCCGGCAGACCGCCATCGAGGACTTGAGCATCGACTACCACGTCGAGGTGCACGGGCGTCTGGCCGCCGTGGACACCAGCTGGCTGGAGGGGTTCCAGGCCTGTCCCGGTTCGCGGATCCCCGTCGTCCTCCATCCGCACGACCCCGGAACTGTCATCGCCGTCGGCTCCCACCGCCCCTGGCAGCGAGAGCCGCTCGTGGAGGTCGCCGCCGTGGGAGCAGGACTGCTCCTCGCCGGTTCCGCGGCCGGTGTATTGACGTACCACCTGGTCCCCGAGACCTGGGAACGACTGAGCGCCAGGCTGCGCAGAGGACTGGTACGGATGACTCCACCGGACGGCATCCGTCGCCTGGTCGCTGCTGCGATTCCTGTGCTCGCCGTGGGCATCTGCGTCCTCATCCTGTGGTGCGCCCGAGCGGATCATCTGCGGCGGGCGGAGCTGGTGGAGAACTCCGTCCCGCTCCGCGCCCAGGTGCTGCAGACGAACGACTCCCGCTTCAAGGGCCAGACCTACACCGAGTACCTGGTGGACACCCCCGCGCTTCCTCCACTTCTGGGACGACCCTGGACTGGCTGTGAGCGACAGCGTGTCCGTGGTGCTGGACGCCCAAGAGCCAGACGGTGCTCTCTTCGCAGACCCCGACCTCTGGGAGACGGCAGCCGAGGCGCAGCCCGAGGAGCTGGCACGTCTGCTGGTCGTCCTGATGGGAGCCGCAGGCTGGCTGGCCTAGAGGATCCTCCCTCGGCAAGACTGGGTGAGGATCGGAAGGATCGGTCGGCGGTGGGATGAGCCCGAGCAGGACATCGAAGGGTGATCGGGAGGGTCCGGTGCCACCCCTCGGTACCATGAGCCCATGCCGATCGACGAGAGCTCCTCGCACCCTTCCGTCCCTGATCCTCAGCGCCCCGGCGACTCCCCTCACCCGGCCCCGCATCCTGCGGTGACCGCCGAGGCCGACCCGGCTGGCCGTCGTCGGGACGGATCCGGCCGCGGAGGCGGTCCGGCCTCCACCGACACCGTCAATGCCGTGCCGGCCCAGCCGCGCAACGGGCTGGACCGCTACTTCCTGATCTCCCACCGCGGATCCTCCGTGGCCCAGGAGATCCGCGGCGGGCTGGCCACCTTCCTGGCGATGAGCTACATCATCGTGCTCAACCCGCTGGTGCTCTCCGGCCCGGACTCCACCGGGGCGACCCTGGGCATTCCCCAGGTCGCCGCTGTCACCGCCCTGGTGGCTGGCGTGGCCACGATCGCCATGGGCGTGTGGGCCCGGCACCCCTTCGCGCTGGCGGCCGGGCTGGGCGTGAACGCGCTGGTGGCCATCTCCATCGCCACCACCGAGAACCTGACCTGGCCCGCCGTGATGGGCCTGGTGGTGTTGGCCGGACTGGTCATGGTGCTGCTGGTGGCCACCGGGTTCCGGCGTGCCGTGTTCAACGCGGTGCCGGATGCGCTCAAGACCGGGATCGTGGTGGGCATCGGCCTGTTCATCGCGCTGATCGGCCTGGTCAACGCCGGGTTCGTGCGCCGCCTGCCGGATGCCGCAGGGACCACCGTCCCCGTGGGCCTGGGCACCGGCGGCGAGCTCGAGGGCTGGCCCGTGGTGGTGTTCGTGGTCGGCCTGCTGGTGACCTCAGTGCTGGTGATCCGCAAGGTGCGCGGGGCCATTCTGATCGGGATCGTGGTCGCCACCGTGCTGGCCAACATCCTGGAGGCGGTGTTCCGGATCGGCCCGTCCGTGGACGCCGAGGGCAACGTCAACCCGCTGGGCTGGTCCCTGGTGGCCCCGTCCTTCCCGGAGTGGGCCGCCCCGGACCTGTCCCTGATCGGTCAGGCCGACCTGTTGGCCGCGTTCAGCCAGGTGGGCCCGATCATGGCCGCACTGCTGGTGTTCGCCATTCTCCTCTCGGTGTTCTTCGATGCCATGGGCACCTCCGTGGGACTGGCCCGCGAGGCCGGGAACGTGGATGAGAAGGGCGAGATCCCCGACCTGAACCGGGTGCTGATGGTGGACGCCCTGGCCGTGGCCGGCGGCGGTGGTGCCTCCGGCTCGGCGAACCAGATCTTCGTGGAGTCCGGCACCGGGATCGGCGAGGGCGCTCGGACCGGCTTCGCCTCCGTGGTCACCGGCGTGCTGTTCCTGATCGCCATGTTCCTCACCCCGCTGATCCACCTGGTCCCCTTCGAGGCAGTGGCCCCGGCGCTCGTGGTGGTCGGATTCATGATGGCCACCCAGGTGGTGCAGATCGACTGGACCGACTGGGGTGCGGCGTTCCCGGCGTTCCTGACCTTCATCCTGATGCCGTTCACCTACTCGATCGCCAACGGGATCGGCGCCGGCATGATCGCCTACGCGGTCATCCGCACGGCTCAGGGACGGGCGCGAGAGGTGCACCCACTGCTGTGGGTGGTGGCGGCGGCCTTCGTGGTGTTCTTCGGCATGGGCGTGTTCCGCGGGATCTTCGGTCTGGAGTGATCCGGCCCGTGGCCTCAGCAGGCGAGCTGGACGTGGCGAACGGTGATGTGGCGTTCGGCGAATCCGACGCCGATCAACTCCTCGAGACTGTGGACGATGGACAGGGTGACCCGTTCCGTCACCCTGTCCAGAGCCTCGGCGCCCCGGACGGCGCAGTCCACGTGCAGCACTGGAGCAGACGGGGAGCCCGTGATCTGCACCTCGGCGGCATCCACTCCGGGCAGGACCAGCGCGGCGCGCGAGGCGCTGCGGGCCAGACGGCCCATCCGCGTGGTCCAGGCCGAGGAGATGTCCACCGATGTCAGTGGCGGGGTGTCCACAGTCACGGTCATGCTCAGTTCTACTCAGGCAGATCGCACGGGGTGTGGGACTGCGGTCCGGGGCAGATGGCCCTCAAACATCCATTTGATAATCTATCTGTTAGACAGACTACACAGAACTGGCGGGAGGTGTCGCCATGAGTGACCGAGCCGACACGGGTGAGTCGCAAGCCGCCAAGCCGCCCTCCGGATACTGGTACCCCGGCAGTACTCCTGAGCCGGTGGACGTGCTCAACCTTCTGCGCCGCTACCGCGAGGCCGAACGCCGGATGCGCGTGCGCACCCGCGGGTCCATGGGCATGGGCGAGACCGACCTGATCGCCATCCGTCTGCTGCTGCGCACCCATCAGTCCGGTCAGCTGATGCGCCAGCGCGACCTGGCCGCAGCTCTGGAGATCACCGCAGCCTCCGCCAGCGCCCTGGTGGACCGCCTGGTCAAGAGCGGTCACGTTCGCCGCGTCCCCCATCCGGATGACCGGCGGTCCGTGGCGATCGAGCCCACCACCCAGAGCGACCACGAGGTGCGCGAGACCCTGGGCGCCATGCACGAGCGCATGCTGGCCGCCACCGAGGCACTGACCCCGGACGAGCTGGCCGCCGTCGCCAAGTTCCTCTCTGCGTTGACGGAGAGCGTGGAGGAACCGGCCGAGCCCCAGGTTTGACCGGATGCGTTTGAATGGAACGCATGACCTCTGTTCCTGACGCTCAGACCCCGGCCACCCCGAACACCGCCCCCGCTCCCCCGGTCGCCGAGTCCCGCCCCGTGGACCGCACCCACCACGGCCACACCTTCACCGACGACTTCGACTGGCTGCGCGCCAAGGAGTCCGACGAGGTCATCGCCCACCTGAACGCGGAGAACGCCTACACGGACGCCCTCACCGCCGACCAGCAGGAGCTGCGCACCGCGATCTTCCAGGAGATCAAGTCCCACACCGTGGAGACCGATCTGTCCGTGCCCTCCCGCAAGGACGGCTGGTGGTACTTCGTGCGGACCGTGGAGGGTGAGCAGTACGCCGTGCATTGCCGCGTGGCCGCACAGGACACCGGGGACCTCACCGCCGACTGGACGCCGCCGGTGATCGAGCGTGGCGTCCCGGTGCCCGGCGAAGAGGTCATCCTGGACGGCAATGCCGAGGCCGCAGGCCAGCCCTTCTTCTCCCTGGGCGGCCTGGCCGTCTCCCCGGACGGCACCCGCATGGCCTATGCCACGGACAACACGGGCGACGAGCGCTACACCCTGCGCATCCGCGATCTCAGCACCGGTCAGGACCTGCCGGACACCGTCCCCGGGATCGCCGCCGGCCTGACCTTCGACCGCTCCGGCACGCGCGTGTTCTACGCCGTCCCGGATGAGTCCTGGCGTCCGTACCGGATCCTGGCGCACACCCTGGGCACCGACCCCGCCCAGGACCAGCTGCTGCTCGAGGAGAGTGATCCGGGCATGTGGTGCGGCTTCGGCCTCGCTGCGGACCGGACCGAACTGGTCATCTCGATCGGCAACTCCGAGATCGCCGAGACCCACGCCGTGGACCTGCCCGCGTCGCCGGAGCAGCCCCTGGGCCCGGTGCGCCTGCTGGTGGACCGCTCCCACGGGATGCTGCACGGCGTCGAGCCGGTCACCCTGGACACCGGCTCCGGCCCCGGACGGCACTACGTGATCGTGCACAACAAGGACTTCGCCACCCCCTCCCCCACGCCCGCGCACGCGCCGAACAACATGATCTCCCTGGCCCACCGCGAGACGGTGACCGACCCGCGGACCTGGCGGGGCGTCGTCGGGCATGATGCCACCACCAAGGTGGACGGCGCGGAGGTCACGGCCACCCACCTGGTGATCTCAGCGCGGCGGGACACCACGCCCAAGGTGCTGGTGATGCCGCTGGCCGGGCTGGGCACTGCAGACCAGGCCGCGCCGGTGGAGCCGGACTTCGACGAGGAGCTGTACTCCTGCGAGCTGGGCCAGGCCCCGTTCGAGTCGCCGTTCCTGCGGCTGGGCTACTCCTCCTGGGTCACGCCCACCCAGATCCTGGACTATGCGGTCGAGGACGGCACCGTGCACCTGCGCCGTCAGGTCGAGGTGCCGCAGTACGACCCGGAGCAGTACCTCGTGGAGCGGTGGTGGGCTCCGGCGCAGAGCCAGCACACCGCCACGGACCCCTCAGCCGGGGGCGTGCGCATCCCGCTGACCGTGATCCGGCGGCGCGATGTGGAATGGGACGGCTCCAACCCCTGCCTGGTCTACGGGTACGGCAGCTACGAGATCTCCATGGACCCCGGCTTCGCGGCCACCCGGCTCTCGCTGCTGGACCGCGGCGTGGTGTACGTGGTGGCCCATGTGCGCGGCGGCGGCGAGCTGGGCCGGGGATGGTACGAGGACGGCAAGAAGCTGACCAAGAACCACTCCTTCACCGACTTCGTGGACGCCACCCGGTTCGTGGCGCAGTCCGGCTGGGTGGACCCGGACCGGATCGCGTGCATGGGCGGTTCGGCCGGCGGACTGTTGATGGGCGCCGTAGTCAATCTGGCCCCGGAGCTCTACCGCGCCTGCGTGGCCCAGGTGCCGTTCGTGGACGCCCTGACCTCCATCCTGGATCCGGATCTGCCGCTGTCCGCCCTGGAGTGGGAGGAGTGGGGCAACCCGATCGAAGACCCTGAGGTCTACCGGTACATGCAGGCCTACACGCCGTACGAGAACGTGCGCGCGGTGGACTACCCCGCCATCGCCGCCGTCACCTCGCTCAACGACACCCGCGTGCTCTACGTGGAGCCGGCCAAGTGGGTCCAGCAGCTGCGCCGCACCGTCACCTCGGACCAGTCCACGCCGCTGGCCGAGGGCGGTTCCCCGGTGCTGCTCAAGACCGAGATGGACGGCGGTCACGGCGGGGCCTCGGGCCGCTACCGCGCCTGGGAGGACCGCGCGTGGGACTACGCGTTCATCCTCACCGCGCTGGGCGCCACGGAGCTGACGGCGGGCGCGGCGAGCGCCGCAGGCTCGGCGCAGCAGGTCTGACACAGGTCCCGACGACGGCCCCGGCGGCCTCCTGAGGGAGGCTCACCGGGGCCGTGGCGCACCGAGTGTCAGTCCCGGTCGGCCTGACGGACGGGCAGCCGTCCCGGCACCACCAGCCAGGTGATCGCCGCGGCCAGCAGCGGGACGCCCACCACCAGCAGTGCCAGCTGCGGCCAGGGGACCCATGCGGCCTCCCCGTCCTGCACCAGCCCGATCCCGATCACGGCCAGCGCGCCCACCGGCACGCCCAGCACGGTGCCCAGCAGGGAGGCCGTGAACGTCTGGGCCGCCGCCATGGACTTCCGGGTCCCCGGGTTGGCTCCGATCGAGGACAGGACAGTGTGGTCCCGGCGGGCGTCCGCCAGCGCCAGACCGGTGGTGATGCCGGCCACCGTGATGACGATCAGCCCCATCAGCCCGGTCAGACCCCAGAGCACCAGGACCTGGGACTGGCCGGTGGAGAGCGTGCTGACGACCAGGTGGTCCTGCGCGAGCTCGTCATTCAGCAGGTTCGCCTGGGCCTCCGTGATGGGCTCGCTGAACTCCATCAGCAGGGTCTGCAGTTCCATCCGCTGTTCGAGCCCGTCCAGAGCGCTGACGGGGATGACCAGCAGCGGGGTGTCTCCGGGCAGCGGGTCGGCCCGCACGGCGTCCAGGGTGACGGTCCGCTCCGGTGCCCAGATCGGGTTCCGGCCCTCGAGGGCGCTGCCAGAGAGCCCTTCCTGTCCCGGCGCCAGGGGGCCCATCAGCTCCTCGTCGTACTCGATCGGCGTCATCCCCGGCACGCTGCTGGGGTCCATGGTGAACTCGCCGAGTGTGACGGTGCCGTCCACCTCCATGAACTCCTGGTCGAACACCACGGCCTGCCCCTGCTCCAGCGCGCGGACCAGGCCGGGGTCGTCGTGGAGCACGGGCAGCGGCACGGTCTCCGGGCGGTCGGTGTCCACCACCAGGATCCCGTCCAGGGGAGTGGTGCTGAAGTACCCGCTGTCATAGGATCCGCCTCGCCCTCCGCAGGCCCGGCTGACCTGGCGGGAGCGTTGGAACAGCCGCTCCTGCATCTGTTCCCGGCGCGCCAGTTCCTCGTCCGCGTCCGGGATCGGCAGGTGGCACTGGGAGCCCTCCGGATACAGCGGGACGAACTCGAAGCAGTCCGAGGAGTAGGACTGCGGGCAGTCCTGGGCGGGGCCGTGCAGGGTCCAGCTCTGGGTCAGCCGGGGCGCCCCGGGCAGGGCTCGGGCGGCCTGCACCTGCGCCAGGATCCCCTCGGGCCCGCCCGTGTACAGGCCCATCATCTCGGCGGTCATGTCCGGGTTGTAGTGCTGCCGTTCGTAGTCCAGCTGACGCTGGATGTCCTCCGGGTCAGAGACGTAGACGCCGGCGGTCCGCTCGTCCGGGGCGCCGCGCGAATACTGCTCCCGGTCCCCCATGCCCAGGGCCATGCTGGTCATGACCACGGTCCCCACGGCGGTGGCGGCCACCACGGCGGCAGTGATGGGCACCGTGCGGCTGCGGTTGCGGTGGGCGTCCCGAGCGGCGATCCTCAGCGCCACCGGGAGCCGGCCGGCCGCCCGGGAGGCCAGGGCCACGATCCACGGGACCAGCAGGAGCACGCCGATCAGCAGCACGAACGTCCCGCCGATCAGCAGCAGCACCAGGTCCGGCACCGCCGACATCAGCTCCCCCATGGTGGGGATGGACATCCCGTACAGAGTGGCCCCCAGCACCGTGGCCAGACCCAGGCCGGCCAGCACGGCACCGGCCACCAGGATCCCGCGGCGCACCGGCGTCCTCTCCCCGCTGGCACCCTTGATGGCCGCCCAGGCGTCCTGCCCGGCCACGGCGCGGGCAGGGATCCAGGCCGCGACGACGGCGCAGGCCACTCCCAGCACCATCGCGCCCAGGACCACCCACCAGGGGACATGGGGCCCGTAGACCAGCACGCCCGGTCTCCGCGCCGCCCACACCACCGCGCAGCCGGCCAGCACGCCCGTGGCCGCGCCCGCCACCACGGCGATCAGCCCGCACCACAGGCCGCTGAACACCATGGTCTGACGCAGCGTGGCCGGCTCTGCGCCGGTCACGGAGAGCAGTGCGGTGGCCCGCCGCTGCTGCCGGGCGCCCACGGCGAACGCGGCTCCGGCCAGCAGCCCGGTCTCCGCCAGGGCCAGGACACCGAGCAGCAGGGGCGGCAGGACGGTCATCCAGTCCACCTCGGAGCCCCATGCCCCGGCGAAGACCTCGTGGATCTGTGTGTCCGCGGTGGCCACGGGGTGGTAGATCCCCACGAATCCGGCCCGGTTGAGGGCCCGGACCGCGCTGTAGTCCTGGGGCACCTGTCCGGAGAGGTACACGGTGGTGTCCGCCTGGGTCTCGAAGACCTCCGCGGCGGGCGTTCCGGCCTGGACGAAGATCCCCGGCTCGGTGTGGTCCTGCCGGAACAGCAGATCCGTGATCGTGGACCAGTCGTCCATCCGGTCGGACATGGTCCCGGCCAGGCGCAGCTCCGTGGTGGAGCCGTCTGCGGCCAGGTCCACCCGGTCGGTGGCCACCGGCTCGGCGCCGCGAGTCTCGGCACGCTGGGCGGCCTCCGCCAACGCCTCACGCAGGGCGGGATTGGCCAGCGCCGCACCCGGGGCCGGGACCTCCCCGTCCACCAGGTCGAACCGCCTCCCCTCTCCCACCAGACGGCTGTCAGAGAAGTCGGCGATGTGCACCCAGACCGGGATGGACGCACCTGAGGTCTCCGCCTCCACCTGGACCGAGCGGACCGGGATCTGCTCTCCGCCGCCGCCCAGCACGTGGCCGGCGGCCTCCTCCACGGAACAGGCCGGCTCTGCCCACCCGGGGAACCCCGCGTCCTGACGCTCCAGCTCCTGGCCGTCCGGACACACCGGATGACGCTCGGCGGCGGCGTCGATCGGCTGGAGGTCCAGCCCTCGCCGGGTGAGCGTTTCGGCGTCCACCGTGTACATCTCATCCGGCGCCTGATAGTGGGCCTGGTCCCCCGAGGCCTGGATGACGCCGTCGAACCCCCAGAGCTGGCGGTGCAACCGCTCCCCGTCCGTGGGCAGGGACGTGGAGGCCACCAGGGTGGACCCGAACGCCACACCGAACACCGGCAGACCGATGAGCAGCAGCACCAGCAGCGTCCGCCACGGGTGCCGGCGCAGGTCCCGGGCCGCCATCCGCGCGGCGGCACGCCGAGACCCCGCCCTGCCCCCAGCGCGCGGGGCCAGGTCCACTCCGTCTCCTCCCGCCGTCGGGACTCCCGCCTCCGGTCCCCCGCCGGGCGTGGACGCGCGGTCCTGGACGCCGGTGCTCATGGCCGGCTCCCGGTCAGCAGGGCGTGCGGGTCCCGGTCCGCCTGGGTCTCGTCCACCACGCGGCCGTCCCGCAGGAACACCACGCGGTCGGCCCAGCCGGCGTGGCGGGCCTCGTGCGTCACCAGGACCACGCCGGCACCGGAGTCGGCCCGGCGGCGCAGCACGCCCATGATCTCCTCACCGGTGACGGAGTCCAGCGCGCCGGTGGGCTCATCGGCCAGGATCAGCGACTTCTCCCCCACGATCGCCCGGGCGATCGCCACGCGCTGCTGCTGTCCTCCGGAGAGCTCGTCCAGGAACCGGCCGGCCAGGTCCTCGATCCCCACCTGCCGCAGCGCGTCCTTGCCCCGGCGCTGGGCCTTGCCCGGTGTGACCCCGTCCAGCTCCAACGGCAGGGCCACATTCTCCACGGCTGTGAGCGTGGGGATGAGGTTGTAGTCCTGGAACACGTACCCCACGGCCCGACGACGCAGCCTCGCCTTCTCGGCCAGGCCGATCCGTCCCAGCGGCGTCCCGCGGACGTAGACCTCCCCTGCGGTGGCGTGGTCCAGCCCGCCGGCGAGGGCGAGCAGGGAGGACTTCCCGGATCCGGAGGGGCCCATGACGGCCACGAACTCGCCGGCGTGGACGGTCAGGTCCACCTCGCGCAGGGCGGCCACGGTGGTGGCCCCGGATCCGTAGGTCTTGGAGACCCCGCGCAGCTCGAGGATCTGCCGGCGCGGCATGCCCGGTGAGCCGTGGTGGGTGCCGGGTCGGTCATGCTCGGGCAGGCGATCGTGGCCGTCCCCGTGATGGTCCGTGGGAGTGGAGTGGCTCATGGCGGTCAACGACCCTTTGGGGTGGAGTGTGCGGGGACTGGGCGCGGGCTGGAGTCCTGTCCCGGTGATGTGCCGGCGGCAGCGTCTTCCGTGGTCTCCCGCCGGTGACGGGCAGCGCGCAGCACCGCCGCCTCGCAGTGGTCCAGCCAGCGGATCTCGGACTCAGCGGTGAAGATCAGCGACTCCAGCACCAGCAGTCCGGCCAGCTCCGTCCCCGTGGCATCCTCAGACACGGACCGTTTGGCTCGGGTGACGTCCTGCAGCTGGCGCAGGGTAGAGGTCCGCTGGGCCTGGATGACCCGTTCGACGTCCACCCCCGGGGTGGTCACGGCGATGGCCAGCTTGATGGCCAGCTCGTTGCGCGGTGGGGTGGACGGGGTGGCGGGCTGGGTGAACCAGTCGGCCACCTCCGTCCGCCCCGCATCGGTGATGGCGTAGACACGGTGGCCCTCGCCGTCGTCGCCGGTGTCCTCCACCAGACCGTCCCGTTCCAGCCGGTCCAAGGTGGTGTAGACCTGCCCGATGTTCAGCGGCCAGGTGGCGCCGGTGCGCTCCTCGAACTCGGAGCGCAGCTGATAGCCGTAGCGCGGGCCCTGGGTGAGCAAGGCGAGCAGGCTGTGCTTGACCGACATGATGCCTCCTGACGAATGCCTCCTCGATTGCATACCGAGGATGTATTCCGAGTATGCATACTCAGTAGGCCATCTGCCTAGAGGGATCAGGTCACGGTTCGGCTTCGGTTCTCCAGGTCGAGACGGCGGCGCTCAAGCCTCGGTCTTCGAGCCCTCCCCCGAGGCACTGCGAAGGACCTGAAGACGGCTGGGCACATGCTCCTGGATCAGCTGGACGGCCGCATCCCCGCCCTTCAGAGCGGCGACCGGGATCTCCACCACCTGCCCGTTGCGCCCCACCACCTGCAGCAGCGGGAACTCAGGATCGCTCTCCCCCCATTCCAGGGCCACGACATCCTCCCAGACCTGGACCTGCCGGACGTTGCCGTCATCCAAGCAGACGCCGACCTCCCCCACGGTCAGTCGCAGGCGCTTGGGGGCTCCCGCCAGGCGTGCCATCAGCTTCACCGGGAAGTCCTTCCCCCGGATCTCCGGACCCGGCACCGGGCCCAGCAAGGGAGCGATCAGCCCGGGGCGACCAGGCTCAGCATCCTCCGGGTAGGCCTCCGTGGGCGCGCCGACCAGGAGGGTCTCGTCCAACAGTGCGAGATAGCGTGCCAAATCCGGCCGGGTGACCACCCGCATCTGCTCGGCGATCTGCTCGACCGTCTGACTCGGCCGTCCCGTCAGGTGACTGACCGCCTGGTCGTAGAGCTCCGCTTCGGCATGCTGAGGCCGGTCGAGCGCATCGAGGGTCCGTTGGACCGCGGCCGCTCGTTCGGCTTCATCCAAGCCCTGATCACGCAGGTCACGCAGGATCTGCACCACTGCCCGTGCGGCCTCCCCCGCGTGCTCCGGCTTGACGCGGACGGTGCAGATGAACACGCCGTCTCGCTGTGCCAGGAACACGCCGGAGTCGATGCCGTAGATCAGCCCCGACTCTCGCCGCAGGGTACGGAAGGAACGCCGCTCCAGCACCGCGACCACCAGCCCCGCCAGGGCGTCGTCGGCAGTGCTCGCGCCGGGGACGGCGAAGGAGAGGACGAGTTCGTCCCCGCCGGAGATGTACTCGCCGGGCAGGGCCGGCACCGGATCGACAGTGTCCGGGACGGGATGCCTCACCCCTGGCGGCAGGCGCAGACCCAGCCCCTCGGGCGGCGGACCGGTGAGCGTCAGGACGGCGTTGCCACGGGTGAAGTAGGTGCGCGTCCAGCTGCGGACCTCGTCCACGGTGATGTTGGCCAGCAGTGCGGCAGGGATCCCGGCCAGTCCGTGGCGCTCGAGCCCGAACCGCGCGGTGAGCGCCTCGCCCACTGAGGGCTCACCCAGCGATGTGCCGCCCTCGGCGATCAGCACCTTCTTCTCTCGCTCGATCGCCTCGGCCGGCAATGTCCCATCCGCCAGGGCGGTCAGGCTGGCGCAGATCTGATCAAGTTGGCGAACGACCTTCTCCGGCGAACCCTCGACCCAGAACTCGGTCGTCTGGGGGTTCGTGCTGCCGTTCGAGTCCGGATCCAAATCCTCCTCCCAGTGGAAGGCGAGGTGCTCGATCAGGTGTGAGATGCCCAGAGCCCCATAGGTCTCATCCGCTGCTCCCACGCGAAAGTACAGGTTGGCACTGAGCCGGCCCGGCGTCGTCGTCCAGAAGACAGGGACTCCATCCACCGTGGTGGTCTCGATCATCTCGGCCTCCTGCCGCGTCCGGTCCCCTCGTCGGGATTCGATGATCGTAACGGGGAGCGCGAGTCCGTCAGTCGCGCCGCGCGGCGCGCTCCACACGGAACTCCAGCCCTTTCTTCACCGCGGGCCACTCGGCGGCGACCACGGAGTAGACCACGGTGTCCCGCACGTAGCCGTCGCGCTGGGCCTGCTGGCGCAGCACCCCGTCGCGCTTGGCACCCAGCCGCTCGATGGCGGTCCGGGACTGCAGGTTCATCCAGTCGGTACGGAACTCCACGGCGACCACACCCCAGACCTCGAACGCTCGGGTCATCATGAGCAGCTTGGACTCGGCGTTGGTGCCGCTGCCAGAGGCGGAGGCCGCATTCCAGGTGGATCCGATCTCCAGCCGGGGGATGGCGCGGTCGATGTTCATGAAGGTGGTCATCCCGATCAGGGCTCCGTCGGCCAGGCGGCGCGTGGCGTACGGGATCATGGTGCCGGCCTCCTGCAGACCCAGCCTCCGCTCGATCTCAGCCGCCATGCCCTCCGGTTCCGGCACCGAGGTGTACCAGAGCTCCCACTGACGCCCGTCCCGGACCGCCTCCTGCAGCCCGTCACAGTGCTCCGGACTCAGCGGTTCGAGCGCCACCAGGCGCCCGGCCAGGGGGACGGAGGTGATCTCGGCAGCGTCGGCGGCGTTCACACCCCTGATCCTACGAACCCGGCGCACTGTTCACCCTTCCGCCACCCACGGCGGCCGCATCCCGGCAAGAATGGACCGAGAGCCTGTCGGAATACTCCAGAGCTACTTCAAGTGTGAACCAGTGAGAGACCAGACAGGCCTCCCGAGATACCCACTATCAAGGCGCAGTCACCATGACCGAGTTCGCAGGACGTTTCGAGGGCAAGCGCGCCATCATCACCGGCGCCGCATCCGGCATCGGCAAGGCAGCGGCCGTCACTACGCCGCTGAGGGTGGCCACGTGATGGTCGCCGACGTGCCGGATGAGCTGGGCGAGGCCGTGGTCCGAGAGATCACCGAGGACGGCGGCAAGGCCTTCTACCACCACCTGGACGTCTCTGACGAGCAGGCCTGGACTGACGCCGTCGCGAAGGCCGTGGAGGTCATGGGCGGCATCGACTTCCTGGCCAACAACGCCGGCATCGGGGACAACGAACCGCTGGACGTGACCTCCAAGGAGACCTACGACCGCGTCATCGCCATCACCCAGACCTCCGTGTTCCTGGGCACCAAGGCCGCCGAGGCCGAGCTGAAGAAGTCCCAGGGCTCCGTGGTCAACACCTCCTCGATCTTCGGCATCGCCGGCGGCTTCGGCACCTCCCCCGCCTACGCCTTCGCCAAGGGCGCCGTGCGCACCTTCTCCAAGAACAACGCCCTGGGCTTCGCTCCGGCCGGCGTGCGCGTGAACTCCATCCACCCGGGCTTCATCGACACCCCCATCCTGGGTGAGACCGACCGCCAGATGCTCGCCGACGCCGCACCGTTGAAGCGCGTGGGCCAGCCAGAGGAGGTCGCCGCAGCCCTGCTGTTCCTGGCTTCGGACGATGCCTCCTTCATCACCGGTGCCGAGTTCGTGGTGGACGGCGGCTTCCTGGCCCAGTGACGTGAGCGCGGGAGACCTCCCGCCTCGCCTCACCCGGCCACCAGCAGAAGCCAAGGCCCGACGACGCCCCGTGCGGCCGTCGTCGGGCCTTCGCCTTCTCTGCCCCGTCAGGAGAACAGGACGAGCACGTAGACGGCGAAGACCACCAGGTGCGCGGCGCCGTGCAGCGCGGTCACCCGCCGGGCAGCCAGGGTGGTGACGGACAGCAGCAGGGTCACACCGAGCATGACCAGGTTCGCGGCAGACTCGGCCAGCACCACGGTCTGCCCGGTGAGCATGCCGATCACCAGGACGGCCGGGATGGTCAGGCCCACGGTGGAGACGAGTGCGCCGTGGCAGAGGTTCACCACTCGCTGGGCCTCTCCGGCCAGCGCCGCCCGCACCGAGGTGATCGACTCCGGCAGGAAGACGATCACGGCGATCAGCAGTCCGGTCAGCGCCACCGGTGCGCCGGTGCGGCCCAGGCCGTCGTCCAGCAGGGCGGACATGTCGTGCGAGAGCAGCACGTGGCCACCAGCAGACCCACGCGGGCAAGGATCTCGCTGCGGTGTTCGGCAATCACGCTGCGGATGGCTGGCCGCGAGGTGGCCGTGACCCCCACGGCACCGCTGGGCGGCACCACCGTCACCTCGCGGAAGTCCCCCGCCTGTACACCCATCTGCCGCACCAGGAAGAACGCGTACAGCGCCAGCGTGAGCACGATGACCGTGATGGCCTGACCGCCCGTGTAGGCACCGCCCTGGCCGATCATCACCGGCAGCACCAGGGCCACGGCCAGCAGCGGGACCAGCAGCGCGAGGTAGGACGAGGTGCCGGTCCTGTTGATCCGCAGGTCCCCGTGGCGCAGTCCGCCGACCAGCAGCGAGGCACCGACCACCGCGTTGAGGATGATCATCGAGACCGCCATCACCGAATCGCGGGCGATGGTGGTGTGCTCCCCCGGGCCGAGCATCACCGCGGAGATCAGGACCACCTCGATCAGCACGATCGACAGCGTCAGCACCAGGGTCCCGTACGGGTCGCCGAGCCGGTGCGCCAGCTGCTCGGCCTCCTTCACCACGCCGAAGGAGCACAGCACGATCACCCCGATGATCACTGCGAGCGCGCTCACCAGCAGGGGCGTGGCCACCGGCGGCTCCAGCAGCGGTCCGGACAGGGCCAGCACGACGACGGCGCCCCAGCCGAGCGCGAGACGCACCAGGGCGATGGGGGTGAGGATGCGGGAGTGGGTGTGGGTCTGTGACATCGGCGGGCACCTGTTCCACGGGGTCGTCCCCGTCCACAGGTGTCCGCGACGGGCCGTCCCGCGCGGGGCGCCCTCAGATCCGGCGCCGGATCCAGGATACCGCTGACCGGGCTGGCCGGCACTCAGCGCAGGATGAGGCTGACGGCGAGCGCGAGCATCACCGCGGCGATCACCAGGTCCACGATCTGCCAGGCACGGGGCCGGTCCAGCACCGGGGCCAGCGCGCGGGCACCGTAGCCCAGGGCGCTGAACCAGACGATGCTGCCCACCACGGCGCCGCCGGCGAACACCCAGCGCAGGTCCGGCCCCTGCTGGTTGGCCAGACTGCCCAGCAGCACCACGGTGTCCAGGTAGACGTGGGGGTTCAGATAGGTCAGGGCCAGCGTGGTGGTCAGCACCGAGCCCTTGGACCGCGGCTTCTCCGGCGTGAGCGACGTGGGGCTGAACGCTGAACGGACGGACTGCACCGCGAACCAGATCAGGTAGGCCGCCCCGCCCCAGCGCAGGATCTCCAGCACCACGGGCACCTTCTCCACGATCACCCCGATCCCCGCCGTTCCGGTCAGGATCAGCAGGGCGTCGCTGAGCAGGCACACCAGCACCACCACGCCCACGTGTTCGCGGCGGATGCCCTGCCGGAGCACGAAGGCGTTCTGCGCTCCGATCGCCACGATCAGTGCGAGGCCGGTGAGCAGTCCGGCAGTCCAGGTGGTCCACATGGTGCTGAAATCTATGCCGGTGCCGTACCTGAGACAAACGAATGATTCTGCAGGTGCATTAGCGTTGCTTCATGAACCTCGAGCAGCTGCGGGCCCTGACGGCGATCGTGGATGAGGGGACCTTCGAGGCCGCGGCCGATCTGCTGCGCCTCACCCCGTCGGCGGTGAGCCAGCGGATCAAGGCACTGGAGGCCTCGGTGGGCCAGGTGGTGGTGCAGCGCTCGGTGCCGTGCGTTCCCACGGAGGCCGGGGTCGCCCTGGTGCAGATGGCGCGTCAGATCCAGCTCCTGCAGGCCGACACCCTGCATCGGCTGGGTGCCGATGCCGACAGTCGCACGCGTCTGCCGGTGGCGGTCAACGCCGATTCCCTGGCCACCTGGTTCGTGCCGGTCCTGCGGGAGGCCGCGGACTGGGCGGACGTGCTGCTGGATCTGCACGTGGAGGACCAGGACCACAGCGCCACGCTGCTGCGACGCGGGGAGGTGCTGGGCGCCATCACTGCTGACCCCTCCCCGGTGCATGGCTGCAGCATCGAGCGGCTGGGCCGGATGCGCTACCTGCCGGTGGCCAGTGTCACGCTCCTGGGGCGCCGCGGCACGGGGGCTGGCTCAGCTCCGGACTACGCCACCCTGCCGATGGTCCAGTACAACGCCAAGGACGATCTGCAGCGCCAGGCCCTGCGGACCGTGGGCATCCAGTTACAGCCGCCCGCGCACACCGTCCCGTCCTTCGACGGCTTCTTCTCGGCCATCCACGCTGGCCTGGGCTGGGGCATGGTCACCGAGCACCAATGGCAGCAGCTTCCCGACGACGACTCCCTCGTCCGCCTGCCCGATCTCCCCGATGCAGACGTCGCCCTCTACTGGCAGTCCTGGACACTGCGTTCAGACCGCCTGGACCGTCTCCGCAGCGCGGTTCGCTCAGCCGCCAGCGCTGGACTCCATCCGTCGGCCTGACTGCCGGGCTGCACCGACGCCCCCTCGGCACCCGGTCAGTGCGTTCGAGCTCCCGCGCCTGGTCACACCCGGGAGGCCATCAGCTCGGCCACCCGCTCGCCGGGCCATTCCTCGAGGAACGACTTCAGTGAGGCCAGCCGGTCCTGCAGGGCCGGTTCCAGGACGTCCGGTGCCTGGTAGGACTCGTAGGGGTGCTTGATCCCGGAGGTCCGGTGGTGCTCGTTGATCCCCCGGACGGCGGCTGAGTACACGGCAGCCTGTTCCTCCCAGCTGGCGGGCCCACCCGGGATGTCGGGCAGCTGCAGCAGCAGGGCAGTGAGCATCCCGGTGCGGTCTCGCCCGGCAGAGCAGTGCACCACCACTCCCCCTGCGTCCCACCGTTCACGCAGCGCCGTCAGGGCATCGGCGACCTTGTCCGGGAAGATCCGCACGGCGTCGTTGTAGTACCGAGGGTGGTCCAGGTAGGGGAAGCAGAGCTCTCGGAATTCCTGGTTCTCGTGGTCCTCGATGGGCAGGTGCACTCGTTCCACGGCATCGGGGATCACGTTCACCGGCGGATCGGTCTCGCGCCGGGTGACCTCCTGGGGCAGGCGCACGTCCACCACGGACCGCACTCCGTCCTGCGCCAGCGCATCCCAGCCGGCCTCAGTCAGCCATTCGGCCCGGCCCATCCGCCACAGTCCGTGCCGGACCCTCCAGGCATTGACGGCCCCATCCCAGTCCACCGGCAGCGGTTCGTATGCATCGCTCATGCTCCCGACCCTAGTGCGATCGTCCGGGCCGCCCCTTCCTGCCTGCCCCCAGACGCGCCTGACCGCTCTCAGCCCCACCGCCCTCGGCCCCACCGCTCACCGGGTCGCGGCGGGCAGAGCCCTCCCCTGGCCCCTTCAGTCGTGCCACAGCGGATTCCTCTGCAGCACCGGCTCGGCACCATCTCGGTTCTGCATGCGCCCCGTGGGGCTGATGTCCTCGAACCAGGGCACGCCGTTCTTCAGGTGGATCGCGAGCTGGTCAAAGTGCAGGGCGTGATGGTGATGGGAGCAGAGCAGCACACCGTTGTCCACGCTCGTCGGACCGGAGTGCTCCTTCCAGAACCGGATGTGGTGCACTTCGCACCAGGAGGGTGGGAAGTCACAGCCCGGGGCAGCGCATCCTCGGTCCCGGGCGATGATCGCCTTGCGGATGGCTGGCGGAAAGGGTCTCTGTGCCCGGCCGATGTCCAGCACCTCCCCTTCGCCCCCGAGCACCACGGGGATCAAGTCGGCGTCGCAGGCCCACATCCTGAGGATCCTGGGGTCGATCGGCCCGCTGAACGCTCCGTGGGAGATGACCGGCCCCCTCGTCTCCCCTGGCGGATGCTGATCCGCCAGCCTGTCCGGGATGTCCGGCGGGGGCGGCAGATCCGGATGGGCTGCCAGGCGACCAGCCAAGGTCTCGAAGTCGATGGTGACCAGAACCTGGGGCCTGGCGCCACCGGCGTCGGGAAGAACACCGCGGTCTTTCAACGTCAGTGCCGCCTGCAGGGCCGCGATGAGGGCATCCACTTCACGGCGCTGACGGTCCTCCCACCGTTCGGGCGGCGCGGCGGTGAAGAACCCCTCACCGTCACAGTCTGCGTCCAGTGCCTCTGCGCCGACCAGGTCGAACAGCCCCTGGTCTGCCGGACCACCAGAGGCATTCCCCTCGGATGTCTCCACGCGGTTCTTGCGCGCACGGGGGTTGGAGCCGGCAGAGGTGACGGTCTTCATCACCTCGTGCTGCCCCTGGGTCAGACGCAGATGCCAGAGATAGAGGCCGTTCTCCTCACCGATGAACTTCGCGTTCCGCCCCAGATGGGCCTGCGAGGCGGTCTGCTCTGCCCCAGAACGCTCCATGGCCCGATCGAACTCCAGGCGCCACTTCCGGCACGCGATCTTCACCGCGGAGGGTGAGACGTGACGGGCTGTGACCATCAGGCGGGTCTGACCGGCGGCGATCAGCTCTTCGACCAGGTCCCGCCGAGCACCGGCCCTCGCGGCATCACGCCGGGCCTCGTTGAGGGCACGGGTGATCATGTCCACCACGGACGGATCCACAGACCCGTCCCACAACGCGTTCGAGACCTCTGGCAGCGCACTGCCCACCTGCACCCCTCCGTCTGCCGACGGCGGTGGCGCCAGATGCTGGGCCGCCCGGCTCACCCGATCACGGGTGTCCCGTTGAGGGGTCTGCTGCGTCTGCTCCAGGAAGTCAGCCGTGGATCGGAAGCCGCTCTTCCCCACTGGCAATCCGAGCAGTCGATGCCGGTCCCGCGGGTCGTTGAACGCCCGGTCGGTGTGCCCCACCACGGCCGTCTGGACGCCCTCCACCACACGGCTCAGCTGCCTGATCTCCGACTGCACCTTCGGCAGGGTCATCCCGGACTCGTCAGCCCCCGAGGGCGACTCCAGGTTCACCGCTGCCAGCGTCTCCACGAAGCCTGGACTCACCACCCGGTCCTTCAGCTCGCCCATCACCTGCTGTGCCAACGTGAACAGGCTCTCCAGCGGCAGAGCACACAGGTCCTCCCGGCCAGCTCCCGCAACCATGGTGAGCAGACGGGCTTTCAGCCCCTCGTCGTGGACGTCATCCACTGCCAGCGCCATGCCTGCCACCTCCTCTGCCGCTCTTGCAAACCGCCACTTCCTTCGTACATATATTCGACCACAGCCCGCAGACACGTTAAGGGCCGCCGGGCCGACTGGGGACAGCGTCAGCACATCGGTCTCCTGTGCAGGACGGGATGACCCGGCACCCCACCCCATCACCCCGTCCGACCGTCCCACTAGACTCGGCCAGGTGACCGCACAGAACTCCTCCCCCGCGTCCCAGCCCGCCGATTCCCGCTCCTCGGAGCTGCCGAAGAAGGTGTCTGACATCTTCGACCCCCAGCGCTGGCGCGTGGTCGAGGGCTTCGACTTCGAGGACATCACCTACCACCGTCAGGTCGAGCGCGACGCGAGCGGAGCCGTGGTGAAGGACCTGGGGACGGTGCGGATCGCCTTCGACCGCCCCGAGGTGCGCAACGCCTTCCGCCCCGGCACCGTGGATGAGCTGTACCGCGCCCTGGACCATGCCCGGATGACCCCGGACGTGGGATGCATCCTGCTCACCGGCAACGGCCCCTCCCCCAAGGACGGTGGCCACTCGTTCTGCTCCGGCGGGGACCAGCGCATCCGTGGGCGTGACGGCTACCGCTATGCGGACGGTGAGACCTCGGAGTCCATCGACCCGGCCCGCGCAGGGCGTCTGCACATCCTCGAGGTCCAGCGCCTGATGCGCACCACGCCCAAGCCCATCATCGCGGTGGTGAACGGCTGGGCTGCCGGTGGCGGTCACTCCCTGCACGTGGTCTCGGACCTGACCATCGCCTCGCGCGAGCACGGCAAGTTCAAGCAGACCGACGCCACCGTGGGCTCCTTCGACGCCGGCTACGGATCCGCACTGTTGGCCCGCCAGGTCGGACAGAAGAACGCCCGCGCCATCTTCTTCCTGGCCCGCGAGCACTCCGCCGAGGACATGGTCCGCATGGGAGCCGTGAACGAGGCGGTGGACCACGAGCGCCTCGAGGAGGTCGCTCTGGAGTACGCAGCGGACATCAACCGGCAGTCCCCGCAGGCCATCCGCATGCTGAAGTTCGCCTTCAATCTTCCCGACGACGGCATGGCAGGTCAGCAGGTCTTCGCCGGAGAGGCCACGCGCATGGCTTACATGACGGATGAGGCCGTCGAGGGCCGCGACGCCTTCCTGGGCAAGCGTGATCCGGACTGGTCCAGCTTCCCGTACTACTTCTGAGCCAGTCGCCTGGCCGGCCTTGGAGTCAGTGGACGTCGACTTCGACGTCAGATCAGATGCGGGTGGCAGAGATCCCGATGTCCACAGCCCGACTCTGCGTCGCTACCATCAGCTCCTCTGGAGCAAGCCTCTTCCCTCGGGTCACCACTTCACGCTCAGCACCGACACCCCGGGAACCTACCTGCATCACCGTTCGCGTGCGGGAGAGTTCTGGCTGAGCAGCGACGCCATCTCGCATTCTCTCTCGTCCATCACCAGCATGAGATCTGTTCTCGCATCCGTTCCCCTCGGCGCACTCGAGTCGTTCTACACCCTGAACTGCACGATCGGGTCCTACCTGGTGTTCCCCGGGAACGCGATCAACCGGAAGCCCACCGTCAACGGTGCACGTGGAATGCATCCCCGCATTCGCGACCGGTTCGACCTGACGCTGGAGTGCATTCGTCGTTTCTATGTGAACGAGGCAAACCCGTTGGGTGAGGTCCTCCACCGCTACTCCGATTATTTCTCTCTTGAGGACTTCGAGACGTACGTGAAGTTCTTCCTGCTTCAGGACTTGGTCGACGACCATGGCTCAGTTCGCTTCCATCTGCCGTTCGAGGGATTCGACCAGAGTCCCCTCCCAGCGACGACAGCGCACTACCTGGAGTGCAGGGCAGCATCGATGACTTTCGTCGCCGCCCGCAATCGCCGGATCCGCTCGTGGACGGAAGCACACCTGAGGTGCGGGATCTGACGTCAACGCGGGGCGCTCTCGCCCCTCGTCCATCAGCACTGGCGACGGTGTATCACCGGTGATACATTTCCACCATGAAGACCGTGACCGTTCGTGACCTGCGCAACCGCGGTGCAGAGGTCCTTCGACGGGTGGAGCATGGCGAGTCCCTCACCGTTACGCGTGACGGTGAGGCGGTGGCCAGTGTCGTCCCGTTGCCCCGCAAAGCACTTCGCGCCGAAGACCTGATCTCTCGCCGACGGGCCCTTCCACGGATGAGTTCTGCGGATCTCCGCGCTGATCTCGACGACCTCATGGATTCATCCCTGTGAATCGTCCTGCTGATCAAGGTGTCCTCGACACCTCCGCCGTCATCGACTTGGCTGCACTGGACCCGAGTTCGCTTCCTGCCGAGCCCCTCATCACCGCGGTCACCCTGGCGGAGCTGTCTGTCGGGCCTCTCGTTGCTCGAACGGACAGAGATCGCGCCGTCAGACAGGCTCATCTCCAGCAGGCCGAAGCTGACTTCGAGCCGATCCCCTTTGACGCTGCTGCCGCTCGATCCTTCGGCGCCGTGTCATCGTCCCTGCGTGCCCAGGGCCGGAAGGCCACTGCCCGCGCCTACGACGCCATGATCGCCGCCACGGCCATGTCGCGTGGACTCCCGGTCTACACTGCGAATCCGGACGACTTCACGGGCATCGAGGGCCTGGACGTGCGAGTAGTCACCTACTCCCCCCTTGACAAGACATGACCTCCTACCTCACCCCCACCGCGCTCCTCACTGCCCGGACCTCACTCGCCGCCGCCCTGGACGGCTCCGGTCCCCCGGTCGAGTTCACCGAGGACGGGCGCACCGTCACCCGCCCCGAGGCCAGCGACGCCGCCGCTGACAGCGCACCTGGAGTGGCCGCCGTCGTGAGGACCTCCGGCTCTACCGGAACCCCCAAGCAGACCCTGCTGACAGGCAAAGCCCTGGCCGCCTCGTCCACCGCCACGGCTGCGCGGCTGGGCGGCGAGGGCCACTGGCTGCTCGCGCTGAGCCTGCACTATGTGGCCGGGCTCGCCGTGCTCTCCCGCTCCATCCACGCCGGCACCACCCCCGCGCTCCTACCGCCGGGCACCTTCACCCCGGAGCTGTTCGCCGAGGCCACCCAGCAGGTGCCTGGCACCGGTTTCCAGGCCGTCTCCCTGGTCCCCACCCAGCTCGCACGCCTACTCGATCCCGCCGCAGGGACCCTCGGAGTCGAGGCCCTGCGCCGGTTCGACGCCATCCTGATCGGCGGCGCCCGCACGCCGGACATCATCCGCGAGCGCGCGGCCGAGGCGAACCTGCCCCTGCACCTGACCTACGGGATGAGCGAGACCTGCGGCGGCTGCGCCTATGACGGCGTCCCCCTGGACGGCGTTCACGCGGACCTGGTGCCGGACCCGGAGTCCGGCACGCCTCGGCTGCGTCTGTCCGGACCCATGGTCGCCGCCGGGTACCTCGCCGACCCTGAGCGCACGGCCACGCACTTCGGGACCGGCACCCCCGCCGATCCCACCGCCCGCTGGTACCTCACCGAGGACACCGGCACCGTCACGAACCGCGAGGACGGCACCCAGCTGCTCACCGTCACCGGCCGGGTGGACGACGTCATCAACACCGGGGGCATCAAGGTCTCCGCCGCCCGCATCCAGCAGGTGCTCGAGCAGATGCCCGGGGTGCGCGCGGCCTTCGCCGCAGGCCTTCCCGACGACGACTGGGGCCACCGCGTCTGCGCGGCGGTCGCGCTGGGCTCCGGTGAGTGGGACGAACGCGGTGCGGCTGAGGCCATTCGCGCCGAGCTCGGTCCGGCGGCCGTCCCGAAGACCTGGCTGACCCTGGAGGAGCTGCCCCTGCTGGCCAACGGCAAGACCGACCGCCAGGCGCTGATCGCCCGATTCGCCGACCAGCACTGACCGGCTTAGTACGACCGCGCAGGACACTCGGCTTTACATCAACACTGCATGACGTAACGTGCTGTCCATCATGACTTCTTCGCCCCAGCCCTCCCCTGCACAGCCCGCCGCACCCGCCCAGGCCGGGGGTCGTCCCCCGCGCCCGCCGCGTCCGCAGGTGGTGCTGGAGGTGGTGGAGAGTCTCCGTCTGACCCCGCATCTGGTCCGGCTGACTCTGGGCGGGCCCGGGTTCGCGCAGTACCAGGACAAGGACGCCACGGACAAGTACATCAAGCTGCTCTTCGCCGACCCCGCGCTCGGCCTGACGCCCCCGTATGACCTGGACGCGCTGCGCGAACACCTCCCGATGGAGAAGATGCCGGTCCGCCGCACCTACACCGTCCGCTCGGTGGACCACCAGGCGCAGACCCTGACCGTGGACTTCGTGGTGCACGGGGACGACGGGCTGGCCGGGCCGTGGGCGGCCAACGCCCAGCCCGGGGACACCGTGGTCTTCTCCGGCCCCGGCGGCAACTACGCGCCGGACCCGGACGCAGACTGGCATCTGATCGCCGGGGACGAGTCCGCCGTGCCCGCCATCGCCGCGGCACTCGAGGCCATGCCGAACGATGCCCAGGGCGCCGCACTGATCGAGGTCCCCGGCCCCGAGGACGAGCTGGAGCTGACCGCCCCGGAGGGGATCGAGATCCGCTGGCTGCACCGCGGCCAGATGTTCACCCCGGAGTCCACCGGACTGGCCCACGCTGTGATGGAGCTGGAGTGGCGCGAGGGCGTCTTGCAGGTCTTCGCCCATGGTGAGCGGGAGATGATCAAGGACCTGCGCCGGTACCTCAGCGATGTCCGCGGCGTGGACCGTCGGCGGATGTCCCTCTCGGCGTACTGGGCCTACGGCCGCGCCGAGGAGACGTTCCAGGCGGAGAAGCGCGAGCCGATCGGGATGATCTTCCCGGACCAGCAGCCTCCCGCAGCGACGAAGGCCTGACGCCCGGCCTCCGCCCCCCGGCCCACCACGGTTCCGTCCCGGCCCTGCCCATGGGCGACAATGGACTGTCCGGTCCCGCCGCCCAGGTGCCGGCACCCTTGTCCTGCATCGTCGTGACACCCCCTGAGGAAGGACTTCCTGCCCATGGCCACGCCCGCCCAGTGGATCGAAGGAGCCCGGCTCCGCACCCTGCCCCTGGCCATCGCGCCGGTGATCGTGGGTTCGGCGGCCGCCGCTGAGCTGGGCGGATTCCACCTGGGACGTGCCCTCCTGGCGCTGGTCGTCTCCCTGGCCCTGCAGATCGGCGTGAACTACGCCAACGACTACTCGGACGGGATCCGCGGCACCGACGACGTCCGTGTCGGTCCCCTGCGCCTGACCGGATCCGGTGCCGCCCCCGCCGCCCACGTCAAGCGCGCGGCGTTCGCCTGCTTCGGGGTGGCCATCCTGGCTGGACTGGCACTGGTGGTGTGGTCGGGCACCTGGTGGCTGATCGTCGTCGGGATCCTGGCGGTGGCTGCCGCCTGGTTCTACACCGGCGGAAAGAAGCCCTACGGGTACCTGGGCCTGGGCGAGGTCTTCGTGTTCATCTTCTTCGGGCTGGTGGCCGTCCTCGGCACCACGTACACGCAGGCGCTCACCGTCAGCGGCGAGGCGTGGGCCGGGGCCATCGGTTGCGGACTGATCTCCACCGCCCTGCTGATGGCCAACAACGTGCGAGACATCCCCACGGACCGTGAGGTCGGCAAGCACACCCTGGCCGTGCGCCTGGGCGACACCGCCGCACGCTGGTCCTACCTGGTGATGGTGGCCGTGGCCGTCCTGCTGCCGCTGCTGTTCGTGGGCGAGCACCCGTGGCTGGCGCTGGTCCTGCTGGCCGGCGCGCTGGCCGTCAAGCCCGCGCTCACCATGCTGCGCTCCACCGAGCGGCGGGACCTGATCCCGGTGCTGAAGCTGACCGGGATCCTGGGGCTGGTGTACTCAGTGCTGTTCGCGGTGGGTCTGCTGGTCTGAGGCCCGGCCGTCGGCCTGACGCCCCTGAGCCGGGTCGAAGTACCGGCCATGCGTGTAGGCGTCCTCCACGTCCGCGTCGGCCTGCTCCTGACGGCCCCGCTGCCCCGGGCGCCCCTCCCAGGCGTTGGCCAGGTCCTGACCGGCGGCCAGGCGCAGGCGGTTGAAGAACAGGTACCCGGTGGCCAGCGCCACCAGCGCGGCGATCACCGTGGCGATCACCCATCCCGTCCCCAGAAGGATGCACGCCGCCCAGACCACGAAGAACACGGCCAGGCGGATGAGGGCGTACTTCAAGAGATTCACCCGGCAAGTCTACCGAGACTCCCTGACAGCTTTCCCGACGACGGACCCTCACCGCACAGCCTCGGCTCGACTCGGCCAGTGCCCGGCCGGAGAGGCGGGGTCCACTGGCTTCCCTGTGCGCTGAATCCGCGCACCGCTGACTGCGGGTAGGCCGCGGCTCCGTAGACTGGAGGGCATGCCCCGCTTCCTCATCCCCCTGGCCATCGTCGCCGCCAGCGTGATCATCTACTCCCTGGTGGAGTGCCTGATGACCCCCAAGCACCAGGTCCGTGCCATGCCCAAGGCCGCCTGGGTCCTGGTGGTGCTGCTGGTCCCGGTGGTCGGGGCACTGCTGTGGCTGTTCCTGGGGCGCGCCCACAAGGCCAAGTCTGCGGCCGCCGGACGCGGACCGGCCCCGCGCGTGTCCTCCCCGGATGACGACGAGGCCTTCCTGCGCCAGCTGGACGTCCAGCGCCGCCAGCAGGCCCGCCAGGCAGAGCTGGACCGCCGCGAGGCCGAGCTGAGGGCCCGCGAGCAGAAGTCCGCGCCGAAGGACCCGAACCTGCCCGAGGACCCAGATGCGCCGAGCTCCGGACCCGGAACCGGGACCACGCCCCCGCGCAGCTGACGGGTGACCTGGGGAGTTCTCCTCATCGACGTCTCCATGCCCTCCGGGCAGAGTGGACCCCGTCGGCGAGACCTTCCTGTACGTCGAACCAGTTCCTCACAACTCGGGGGACGGTCCGTGGGTCGAAGAGCCCCTTCGGATGAACCCGGCGTACGGTCCAGGCAAGCCGGAGACCGTGCCCGTGCCGAATCTGGAACGCTGAGCGCATGGGCACGAGTTCACGCACGATCAAGACACGATGGACCACATCAGCATTGCTCATGGTCACAGCATTGGCCCTGGGAGGGTGCATGAACACATCAGAGGTGGACGCAGAGACCTTGTCGGCCCAGCAGGGTGAACGGGTGGAGCAGATCATGCCCGGTCTGGTCCGAGCGGCTGGGTGGGATGCAGTGGGGCAGCTCTCGGAAGTGACCTGCTCTGGATCGCCCGTTCCAGAGGAGGCATCCCGCAGCACCCGTTGGTCTGCAGTGGCGGGCCGGTCGAACGGTGATCAGCAGGAGGCCAACGGCATAGCTGCCGCGGTCCAGGGGCATGCCGAGGACACAGGATGGAGCACTCAACAGGTTTCCAGTGCCAACGATGGTCGCGTCTATCAGGCAGTCGAAGATGACATGGGCCTGAACCTGACCTACCGGACCACAGCTGGCCGCCCGCGGATCAGGCTTGAGGTCACCACCAGCTCCCTGGACATGCCAGAGGGGCACACCATGACCCGCTCCGAATATGACCCCATGTACGGATCCAACGATCCGCTGTACCCCCACGACGACCGCTCCCAGTTCACCAACGGCCGGCCCAAGCCGTTCCCTGAGCCCAGCGGCACCGGTTCCGAGGGCAGCAGTCCCTAGTCCGGACGCCGTGCACCCGGAACTGCTGACCCGGGAACGCGCGGGGGCGGGGGAACGGGTGCGGGCGGGGGTCCGACCACGGGCGGATTCCCCAGAACGGCTTCGGCGATCGTCGACGAACGTGAGGCTGGGAATCGGGGGTCCGGCCGGAGCAGGACCGGTGATTCCCAGCCTCACGTTGTGGTGACGGTTGTGGCGACGCCCCCAGCCTCGCCCCTCAGATCACTCGGGGATGCCGGCGTAGGAGTGCAGGCCGGGGAACAGGGTGTTGACCACGGCGAAGTTGAAGATCACGCACAGGTAGCCGATGATCGACAGCCAGGCGGCGCGGTCCCCGGTCCAGCCGCGGGTGGCGCGGGCGTGCAGGTAGCCGGCGTAGACCACCCAGATCACGAAGGACCAGACCTCCTTGGTGTCCCAGCCCCAGTACCGACCCCAGGCAGCCTCGGCCCAGATGGCGCCGGCGATCACGGTGAACGTCCACATCACGAACGAGATGGCGTTGATGCGGTAGGACCAGTTCTCCAGGCTCAGCGCGGAGGGCACCATGCGCAGGAACGCCGAGGAGCGGCCGGAGGCGGTGCCGGCCTTCACGGCGGCCTCGCGGCGGTGCTGCAGCAGCTGGAGCACGCTCATGGCGAAGGTCAGGGTGAACAGTGCGGAGGCCAGCACGGCGATGGACACGTGGATGATGATCCACGGCGACTGCAGGGCCGGCTGCAGGTGCGCCACCGGCGTGGGGAAGCCCATAGTCGCGGCGCACATCATGATGACCACCAGGCCGGTCACGAAAGCCCCCAGGAACCGCAGGTCCTTGCGCAGCAGGAACAGCAGGAACACCACCGAGACCAGCAGGGCGCCGGTAGTGCAGAACTCGTACATGTTGCCCCACGGGACACGGTGGGCGGCCACCCCGCGCGCGATCACCGCGAAGGCGTGCACGGCCGTGGCGATCACGGTCAGCGCCACGCCCACATTGGCCAGCGGCCGCTTCACGGACCCGGTGTAGTCCATGTCGTCGTCCACGAGCTCATCGTCCGCACGGGCGGTCAGCGCGGCGTCCTCAGCGGTGGCGGCAGCGGTCCCGGTGCGCGGTGCATCCACCCCGGAGGTCCCGACGCCGGCCCCCACCAGTTCCCGGTCTCGCGCACCGGAGCGCGCATTCGCCTGGGCTCCGGTGTGCTGGCGGGCCAGGTCGGCCTCCAGCGTGCGGATGGTCTTGGAGGAGGTGGAGACATCCAGCGTGAACAGGATGAACGCGGCGGCGTAGATGAACGCCGCGATCAGCATGAACAGGTCGCTGTAGCCGGCCAGTTCCAGGTTGATGCTCTGCATGGTCACTCCGGTCGATCTGTGGAATCAGAAGAGGTGCGGGCGGAAGGTGCGGTGGACGCGCGCGGCGAGGGGCCGTCGTCGGGAATCTGGTCCGGTGCCTGCACCGGCCACATCTTCTCCATCTGACGGCGCAGGGCCAGGTTCTCCTCGCGCAGGCCGAACTCCTCGCCGCGGGCGAGCAGTCCGTACTCCACCAGTGTGCGCCCGTCCGGCCCGGTGGTGCCACGGACCCATACCCGGCGGCGGCGCACGAACAGGCTCACGCCCAGGCCGAGCATGGAGGTGATGGCGAAGAAGCCGACGGCCCATTTGGTGGGGTCGTGGTGGATGTCCAGGCCGACGTAGCGCTTGACGCCGTCGAAGGAGATGGACCCCTTCCCCTCGGGCAGCTCATAGGACTCGCCGGGCGTCAGGGTGATGCCGCCGGCGTCCAGGGTGCGCGAGTTCAGCTCGGTGAGGCTCTCAGTGTCCAGGACGTAGACGTTCTGCGGGGTGCCGTCGTCCAGGCCGAGGTCGCCGTAGTACGAGTTCAGGTTCAGCTCGGGGTTGTAGAGCTCGGGGTCGATCGAGACGGCCACCCCGTCCTCCCCGGTGTACGCGGTGGGCACGAAGAAGCCGACGAAGCCCAGCTGGTCCGGCTGCGCGTCCGGGGCCTTGATGACCATCAGCGAGGTGTAGACCTGGTCCTGCACGCGTCCGATCACCGGACCCTGGAAGGCGATGTCCCCGTTGCCGTCCCGCACGGTCACCTCCGGGGCGTAGCCGTTGCCGACCAGGTAGACCCGGGCCCCGTTGATGTCCAGGGGGTGGTTGACCTTCAGCTCGGTGGACTCCACGGGCTCGCCCGGACCGCGCCGCACATCCAGGGTGGCGGTGAAATCCAGGGGCTGGCCGTAGTGGGTCTCGGACTCACGGTCGAAGACGGCCTCGAAGCCGGTCAGCGTCATGGAGAACGGGGTCAGCCGGTCCTCGCTGAAGGCGCTGCCGGGGGTGAAGGCGTCGTAGGCGACCAGGGTGTTGGCGAAGCCCTCGCCCTCCACCAGGATCTTCTGCCCGCGGTAGGTCAGGAAGGACCCGGCGGCCATGAACGCCAGCACGCCCACCAGAGAGAGGTGGAAGACGATGTTGCCGATCTCGCGCAGGTAGCCGCGCTCGGCGCCCACGGAGGCACCGCCGTCGGCCTCCTGCCGGACCTCGGTGCGGTAGCCGCGCTTCTTCAGCCAGCGGGCGGCCTGCTCCACCGCCTCTGCGGGGGCGGGCCCGTCCGACTCCAGTGCCACCTGGCCGCTCTCCGGGAGCCGGGACAGGCGGCGCGGGGTGCGCGGCGGGGCCGAGCGCAACACCTTGGCGTGCTGGATGGCGCGGGGCAGCACACAGCCGATCAGCGAGATGAACAGCAGCAGGTAGATGGCCGAGAACCAGACCGAGGAGTAGACGTCGAACAGTTGCAGGCTGTCCAGGATGGGGCCCAGCGTGGGGTTGTCCCGGAGGTAGTCCTCCACGATCTGCGGGCCGGCCGGGCGCTGCGGGAACAGGGATCCGGGCACGGCGGCCACGGCAAGCAGCAGCAGGAGCATCAGGGCGGTGCGCATGCTGGTCAGCTGGGTCCAGGCGAAGCGCAGCATGCCCCAGAAGCCCAGGTCCGGCTGGGCCACGTCCTGACGCGCGCGGTTCTTGGCTGGCGTCGAGGCGGGAGTCGGCGGAGTCGTCGGCTGCTTCACGGGCTCCTCAGGAGTCTCGGTGTGGCTCAAATCGGCAGCCTCACTTCATTGGCGAACCAGGTCTGCAGCTCGATCACCCAGGTGTTCCACACGCCGGTGACCATCAGCAGGCCCAGCACGATCAGCAGTCCCCCGCCGAAGCGCATGATGGCCAGCCGGTGCTTGCGGAAGAACGCCAGGGCACCCATGCCGCGGCGGATCCCCAGGGCGATCAGCAGGAACGGGATGCCCAGTCCCAGGCAGTAGACGAAGGCCAGCAGCGCACCCTTGACCGGGGACTGCGAGCCGGCGGTGGACATGGCCAGCACGGCGGCCATGGTGGGGCCGATGCACGGCGCCCAGCCCAGGCCGAAGGTCATGCCCAGCACGGGTGCGCCCCACAGTCCGGCAGGAGCGCGGGAGTGGATGCGCCGCTCGCGCTGGAAGGCGTCCAGTCCGCCCATGAACACCACACC
Organism: Micrococcus sp. IITD107; assembly: GCF_041927415.1. NCBI lineage: Bacteria > Bacillati > Actinomycetota > Actinomycetes > Micrococcales > Micrococcaceae > Micrococcus > Micrococcus sp. IITD107. The sequence continues at coordinate 84,759 of NZ_JBHFFN010000002.1, read as the reverse complement.
CAGCACCATCACGACGACGCCCAGCAGCCGAGTGAGCCACTCACCATCGCGTTGGAGCCAGATGGTGACCTGAGAGAAGACGATGCCGATCAGCACGAAGACCACGGCGAAGCCGAGGATGAACAGGGCCACGCCGGCCAGCATGCGGCCACGCTTCTGGTCCTGCAGATCGGCTCCGGTCAGGCCGGTCACGTAGCCCAGGTACCCGGGCACCAGGGGCAGGACACAGGGCGAGAGGAAGGAGACGAGCCCCGCCAGGGCGGCAATGGGCACGGCCAACAGCAGAGAGCCGTCGGTGACGGCCTCGGCGAAGGGGTTGTTGGCGGCGCTCAGCAGCAGGGGCATGGAGGGCTCAGGCCTGCTCGTCCAGCACCGTGGTGATCAGGCTGCGCAGGGTGCCTCGCTCGGCGATGCCCAGGATGCGCGCGGAGACCCGGCCCTGACGGTCCAGCACGATCGTGGTGGGCACGGCCTGAGGCGGCACGTAGTCCGTCATGGACAGCAGCACCTGGCCGTTGAGGTCCTCCACCGAGGGGTAGGTGATGCCGAAGTTGCGCTCGAAGGCCTCTGCGGTGGCCACGGTGTCCCGGACGTTCACGCCCAGGAACTGGACGCCGTCGGACTCGAACTCCTCGTGCAGTGCCTGCAGGTCCGGTGCCTCCACGCGGCACGGGGCGCAGGCGGCGTACCAGAAGTTCATCACCACGGGCTCGCCCTGCATCTGCTCGGCCGTGATCTCCTCCCCGGAGAACAGCGTGGAGCTGAACTGCACCGACTCACCGCGCTCGCCCTGGGCGATCTCCAGCACCGAGCCGTCCCCGGCGATGTAGTTCTTGCCGTCGGCGTTGCCGGCCTGCTGCGCCAACGGGTCATCCGAGCTGCACGCGACCAGGAGCGGCAGGGCGGCGACGCCGGCCAGTCCGGCCAGGACATGGCGGCGGGACGGGGTGGGAGCAGACATGCAGGGAGACACTTCCGACGAGGACAGGGCTTCGATGGATTCTACAGTCCGTAGAAGAACGAGGCGGAACGGATCAGCGCTCAGGCTCCGGGCAGGTTCAGGGCGTCCTTGAGCAGGGCCTTGTTCGGCTCCTGATACTCGATGCGAGGGCGGTCCTGACCCCGCTCGAAATGCAGCGAGGTCACCGAGGTCAGGCTGCACTGACGCTGGCGGGGATCGTGCCAGAGCGGACGGTCCTCGGCAGAGAGCCGGGTGACCCAGATCGGCAGCTGGTGCGAGACCACGATGGCCTCTGAACCGGGGCCTCCTGCGGCGAGGGCACGGTCCCGCAGATCATGCACGGCGGCGGCCATGCGCTTGACCTGGTCCTGGTACGGCTCACCCCAGGAGGGCCGGAAGGGGTTGACCATGAACGGCCAGTGCTTGGGGTTCTTCAGCTCGGCTTTGACGTCCGAGAGGCCTTCGAAGTGGTTCTCGGCCTCCAGGACGCGGGCGTCGGTGTCGATGGTCAGTCCCAACGCGCGGCTGATGGGCTCTGCGGTCTCCTGCGCACGCTGCAGCGGGGACGCGGCCAGGACCACCGGTGTCCGTCCCGCCGCGCGGGCTCGCCCGGCGAACCAGTCCGCCAGGTCCTCGGCCATCCGCTGCCCCAGCTCAGAGAGTCCGAAGCCGTTGAGGCGGCCGTAGAGCACTCGATCCGGATTGTGCACCTCTCCGTGGCGGACGAGGTGGACGGTGGCAGTGGTGGAGGAAGTGGTCATTCCTCCAGTCTGGCAGAACTGAGCTCACCGCCAGGACGGCCCGGGACCGCTAGCGTTGAGCTCGAGCATCAGACATCAGATGACCGACGAACATCCCAGGAGGGCACCATGACCGATCAGCCCCGCGACCCCCAGCGGCCCTACGGCCAGAATCCGTATGGCGAGCAGGACCCGAACACGGGGTCCGACCAGCCCGCTCAGCCGCGCTACGGCCAGTACGCCCCGAACCACGATCCGTCTGCTCCCTCAGGACAGCCGCAGGGCCAGCCTCAGTACGGGCAGTACGCTCCCCCGCAGTACGGCCAGCCGGGCCAGCCCAGCCAGCAGGCGCCGAGCCCCTACGGAGCGCCTCCACAGCAGGGTTACGGACAGCCCTATGGGCAGCAGCCGCAGCAGGGCTATGGACAGCCCTACGGTCAGCCACACCCGCAGTACGGCCAGCCCGGCTACGGGCAGCAGTTCGGCGGCTTCCAGCCCGGTGCCCCCGCCGGACCGGTCCAGCGGCCGCAGACCATCGACCGCTCCTACTGGCTGATCCTGGCCGCCGGTGCGATCTTCGGGATCATCAACCTGATCTCGGCCTTCCTGCCGAACCTGGGCATGTCCCAGCAGCAGATGGACCTGCTGGAGCAGCAGTTCTCCGATGCCGGCATGCCGATCAGCGTCCAGGAGCTGTTGCCCCTGGTGCAGACCACCACGATCGTGATGACGTTGATCCTGGTGGGCGTCTACGTCCTGATCGCCCGGGGCATCCGCAACGGCTCGAACGTGGCCCGGATCTTCGGGACCATCTTCGCGGCGATCTCCGTGTTCTCGATCTTCGGACTCGGGTTCCTCTACGTGGTCCCGGGGATCGTGGGCATCGTCTTCGCCTACCTGCGCCCGTCCAGCGAATACATGCGCGCCCGGGCCTGGGAGAAGGCCAGCGGCATCCGACGCTGACACCACCCTCCAGCACCGAGCACATTCACGGCCGGCTGACCCGCGATCTGGGTCAGCCGGCCGTTCCGTTGCGGAAGGCCAGCAGCTGCAGCTCGGCGGAGAGGTCCACGGCCCGGACCGAGACGCCGGGCGGCACGCTGACCTCCACGGCGGCGAAGTTCAGGATCCCCTGGACCCCGGCCCGCACGAGCAGGTCGGCCACCTTCTGGGCGGCGGCGGCCGGAACCGCCAGGATGGCCAGCCGCGCACCGCTGTCCTCCACCACGGTGGTCAGCTCCTCCAACGGTTGCACGCTCAGTGGACCGCACGCGGTCCCGGCCAGCGCGGGGTCGGCGTCCACCACAGCGCAGATCCGCAGTCCGCGTTCGGCGAAGCCGGTGTACCCGGCCAGCGCCGTCCCCAGGTGGCCGGCACCCACCAGCACCACGGACTGGTCCTGGTTCAGTCCCAGCGCCTGGCTGATCGCCTGCCGCAGCACCTCCACCGGGTAGCCCACCCCACGCTGTCCGAGGTGGCCCAGCCCGGACAGGTCACGGCGCAGCACATCGGCGCTGACCCCAGAGGAGTCGGCCAGCTGGGCCGAGGAGACGCGCGAGGCACCGGCGGCGGCGAGCTGGGAGAGCACCCGCAGATAGACCGGCATCCGCGCCACGGCGGCCTGGGGCAGTGGGGTCACGGGCGGGATCCGGTCAACAGCCGTTCCAGCCGGTCCGGGTCGATCCGCCAGAAGTCCCGCTGCACTCCGTCCACGAACAGCACCGGGACCTCTTCGGCATGCCGCTCCAGCAGCTGCGGCTCATCCGCCCCGTCCACCACCCGCCAGGGCACTCCCACCCGGGTGCAGACCTGCTCCACCACGGCCACCGCGTCCTCGCACAGGTGGCACCCCTCCTTGACCAGGACCGCCACATCCGGCCAGGTGGCCCGACCTGTGGAAGGTGCGGGGCCGTCGTCGGGAATCTGTGTGCTCGCCATGCTCACCACTGTAGATCTCCCCAGGAACACGAAGGCCGCCCCCACAGCGTGGGAGCGGCCTGTGCTGTCACCGACGGTCCGTGGACCGCCGGGCGCGCATCACTTCTTGTTGCGGCGCTGGTGACGGGTCTTGCGAAGCAGCTTGCGGTGCTTCTTCTTGGCCATGCGCTTGCGGCGCTTCTTGATCACTGATCCCATAGGGACACCTCAATCGATTGCTCGGCGGAGGCCACGGCGATGCGTGCCTCCTGTGTCTAACGTGAGAACGTCGCCCTCCAGACTACCTGGCGGCAGGCAGTGCGTGCGAACCGGCGGCGGTGCCGGGGCCCCGGACGGGCACGCGCATCAGTCGAACCAGGGGTCCAGGCCGTGGTACGGGAAGATCTCCTTGCGCGTGGCCATGATGGTCTGGTCCACCGCGTCCGAGGGGTCGTAGCCGACCTCCCAGGAGCGCCACCACACATCCGCACTGTCCCCCATGGTGGTGGGCATCTCGTCCAGCTCGAGTCCGCCCCGTGTGGCCGCCTGCTCCCGCCAGGTCGCCGGCAGGGCGGTGCCCGAGGGAATGGGGTGGCCGGCGGCCGCGCCGATCAGGTGGGTCCAGGTGCGCGGAACCACGGTGAACGGGCTGTAGCCGCCACCGCCGGTGGCCAGCCACCGGTCCTGGGCGAAGTCCCGGGCCCAGTCGGCCGCATCCAGGACCAGCTGACGCTGGCCGTCCACGGACATCATCAGGTTGGTCAGGGGGTCGTCCCGGTGGCCGTCGCAGCCGTGCTGGGTGACCAGGACCTGGGGGTCGAAGGCCTGCAGCAGCTGGGGCACCACGGCGTGGACCGAGCGCAGGAACCCGGAGTCCCCGGTGCCCGGCGGCAGTGCCACGTTCACGGCAGTGCCCAGGGCATCCTGTCCGCCGGCGTTGTTGGCGAACCCGGTGCCGGGGAACAGGGAGATGCCGGTCTCGTGGACCGAGATGGTCAGCACGCGGGGATCGTCCCAGAAGATCGACTCCACACCGTCCCCGTGGTGGGCGTCCAGGTCCACGTAGGCCACGCGCTCGGCGCCCAGGTCCAGCAGACGCTGGATGGCCAGGGCGCAGTCGTTGTAGATGCAGAACCCGCTGGCCGAGTCCCGGTGGGCGTGATGCATGCCGCCGGCGAAGTTCACCGCGTGCTGGACCTCTCCGGACCAGATCATCTCGGCGGCCCGCATGGACCCTCCGGCGATCCGCGCTGCGGCGGCGTGCAGTCCCTCGAACACGGGGTTGTCCTCGGTGCCCAGCCCCAGGTCCTGACGGTCGGTGCCGTCCCCGCAGCTGCAGGAGCGCACGGCCTCGATGAACTCGGGGCTGTGGACGAGCTGGAGCTGCTCGTCGGTGGCCTCGGGGGGCGTGACCAGCTGGATGTTCTCGGCCTCGAAGACGTCCAGCTGCTCGGCCAGGGCGTGGGTCAGCTCCAGGCGCACCGGGGCCATGGGGTGGGCCTCGCTGAACTTGTAGCTCAGCAGGACCTCATCCCACATCACCGCGGTGGGGACCTGGTCGTCTCGTGTGCTGCTCATCACCTACAGCCTATTCCCCCCGGTCACGTGGGGCACAGCGTGACTCGGCCTCGTCTCGACTCAGACGGGATCCGCACCGGTCTGTGTCCTGCCGGTGGCGGTGAACGCTTCCCGGGTGCAGGATGATGCAGGATGAACCCATCCCCCGGCTCCCGCAGCCGGTTCGCCCCGCCCTGAGAGGTCCCATGCCCCGGCAGTCCAGCTCACCCGGTCCGCGCCGCGGCCCGGCCGCAGGCCTGTTCGGCAGGGGACGCACGCGCCGGCCCGGCTCGCTGCGCAGCGCACGCAGGATCCCGACGCCGGCCGGAGACCCGATGACCTGGAGGTCACCGAACGCTCCGGCCAGGATCCACGGGCACGACGGCCCCAGCGGCATCCGGGGGACCTACCGCCGGGTGACCGCGGCGATTTCGCGGTTCGCCGGCGCCTCCCCCTCCCGCACGGCGCTGCTGGTGTTCATGCTGGTGGTCGCCTTCTTCACCGCCCTGCTCTCCCTGCCGGTGATGTCCCGTTCCGGTGAGGTCACCCCGCTGCACGACTCCCTGTTCGTGGCGACGTCCGCAGTGTCGGTGACCGGGTTGACCCCGGTGAACACCGCCGAGCACTGGAGCTTCCTGGGCCAGCTGGTGATCCTGCTGGCCATCCAGCTGGGCGGCCTGGGCATCCTGTCCATGGCGGCCCTGCTGACCCTGGCGGTCTCACGCCGGCTGGGGGTGCGCTCCAAGCTGGTGACCCAGGAGGGCATGACCACCGGGCAGCTGGGCGAGGTGGGCACGCTGCTGCGCGTGGTGCTGGCCACCACGTTCACCCTGGAGGGCATCCTCGCCCTGGTGCTGGTCCCCCGGTTCATCGAGCACACCGACGGGTTCTGGGAGGGCGTCTGGAACGGGGTGTTCTACTCGATCTCCGCGTTCAACAACGCCGGATTCACCATCCACCCGGACGGGCTGCTGCCCTACATCCACGACCCGTTCATCGTCTGGGCGCTGATGATCGGCGTGTTCGTGGGTGCCCTGGGCTTCCCCGTGGTGATGGTGCTGCACAAGTACCGGTGGAACTACCACCGGTGGAACCTGCACACCAAGCTCACGGTGGAGATGACGCTGGCCCTGCTGATCATCGGCGCGCTGCTGGTGGCGGTGTTCGAATGGTCCAATCCGCGCACCCTGGGCCAGTTCGAGCTGGGCGAGCGCATCCAGTTCTCCCTGTTCGCCTCGGTGATGACCCGCTCGGGCGGCTTCGACGTCTACACGATCGACCACCAGTTCCCGGAGACGCTGCTGCTGATGGACGCCCTGATGTTCGTGGGCGGCGGCTCGGCCTCCACCGCCGGCGGGATCAAGGTCACCACCCTGGCGGTGATGTTCCTGGCGATCGTGGCCGAGGCCCGGGGTGACAAGGACGTGACCGCGCACGGTCGGACCATCGCCCCGGAGGCCATGCGCGTGGCCATCTCCGTGCTGGCCCTGGCCGCCACCTTGGTGCTGGTGGCCACCATGGCCCTGGTCGCCATCAGCGGCGAGTCCCTGCAGCGCCCACTGTTCGAGGCGATCTCGGCCTTCGGCACCTCCGGACTGTCCACGGGGCTCTCCGGTGAGCTGCCGCCGTCGGGAAAGTATGTCCTGGCCGCGCTGATGTTCGCCGGGCGCGTTGGTACGATCACCTTCGCGTCCGCCCTGGCGCTGCGTCAGCGGCGCAACCTGTACCGGTACCCCGAGGAGAGGCCGATCATTGGCTGAGAACCGTCCGGACCCCCATGCCCCCGTCCTGGTGATCGGCCTGGGCCGCTTCGGCTCGGCTGTGGCCGAGCAGCTGGTCGACCAGGGCCGTGAGGTGATGGCGATCGAGCGCGATCCTGCCCTGGTGCAGCGCTTCGCCGGGACCCTGACGCACGTGGTGGAGGCCGATGCCACCAATGTGGAGGCGCTGCGCCAGCTGGGCGCGCAGGAGTTCTCCACTGCGGTGGTGGGCGTGGGCACCTCGATCGAGTCATCGGTGCTGATCACCGTGAACCTGGTTGACCTGGGGATCGGGCACATCTGGGTCAAGGCGATCACCCCCGCGCACGGCAAGATCCTGCGGCGGATCGGGGCCAACCACATCATCTTCCCCGAGCACGATGCCGGTGTGCGCGCGGCCCACCTGGTGGGCGGGCGGATGCTGGACTTCATCGAGTTCGACGACGACTTCGCGATCGTGAAGATGTACCCGCCCACCGAGACCGTGGGCTTCACCCTGGCCGAGTCCAACATCCGCGCCAAGTACGGGGTGACCGTGGTGGGCGTGAAGACTCCGGGCGAGGACTTCACCTACGCCCAGCCGGACACCACCGTGGGCCCCCGGGACACCCTGATCGTCTCCGGTCACACCGATCTGCTGGAGCGCTTCGCCGCCCGGCCGTGACGGGAGAGATCAGTCCGTGAACTCCTCGGACATCTCCCGGTCGCGCGCGGCGGCGGCGTCCATGGCGCGGGCCACCAGGTCCGGCAGCCCGCCGGCCAGGAAGCTCTCCACGGCCTTCTCGGTGGTGCCGCCCGGGCTCATCACGTTCTTGCGCAGGGTCTCGGCGGTCTCCTCGCCCCGGGTGAGCATCAGGCCCGCACCTTTCACCGTGGCGGCGGCCATGGCCTCGGCATCGGCCCGGTCCAGGCCCAGCTCCGCCCCGTGGGCGGCGATCAGCTCGGCCAGCAGGAACACGTAGGCCGGAGCCGAGCCTGCCGTGGCCACCACGGCGGAGAGCTGGTCCTCCTCGACCTCCACCACCAGACCGGACTCGGCGAACACGGCCTTGACCGACTCCAGCTGCTCCGGGGTCACAGTCGGACCAGGGGCCACACCCACCACGCCCGAACCGACGGTCAACGGGGTGTTCGGCATGGTCCGCACCACCGGCTGTCCCTCGGGCAGGTTCTGCTCCATGGCCTCACGGGAGACGCCGGCGGCCACGGAGACCACCACGGTCTCAGGGCGCAGGGCATCGCTGATCTCCCGGCACAGGGCCAGGATCCCCTTGGGCTTGACGCCCAACAGCACGACGTCGGCACTCGCCGCGGCCTGCTGGTTCGCCTTCTGGTCCGCACCGGACGCACTGACCTGTACGCCGTACTTCTGCGCTGCAGGCTCGGCCTTCTCCGGGGTGTGCACGGTGGCGGTCACCGTGGAGGGGTCCGCTCCACCGGCCAGGTAACCGGCCAGGATGGCCCCGTTCATGTTGCCCAGTCCCAGGAAGCTCACGCGGGCGTGGTCGGTCATCGGGATCTCCTCCGTGTGCGTCGGGTGCAGTGGTGCGCCGCAGTGGGCGCGGTTCAGTGGTCCTCGCCCGGCGCGGCGTCCGTGGCCTCGACCCGCTGCTGCCAGCCGATCGCCAGGTGCCGCCGGGCGAACTCCAGCGACCGTACCAGCCACTCCTCACGGGCCCCGGCGTACTTGACCTTGCGAGTGCCCACCTCCACGCAGACCACCCCGTCCCAGTCCTGGTGGCCCAGCAGCTGCATGCACTCGGCCACCGGCTGGTCCCCGTCTCCGGGCAGCAGGTGCTCGTCCTTGCCGTTGGCGGTGCCGTCGGTCAGGTGGATGTGGCGCAGCCGCTCCCCCAGCTGGTGGAACGCGGCCAGTGAGTCGGCCTGGGCAATCGCCGCGTGGGAGAAGTCCCAGGTGATGTGCTCATAGCCCTCCGGCACCGGATCCCAGTGCGGCAGGTACATCAGGGCCTCACGGCCGCGGGTGCGCCAGGGGTACATGTTCTCCACGCAGATCTTCACCCCGGTGGACTCCATGATCTCCTGGATGCCCTCGGCGAATCCGGAGGCGTAGCCGCCCTGCCAGCGGAACGGCGGGTGCGCCACCACGATTTCCGCGCCCACCTCCCGGGCCAGGTCCGCGCTGCGGGCGATCTTGGTCCAGGCCGAGCCCCAGACCTGCTGGGTGAACAGCAGGGTGGGCGCGTGGATGGAGTGGATGGGCATGTGGTGCTTCTGGGAGAGCCGGTTCAACCGGACCGCGTCCTGGGACCAGGAGTTGTGGGTGACCATGACCTCCACGCCGTCGTAGCCCAGGTCCTGGGCCATGGCGAAGACGTCCTGGGTGCCCAGCGGGAACACCGAGGAGGAGGAGAGGGTCACCGGGATCCGGCCCTCACGCGGGACCAGCCCGCTGGGGTGCACGTGTTCAGCGCCGTCAGCCACTGGTGACCCCCACGGAGAACCCGGGCAGGGTGGGATCCGGGTTCAGGTTCACGTGACCCACCACGCCGGGGGCGCCGTCCCGGCCCAGCATGCCGTCCAGCATCAGGGCGTCCAACCGGTTCATGATCAGGCCCTCCCGCAGCGCCCACGGGCAGATCTCCACCACGGAGACCCCGAACTGGTCCATGGCTGCCTCGGCCACCAGGGCACCGGCCAGCATCTGCCGGGCCCGCACCTCGGAGACCCCGGGCAGCTCGGCACGGTCCTCGGCGGTCATCGCGGCCAGGCGGTGCATCCACAGCTTCAGGTCCTCGGCGCGCAGGTGGCGCTTGACGAATGGGCCGGCCGCGGACGGGGCGGCACCGGTGATCCGGGCCAGGGAGCGGAAGGTCTTGGAGGTGCCGGTGACCAGCACAGGGGCGGTGATCGGCGGGAAGCCCTCCCAGGCCTCGGCGATCATGCCCCGGATGTGCTTGCGCAGCCGCTTGACGGACTTCGGTGTGGGCGGGTCCCCGGGCAGCCAGTCCAGGGTGAGCCGCCCGGCGCCCAGCGGCAGGGACACGGCGTGCGAGGGCAGCTCGTCGATCCCGTAGGCGATCTCGAAGGAGCCGCCGCCGATGTCGAAGTTCAGGATCGAGCCCACGTCCCAGCCCTGCCAGCGGCGCACCGCGAAGTAGGTCATGGCCGCCTCCTGGTCGCCGGAGAGCTCGGCCAGGTGCACCCCGGTCTCCCGGGTCACCCGCTCCAGCACCTCAGCACCGTTGGCCGATTCGCGGATGGCCGAGGTGCAGAAGGCGATCATGTCCTCGGCACGGTTCTCCTGGGCGAAGGAGACCGCCTCCTGGATGAAGGAGACCAGCTCGGACTGCCCGGACTCGTCGATCCGCCCCTCCCCGTCCAGGTGCTGGACCAGGGACAGGGAGCGCTTGTGGTCGGCGTAGGCGGAGGGACGCGCACCCGGGTGGGCGTCCACCAGCAGCAGGTGCACGGTGTTGGAGCCGATGTCCAGGACGCCCAGACGCATGTTCTCCCCGAATCTCTCTGCAGGACGGTGGGTCGACGAGCTACTTCTTCTTGGCCGGGGCCTTGCGGGCGGCCGGCTTGCGCGCCGGCTTTTTCGCCGGCCCCTTGGCCCGCTTGTCCGCCAGCAGCTGGTAGGCCTGCTCGGCGGTCAGGGACTCGGGGTCCATGGCCCGCGGCACGGTCACATTGGTCTCGCCGTCGGTCACGTAGGGACCGAACCGGCCCTCCTTGACGGTGACCTTCTTTCCCGACGACGGGTCCTCACCGAACTCGGCCAGCGGCGGCTTGGCAGCCCCGCGGCCTCGCTGCTTGGGCTGGGCGTAGATCGCCAGGGCCTCCTCGAGCGTGATGGTGAAGATCTGCTCCTCGGACTCGATCGAGCGCGAGTCCGAGCCCTTCTTCAGGTACGGACCGAACCGGCCGTTCTGCACGGTGATCTCGGTGCCCTCGGCGTCGGTGCCCAGCACGCGCGGCAGGCTCATCAGCTGCAGGGCCTGCTCCAGGGTCACGGTGTCCACGGCCATGGACGTGAACAGCGAGCCGGTGCGGGGCTTGTCCGGCTTGGGCAGCTTCTTGGGCTTGGGCTTGCCGTTCTTGTAGTACTCGGTGGGCATGGAGTCCAGCAGCTCCTGCTGCTCCTGCTCGCTCAGCTCCGGGATCACCTCGGTGACGTACGGTCCGTAGCGTCCGTCCTTCGCCACGATCCGGCGGCCGGTGACCGGATCCTGGCCCAGGTCACGCTCGGAGGGGCCGGCGGTGGCGAAGAGCTCCTCGGCCTTCTCGGCCGTCAACTCATCCGGTGCCAGGTCCTCGGGGACGTTGGCGCGCTCGGGTTCCGTGCCCTCCTCGGCATCCGCCGGGCGGTCCTTCTCCAGGTACGGGCCGAACTTGCCCACGCGCAAGGTGATGCCCTCGGCCACCGGGATGGAGTTCACGGCACGGGCGTCGATGTCGCCCAGGTTGTCCACCACAGCCTTGAGGCCCTCGGCGCCGTTGGGGGCGCCGAAGTAGAAGCCCTGCAGCCAGGCCTCGCGCTGGAGCTCGCCGGCGGCGATCCGGTCCAGATCGTCCTCCATGCGGGCGGTGAAGTCATAGTCCACGTACTTGCCGAAGTGCTCCTCGAGCAGGCGGATCACCGAGAACGCGGTCCAGGAGGGCACCAGGGCGTTGCCGCGCTTGGTGACGTAGCCGCGGTCCATGATCGTGGAGATGGTCGGCGCGTAGGTGGAGGGACGTCCGATCTCGCGCTTCTCCAGCTCGGCCACGATCGAGGCCTCGGTGTACCGCGGGGGCGGGGAGGTCTGGTGTCCGTTGGCGGTGACGGGGTCGCCGACCAGGGACTGCCCGGCGCTCAGATCCGGCAGACGCTTGTCCTTGGACGCGGTCTCGGCCGAACCGGACTCGCTCTCCTCGGCGGTGGAGTCGTTGCCCTCCTCGTAGGCGGCCAGGAAGCCGGGGAAGGTGATGACCGTGCCGGAGGCGCTGAACTGGGCGACCCGGCCGTCGGTGGCGGTGCCGGAGAGCTTGACGGTGGCGGTGTAGCCCTTGGCGTCGGCCATCTGGGAGGCCACGGTGCGCTTCCAGATCAGCTCGTAGAGACGGAACTCGTCCTTCGAGAGCTGCCCGGCCACCTGGCCCGGGGTGCGGAAGTGGTCACCGGCGGGACGGATGGCCTCGTGGGCCTCCTGCGCGGCGTCGTTCTTGGCCTTGTACACACGCTTGGCCTGGGGCACGGACTCGGGCCCGTAGAGCTCGGTGGCCTGACGGCGAGCGGCGTTGACCGCTTCGTCCGAGAGCATCACCGAGTCGGTACGCATGTAGGTGATGAAGCCGTTCTCATACAGTCGCTGGGCCACCTGCATGGTCACCCGCGAGGAGAAGCGCAGCTTGCGCGAGGCCTCCTGCTGCAGGGTGGAGGTGGTGAACGGTGCGGCCGGACGGCGGGTGTAGGGCTTGTCCTCCACCGAGTCCACCGCGAACCCGGCACCCTGCAGGCCCTCGGCCAGGGAGGTGGCCGCCTCCTGATCCAGGTGGACGACCTGACCGGCGGCGCTCTTCTTGAGCTCACCGCGGTCGGTGAAGTCACGGCCCGTAGCCGTGCGGACCCCGTCCACCGCGCTGAGCCGAGCGGTGAAGGAGGAGGCGCCAGAGCCGGCGTCGGGAGAGACTGAACCTGAACCGGGGGTGAAGGTGCCCTCCAGGTCCCAGTAGTCCGAGGTGATGAAGGCCATGCGCTCACGCTCGCGCTCCACCACCAGGCGGGTGGCCACGGACTGCACGCGACCGGCGGACAGACCGCGGGAGACCTTGCGCCAGAGCACCGGGGAGATCTCATAGCCGAAGAGGCGGTCCAGGATGCGCCGGGTCTCCTGGGCGTCCACGAGGTCGGTGTCAATCTGACGAACCGACTCCAGGCCGCGCTTGATGCCCTCCTGGGTGATCTCGGTGAAGGTCATCCGGTACACCGGGACCTTGGGCTTGAGCACCTGCAGCAGGTGCCAGGCGATGGCCTCGCCCTCACGGTCGGCGTCCGTGGCCAGATAGAGGGCTTCAGCCTCCTTGAGCTGGCGCTTGAGGTCGGCGACCCGCTTCTTCTTCTCCGGGTACACCACGTAGTAGGGCTCGAAGCCCTCCTCGGTGTTCACAGCGAACTTGCCGAACGGGCCCTTCTTCATGTCCGCGGGCAGGTCCGAGGGCTGCGGAAGATCCCGGATGTGACCGGCTGAGGCGTCCACGACCCAGCCCTCGCCCAGGTACTTGGCGATGGACTTGCTCTTGGCGGGGGACTCCACGATGACCAGCTTCGTGCCCTCGGCAAGGGTGTGGGAGGCGGTCTTCTCGGACATCGACGGGGACACTCAGGCTCCTTCTGTGCACCGGCCCGCCAGGGCGCGGAGGTCAGGGGTGCGTTGCGGTCCCTGACTGTACATGAGCAGGATCTGAGCCGGATGAATCCTGCAGCACCGAGACCATGTAATAGGCACGCTGGGCGTCCACATTGCGCTCCTGGGCGGGGTTGAGCTCCTCGAACTCGTCGATCAGGGCGTACATCCGGTCCGAGAAGTCATGGAACTGCTCCGCGTTCAGGAAGAGCATGCCGGTGGTGAGCACCGGTAGACGTCGGGTCTTCTGGCTCGGGCCGGTGCCGTCAGCGGACGCCGAGGACTCAGCAGCCTGGGCGGAGATCTGGGCGTCGGCGGCCTCGCGGGCATCCACCTCGCGGAAGATGCGCTGACGGAAGGTGTTCAGCTGGACATCGATGAAGGCGTGCTTGGAGGCGGCAGAGTGGTTCAGGGAGTCCACCAGCAGGGAGTTCGCCGCGGCCCGCCAGCGCCGCTCACGACCGTCCCCCTCGGAGGGAGAGCGCTCCACGAACCCGTACTTCTCCAGTGCCCGCAGGTGATAGCTCATGGCCGAGGGGGTCAGACCGCAGCGCGAGGCCAGCTCGGTGGCCGTGCGGGTGGACTGCGAGGAGTAGAGCTCCTCCAGGGCCTCCAGCCGCGCCTCGTGGGCCAGGGCCCGGATGGCCTGGGGGTCGGAGATCGTGGCGGACGTGCGATGCACACCTGTCCGATCAGGGGCCGGCGGAGCTTGCTGGTCTGTCATGACTGCTCATTCTAGGCATGACCTGCGTCACAGTGGATGAGAAAGCCGTCACGAAGCAGATCAGCCACGGCCAGCAGCAGGTGCCGCTCCCCGTCTGCATCCAGTTCCAGCAGCCCGGCGATGGCCCCGGCCAGCTGCCCAGCGGTGAACTCCCCGTCCGCGGCGGCCAGGAACCCGGCGGTGGCGGTGTCCAGGCGGGCGACCCTGCGGAAGCCACCGCCCTGGCGGGCCAGGATGACCTCAGGGTCGGCCGCTCCGAAGCGCTGGTGGCGCTCCTCGGTGACATCCGGCGGGACCTGCAGGTGCAGGGCCCGGACGGCGCCCAGGTCCACGGGGTCGGTGTCAGGGTCTGCGTGATGGTCTGCAGAGCCGCGGGCTCCCGGGGTGCTGCCCGCGGTGAGGTCCCAGCGCTCGACGGCCGCGGCCCAGGCCGGGCCCAGCGGACGCTGCAGCTCACCTTCCACGGTCTCGGTGCGGATCCGCCCGGCGCGGGGCTCGGCGGGGCGGCGCAGCCACAGGTAGCCGAACCCGACGGCGGCCACGCCCCGGGCTTCGAAGTCCTCCAGGTACCGGCGGTACCCGGCGGCGAAGTGCTCCGGGTCCAGCTGCTCGGAGGAGTCCTGCAGCCAGGTCTCGGCATACCCGGCGGCATCCAGCAGGTCGCGCTGGATGAACCAGGCGTCGGTGCCCTGGGGCACCCAGGTGCGCAGCCGCTCGTCCCAGCCGGGCACCTGGGGGCTGGCGGCGCCGGGGACGGAGGTGTCCGGGGTGTCCACGGTGCCGAGTGTGTCCGGGGTGTGGATCTCCCAGTTGCCCAGCAGCTGGGCGGTCCCGCCCGGGGTGAGGTGTTCGGGCAGCCGGGTGATCAGCTCCGCCAGCAGGCGGTCACCGGTGCGGCCCCCGTCCCGGTAGGTGTTGATGCCCTGGGCGATCTGTGCGGACCCGGTTCCCTCGGCGGGGTCCGGTTCGGTGTCACGCGGGGTGATGACGAAGGGCGGGTTGGAGACGATCAGGTCGAAGTGCTCACCGGTCACGGGCTCGAGCAGGTCGCCGTGGACCAGACGGATGCGCTCGGCGGGCAGCTGTCCGTCCTCGGTCAGCTCCAGCCCCAGGGCCGGGGCGTTGAGGACCAGGTTGAACCGGGTGAACTCCAGTGCCCGCTCGGACAGGTCCGTGGCGGTGACGTGCTGGGCGTGCGGCAGCAGATGCAGGGTCTGGATCCCGCAGCCGGTGCCCAGGTCCAGGGCCCGCTCCACCGGACGGCGATCCACGTTCCCGGCCAGGGTCAGGGAGGCCCGGCCGATCCCGAGCACGTGCCAGGAGGGCAACGCGGACCGTGCCTGCAGGGCGGTCTGGTCACTGGCGACCCAGAGGTCCCCGAGATCGTCGGTGGAGTACGGCGAGAGATCGACCACCGGGTGGAACATCCCGTCCCGGATCCAGCCCAGCTCCAGCCGCGCGGCACCATCAGCCCCGAGCCGGGGCAGGGCGGCATCGAGCAGCTCCACCGGCACCGGGTCGCCGAGCATCCAGGCGGAGACGACCGCGGCGAGGCCGCGCTGGGCGGCGAGGGAGCCGTCGTCGGGCATCACCTGGGACAGGCGCAGCCTGGCCGGTTCGGCCTGTTCCCGGTCCAGGGCCTGCGTGGCCACCGGGCCCAGCAGCGCCTCGACCGCCTCCGTGGTGTACGGCAGCTGGCGCAGGTCGGCGGCGAGGTCCCGCAGGGCCTGCAGGTCTGCGGTGCGCGGGACCAGGGACTCACGGTGGAACGGACGCCCGCTCATGCCGCGCGCTCCTGGCAGACGGTGCAGACCCGGTCCGGGGTGGCGGCGGCGCACTCGGCGCACAGAACGGTGAGGGTCTGGCAGGAGGGATCGGAGCAGTTGCGCAGCTCCGAGGTGGGTGACTGGCAGCGGCTGCACCGCCCGATGGTGACCGCGTCCGGGGTGAACTCCGTGTGCATGCGCTCGTCGAAGACGTACAGCGAGCCCTCCCAGTGGCCGGCGTCTCCGAAGGCCTCCCCGTAGCGGACGATCCCCCCGTCCAGCTGGTAGACCTCCTCGAAGCCGCGGTGCTTCATCAGGGCCGAGAGCACCTCGCAGCGGATCCCGCCGGTGCAGTAGGTGACCACCGGCTGGTCCTTGAGGTGGTCGTACTTGCCCGAGTCCAGCTCGGTGAGGAAGTCGCGCGTGGTGGTGGTGTCCGGGACCACGGCGTCCTTGAAGCGACCGATGGTGGCCTCCACGGCATTGCGGCCGTCGAAGAACACGACCGGACGGCCCTCGCGCTCGCGGTCCTCCATCAGCTCGTGCAGCTCCTGGGGCTTGAGGTGCACACCGGTGTCCTGCACGCCCTCGGCGGTCACGGTGACCTCGTCCGGGGCACCGAAGGCCACCAGCTCGGGACGGACCTTGACGGACAGGCGCGGGAAGTCCTGTTCGGAACCGTCTGACCACTTGACCTCCATCCCTTGGAACGGGGTGTAGGACCGGGTGGTCTTGACGTACTGCTTGACCGCGGCGATCGGGCCGCCCACGGTGCCGTTGATCCCCTGCGGGGAGACGATGATCCGTCCGGTCAGGCCCAGGGACGAGGCCAGCGCGTGCTGCCAGAGCCGCACCGCCTCGGGGTCCGAGAGCGGGGCGAAGCGGTAGTACAGGGCGATCTTGGACTGGCTCACCTCACCAGGGTAGGGCCGCAGGCCGGGTGGGCGTGCGACGCCGGGCGCTGCACGGCCGGAGGATGACAATCGGGTGACGATGACGCTCTCGGACGCCCCCGCCCTGCCGCTGGCCGCGCCGCCGGGTTAGTCTCTGAGCATGACTTCCGCCCTGAACGACGCATTGGTCAGCACCTGGGTCACCGGCTGGGCCCGGTGCCGCGAATACGAGGTCCGTCACGACGGACGGATCCATGCCGCCCTGCGCGTGGGCGACGAGGACGGCGACGTGGGCGACTGGGAGTACGTGCTGTTCGACCCCCAGGTCGAGGAGCTGACAGCGGTGGCGAAAGAGGTGGAGCAGCACCCGCACCGCCTGCTGACGATTGTGGGCACGCCCCACGCCCAGGCCCAGATGACCTCCCTGCAGCCGCTGACCTCCGGTGAGAAGCTCATGGTGGTGGACATGACCGCCCAGGACGTGGAGAACCCGCTGGTCCCCGAGGAGTACGAGGCCGTGGTGGACCGCCACGACGGCTGGTTCCTGCTGACCATCCAGACCTCCGAACACCACCCGGACGGCCCGGGTGTGGCCGCAGCTCGGGGCCGCGTGGCCGCGGTGGACTGCCACGCCGTGTTCGACCGGATCTGGACCTCTCCTGATTTCCGCCGCCGCGGTCTGGGCTCCCTGGTGATGCGCTACCTGGTCTCCCTGGTGCTGGAGCACGACGTCGAGGAGGGGCTGCTGGTGGCCAGTGCCGATGGCCAGGCGCTCTACGGCTACCTGGGCTGGACGGAGCTGGCCGACGTCACCGTGCTGGGCGTGGCCGAGGACCACACCGCGGACAACCCCTCCCACTCGGACGACCGCTGAGTGGAGGTCGGCAGCACCCCGGCCGGCCCGCGCACCGACCATCCCGATGACGCCGCCGCGCTCGCCGCGGCCCTGGGCCGCAGGGTGGCTCCCCCGCAGCTGCTGCACGTGCGGCATCTGCCCGAACGCCGCGCTGTGGAGGTCCCGTGGCCGGAGGGCACCCCTGCTGAGCTGATCCACGCCTTCGGTGCCCGCGGCGTGCAGCAGCCCTGGCGGCACCAGGTGGCGGCGGCCGAGCGCGCTGGGACCGGCACCCATGTGGTGTTGGCGACGGGGACGGCGTCGGGAAAGTCCCTGGGCTACCAGCTCGCCGCCGGGACCGCCCTGCGTGAGGACCCGCTGGCCACCGTCCTGTACCTCTCCCCCACCAAGGCGTTGGCCGCAGACCAGCTGGCGGCCTGGCGGACCCTGGCCCGGGACGGTGCCGACTGGCTGCGCCCGGCCCCCTATGACGGGGACACGGAGATCGCCGACCGCACCTGGGCCCGTCAGCACGCCAATGTGCTGCTGACGAACCCCGACATGCTGCACGTGGGGATCCTGCCGCACCACGAACGGTGGGCCACGTTCTTCCGGAATCTGCGCTACGTGGTGATCGATGAGGCGCACGTCTACCGAGGAGTGTTCGGCTCCCATGTGGCCGTGCTGCTGCGCCGGCTGCGGCGGGTCTGCGCGCACTACCGGCGCCGGGACGGGTCCGGGGCTGTTGAGGGTGGGCCGGTGTTCATCGGGGCCTCGGCCACGAGCGCGGATCCGGCGGGATCGTTCGGCCGGCTGATCGGGCTGGACGCGGTGGCGGTGACCGAGGACGCCTCCCCGCACGGCGCGGTGACGGTGGGCTTCTGGGAGCCGGAGCTGACCGAGAAGCGTGGCGAGCATGGTGCACCGGTGCGCCGTTCGGCCACCGCCGAGGGCGCCTCGATGATGACGGACCTGGCCGTGGGCGGGATCCGCACGATCGCATTCATCCGGTCTCGGCGCGGTGCGGAGGCGATGGCCTCGGCCGCCAAGCGCGAGCTGACTGAGGTGGACCCGTCCCTGGGGCACCGGGTGGCCGCATACCGTGCGGGCTACCTCCCGGAGGAGCGGCGCAGCGTGGAGGAGAACCTGCGCACCGGACGGCTGCTGGGCGTGGCCTCGACCCCGGCGCTGGAGCTGGGGATCGACATCGCCGGGCTGGACGCCGTGCTGGTGGCCGGATGGCCGGGCACCCGCGCGTCCTTCTTCCAGCAGCTGGGCCGAGCCGGGCGTGCCGGGCAGCAGTCCTGGGCGGTGTACGTGGCCGGGGACGACCCCCTGGACACCTTCCTGGTCCACCACCCGGAGGCGGTGTTCGAGCTCTCGGTGGAGGACTCGGTCACCGACCCCGCCAACCCCTACATCCTGGGCCCGCACCTGTGCGCGGCGGCGGCGGAGTTTCCCCTGGTGCCGGAGGGACTGGAGCTGTTCGGCGACCCGGTGATGGTGCGGGACCTGGTGGAGCGCCTCACCGACGACGGATACCTCCGACGACGGCCGGCCGGCTGGTTCTGGACGCATCCAGAGCATGCGGCCGGGATGGTCTCGCTGCGCGAGGACGGCGGCGGCCCGGTGGACATCATCGACGCTGAGACCGGTGCGCTGCTGGGCACCATGGGCTCCCCGCAGACCCATTACCAGGCACACCCGGGCGCGGTGTACGTCCATCAGGACCGGACCTATCTGGTGGAGGAGCTGGACGAGGACGCCCACGCGGTGCTGGTCACCCGGGCCTGGCCGGAGTTCTACACGCAGGCCCGGGACATCACCGAGATCGAGATCCTGGACCCGGAGGGCAGCCGCCGCCGGGATGGAGGTCCGCTGCAGTGGTGCACCGGTCCGGTGAAGGTCACCACCCAGGTGGTCTCCTTCCAGCGCAAGGCTGTGGTGTCCGGGGAGATCCTGGGCGAGGAGCCCCTGGAGCTGCCCGCCCGGGACCTGTTCACCACAGCGGTCTGGTTCCACTGCCCGTCCGAGGAGCTGGTGGCAGCCGGGCTGACCATGGATCGGCTCCCGGGGTCCCTGCATGCCGCCGAGCACGCGATGATCGGTCTGCTGCCCCTGGTGGCCTCCAACGACCGCTGGGACATCGGCGGGGTGTCCATGGCGCTGCACCCGGACACCGGCCAGCCCTCGGTGTTCGTCTACGACGGTCATCCGGGCGGTGCGGGCTTCGCCGAGCGAGGGTATGAGCAGGCCGAGGTGTGGCTGCGGGCCACCCTGGAGGCCGTGCAGTCCTGCTCCTGCGCGGACGGCTGCCCGTCCTGCGTGCAGTCCCCCAAGTGCGGCAACCGCAACAGCCCCCTGGACAAGCGGGGCGCCGAGACGCTGCTGGCCTACGTGCTGGAGCGGCTGGGCGCCAAAGCGCACCGGTCCGGCCTCGAACGGGAGTGATCTCACGGCTGACGTGGGGAGCTCGGAGGTGGTCCGGCGCGGGCGATGCCCTCAGCGGGCCAGGGAAACGCGGTGGGCAGGCTGACGGAGACCAGGACCGTGCCGCCCTCCTGCAGCTCGCACTGGGTCACAGCCGCGCGGTGCCGGAGGGCCGTCTGCTCGGCGAGCGCGCAGGGATCTGCCGGGTGCAGCCCCCGGAAGGCATCCGCAGCGGACAGTGCGGCCAGGTCGGCAGCGGCTCCTGCGCGGGCCGCTGAGACCGCTGCGGTGCCGAGTCCCAGGGCACCGACGAGCAGGACCAGCGCGGCACCGACGCTGGCCAGGACGGTGACCGTCCCGGCTCCGAGCTCACCTCGGGAGTCGGGGTCGGCTCCCTTGTGACGCTGCGTCATGGTGCCCCGCCCGGGGCGACGGTCCACTGGTCCGGCGCGTGGGCGGTGGCCTCGAGCCTCCAGTCGCCCCACCAGTCCAGCGGCCCCGGAGGTGGGTGGACCACGCGGACGCTGACCCAGCCGTCGGTGCTGTGGGCGGTCAGCTGAGCGCCGTCACCCGCCAGTCGCTGGACCGTGGAGCTCGCCGCCGCCTGGTCCTCTCCCCGCGCCACCTGGCGGGCGGCTGCGGCGGCGGCCTCCTCGAGGCGGATCTGCTGCCACAGAGCGGCCCCGGCCGTGATCGCCCCGACCAGCACCAGGGCGGCGGCGGGCAGCAGCACGGCGTACTCCGCCGTGACCGAACCCCGATCATCCTGCGTCTGCATGGTCTCTCCTCTCGGCCGAGGGCGCAGCGGGGCGGGCTCCAGCACGCCCCGCTGCGTGGTCTCCCCCGGCGTGATCACCCCAGGGTCAGGGCGCCCTTGATCAGGTCGGTCAGCATGCCCTGGACGTCTCCCCCGGAGAGGATGACGGCCAGCAGTCCGGCGAATCCGACGGCCGCCAAGGTGACGATTCCGTATTCAGCGGTCTGCGCTCCGGTGTCATCCCGCCAGTCGATCCCGGTGCCGGTCTCGTTGGCCGGTGTGGTGACGGCGACCTCCGGGGTGAGGGGGGTGGTGGTGTGGTCCATGACGGTGTCCTCTCGTGGATGGTGGTTCTCGGTTCGGTGTGCCGCTGGCGATCCAGCGGGGCCACCGGTGGGTGGCCTGCTTCCAGACTCGGTCCCGTGGATGCTCTCTGTCCGGCCGCGTCTGCCGTCTCTGGATGGCCGGTGCAGTTCGGTCCGCTGTGGAGGAGTGTGCCTCCTCGCGATTCGGTCGGCACAGCGCTCACGGAAGCAGGGCCAGCACCAGCGGGATCACACCCAGACAGATGAACGCCGGCAACAGGCACAGTCCCAGGGGCATGACTAGGCGGATGGCCAGCCGTGCGGCGGCCTGCTCGGCACGGCGCCGCCGGGATCGGCGCAGTGCCGCGGCGGTGGAGTGCAGCAGTCGGGCCGTCGGCGCCCCGGTGGCGTGGGCGAAGCGCAGCTCTCTGCCCAGCTCCGTCAGGTCTGCGTCGTCCTCGACCACCTGCCAGGCGGTGTCCCAGGCGGCGCCGAGCAGCAGGTGCCAGGCGACCCCGCTCAACCGCTCCGCGCCCGGCAGATGCTCGCCCAGCAGGGCCAGCGCCGCGATCAGCCCCTGTCCGGCACCGACCAGGGCGGCCATAAGGTCCAGGGCGAGCGGAACGTCCAGCACCGGGTCTGACCGACGCCATTCGCCCCGGTGACGCTCGATCCTCCCCGTCACGCTCATGCCGTCTCCTCCGCCGTGCGGATCAGTGCACGGGTCCACATCTGTCCAGCCAGGGTCAGGGCGGCGCCGGTGCTGAGCACGATCCACCCCAGCGGTCCGGAGAGCAGTTCCGTCGCCGAAGCGCCGGCCACCAGGGACAGGCCCACCCCGGCCAACGGCATGCCCATCAGCAGCCGAGCCGTGGAACGGGGCCCGGCGGTGGCCGCCTCACGGGCCTGGTGCGCATCCTGGCCGTCCTCGAGGGCGTCGGCCATGCGAGACAGCAGCACCGCCAGCGCCACACCGGCCCGGGCCGCCAGCTCCAGGCAGGCCTGCAGCTGCTCCCACGCCTCCGCACGCCCCGGACCCGTCACACCCCTGAACGGCGGTGCCCCCAGCCGCTGGGAGACCTCAGCGTGCCGCAGCACGTGGTGCAGGCAGCATCGCGGCGGCTCGGCCCGATCCCACAGCTCCCCCGGCATCACCGCGCAGGACGGATGCAGCCCGGCCAACTCGGCCCAGAGCTCTCCGATCCCTCTTCCGGCCTGCAGCAGTGCCGAGGCCTGACGCAGCAGCGCGATGAACTCCTCGGCCTCGCGCTCACGCCGTCCCCGAGCACCGATGAGGCGACCGACCGCACCCCGCATCTCAGTCCCGTGCCACATGACGACCCCCGCCGGATCCGGCCCCCCACAGCGCTCGTCCGGGCCCCCAGGAGAGCTGCCGTCCGTCGTCGTGCATCACCGGGGTCAGTTCCAGCCGGTCCCGGGCACCGTCCGGAGTGGTACCCACCAGCGCCAGAGCCACCGGGCGCCGACCGGTGGCCGTCCGCTCGACGTGCACCACCGCGTCCACCGCAGAGACCGCCTGCAGGGCCAGCGCCTGGGGCGAGAGTCCGGCGAGCGCTCCCATCGCGGCAAGTCGGGCGGGGACGTCCTGCGCGGAGTTGGCGTGCAGGGCCCCCCAGGCGCCGCGGTGACCGGTGTTCATGGCGGCCAGGAAGTCGGCCACCTCAGCGCCGCGGCACTCCCCCACCACGAGTCGGTCCGGCCGCATGCGCAGGGCCTGCCGGACGAGGTCGGACAGGGTGATCTCCCCTGCCCCCTCGGCATTGGCGGGGCGGGCCTGCAGCGCCACCACATGAGGGTGGTCCGGCCGCAGCTCGCGCGTGTCCTCCACCGTGAGGATCCGTTCGGCGGGCCCTGCCTCGGCGAGCACCGCGGTCAGCAGGGTGGTCTTGCCCGAACCGGTGGCCCCGCTGATGAGCACATTGGCACGGGTGTCCACCAGGTGACGCAGCACCTCCAGCCACGCCTGCGCGTGCGGCCACTCTGCGGAGAGCTCCTCCAGCCGGACCGTGCGTGCCGCCGGCAGGCGGATGCTCAGCTGCGTCCCGCCCTCGGCCACGGGCGGCAGGACCGCGTGCACCCGGGCTCCCCCGATCTGCGCGTCGGCGAAGGGCTGGGCGGCATCCAGCCTCCGCCCGCCCTGGGTGAGCAGCCGTACCGCGAGCTGCCGCACCTGATCCCCGGTCAGCACCAGCGGCTCCCGGGTCAGTCCGTCCGTCCCGTCCGACCACACCGCGCCGGTGCCGTCCACGAGCAGGTCGGTGATCCCGGGCCGTCGGGCGATCGGTGCCAGCGGTCCCAGGCCCGTCAGCTCGTCGGCGAGCGCGCGCATCTGACCGGCGGTCTGGTCCGCATCCGCCACCGCTCCGTGCCGCCGCACGGACTCCGCCAGCAGTTCGGCGGGGACCTCTCCCGAGCCGCCGTCCGCCGCTGCAGACCCCACGCCCGGCAGCTGATGGGCCAGCCAGCGCTTGGCCTGGTCCCACGGGCGGGGGCCGGGCTGGAAGGTCCCATCCCGACGCCGGCTCACTCGCCGTCCCCCTGCAGGGTCCGGTGGGGCGGTGGGCGCCCAGCCGCGGGTCATGACCGTGCCCCGCGCAGGGAGCGCCGTGACGGGAGGGCGGGTTGACCGTGGGCCGCCGGCTCAGTGTGCATCACACGGCGCTGCTCCACGGCGAGCTCCACCCGGGCGCCCAGGTCCAGCGCGCTGCGGCGTCCCAGGTGACGCGCCCAGTCTGCTGGCCCCTGACCCTGACCGATCCGTCCCTGGACGCGCACACCGATCCAGTCCGGCCCGGGCGGGTCCGGTGCGCGTGCCCCCGTACCGATCATCACCCCGAGCGTGGCCGCTGGATGCAGCCGCTCGGCCAGATCCCGGTCCGCTCCCACATCCACCACCACGGCGCCCGGAGCAGGCATGCTCAGCAGTCGCCCCAGCCGATCCGGTGTGAGGTCCCCGCCCAGGAGCGCCGCGTCCATGCCGTCCACTCGTGCGGAGGGCAGGTCCACGCTGACGCCGTGCCGTGGTGCGGACAGCAGCCGGGCCACGCTCCACGCCAGCCCTGGGCGCCTGTCAGCATCGGGTCCAGGATCAGCCTCGCCCTCACTCGCGGCATGGCACAGCACCAGCCCGGTTCCCGCTCCCCCGGGCCCCGCGCACTCCAGCAGCAGCTGCACGAGCCGCTCCCGGTCCCCGGGCAGCTCCACCCGTGCGCACGGGACCGCCGGTCTGCCCGGTCCCGCGGGCGCCCACAGCTCCCAGCCGGACTCTGCAGCCTCGTCACGCTCAGCCTGCCCCGGTCGCTCAGCCTGCCCCTCTTGCGGGGCACGCAGGGTGAGCTGGGCCGGGGACGGCGGGCGGCCGTCGTCGGGAATCTCCTCGACCACCAGGCGCAGTCCGGCTGCGGCCGCACAGGCGGCGGCCCAGAAGCGCGCATCCGGGCCTGGCCCGCCGTGCAGGTGCAGCTCCGTGGGCGGCAGGGGGACAGGCCGGGATCGCGGGGTGAGGAGTCGTGGAGCAGGCATGGCTCCAGCCTGCGCCCGACGACGGCCCCGCCCCAGGGCGTTCGGCCCACCTGGGCACGACTCAGGTCACCAGGTCGGCTGTGCAGGAGTCGGCCCGGCGCCGGACGGAGAGGTCAGTCCAACCGCGGCGGCGGGGTGGTCCCATCCCACCCAGAGACGTCCAGGATCCGGTTCCGGTCCCAGGGCTGGGCCCAACCGAGCAGCTCGAGCATGCGGTCCAGCAGGATCGCGGTGAACCCCCAGACCAGGGTGTCGGAGACCTGGAAGCCCGGGCTTGTGAACCGCCGGGCACCCACGGAGGGCTCCGGGGCGCGCGCGGTGGTGATGCGGTTGGCCGGATCCACCAGGTCGGCCACCGGCACGCGGAACACGCGGGAGGCCTCGCCCTCGTCCACCACGAACACGTCCGAGGGCCGGTCCCACCAGCCGATCACAGGGGTGACCAGGAAGTTGGTGACGGTCAGCGGGGCCGGCGGCAGCTGCCCGATCACCTTCACCCCGGACACGTCCAGCCCGGTCTCCTCCTCCGCTTCACGCAGCGCGCACGCGGTCATGGAGGAGTCCTCGGGATCACGCATGCCGCCGGGGAACGCCACCTGGCCGGGGTGTTTGCGCAGGGTGACCGCACGCTGGGTCAGCAGGATGTCCAGGTCGGCGGGAACCGCCGAGGTGTGGTGGTGGGCCGGACGGTCGTCCAGGGCGCCGAACAGGACCAGCACGGCGGACTCACGCGCGTCCTCCATGCGGGGCATCCCGGGGAGCTGGAAGGACCATCCCGGCCCGCCGTCGTCGGGAAGCCTGTCCTCATGACCGGCGGGGGCGCGGGAGGCGACCTCCGGGCTCAGCGTCCCGTACCGCCCCACCAGGGCGCGCAGGTCAGCCAGGGCCCCGGCGGTGTCCGGTGGGGCCGGGTGCTGCGCAGGCTCGTTCCCGCGGCGTGGCGGGTGCATGCGGGCTCCGTCCTCCACGCTCAGGCCCCCAGCCCGTAGCCCTCGGCACGCAGCTGGGCGCGCGTGGCCCCGGCCAGCATCCGCTCCAGCAGCTCCTCGCGGCCCGGTGCCAGCTCATACTTCAACAGTGTCTTCGCCGACTCCGGGTCCGTCTCGCCCTCCCCGTAGGACGGGCACAGCCGGGCCACCGGGCAGGCACCGCAGGCCGGGCGTTTCGCGTGGCAGACCCGCCGACCGTGGAACACCAGCCGGTTGGACAGGTCCGTCCAGTCGCGCTTCTCGAACAGCGCGGCCACCTCGTGCTCCACCTTGACCGGATCGGTCTGGTCCGTGAAGCCCAGTCGCCGAGCGAGCCGTCCGAAGTGCGTGTCCACGGTGATGCCGGGCTGGCCGAACGCGTTGCCCAGCACCACGAACGCGGTCTTGCGCCCCACGCCGGGCAGGGTCACCAGGTCCTCGAGCTTCCCCGGGACCTCACCGCCGAACCGGTCCACCAGCGCACGGGAGAGCCCCTGGATGGCGGCGGCCTTGTTGCGGTAGAACCCGGTGGGCCGCACCAGCTCCTGCAGCTCCCGCTCATCCGCGTGCGCCATCGCCTCGGCGTCCGGGAACCGGGCGAACAGCGCCGGGGTGGTCATGTTCACCCGCACGTCCGTGGTCTGAGCGGAGAGCACGGTGGCCACCAGCAGCTCGAACGGAGTGGTGAAGTCCAGTTCGGCCACCGCATAGGGGTAGGCCTGCCCCAGGTCCCGGTGGATCCTGCGGGCGCGGCGCTTCAGGGCCAGCCGGGTCTCCCCGGTGGGGGTCTGCTCGCCGGTCACGTCCTGCTCACGCCCGCTCGATGTCCCGCAGGTCCCGCAGCACGCCGGTGCGGCCGTCGGTGTTCTGCACCAGGAACTCGTCCCCGCGGTCCTCCAGCGCCAGGATCCAGCCGCCCGGCTCCAGCGGGAAGAGGGGACTGCCGTCCGGTCCGACCGCCTGCCGAGGGGAGCCCACGGCGAACCAGAACGCCTCGTACTGGGCCGGCTCGGCACCGCGTGGCGTGGTGGCCTGCTCGGCGGACTCTGCGGAGGTCGCCTCGCCCCGCTGGGGCTGCCCTCCCAGGCCGGCGGTCCCGACGGCGCCGCTGCCGCCGGCTGGGGTGCCTCCGTTCGCCTCCGCCGCGGTGGCGGTGAGCGATGCGGCCGGTGCGCCGCTGTGGGCGGCGCGGTCACTGAGCCGGGTCATGCCCAGCTCGGCGTCTGGGTCGGCACCGGAGTCGCCGACCAGGTCCGGCCCGGTGCCGGGCCTCGACTCGAGGTCCTCGTCCTGGATCTGGGTGCGCAGCTCCGAGCGCAGCACGGTCTGCTCGGCGGAGACCTCCTGCTCGTGGGGAGCGATCTCCCGCACGCTCGGCTGTCCTGCCGCCTGGCTGGAGAGACCGGCGGGGGCATCAGCGCCCGGTGCGGTCTGCCCCGGTGCCGGCTGCGCGGCTGACAGTGAAGCGTCCTCGTTCGCACTCCAGCTGCCCTGCTGACGTCCGGTGGCGGTGTACCACCCGGTCTCGCCGGCCGGCTGCCATCCGGCCTGGGCGGACTGCCAGGAGGCCTGGATGTCCTCGGGAGTCTCCGGTCCGGCGGGCAGCTGGCCGCCAGCCTCGGCAGAACCGTCCTCCAGCCGGTCACCGGTTCCGGCACGCCTCCCTGGCCGGGCGGCCGCAGCGCGTCCGCCGAACAGGAACCGCAGCGGCGAGCACACCAGCATGCCGATCGCTCCCACCAGGCCCACCAGGGCCACCGGGTTCAGCGTGGTGACGGAGAGCAGGAAGAAGTGGGCGAACGCCAGCCAGGAGACCACATGGCTGAACTGGTCGGTGGTCAGGGAGCCCACGCGCGGTTCGTCCCCGTCCTGCCCTGTTCCGGCGGCCCGGGCGATCTCGAGCCCGGCCGCCGCCAGCGGGGCCACCACGCCCACGCCGAGCAGGAACAGGCCGGAGAGCGTCCAGAGGTTCTGTCCGCCGGGCCACAGCGGCACCACGGAGCCGATCAGCACCACGGCCACCGAGACCAGGAAGCCGATCGTCCATCCGGACAGCTGCAGGGCGGAAGTCCGTCCGGGACCCGGCGCCTGCCGGTGCGGCACGGCCGTCTGATCAGCGGACGGTTCCGGCCCCGGTGACACTGTGGAAGACATCTCTACCCCTCACGCATGACGCAGTGTTGCGTTGTCTGTGCATCTCTACACCGTGCCACGGACAGGCTCATGCACGGTCACTCGGCCGCCCCGGTGCGTGGGGTGACCGCTCAGTCTCCGCCCATTGAACCAGTCGCACCCACCGGTGTCATGCGCACGACGCTAGGCTGTGCCCCAGACGCGTGACCGCCGTCACCTCATCGCTGTCCAGGGGGGCGGACGGAACCGTCTCCGTCCCGCAGCATCACCCGTGAAGGAGCACGCATGAGCGACCAGGAAGCACCCCAGACCGGCCAGGCCGGGCCCAGCGGACAGACCGCGTCGAGCCCATCGCCGTCGGGCACCACCGACACCCTGATGCACGAAGGCCGCACCTTCCCGCCCTCGGAGCAGTTCGCGCAGGACGCCGTGGCCGGGGCGGACCTCTATCAGGAGGCCGAGCAGGACCGGCTGGCCTACTGGGCTCGCCGCGCCCGCGAGGTGCTGCACTGGGACACGGACTTCTCCGAGACACTGGACTGGTCGGATGCACCGTTCGCGAAGTGGTTCGTGGGCGGCACCACCAACGCCGCCTACAACGCCCTAGACCGCCATGTGGAGGCCGGTCTGGGCGACCGCGTGGCGATCCACTTCGAGGGCGAGCCCGGTGACACCCGGGACTGGACCTACGCCGAGCTGGCCGCCGAGGTCCGCCGCGCCGCCAACGCCTTCGAGTCCCTGGGAGTCACCCAGGGCGACCGCGTGGCCATCTACATGCCGATGATCGTGGAGTCGGTGGTCGCCATGCTCGCCTGCGCCCGGATCGGTGCCGTGCATTCGGTGGTCTTCGGCGGCTTCTCGGCCGAGGCTCTGCGCTCGCGCATCGACGACGCCCAGGCCAAGTTGGTCGTCACCGCGGACGGCTCCTGGCGCCGCGGCAAGCCCTCACCGCTCAAGCCCGCCGTGGACACCGCGCTGTCCGGCCAGGCCGGCGAAGGCCAGGCCCAGTCGGTCCAGCATGTGCTGGTGGTCCGGCGCAACGAGCAGCCCGTGGAGATGACCGAGGGCCGGGACCTGTGGTGGCACGAGGTGCTGGCCGAGCAGTCCGAGGACCATGAGCTGGTCTGGCATGACTCCGAGCACCCGCTGTTCATCCTCTACACCTCCGGCACCACCGGCACGCCCAAGGGCATCCTGCACACCACCGGCGGATACCTGGTCCAGGGCGCGGTCACCCACCGAGACACCTTCGACCTGCACCCGGAGACGGACGTGTACTGGTGCACCGCGGACGTCGGCTGGGTCACCGGCCACTCCTATGTGACCTACGCGCCGCTGGTGAACGGCGCCACACAGGTGATCTACGAGGGCACCCCGGACCACCCGCATTCGGGCCGCTGGTGGGAGATTGTGCAGAAGTACGGTGTGACCATCCTCTACACCGCGCCCACCGCCATCCGGACCTGCATGAAGTGGGGCCGGTCCATCCCGGACTCCTTCGACCTCTCCTCCCTGCGGGTGCTGGGCACCGTCGGTGAGGCCATCAACCCGGAGGCCTGGATGTGGTACCGGGAGGTGATCGGCGGCAACAACGGTGCCGGCACCCGGCACGACGACGGCTCCGTCACCCCGGGTGCCCGGAAGGAGTCCCCTGCCCCGATCGTGGACACCTGGTGGCAGACCGAGACGGGAGCGCACATGCTCACCCCGCTG
The DNA here is from genome assembly GCF_041927415.1 of Micrococcus sp. IITD107. Taxonomy (NCBI): domain Bacteria; kingdom Bacillati; phylum Actinomycetota; class Actinomycetes; order Micrococcales; family Micrococcaceae; genus Micrococcus; species Micrococcus sp. IITD107. The sequence continues at coordinate 55,407 of NZ_JBHFFN010000002.1, read as the reverse complement.
CCCGGTGTCACGGCCACCAAGCCCGGTTCGGCCCAGGTCCCGGTTCCGGGCATCACGGTGGACGTGGTGGATGACATGGGCGAGACCTTGGAGGCCGGCTCCGGCGGGTTCCTGGTGGTGCGTGATCCCTGGCCGGCCATGCTGCGCGGCATCTGGGGCAACCCGGAGCGGTTCAAGGACACCTACTGGTCCCGGTTCCAGGACATGTACTTCGCCGGGGACGGTGCCCGCCGGGACGAGGACGGTGACATCTGGCTGATGGGCCGGGTGGACGATGTCATGAACGTCTCCGGGCACCGCCTCTCCACCACGGAGATCGAATCGGCGCTGGTCTCCCATCCGATCGTGGCCGAGGCCGCCGTGGTCGGTGCCGCCGACGCCACCACCGGTGAGGCCGTCGTCGCCTTCGTCATCCTCACGGAGGAGCACGCTGAGACCGAGGCCGAGCAGGCCGAGGCAGATCTGCGCGCTCACGTGGCCAAGGAGATCGGCCCGATCGCCAAGCCCAAGCACGTCCTGGTGGTGCCGGAGCTGCCCAAGACCCGCTCGGGCAAGATCATGCGCCGCCTGCTCAAGGACGTGGCCGAGGGCCGGGACCCCGGAGACGCCACCACGCTCTCGGATCCGACGATCATGCAGCAGATCGCCGAGTCCCTACGGAAGTAGCCCTCACCCGGCCGACCGACAGACCGACCGACAAAAGGGTCCGGCCCCCACTCCAGACGGAGCGGGGGCCGGACCCTGTCTGGTGTGGGTGGCTCTACGTGGTGGGGCCGGTGGAGATCGTGGTGTCTCCGGACTCCTCATCCGGATGGCGCTTCAGGTGCACCAGAGACAGTGCGAGACCGCCCCAGACGGTGAGGATGGCGATGATCATCATGACGATGGCAATGGGGTCCATGGTCAGAGTCCCTTCTGCTGGTCGGTGTGATGCCCCGGTTCGGCATCGGGATCTGTCCAACCGTCGTCAGCGGAGACGGTGGCCGGTTCCAGCCGGTCCGTGGCGTGGGCTCGGCGCCGTCGGTTCAGCGACTCGTGCTCCACGAACGGGCTGTCGTCGTCCAGGTGCTCCTGGTGGAGGTTGGACTTCTTGGACCACGGGATCAGGGAGAGCAGCACGGCCAGCACCACCAGGCTCAGGACCATGCCCCAGCCGAAGGTGTTCACGAACCAGGCCGGGAACTCCCCGTAGCCGTCGTTGAGCTTGGCGATGAAGTCGGACAGGAAGGTGTAGGCCAGCACGATTGGCATGATCACGCCCACCATGACCTTGAACAGGGCGCCGAGCCGGAAGGAGGAGACGCTGTTCAGGTGCGCCACCATCCGGTCCAGCAGGCCCAGCACCGCCGCGACCACCAGGACCGAGACCAGGGCGGCGCCCACGATCCCGAAGCTGTTGACGAAGGCGTCGGTGATGTCCAGCAGGTTCAGTCCACTGGTGGTGGAGAACATGGCCAGGGAGACCACCGCGCTCAGTCCCACGACCACCAGCACCGTGGTCCACCGACCCCAGCCCAGCTTGTCCTTCACCGCGGAGACCACCACCTCCAGGATGGAGATCAGAGAGGTGAAGCCGGCCAGGACCAGGGAGCCGAAGAACAGCACGCCGATCAGTGATCCCAGGGGGGCCTCGGAGATGATGGCCGGGAAGGCGATGAAGGCCAGGCCGATGCCCGAGGCGACCACATCGGCGATCTGCACCCCGTTGGCCTGGGCCATGAACCCCAGGGCGGAGAAGACGCCGATGCCGGCCAGGATCTCGAAGCCGGAGTTGGAGAAGCCCACCACCAGGCCGGAGCCGGTGAGGTTGGTGCGCTTCTTCAGATAGGAAGCGTAGGTGATCATGATGCCGAAGCCCACGGAGAGGGAGAAGAAGATCTGGCCGTAGGCGGCGATCCACACGGCCGGGTCGGTCAGGGCCGCCCAGTTGGGGGTGAACAGGGCATTGAGTCCCTCGGTGGCCCCCGGCAGGGTCAGTGCCACGATCACCAGGATCAGGAACATCAGCACCAGCACGGGAATGGAGATCAGGGAGGCCATGGCCACGCCGCGGCGCACGCCGAAGCCCATCACCAGGATGATGATCACCCAGACAGCCAGCATGGGCCAGAACACGCCCGGGACGATGTCCAGGCTGGGGCTGACGTCCTCGGCCACCTGCAGGTACTCGCCGAACAGGAAGCCCTCGGGGTCGTCGCCCCAGGCCTTGGAGATGGAGAACCAGGTGTACATGGACGCCCAGGCAATGATCGCGGCGTAGTACACGCCGATGACCACGCAGATCAGCACCTGCCACCAGCCGATGGACTCGGTCCAGCGGCTCAGTCGGCGGAAGGCCAGCGGGGGCGAGCCACGGAAGCGGTGGCCGATCGCGTAGTCGAAGAACAGCAGGGGGATGCCCGCCGTCAGCAGTGCGACCAGATACGGGATGATGAAGGCGCCGCCGCCGTTCTCATAGGCGATATAGGGGAAGCGCCAGATGTTGCCCAGTCCGACGGCCGAGCCGATGGCCGCGAGGATGAAGGCCCAGCGGCCTGCGAACTCCTCGCGCCCGGACATCTTCCGGGTGGGCTCAGCGCCGGAGCGAGCCGGTGCAGAAGTGGATGACATGGTCGTGTCCTTTGTCGGTGTCCCTCCGGGCCACGGTGCAGGGGATGACGCGCCGCCGACCCGTCGTCGTGATGCAGACCACAGTAGTCCAGCGTGGACGGAATGGCCCGGATCGGAGCCCGGAGTGGATCAGCCGCCCTGGATGCACTGTCCGGTGGAGACGGTCTGCTCCCAGTCCTCGGACTGGGTGAACACATCGCGTGCTTCGTCGCCGGTGATGGCGTAGCCCACGGCCACGTCTGCGGCAGACCGAGCGAAGACCACACCGGCCACACTGCCGTCGGCGGCCAGCAGCGGACCGCCCGAGCCGCCCTGACGGACGTCGGCGTGCAGCTGGTAGATCTCCACCATCCCGGTCTCTCCGCCGTAGATGCTGCTGATCGGCACGGACCCGCGCGCCTGCACCTCGGCTGGGTCCAGGGAGAAGGGACCGCCTGCGGGGTAGCCCATGATGTGGGCGGAGTCGCCGTCCTCCAGGTCAGCACCCGTGGGCAGCACCGGCATCTGCGCCTCATCCACGGCCACCACGGCCAGGTCTCGGTCCGGGTCGAAGTGCACCACCCGCCCGGTGTGGACGGTGCCGTCGAGCTGTTCCACGGCCGGCTCGGTCAGACCGGCGACCACGTGCGCGTTGGTGACCACCCGGTCCGGGGCGATCGCGAAGCCGGAGCCGGTCTGGTTCTGACCGCATTCCACGGACGTTCCGGTGATGCGCACCACGGACTTGGACGCCTCGGTCAGGGCATCACCGGGCGGCGGAGCCGTTGGAGCCACCGTGGGGGTGGAGGCCTCGGGTGCCACCGGCTGGTCGATCTCCGGCACCAGGCCAGCACCGGCCACCGCCGCACGGATCTGGGCGATCATGCCCTTGGTCTGATCTGGGGCCACCTTGTTGATGGTGCTGATCACCCGGGACTGGGAGACCGCCGAGGTCACGGACGGCACACCCATGGTCCCGGCGGAGAAGGCGAGCAGGCCGATCAGCGCCGCGGCCACCACGGTGTTGGCCACGGCTCCGGCCAGACGGTCGGCGGTGCGCAGCGCCGGCAGGGACAGACGCAGCCGGATCCACCGTCCGATGGCGGCGCCGATGGCCTGGCCCACGACGATCAGCAGGATGGCCGCGGCGATGATGGCCACCCAGCGCCAGGCGGGGTCATTGACCCAGGATGAGACGAGGGGGATGGAGAAGAACGAGGCGATGGCGCCGGCGATCAGCCCCGCCATGGTGCCGAGCGTGACCCAGAACCCGCGACGGTAGCCGGCCACCAGGAACATCACCAGGATCAGGAGCAGGGCCGCATCAAGCCAGGTCAGTCCCCAGGGCAAGGCATCTCCAGACCGGGCGGCCGAGAAGGACAGGGTCCGGCGGGGCCGGAGGCATCGTGCCGGGGCCGCCCTGCAGGTTCCATGGCGCACGATGAATGCCCAGACTACCGGCGCAGTCGCAGAGAAACCTGAAGATCATGGGCGGATGGGGCAGAATGGTCCGTGACCCGCGCCACCGGCCTCGGCGAGCGCCAGCACATGACCAGTGAGGACGAAGGATTCATGGATCTTGAGGTACTGCGCAAGGCACCGCTGTTCACCCACCTGGATGACGAGGTCTTCCAGGCTCTGACCGCAGAGCTGACTGAGGTGGACCTCTCCCGCGGCGCCTCGGCGTTCCACGAGGGCGATCAGGGCGACCAGCTCTACGTGATCATGTCCGGCAAGATCAAGCTGGGCCGCACCGCCCCGGACGGCCGGGAGAATCTGCTGGCCATCCTGGGTCCGGGCGAGATCTTCGGTGAGATGGCCCTGTTCAACCCGGCTCCTCGCACCGCCACCGCCACTGCGGTCTCGGCCACGCGCCTGGCCGGCCTGCGCCACGAGAACCTGCGCAAGGTGATCCGCGAGGCCCCCGAGGTCTCCATGCAGCTGCTGCAGGCTCTGGCCCAGCGCCTGTCCAAGACCAACGAGTCCCTGGCGGACCTGGTCTTCTCCGATGTCCCCGGCCGCGTGGCCAAGGCCCTGCTGGACCTGGCCGACCGCTTCGGCCGCCCGGCCGCCGACGGCCTGCTCGTGGCCCACGACCTCACCCAGGAGGAGTTGGCCCAGCTAGTGGGCGCCTCCCGCGAGACCGTGAACAAGGCCCTGGCTGAGTTCGTCCAGCGCGGCTGGCTGCGTCTGGAGAACCGCGCCGTGGTGATCCTGGACCTGCAGCGGCTGCGGCAACGCTCGCGCTGATCGGTCACGATCACCCGCTGAACCGTCACCGGGAGGCCGTTGGTCCTGATGCACCCGCGTCAAGACCAGCGGCCTCCCGGCAGTTCCACTCCCAGGCGAAGGTCGTCGTCGTGCACCGCTGAGGTGCCCGGCGTGGGGTCGGTGTCCGGGTCCGGGGTGTGCCCGTCGATCCGGTCCAGCAGCTCCACCCGGAACTCCGGCACTGAGCCGCGGATGGTCAGGTCCATCATGAACCGGACTGTGGAGCCGGCTGCGGCCATCCGCTCGAGCAGCAGGGGGACGGCCGGGACGGTGAGCCGCCCGAAGGTGCGCCCCACCGTGTCCGGGCGTCCCACGGCATCTCCCAGCCGGGTCTCCCCCAGACCGGCCGTCAGCAGGCCGGCCGGGCGCCAGCGGGCCCAGGTGCCCTTGCCTGCCAGCAGCGAGTCCTGCTGTCCCTGGGGCGCGGCCACGGCGAAGTAGTGCGTGATGAATCGTCGGTGCGCGAAGCCCGGGCTGTGCCATTGACCCACGGCACGCAGCAGGTCCGTGCGGACGCCGTAGCCGCGCCTGCGCAGCACCGAGGCGAGGGTGAGCTCCTGCCGGTCCAGCCCCTGGCGGATCTCCATCCACTCCCCGCCGCCGGGGTCCTCGGCCACGGAGAACCGATCCCGTCCGGCCAGCAGGATCCCGGTCTCCTCGAACAGTTCCCGGACGGCCCCCATGATGTGGCGGCGGGCCAGGCGGTGATCGCTCACTCCCAGCACGCGTGACCACTGGGCGGGGGTGGGCCCGTACCAGGTGCATTCCTCCTCGTCGAAGTCCTCGAGGGATCCGCCGGGGAAGGCCAGCGCCCCGAGCGGGGTCGGTCCGGCGCGATGCCGCAGCAGGGTCTCCACTCCATGCAGCCCGTCACGCACGACGGCCACAGAGGAGGCCCGGCGTGCTGCTCGGGGGCGGCGTTCGCCGTAGGCCACCCAGCTGCGGGCGGCGGTCATCTGCTCGTCGGGCAGGTCGAAGGTGCGCAAGACGGCCGGAGGCGGCTGGCGACGGACCGGGCCGTGGCCCACAGCCAGCCCGGTCCGGGGTCGTCCAGGCACCGTCCCCGCGGCGGGTGCAGGCACCGGCCGGTACGACGACGGCCCCTCACCTGCCGCGGTGGGGTTCACCTCAGTGGAACCGAACGGTCAGCTCCACCTCGACCGGGGAGTCCAGGGGCAGCACGGCCACGCCCACGGCGGAGCGGGCATGCACGCCGGCGTCCCCGAGCACCTGGCCCAGGAACTCGGAGGCGCCGTTGACCACCTGGGGCTGGCCGGTGAAGGAGGGGTCAGAGGCGACGAAGCCGACCACCTTGACCACCTGCTCGATCCGGTCCAGATCGCCCAGCACGGACTTCACGGCGGCCAGCGCGTTGAGCGCACAGCGCTGGGCCAGCTCGGCGGCCTGGTCCGGGGAGACCTCGGCGCCGACCTTGCCGGTGGCCGGCAGCTGTCCGTCCACGAAGGGCAGCTGACCGGAGGTCTGCACATGGTCGCCGTCGATCACGGCGGGGACATAGGCGGCCACGGGGGCGGCCACCTCGGGCAGGCTCAGGCCGAGTTCGGCCAGGCGGTCCTCGACGCGGCTCATCAGTGCGCGCCGGTCTCGCCGGTGGGGCGCTTCAGGTAGGCCACGGGGGCGTTGCCGTCCGGACCGGGGATGACGGTGACGAGCTCCCAGCCGTCTGCCCCCCACTGGTCCAGGATCTGCTTCGTGGCGTGGATGATCAATGGAATGGTCGCGTACTCCCAAGTCGTCATGCGCCCAGCCTAAGCCTTTCCCGCGAGGCGAGGGGCCGTCGTCGGGAATGCTGTGACGTTCACGCCGCCGCCCTGCCGGGCCGTCCAGGTTGGGCACGTAGAATCGCCCGCATGGCCAAGAGCACTTCCCCCTTCTTCGACACTGCCACCACCCTGGGCAAGATCGTCGCCTTCCTCGGCATCAGCGCCCTGTGCGGTGTCCTGGCGGCGGGTCTGATGATGCCCATGGCGGCCATGGGCGGCGCGCTGGCCGACAGCGGCCAGGAGGTCTTCGACCAGCTGCCGGCCGAGCTGAAGGAGGAGCCGCTCTCGGTCCCCTCGCGCATCCTCGCGGAGGACGGCACCGTGCTGGCCACCTTCTATGCGGAGAACCGCGTTCCGGTCGAGCTGGACCAGATCTCGCAGAACATGAAGGACGCGATCGTCTCGATCGAGGATGAGCGCTTCTACGAGCACTCCGGCGTGGACGCCCGCGGCCTGGCCCGCGCGCTGGTGAACAACGCCACCTCCGACTCCCAGCAGGGCGCCTCGACCCTGACCCAGCAGTACGTGAACAACGTGCTGGTGAACTACCAGAGCCTGAACAACGAGCGCACCACCATCTCCGGCACCAAGACTCCGGCAGACAAGCTGCGGGAGATGAAGCTGGCCGTGGCGGTGGAGAAGGAGATGTCCAAGGACCAGATCCTGGAGGGCTACCTGAACATCGTGCTCTTCTCCGGTCGCGTCTACGGCGTGGAGGCGGCCAGCCGCTACTTCTTCAACAAGAACGCCGCCGACCTCACCGTCCCCGAGGCCGCCATGCTCGCCGGCATGGTCCAGTCCCCCAACGGCTACAACCCGGTGACCAACCCGGAGGGAGCTGAAGGCCGCCGCAACGTGGTGCTGGCCTCGATGCTCAAGAACGAGAAGATCACCCAGGCGGAGTACGAGGAGTACAAGGCTGTCCCGGTGGAGAGCATGCTGGATGTCACGCCGCAGGGCTCGGGCTGCTTCGCCGCCGAACTGGGCGCCTACTTCTGCGACTACGTGCAGCTGGAGATCCTGGACGATGAGGCCTTCGGCCCGGACCGCGAGGCCCGTCAGCGCCTGCTGGACCGCGGCGGCCTGACCATCCAGACCACCCTGAATGCGGAGATGCAGCGCGCCGCCGAGGAGGAGGTCTCCTCGCGGGTTCCGCACGACTCCTTCGACGGCGCCGGCGGAGCCATGGTCTCCGTGGAGCCGGGCACCGGCAACATCAAGGCGATGGCCCAGAACACCGTCTACAGCCCCGAGGCCGGCGACGGGAACACCACACTGAACTTCAACACCGACTTCAACCGTGGCGGCTCGCGCGGCTTCCAGGCCGGCTCCACCATGAAGCCGTACGTCTCCCTGGCCTGGGTGGAGGCCGGACACTCGATGATCGACACCATCGATGCCGCCAACGACTACTACCCCCAGTGGACCGAGTTCGAGGCCTCCTGCCAGGAGGGCGGGGACTTCCACCTGCCCGATGAGGACGGCTGGGCGGTGAACAACGCGATCGCCAACATGAAGAAGCCGATGCGGGTGGACTACGGACTGTACTGGTCGATCAACACGGCCACGGCCGCTGAGTTCTACCTGATGGACATGTGCGAGGTCGGCAACCTGACCGAGCGCATGGGCGTCCACCGTGCGGACAACGGCGATCCGATCAACGCCACGCGCCCGTCCTTCATCCTCGGCGCCGAAGAGGTCTCCCCCCTGACCATGGCCGCCTCCTACGCGACCATGGCCAACGACGGCACCTACTGCAAGCCTCGCGCGCTGGTCTCGGTGACCGACACCCGTGGCACCGAGTACCGGGTCCCCGAGGTGGACTGCACCCAGGCCGTGGACACCCAGGTGGTGGCCGAGGTCAACCACACGCTGGAGGCGATCGCGGGTGAGCGCACGGCGCGCGGCGAGCTGCCGTTCCCCGTGGCCGGCAAGACCGGTACGAACAACAACTCCTCCTCCACCTGGTTCGTGGGCTACAGCACCGGCCTGTCCACCGCCTCCTGGGTGGGCAACTACAAGACCACGGTCGAGGGCCTGGCCGGCAAGACCATCGGCGGGGTCTACTTCGAGGACGTCTGGGGTTCGATCATCGCCGGACCGATGTGGGTGGACTTCATGAAGGTGGCCGGACCGCTGGCCGAGCGCAATGAGTTCACCGAGTACACCGGCCCGGTCTCAGATCCGGTGCGCACCGACGGGCGGCATCCGGAGGGCGAGGTCGTCGACGCCGACGCCGGGCGCGGTGGGCCGCTGCCCGAGCGTCGACTGGATGACGACCCCTCCACCTACGGCGGCGCCACCAACGACACCGCGACCGGGTCGGAGGGCTGATGAGGGCACGCGGACTGCTGACCGCTCTCGGGGCCGCCGCCGGCGTCACGGCGGTGGCCGGTGCGGGCACCCTGGCCTACGGCGCCCTGGTGGAGGCCCGGGACTTCCAGGTGCGGCGCGAGCGCCTGGAGATCATCCCCCCGGGGGGACGTGCCCTGCGGATCCTGCACCTGTCCGACATCCACCTGATGCCCACCCAGTTCGAGAAACTGGAATGGCTCTCCACGCTGCACACCCTGGAGCCGGACCTGGTGGTCAACACCGGGGACAACATCGGTTCGGCCGAGTCCATCCGGCCCCTGCTGGACGCCCTGGGCCCGCTGCTGGAGGTCCCCGGGGTGTTCGTGCCCGGTTCCAACGACTACTACGAGCCGCGCCGGGCCAACCCCCTGCGCTACCTCATGGGCCCCTCCAAGCACACCCACCGGCCGAACGAGCTGCCATGGCGTGAGCTGTTCCTGGCCTTCACCGAGCACGGCTGGATCGACGTGACCAACACGCACTGGTCCCGAGTGATGGAGGGCGTGCGGTTGGACGTCGCCGGCACGGATGACCCCCACCTGGAGCGGGACGAGTGGCCCGGTTTCCCCCAGGGCAGCGGCACTCCGGCGCGCAGCCTGTCGATCGGCGTCACGCACGCTCCGTACCGCCGGGTGCTGGATGCGATGGTGGAGGACGGCGCGGACCTGATCTTCGCCGGCCACACCCACGGCGGGCAGATCTGCCTGCCCGGCTACGGAGCGCTGGTGACCAACTGCGATCTGCCCACCAGCCAGGCCAGCGGACTCTCCGCATGGACCCGTTTCGAGCGCACCGTCCCGCTGGAGGTCTCGGCCGGGATCGGCGCCGCCCCGTCGTTCCCGGTGCGCATCGCCTGCAAACCCGAAGCAGTGGTGCTGGACCTGGTTCCCCTGGTGGAGCCGGTCACCGCCGGCTGACGCGGAGCGGTCTCCAGGGACCCTTTCAGAAGTGCGGGTCCGGGCGTAGGATGGTCGACCGTTGCGTCCGATCGGATGCGCTTCACCCCGTCTGACCTTGGCCTCGCGCCAGTGCACCGTCGTCGCTGACCGTGCCACGCGTCCCAGCGTCACGCCCCAGGAGGCCCCGCATGTCCACCTCTGCACCGTCTCAGACGAGGCGCGTCCAGGGGGAGGAACGCACCCTCCGCCAGGCCCTGGGCCGCCTCTCCCCCTACCTGCAGGGCATGCGCTGGCGCTGGGTCGCCGGACTGATCGCCGCCATGCTGGCCGGACTGGTGGCCCTGGCCATCCCGCAGGTCATCCAGGTCCTGGTCAACTCCGTGCTGCGCCCCGGTGGCTCCCAGGCAGATGTCTGGAGCGCCGTCGTCGTGATCGCCGCGCTGGGCATCGCCGAAGGCGTGCTGATCTTCCTGCGCCGTGTCTTCATCCTCCCTCCCGCCGCCGGCGTGGAGAACAGCGCGCGGGTGGCCCTCTACCGCCGCCTGCAGCGCCTGCCCGTGGCCTTCCACGACTCCTGGCCCTCCGGTCAGCTGCTCTCCCGCTCGGTGGCAGACCTGGGCCTGCTGCGCCGGTGGATCGCGTTCGGCTCGGTCATGTTCGTGGTCTCGCTGGTCACGATCGCGGTGGGCCTGGCACTGCTGTTCAGCTCCTCCTGGGTGCTGGGACTGATCTACCTGGCAGGGGCGATCCCGATCATGTGGCGCTCCTTCTACTTCCGCAACGACTTCCGCGCGGCGTCGCGTCTGTCCCAGGACCAGGCCGGCGACCTCGCCACCACCGTGGAGGAGTCCGTCCACGGGATCCGCGTGCTCAAGGCGTTCGGCCGCGGCCGCGAGGCGCTGGAGGGCTTCCGCGGGCAGGCCGACACCCTGCGCGGCACCGAGGTGCACAAGGCCACCGTGCTCTCCAAGTTCATCGCGCTGATCGTCGCCCTGCCGGAGGCGGTGCTGGGCGTGGCCCTGGCCGTGGGGCTCTACCTGACCGCCACGGGCGAGATCACGGTGGGCGCCCTGGCCGCGTTCTTCGCCACCGCGGCCGTGCTCGCCGGGCCCGTGGAGTCGGTGGGCCAGCTGATGGGCATGACCCTCTCGGCCAAGACCGCCATCGATCGGCACATCGACGTGCTGGACTCCCCCGTGGACATCGCCTCCCCCGGTGAGGCCACCTTCGGCGGGGACGAGCGAGCCCAGCCGGCGGCGCACGCGTCGGCGCAGGAGCACCGCGGCGGGGGCGCCCTGGCGTTCCGGGGCGCCCAGTTCCGCTACCCGGATGCCCCGGCCGACTCCACACCGCTGCTGCAGGAGATCACCCTGGAGCTGGTCCCCGGGGAGACCATGGCCCTGGTGGGACTGACCGGCTCCGGCAAGTCCACCCTGGTCCAGCTGGTCCCGCGCCTGTACGACGTCACCGCAGGCGCCGTGCTGGTGGACGGGACAGACGTGCGCGAGTTCGACCTGACCGAGCTGCGCCGGCGCGTGTCCATTGCCTTCGAGGACGCCACCCTGTTCTCGGACACCATCCGCAACAACGTCCTGCTGGGCGCGCCGGAGCAGATTCTGGCCGATCCCGCCCGCGCCGACGCCCTGCTCGAGCTCGCGCTGGACACCGCCCAGGCACAGTTCGCCCACGAGATGCCCGAGGGCGTGGACACGGAGATCGGCGAGGAGGGCCTGAGCCTGTCCGGCGGTCAGCGCCAGCGGATCGCCCTGGCCCGCTCGATCGCCGCCCAGCCGCAGATCCTGGTGCTGGACGACCCGCTCTCCGCCCTGGACGTGCGCACCGAGGAGAAGGTCACCGCCCGTCTGCGCGAGGTCCTGTCCGGCACCACCACGCTGATCGTGGCGCACCGCCCGTCCACGGTGGCCCTGGCCGACCGCGTCGCCGTGCTCCAGCAGGGCCGAATCGTGGACGTGGGCACGCACACCGAGCTGCTGCGGCGCTCGGCCGACTACCGCTTCATCATCTCCAGCTTCGAGGAGGACCGCTCCATCGAGTCGGTCATGGACTCCGGCGTCATCACCGGAATGCTCCCGGTGGTCTCCCCGGACCATCAGGGTCCCGACGACGGCTACGCACCCGGGCAGGGCGCCTCGCCGGATGCGGGTGGAGACGAGGACGGGGCGGATTTCACCGAGACCGAGCGCCGGGCCGTGGAGGCGAGGGCGGACGTGGTCGCCGATAACCCCGCCGAGGCGGTCACTGATGCCGACACCCCCGGCACCGACGCACGGACAGGAGAGGCCCGATGAGCCGCACGCCCTCGACGCCGCAGCCCTCCCGCGCGCCCGGAACGGACACCCCCGAGAACGACTCCCCCACCCTGCTGGGCGTGCGCGGCGAGGAGCGGCTGGACCTCTCCGTGGCCGAACGCCGGTACATCCGCCAGCGCTCCTGGCGACTTCTGGCCGACCTGGCCCGCCCGGTGAAGTGGAAGCTGATCCTGACCGCCGTGCTGGTGGTCATCTCCAACGCCGCCCGTGCGGCCTTCCCCCTGATCATCGCCTGGGCCATCGACTGGGGCCTGCCGGAGATCGTCTCCACGTTGGAGGCCGGAGGCTCTGCAGGGCCGGTGATGGCCGTCGTCGGGGGGACCTATCTGGCGGCCGCGCTCACCGCCGGCCTGCTGCTGGGCACCTACACCTGGATGACCGCCCGGGTCAGCCAGGCCATGCTGCTGGACCTGCGCGTGTGGGTGTTCCGGCACACCCAGCGGCTGAGTCTGGAGTTCCATGAGACGTACACCTCCGGGCGGGTGATCTCCCGGCAGACCTCGGACCTGGAGTCGCTGCGCGAGCTGCTGGACCAGGGTGTGTCCTCGCTGGTCTCCGGCATGATGTTCATGCTCTTCACCGCCGCCTCGATCTTCATCCTGGACTGGCGTTCCGGGCTGATCCTGCTGGTGGCGTTCATCCCGGTGACGATCGCCGTGCGCTGGTACCAGGTGCGTTCGGAGGCGGTGTACCGCGAGTCGCGGGTGTCCTCGGCCCGGATGATCGTGCACTTCGTGGAGACCATGACCGGCATCCGCGCCGTGCAGGCCTTCCGCCGTCAGCGTGCCAATGACGAGAAGTACGAGCGGCTGGCCACCAAGTACCGCGACGACATGGTGCGTTCGCTGAACCTGTTCGGCGTGCTGCAGCCCACCCTGGTGATCACCGGCAACCTGACCGTGGTAGCGCTGCTGCTCTTCGGCGGCTTCCGCGTGCTGGACGGCACCCTGGCGGTCGGCGTGCTGGTGGCGCTGCTGCTGGCCGGCAAGCGCGTGTTCCAGCCCATGGAGCAGGTGGCCATGTTCTACTCCTCGTTCCAGTCCGCCACGGCGGCGCTGGAGAAGGTCTCCGGACTGCTCGAGGAGATGCCCACTGTGCGCGAGGCGGACCGGCCCGTGCCGCTGCCCGCTGCCGAGGGTCGCCTGGAGTTCCGGGACGCGGTGTTCGGCTACGGCGACGGCAAGGTCATCCTGCCCGAGTTCGACCTGACCATCCCCGCCGGGCAGACCGTGGCGGTGGTGGGCCAGACCGGTGCCGGCAAGTCCACGCTGGTGAAGCTGATCGCCCGCTTCTATGACCTGAGCTCCGGGTCACTGACCCTGGACGGGGTGGAGCTGAATGAGCTCTCCCAGGCCGACCTGCGGCGCAACGTGGTGATGGTGACCCAGGAGGCGTTCCTGTTCTCCGGGACGGTGGCCGAGAACATCGCCCTGGGCCGGCCGGATGCCTCCGACGCCGAGATCCAGGCCGCCGCGCAGGCCGTGGGCGCGCACGAGTTCATCCTGGCCCTGCCCGAGGGCTACGACACCGACGTCACCAAACGCGGCGGACGGCTCTCGGCCGGTCAGCGTCAGCTGGTCAGCTTCGCCCGCGCGTTCCTGGCCGATCCCGCCGTGCTGATCCTGGACGAGGCCACCAGCTCCCTGGACCTGCCCAGCGAACGGCTGGTGCAGGCCGGTCTGGAACGGCTGCTGGGCAACCGGACGGCCCTGATCATCGCGCACCGGCTCTCCACCGTGGAGATCGCCGACCGCGTCCTGGTGGTGCATGACGGCCGCGTGGTGGAGGACGGCTCCCCCGCGGAGCTGATCGCCTCCGGCGGACGGTTCGCGGAGCTGCACGGGGCCTGGCGGAACTCGCTGGTCTCCGGGGACGAGTGAGTCCGGTGTCCGGAGAGCTGACAGTGCGCGTCGGTGACAGGCCGGCATCCATGGTGCGGGCAGACCTCGCGGCGGCCGGGGTGAGGCTGAACGCGTATGCCGAGGCGCTGCTGGACCGACCTGAGTTCGGCACTGAGTCTCCCGAGCCGCAGACCGTGGAGGTGGTCCTGCGGAGCGTCTCGGAGCTGGGGCTGACGGACGGTGGGACCCTGCCGGAGGTGTTCGCCGCCGCAGCGTCCGCAGGCCTGAGGCTGTGTCCTCTGACCACCGGCCCCGCGCTGCGGTTGGCCCTGCGGGACCAGGAGTCGGCGCCGGACTCGGTCCTCTCCACCGGACGGGCACCCACGGGCTCGATCCACGTGGCCTCCGCCCCGGTGAGTGAGGACCACGAGGTCCCCAAAGGCTTCTACCTGCGCGTGATCGACGGCGTCCCCTGGCTGCGCGGCTACCGCTGCGATGACGTGCACGTCCACGCCCCGGACGTGGTCTTCGCGTTCGCCCGGCACAGTGCCCCCGTAACAGCCCACAGCACCTCCGGCAACCCAATGGGAGCAGCCATGGAAGATCTGGAGGACTTCGTCCCCTCGGCCAACCAGCGCGTGGATCCGGACGTGTACGAGATCGAGAACCGCGCGATGGACCGCGAGCAGACCCTCTGGACCGAACTGCGGCGGCAGTCGGACTGGCGGGATCGCGTCATCCTGGACCTGGGCTGCGGATCCGGCTACTGGCTGCCTCACTACGGTGACGCCCTGCAGGTCATCGGGGTCGAGCCCGACCCCACGTTGATCACGCTCGCTGGACAGCGGCCCGGAGAGGCGGTGGTCCTGCGGGGCTCAGCGGAGCACATTCCACTGGCTGACGCCTCCGTGGATGTGGTGCATGCCAGGTTCGCGTACTTCTTTCCGCACCCCCGGTTCGACCCGTCGGCCGGACTGCGTGAAGTCGGGCGGGTGCTGCGCGAGGGCGGAACACTCGTGGTGATCGACAATGACACGGAGACCGGAGAGTTCGCCGAACTGCTTCGGAGAAGCGCTGCCGCTGCCGCGCAAGGTCAGGACACCTACGCGAGGCAGTGGTGGGCTTCCCAGGGTGCTGACACCACCGAGGTGATGAGCTCCTGGACGTTCGAGACGCGCGAGGACTTGGAAGCTGTCCTTCACCTCGAGTTCCCCGCTGAACTCGCAGATTCATGGCTGGCCGGCCATCCGGAGCGGACGGCGCTCACCTACGGCTACCTGGTCCATCGTTGGACGACACCGAGCGGTGCATCAGCCTGAGCTCCCAGCCTGTGAACGCGCTGCCGGTCAGTCGTTGTGTGACGCCGACCGTTCCACGTCGGCCGCCAGGATGATCGGCCAGCCAGCCACGTCCTCCGGGGTGTGCGCGACCTGCAGTGTCGCGTCCGGGAGCATCTCGACCAGTGCCTGCGCGGTGGAGAGCGGATGAGCAGGGTCATCCACCCAGGCCAGAATCGTCGTCGGGATATCCAGTGAGGCGATCTGCTCCGGGGTGGGCAGGTCACTCATGGCCGCCCCGCGATAGATGGAGGGCAGCAGCTCGCCGCTGACGTGCGGGATCGTCTCCGGGGTGCCGATGGTGGCTGGCGGGCGCGGCATCTGGGTACTGGCCGCGACGAAGCGCTCCATGCCGTGCTGCTCGATGAACTCGGCGAGGCGGCGATAGTCCCCCGCCTGCGCGGTGCGAGTGGCCCAGGCGGTGGGCGGGAGCATCAGCGTGAAGCCGCTGAACCTCTCAGGCGCGCGCACCGCGGCGTGCAGGAGGGTGCCGGTGCCCATGGAGGGGCCGACCCCGTGGACCTGCTCGTCGGGAAACCAATGGTCCAGCAGGGCCAACAGGTCCTCGGCGAGCGCCGGCCAGCGATAGTCCTCCGGTTCGCGCCGCCCGGTGGAGTGACCGTGCCCGCGGGCGTCGTAGCGCAGCAGCTGGGTGCCGGAGAGGCCTCGCCCCAGATCCAGGTCCAGCACACGGTCGCGGTAGCGGCTGGAGGTCAGCCCGTGCAGCTGCACGACCGGTTGGCCGGACTCATCGCTGAACGACCAGGCCAGTTCGGCCCCGGGAACCTTGAACTTGTGCATCGTGTGCCTCCGGCCTCTGGAACGCAGCGGCCGCATAGCCGCAACGACGACGTAACGCGATGCCTCTACGGTACTGCCATGCGACTGAGCCACATCAACTCCCTGCGGTTGCCGTTCGGCCGTCTGCTCAGCTGTGACCTGCCGGTGCAGGTCCTCCCCGCTGATCCCGTCGATGCAAGCGAGCTGGCGGGCGGTGCCGCGCTGGACGAGCTGCCCGTCTCCTTCGACCAGCACCGCCACGTCAGCATGGGCAATCGCGCCGGATCCTGGATGGCGCTGTCCTTCCGCCTCCCACACCCCGTGCCCACGGCGAGCATCGGGCGGGCCTGGCGCGCCGTCGTCGGGACACATGGAACCCTGCAGACCATCTTCCTTCCCGACGACGAAAGCCCCCAGCTGCGGCGGGTCAGCGTGGGCGAACCGTCCTGGCGCGAGCACGAGATCAGCCCCGGCCAACCGGTCCACGAGGCCCTGCGCGAGGTGCTCGACGCCGCCTGCAGTCCCTACGAGAGGCCCTCGCATCGGCTGTGCGTGATCGAGACCGCCGACGGACCGCACGTGGTGGTAGCCTCCGACCATTCCCACGTGGACCTGTGGTCGCTGCTGGTACTGGTGCGCGACCTGCTGGCCGCCCTCGAACAGTGCCTGCGCGGCGAAGAGCCCCAGCTGCCCGCCGTCCCGGAGTTCGCCGAACACACCCGCGAGCTGCTCGAGCGCCCGGCCGCCCCGCCCGAGGTCAGCCGACGCTGGAGCGAGATCCTCGACGCCGGCGGCGGCGTCATGCCCCGCTTCCCGCTGCCGCTGGGCGAGCCGGTCCCCCACCCCGAACGCGTCGAGGTGCGCGATGTCCTCGGGGTCGTCGAGCTCGCCGCCTATTCCTCGGTCGCCGCTGAGGCCGCCGTCTCCACGCTCGCGCTGACCGTCTCTGTGATGACCGAGACCACCATCACGACGGCGGGAGCACCGCTGCGCGTGGTGTTCCCCGTCCACAGTCGTTCCCAGGAGCGATGGCACGATTCCGTCGGCTGGTTCATCACGAACTCCGTATTGGAATCCGCCGACCCGGACCCCGCCGCCTGTGCGCTGGCCGTCCGCGAGGCGGTCCGGCTGGGCTCCTGGCCGCTTGCCCCGATCATGACACCCTATGGCGGGATGCCGGAGGCCCCGGGCATGTTCGCGGTCTCCTGGCTGGACCTGCGCCGCCTGCCGGTCCGGATCGACGCGGCCGGGCTCGGTGCCCACTACGTCTCCGCGGCCATCCGCACCAGCGGTGTCATGCTGTGGTTCATTGTCGACGAGACCGGGGTACACCTGCGCTGCCGCTACCCCGACACCGTCCAAGCCCGGCAGAGCGTGGGCAGTTGGCTCGACGAACAGGTCTTTCGCATGCGCGCTCGGGCGCGCGAGCTGCGCTCCTAGCTCAGGCGCTGAAGGTCCGACCTGTCAGACGCTGGTACGCCTCCACGTAACGCGCACGGGTCTTCTCCACAATCCCCGTCGGCAGCGCCGGCGGCTCCTGACCGGAGTGACGGTCCCAGCCGGTCTCCGGCGAGGTCAGCCAGTCCCGCACGAACTGCTTGTCGAAGCTGGGCTGGGAGCGTCCCGGCGCATAGTCGGCGGCATCCCAGAAGCGCGAGGAGTCCGGGGTCAGCACCTCGTCGCCGAGCACGATCTGCCCGGTGGCCGGGTCCACGCCGAACTCGACCTTGGTGTCGGCCAGGATGATGCCGCGCTCGCGGGCGATGCGCTCGGCCCGCTCGTAGACCGCCAGGGTCAGAGTCCGCAGCCGGTCGGCGGCGTCCTCCCCCACGCGCTCGCTCATCTGCTCGAAGGTGATGTTCTCGTCATGCTCGCCCACTTCGGCCTTGGCCGAGGGGGTGAAGATCGCCGGCTGCAGTCGCGAGCCGTCCACCAGTCCCGCCGGCAGCGGCAGCCCGGTGACGGTGCCGGACTCGCGGTACTCCGCCAGCCCGGAGCCGGTCAGGTACCCGCGCGCGATGCACTCCACGGGGAACATCTCCAGCTTCCGCACGATCATCGCCCGCCCGGCCACAGCCTCCGGGACGTCCAACGAGACCACGTGGTTCAGGATCGGCTCCGCGCCTCCGGCCTCGGCCAGCTGCTCGAACCACCACAGGGAGAGCTGGGTCAGGACCTTGCCCTTGTCCGGGATCTCGGTGCCCAGCACGAAGTCATAGGCGCTGATCCGGTCCGAGGCGACCACCAACAGCGTGTCAGCCTCGGCGCCCTCAGCCCCCTCGGCACTGCCGGCCCCCGCATCCTCCGGCTCGTACAGGTCCCGGACCTTGCCCGAGTACACATGCCGCCACCCGGGCAGCTCCAGCGTCTGCGCCGCGAACCCTGCCATCAGCGCTGCTCCCCATCCTGCACGTCCCGGCCAGCAGCGCCCGGCACCACGATCTCTCCCCGCTGCGCCTTCAGTCCGATGTCCGTGCGGTGCTGGGATCCGTCCATCCGGATCTCCGCCACGCCCGCGTAGGCCCTCTCCCTGGCCTCGGCCAGGGAATCCCCCAGCCCGACGACGGCCAGCACCCGCCCGCCTGAAACGACCAGTCCGGCGTCGGGAAGGTCTGCACCGTCTCCCCCTGCCCCCGGTGCGAAAGCGGTCCCAGCGTGGAGCACGGAGACCCCCTCGAGCGCCTCGGCCGCGTCCACCCCCTGGACCGCGTCACCCTTGCGCGGTTCGTCCGGGTACCCGGCGGCAGCCACCACCACATCCACAGCGTGCTGCGGGGACCAGTCCAGCTCGCCCACCCGGCCCAGGCAGCCGGTGGCGGCGTCCATCAGCAGCCGCCCCAACGGGGTGCGCAGCCGGGCCAGGACGGCCTGGGTCTCGGGGTCGCCGAAGCGCACGTTGAACTCGATCACCTGAATGCCGCGCGCGGTCACGGCCAGGCCGCAGTAGAGCACGCCGGCGAACGGGGTGCCGCGGTCAGCCATGGCGGCGATCACCGGCCGGGCCACGCGCTCCAGGACCTCCTCGGTGAAGCCCTCCGGCAGCCACTCCAACGGGGTGTACGCGCCCATGCCTCCCGTGTTCGGCCCGGCGTCCCCGTCGCCGATCCGCTTGAAGTCCTGCGCGGGCACCAGCGGCACAGCGTTCGTCCCGTCCGAGAGCACGAACAGGGAGACCTCCGGGCCGTCCAGGTACTCCTCGATCACCACGGTCCCACCGGCGGCGAAGCAGCTGCGCGCATGCTCCAGGGCTGCCTCGCGGTCCCCGGTCACCACCACGCCCTTGCCGGCGGCCAGACCGTCGTCCTTGACCACATAGGGTGCGCCGAACTCGTCCAGTGCGGCAGCGGCCTGCTCTTCGGTCTCGCAGCTGTGCGCGCGGGCGGTGGGCACCCCGGCCTGGGCCATGATGTCCTTGGCGAACGCCTTGGAGGCCTCCAGCTGGGCAGCCGCACGGGAGGGGCCGAGCACGGTGAACCCGGCCTCGCGCAGGGCGTCCGAGACACCCGCCGCGAGCGGCGCCTCCGGCCCGACGACGGCCAGGTCCACTCCCAGCTCCCCGGCCAGTTCCGTGACACTCACCGGATCGGTGGCCTGCACGGGGTGGACCGGGACATCGCGGGCGATCCCCGCGTTGCCGGGTGCAGCGTGGACCTCGTCCACGGAGGGGTCGCGCAGCAGCGCACGGATGATGGCATGTTCGCGGCCGCCGGAGCCGAGCACGAGGATCTTCACAGTTCCCCAGCCTAGGCGGTGGCGGGGCGGGGTGCGCCTGTGCGTCTGCGGTGGCTGTGCTGCCGCGGCGCCTGCACCGACCAGCCCGGTCACCACCCCGTAGCCTGGGTGCATGAGCATGCCCCAGCCGCACGACCCCCGCCAGGACCCCCGCCTCGGTGGGATGAACCCTGAGCCGATCCGCCAGCATGAGCAGCAGCAGAACTACGGGCACCCCTACGGCAAGGCCCCCACCGCTGGGCGGAGTCCGCTCGGGAGCGTCTACACCTTCCTGATGATCTGGGTGACCACCGCCCTGATCATGTGGTTCGCCACCCGGATGTTCGGCTTCGAACGCGGGGACATCGGGGCAGCCCTCGTCTCCCTGGTGGTGTCCCTGGCGGCAGCGATCGGCATCACCGCCTGGCTGCGCCGCCGCGACGGCTGACCGCTCGCCTACAGTGGATCCCGTGACTGAGACCACTCGCACCCCCAACGCCACCTTCCCGCTGGACCGTGCCGTGGAGCTCGTCCATGTGGTCCGCAACGGATTCCTGGAGTCCCGCACCGCCGGCTCGGCCGTGGTGACCGCCCCGGACGGCTCTGTCCTGGCCCGGCTGGGCGATCCAGATGCCCTGATCTACCCGCGGTCCACGCTCAAGCCCCTGCAGGCGATCGCCTCCCTGCGGCACGGCGCCCGGCTGGTGGACGAGCAGATCGCCCTGGCCTGCGGGTCCCACCGCGGCACGTCCCGCCACCGCCAGACCGCCAGCACGGTGCTGGCCTACGCCGGGATGGACGAGTCGGACCTGCAGTGCCCGCCCGCCTGGCCGGCCGATCCGCAGGACATCGTGCGGATGGCCATGGACGCCGGCCCGGAAGGACCTCAGAAGACCCCGCTGGCCTACAACTGCTCCGGCAAGCACGCCGGATTCCTCTCCGCCTGCCGGCACGGTGGGCACGACCCGGCCACCTATCTGGACGCCGAGCACCCCGTGCAGCGTGAGGTGGTCTCGGTGATCGAGCAGTACTGCGGCGAGCCGGTGGCGCACCTGGGCGTGGACGGCTGTGGTGCCCCGGCGCCGGTGCTGTCCCTGACCGGACTGGCCCGCGGGATCGGCCGGGTGGCTGTGGCCCCTCAGCGCCGGGACGCCGAGCTGCACGCCGCCCGGGTGGCCACCGCCATGCTCGAGCACCCCTGGGCCGTGCACGGGGCGACCAACTCCAACACCGTGGTGCTGCGCGAACTCGGGCTGCTCGCCAAGCTCGGGGCGGACGGCGTGATGGTGATGGCCGCCCCGGACGGCACGGCCGTGGCGGTCAAGGCACTCGACGGCGGCACCCGGGCGGGCAATCTCGTCTCCCTGGCGCTGCTGGCCCAGTTCGCCCCGGACCACGTGGACATGGAGGTCCTGCCGGGCGTGCTGGAGCAGGTGGCCCCGAAGATCCTGGGCCGCGGCGAGCCCGTGGGCCGGGTGCAGCTGGCCCGGCCGGTCCTCGAGCTGCTGGACTGAACAGGAGCACCCCGATGGCCGTCAAACGCCGCATCCCCGTGGAGGAGGGCCGCTCCGCCCTGCGCACCTGGGCCGAGGCCGCCGCCACCGGTGCCGAGGACGCCGCCGCCCTGCCCCGCACCACTCGCGCCACAGCCGTGCGCTACACCCTGGAGGAACTGGCCACCCGCGCGGAGGGCAACTCCGTGGAGGTCCGCGTCCCCCCGTTCGGGGTGTGCCAGTGCATCGCCGGGCCCCGCCACACCCGCGGGACGCCTCCGAACGTGATCGAGACCGACCCGGCGACCTGGCTGGGACTGGCCACGGGGCAGCTGAGCTGGCAGGCCGCCGTCGGGCAGGGGCGCGTCAGCGCCTCCGGAAGCCGCGCTGACCTGAGCTCGCTTCTGCCACTGGACTGACGCCCACCGGACCGCCCGGTGCGCACAAGGGGGACCACCATGCAGGACACACCCGCGGAGACGCCCTCCGGCCCACCGCCTGGCCGCACCGCCCGGCCCGAGCCAGACCGCCCGCACCGTCCGGGCCTGCTCCTGCCCTGCGCGGCCCTGCTGCTGGCACTCTCCTCCCTGGTGCTCGGGATCGTGTTCACCACGGCCGTGAGCGCGGACTCAGACTCGCGCGCGCTGTTCAGCCTGACGAACACCCTGTCCACGCTGACGGAGCTGGTGGTGATCGGGCTCAGCGTCGCCTCCCTGGTGGTCACTGCCACCGCGCTGCGCACCAGACGCACCCCCTGGGAGCCGGCCGTCGCGGACCTGTGCACGGCGATCGCGCTGATCATCCTGAGCCTGCCGGTGACCATCCTGCCGTTCGGGTATGACCAGATGGAACCGATCTTCACCGTGGTCGCCACCGTGGGTGCCGTGGCGGCGTTCGTGGGCCTGGTGTTCCTCCTGGTCGCCGCAGCCCGCCGGCGCTACGCCTCCACGGGGCAACTGGTCAGCTCACTGCTGGTGATCCTGACCGCGTTGATCACCGGCGCGTTCAGCACCGGGCTGCTGGACCCGGTGACCCAGGCGCTGCTGCCCTGGTTCGGCCTCACCGCCTCCGCCGTGCTGACGGTGCTGGCGCTGGTGGCGGTGGTCCTGCGGTGGATGGACCGCCGGAACGCTCCCCCGGCCTCCTCACCACTGGATCCGGCTCCGGCCTCGGCGCAGGCCCCCGCCGGCACCGCCCTGCGCACCCTGGCGGGCCTCCGACTGCTGGGCACCCCCGCCGCCCTGCTGCTGATCATGCTCGCGGTCATCCAGGGGACCGAGGGCTTCGTGCTGCTGGGGGTGGCCTGCCTGCTGGCCCTGGCCGCGCTGGTCGCCGCTGTCCTGGAGGCCCGACGCCGCACCCATCCGCGCCGCACTCTGGACGCTGTGGGCGCAGTGCTGGTCCCCCTGGCCGTGCTACTCACCCCGGCCGCCATCCTGGTGTTCAGCATCAACGACGACTCCGGCGGCTGGGGCGCCCTGCTCGGGCTCGGGATCGGCAGCATCGCCTCGCTCCTGCTGGGGCTGATCGGCCTGGTCTTCACCGCGGTCACCGCCTTCTCCTCCCGGTCGGCGCTGCACCGCACGTGGGCCGGTCGGGTGTCCGCCGTGGCCACTGCGGCCACACTCATCCCCGCTGGCCTGGCCCTGCCGCTGATCGCCGTGGGAGGGCAGCTCCTGCTGCCGGTGGCCCTCGCGGTTGTCCTGGCAGGCCTGGTCTTCGGCTGCCTGGAGATCGCCCGGTCCCCTGTCAGACGGATCTGCGGTAAACCCCTATGCCGCGCCGCATGATCCGGGTCACGGTTCCCACCGGTAGATTTACGTTCAGGCGGTGCCGCGCGGTCCGGCCAGACGGAGGGGACCCCATGGACCAGACCACCACCGGCCCGACGACGGCCACCACAGACCCAGCGCGACGTCGCGGTCTGGCACGGGTCCTGGTGGCCTGCAGTGTGCTGGCGGTGGTGCTGCGCCCGGTCGCCTCGGCCGTGCTGTTCCCCTCCGGTGACTTCGGCATGGTCGGCAGTCGGTTCGCGAGACTGATCTCGATCGTCAACGTGACCAACCTTCTGCTCACCCTGGTGGCTGCCGGATTGGCTGTGGCCGTGATCGTCCTCGGGGCGATGTCCCTGAAGCAGCGTGGCCCCGGTTCGAGCGGCTGGCATGAGACCACGGGGATGTCCTGCGTGGCCGCCGCCGTGCTGGTCCTCTGCCCGCCGTTCCACGTCGTGGTCGCCGAGCCCGAGGCACTCATGACCCTGCATCTCGTGACCAGCGCGGTGGCCGTGCTGGCCTCGGTCATGGGGCTGGTCTTCGTGGGCCTGGCCCTGCGCGGCAGCGGTCAGTCGCACGATCACCGCGATCACCCCACTCACCACGCTCCGGGTCGAGCACTGCTCGCCACCGTCCTGGCCGCCGGTGCCCTCATGGTCCTCACCGTGGGCAGCACCGGATTGTTCGTGCCTCTGGACGGCCCCCGCCTCCCGTGGCTCCAGCCACTGGTGCTGATCGTGGTGACGGTCATGGCCGTGCTCGGCCTGGTGCTGGCGGTGCGCGCCCGTCGTGATGACGGGGCTGTCCCCGCTGCCGAGGAGTCCGGCGCTGTCGCTGCCCCACAGGCACCGCAGGCCCCGCAGACTGTGCGTGCCCCGCAGACGGAGACCGACCGCGGGCTGCTGGCGGCGCGACTGCTGGGCACCCCGGCGGCCATGCTCCTGCTCGTGCTCAGCCTGGTCTTCGGCGAGTTCGTGGTGGGCCTGATGCTGGTCGCCGGCGTGGCCGCCGTGATCGCGGTCATCGCAGCCGTGGTCGAGGCCAGGCGCCGCACCGACGGCCGCCGCTGGCTGGACGCCATCGGCGAGATCCTGGTGCCCGGGGCCCTGCTGATCACCCCGGTCGCCGTGCTGATCATGAGCATCACCGATGAGACCGGCTGGGGCGCCCTGGCGGGACTGCTCTGGGGCGGACTGCTGAGCATCCTCGTGGGGCTGATCGGACTGGTCTTCACCGTGGTGTCCGTCATCGGCGGCCGGCATGAGAGCCCCATCAGCGCGATCTCGGCGCTGGCCACCGCAGCCACCTTCATCCCGGTGGCCCTGCTCGTCCCCCTGCTCGGCGCCGGCAGCGGAGGGCCCGTGGTGGCCGTGATCGCCGGACTCTTCCTCCTGGTCGGTCTGATCGCCAGCGGCATCGCCGTGGCCCAGCGTCACGACCGCTTCTGACCGACCCGCCGCATCGACGACCCCCACTAGACTGGAGGGCATGACTTCTTCGGCCGAGCATCCCCCGCAGGCGCCCCCGGTACAGCGTGAGTTCGTGGTGCGCCGCGCCCCCAGGATCGGTGTCTTCATGGCCTCCGGCGCTGCGCTGGGTCTGATCGCCGCCCTGCTGGTGACCACGTTCGGCCCGCAGAACCCGGAGTTCACCTTCGCCACCACGTTCGGCTTCTTCTTCGTGCTCTTCGCCGTCGTCGGTGCCGCCCTGGGCTCGCTGGTCTGGCTCGTCCTGGACCGCCGCTCCCGCAAGGAGATGTACACCGTGCATGCGGAGTCCGTGCAGGACCCGTCGCAGGCAGATGTCGCCCTGCGTGGAACAGACGTCCAGCAGTGGCGCGATCGGTGGGAGAATGAGGACCGTGACTCACAAGCGCGGTGACGGCCAGCTCAACCATGACCTCCTCCCGAACGAGAAGGGACCGCAGGACGAATGCGGTGTCTTCGGCGTCTGGGCCCCCGGTGAAGAGGTCGCCAAACTGACCTACTACGGTCTCTACGCCCTGCAGCACCGCGGCCAGGAGTCCGCGGGCATCGCCACCTCCAACGGCAAGCGGATCAGCGTCTACAAGGACATGGGTCTGGTCTCCCAGGTCTTCGATGAGTCCACCCTGAATACCCTGACCGGCCACATCGCCATCGGCCACTGCCGGTACTCCACCACCGGCTCCTCCCACTGGGCCAACGCCCAGCCCACGCTCGGCGCCACCGCTGAGGGCACCGTGGCCCTGGCGCACAACGGCAATCTGGTCAATTCCGCCGAGCTGCACCGCATGGTGACCGAGCGCTACGGCGTGCCCGCCCGCGGAGAGATGGCCCAGGGCAACACCACGGACACCGCCCTGGTCACCGCCCTGATGCAGGGTGAGTCCGGGACCGCCTTCGAGCAGACCGCCAAGGAGCTGCTACCCCAGATTCGCGGTGCGTTCTGCTTCGTGTTCATGAACGAGACCACCCTCTACGCCGCCCGTGACCCCCACGGCGTGCGTCCCCTGGTGCTGGGCCGGCTCGAACGCGGCTGGGTGGTCGCCTCCGAGCAGTCCGCCCTGGCCACCGTGGGCGCCTCGTTCATCCGGGAGATCGACCCGGGCGAGATGATCGCGATCGACGAGGAGGGCATCCGCACCACCCGTTTCGCCGAGCCGAAGCCCGCGCACTGCGTGTTCGAGTACGTCTACCTGGCCCGCCCGGACGCCGCCATCAACGGCCGCTCGGTGTACGAGTCCCGCGTGGAGATGGGCCGCCAGCTGGCCCGCGAGAACACCTTCGAGGCGGACGTGGTCATCCCCGTCCCCGAGTCCGGCACCCCCGCGGCGGTCGGCTTCGCCGAGGAGTCCGGCATCCCGTTCGGCCAGGGCTTCGTGAAGAACGCCTATGTGGGCCGCACCTTCATCCAACCCTCCCAGACCCTGCGGCAGCTGGGCATCCGCCTCAAGCTCAACGTCCAGCCCGGCGTGGTGGGCGGCAAGCGCGTGGTGGTGGTGGATGACTCCATCGTGCGCGGCAACACCCAGCGCGCCATCGTGCGCATGCTCAAGGAGGCCGGCGCCCGCGAGGTCCACGTGCGCATCTCCTCCCCGCCGGTCAAGTGGCCCTGCTTCTACGGGATCGACTTCGCCTCCCGCGCCGAGCTGATCGCCAACGGCGCCGGGGTGGAGGAGATCGCCGCGTCCATCGGCGCCGACTCCCTGGAGTACATCTCCGAGGACGGCATGATCGAGGCCACCCGCCAGCCCCGCGCCACCCTCTGCACCGCCTGCTTCACCGGCGACTACCCCATCCCGCTGGCCACCGAGGACGAGCGCGGCAAGAACCTGCTCGAGCGCCCCCTCTCCACCACGTCCAGCCCGACGACGGCGCCCGCACCTCAGGCGTCCACGGTCGCCTCTCCGGCGGCCTCGCCGGAGGCGGGCTCGACGGACTCGACGGACTCGACGGACTCGCGTGCTGCCGCCGGGACCCTGGAAGGCGAGACGCTCTCCCCCACCGTGGACCCGGCCGAACGGCCCGGGGCCAATGGCTGCGAGCCGGGCCCGGACGCCGAACTGGAGAACCTGCTGACCGAGAATGACAGGACCCCGCTGTGACCGCACCTGAGAACACCACCCCGCCGGCCGCCGTCGGGAATGCCCCTGCCCAGCCCATCACCTACGCCACCGCCGGGGTGGACGTGGAGGCCGGGGACCGCGCGGTGGAGCTGATGAAGGCCGCCGTGCAGGCCACCCACGGGCCCTCCGTGGTGGGCGGGTTCGGCGGGTTCGCCGGGATGTGGGACGCCTCGGCGCTGCTGAAGTACCAGAAGCCGCTGCTGGCGACCTCCACGGACGGCGTGGGCACCAAGGTCGCGATCGCCCAGGCCCTGGACAAGCACGACACCATCGGGTTCGACCTGGTGGGCATGGTCGTGGATGACATCGTGGTGGTCGGCGCGGAGCCGCTGTTCATGACCGACTACATCGCCTGCGGCAAGGTGGTCCCGGAGCGGATCGCCGGGATCGTGCGCGGGATCGCCGAGGCCTGCCGGGTGGCCGGCACCGCCCTGGTGGGTGGCGAGACCGCCGAACACCCGGGCCTGCTGGGTGTGGACGAGTATGACGTGGCCGGTGCCGCTACCGGTGTGGTGGAGGCCAGCGCGGTGCTGGGTCCGGAGCGCGTGCGCCCGGGCGACGTGGTGATCGCCATGGCCTCCTCCGGCATCCACTCGAACGGCTATTCGCTGGTGCGCCGCGTGATCAACTCCGCCGGCTGGTCCCTGGACCGTGAGGTCAGCGAGCTCGGCCGGACTCTGGGCGAGGAGCTGCTCGAGCCCACCCGCGTGTACGCCGCCGACTGCCTGGACCTGATGCGCCACCTCAACGGGGACACCGTGAGCGGTGCCTCGGCTGCTGTGCAGACCGCGTCCGGGGAGGCCGCCCTGCGCGGGTTCTCCCACGTGACCGGCGGTGGCCTGGCCGCGAACCTCGCGCGCGTGCTGCCCCAGGGCGTGCTGGCCACCGTGGACCGCGGGACCTGGTCGCTGCCCCCGGTGTTTCAGCTCGTGGCCCAGCTGGGCCAGGTGCCGCTGCCGGACCTGGAGCGCACCCTGAACCTGGGTGTGGGCATGGTGGCCGTGGTGGACCCCGCCGCCGCGGACGCCGCCGTGGAACGTCTGGCCTCGCGCGGGATCACCGCCTGGGTGGCCGGACAGGTGGCCGAGGCCTCCGCCGCCGAGTCGGTCTCCGCCGTGGAGCAGGCTCCGGCCGAGGACCACGTGCAGGGCGCCAAGGGCGTGGACGGCGGCGCCGTGCTCCTCACCGGCGCCTACGCCTCCCGCTGACGAGGCTCAACAGACCGTCCGGCTCAACGTGCGGCCCGACGTGTGGGATTCGGTGCGCTGGAACCCTGCATGTCGGGCCACACGTTTCGTGGGCTGGCGCGCTCACCGGCCGGCGGCGTAGCCCTGGCCACCGCGGGGGTTCGCCGCCGCGCTGAGCTGCCCGGTGGCCGGATCCTGGGTGACCACGGAGAGTCGGCCCAGCGTCCACTCCCCGGCTCGCTCCAGCACGTGACCGCGCCGTTCCAGCTCGGCCAGGACCTCTTCGCCCACGCATGACTCCACCACGGCGCCGCCCGGGGTCCAGGTGCGCGGCCAGAAGGAGCCCGGCACGGAGGTGGTGTGGCACGCCGGGGCGTCGATCGCCTGCTGGGGCTCGTACCCACCCACGATCGTGCGCAGCAGGTACAGCAGCTGCCACTGGTCCTGCTGGTCTCCACCGGGTGATCCGAGGGCCGCCACCGCGCGTCCGTCCTTCAGCACCAGGGTGGGGGTCAGCGTGGTCCGGGGACGGCGGCCCGGGGTCAGTGTGGTGGGCGCCCCCGGCTCCAGCCAGGTCATCTGGAGTCGCGTGCCCAGGCAGAACCCCAGCCCGGGGACCGTGGGCGAGGACTGCAGCCAGCCGCCGGAGGGCGTGGCGGAGATGATGTTGCCCCACCGGTCCACCACGTCGATGTGGCAGGTGTCCCCGCGGGTCTCTCCGGTGCGGGACACCGTGGGCTCTCCCACGCCTGGAACGGACGAGTCCTGCCCGCGCAGCGCCGGTGGCGTGTCGTCGGTGCGCAGGGGCGGGACGAACGGGGTGCGCCCTTCCACCAGGCCCGGACGGAACTCGTGGGAGGCCTGCTCGCCGATCAGCTCCCGCCGTGCGGCGGCGTACTCCTGGCTGATCAGCGTCTCCAGGGGAACCTCCGTGTCCCCGTAGTACGCCTCTCGGTCGGCCAGGGCCAGCTTCTGCGCCTCCAGCACGGTGTGGATCCCGCGCGCGGTGGAGGGGTCCAGGTCTGCGTCGTCGTATCCGTCCAGGATGGCCAGTGTCTGCAGCAGTGCCGGACCCTGGCCCCAGGCCCCGGTCTTGGCGATGGTGTGCCCCCGGAACTCCAGGGTGGCGGCCGGCTCATACCCGGCGCTGAACGCGGCCACGTCCGCCCGGGAGATCACTCCGGCGTGGTCGGTCCCCGAGGAGTGCCGGTGCGGTGTGGCGGCGAACTCCACGATCGCCTCCGCCACGAATCCGGTCCGCCAGGCAGACCGCGCCGCCTCGATCCGGTCCTCTCGCGAGTCAGCCCCGGAGGATGCGCCGGCCCGGGCCAGTCGGGCGAGGACCTCGGCGTACTCCGGGTTCCGAACGACCTCCCCGGCCACCGGAACCCTCCCCTGCGGCATCCACTGGGCTGCGGAGCTGGGCCAGTGCTCGGTGAACAGCTCCTGCACGGTGGCGATCGTCGCGCAGACCCGCTCCCCCACGGCGTGGCCGTCCCGGGCGTATCCGATCGCGTAGTCCAGCACCGCGGCGAGCTCCCAGGTTCCGTGGTCCCGCAGCAGCACCAGCCAGGCGTCCACTGCTCCGGGGACGGCCGCAGCCAGCGCGCCTGATCCGGGCACCAGCTCCAGCCCCTCAGCACGGAAGTGCTCCGGGGTCGCCGCCGCGGGCGCAGGCCCCTGTCCCATCAGCACCACGGGGCGTCCGGGGTCCTCCGCCGTGGCGAAGATCCCGGTCATGTCCCCGCCGGGGCCGTTGAGGTGCGGCTCCACCAGATGCAGCACGAAGGCTCCGGCCACGGCGGCGTCGAAGGCGTTGCCTCCGCGTTCCAGCACCGACTGCGCGGAGGCCGTGGCCAGCCAGTGGGTGGAGGCACTCATCCCGAAGGACCCGCGCAGGGTGGGACGGGTGGTGAAGGACGGCGGGGCGGTGAAGGCCACGGGGGCACTCCTGACGGGTCGGCATGCACGGATCGGTGCCGCCCATGCAACCACAGGTTCAGAGCTGGGCGTCGAGCCACTCCAGAGCCGGGATGATCGAGGTGCGCCAGCGCCACTGCGCCCGGCTGTCCGCACGGGTGGGCCCGCCGTTGATCAGCCCCACCGGCCTACCGGTGCGCCCGGCGTCCAGCACGAACTTGAAGCCGCTCATCACGGCCAGTGAGGTGCCCACGGCCAGCAGCGATCCGGCCCGCTCGAACGCCTCGGCGGCCGCCTGCTTGCGCACCGCCGGCACCGACTCCCCGAAGTACACCACGTCCGGCTTCAGCTCCTCGGACCCGCAGACCAGGCAGCCCACCATGGTGAACCGCTCCACCGCGGCGGCGTCCAGCTCGATGTCCCCGTCCGGGTTCACCAGGCTCGGATCCACCCGGACCGAGTCCAGGTAGCCGGGGTTGGCCTGCTCCAGCCGGGCGTCCAGGGAGCGGCGGTCCTCGGCGGCGCCGCAGTGCAGGCACATCACCGTCTCCAGGTCACCGTGCAGCGGCACCAGCTCCGGGGTCCCGGCGGCGGCATGCAGTCCGTCCACGTTCTGGGTGATCAGACCGGCGGTCAGTCCGCGGCGCTGCCAGTCGGCCAGGATCCGGTGGGCGGCGTTGGGGGCGGCCACGTCCATCTGACGCCAGCCCACGTAAGAGCGCGCCCAGTACCGGTGCCGGGCACCCGGGTCGTGCCGGAACTCCTGGTAGGTCATCGGCCGGTGCCGCCGCAGGGAGCCCTCGGGACCGCGGTAGTCCGGGATGCCGGAGTCGGTGGAGACCCCGGCGCCGGTGATCACCAGCGGTCGGTGCTCGCGCAGCAGCTCCAGGATCCCCTCCCGAGCCTCGGACTCGTCCTGCAGGGGCGCGGTGTCCTCCACCACGCGGGCGATGGATCGCAGTGCGGCCCGGTGGCCGTTCGCGGCGGGGTGATGCGCGTCGAACCCCTCGCTCCAACGGGGCGAGGGGTTCGACGGTGGTGTGGTGGGACCCTGGGTCTGACCTGCAGCTGCGGTCTCAGCGGGGTCGGACGGGTGGCTCACCGGAGATGGATCCGGTCAGCGGTCATCGCCGTCCTCAGGGACGTAGTCCGCATACTTGTCGACGTAGTCGCTGTACTCGAACTCGTCCGAGCCGTCCCCGACGGCGGAATAGTCGCCTCCGCGGGACCCGCTTCCGCCGGCCAGCTCACGTTCAAGAGCCGACAGATCAGTGGCCGGGGAGAAGTACTTCATATCCCGGGCCTGCTTGGTTGCCTTTGCCTTTTGACGGCCGCGCCCCATGAGCGTGACCCCCTTTGTTCTCGGACTCCTGCGCCGTCAGCGTCTAGGCATGGCTGGGCGGGAGTGCGCACTGATCATGATGGTTCGTGCTCCCTAGGTTAACATGTTTCAGGCCCCCTCGCCGCCGCCCCCACCGCCCCTCCAGGCCAGGAAGGATCCCGGCACCCATGGAACCTCGCAGCACTCCGGACGAGACCCCCTCGCCCTATCTGCCTCCGCGCCCATCCGGGGACCCCGGCCCCCAGGACCGGCAGGAGGACCATCACGACGACGGCCCCGCACCTCGGCGGCGCGTGGCCGGTTGGGTGGTGGTCGCCGCGGTGGCGGCCCTGGTGCTGCTCGGCGCCCTGCTGGTGCCGTGGCTGCAGTCCTCCTCCCGGACCGCGCCCACCCCGGAGGCCTCGGTCTCCCGCAATCCCTCCCCCGGGGTGGACGGGATCGTGGCGCGCGCCGTGCCGGCCGCGCAGCAGGTGCCCGGGGACTGCCTGACGGACTTCGAGGACATCGAGTCCGCCTCCACTGTGGTCGAGTGTGAGAAGGCCCACCAGGCCCAGCTGATCGCTCGTAAGACGTGGCCGGAGTCGGCCTCCTTCCCGGAGGGCGGGATGCGCGGACCGGCCGAGGAGTTCTGCGGCCAGGTGCCCCTGACCGGGTCCCCGCAGGCCCAGGTGCGGATCGAGATCTCCCATCCCAACCAGGCCACCTGGGAGGAGGGCGACCGCCGCGTGGACTGCGTGGCCCACGCCCTGCAGGGCACCCTGACGGCGTCCCTGGTGGAGACCCCCGTGGTGGAGCCGTCCCCCACACCGTCGGCGTCAGCATCACCGACGCCGTCGGCCTCGCCCAGCCCCTCGGGCGGCTGACGCCGACTCTTTACCGGGTCCGCTCTCCCGTTTAGGGTGTGTTTCACATCACTCCCCTGAAACGGAAAGCTGTGATCCCATGCGTCGTTCATCGACCTTCCTGGCCGCCAGTGTCCTGGCCGCCTCCCTGATCAGTGCCCCCACGGCGCTGGCCCAACCTGTCTCGCTCGCTGCGGCGCCCTCCGCAGCTGCGGCCTCGCAGACCCCGGACCATCGGGCCGGAGGGAACCCGAACAGTCCGGAGAAGCTGGTGCGCTCCATCAGCTCCACGAACCTGGAGCAGGACATCCGGGCTCTGGCGGACATCGCCGAGGAGCACGGCAACCGTGCCGCCGGCACCCCGGGCTATGACGCCTCGGTCGACTATGCGGTGAGCGAGCTGGAGAAGGCTGGCTATGACGTCGAGCTCCAGGAGTTCGAGATCACCTACACCGAGACGCTGCGCGCCGAGCTGACCCAGCAGACCCCGGTGGAGCAGGACCTGGCCCACACGGTGTTCACCTACTCCCCCTCGGCCCAGGCCAGCCAGGCGCAGGTGGCCGCTCCCAGCGATCCCCTCGGCTGCACCACCGCCTCCTGGGGCAACGCGGATCTGACGGGCAAGGTGGCCTTGGTCTCGCGCGGCGACTGCCCATTCGCTCAGAAGTCCGTGACCGCGGCCGGTCTCGGAGCTGAGGCGGTCATCATCTACAACAACGCCGAGGGGCCGCTGAACGGCACCCT
The DNA here is from genome assembly GCF_041927415.1 of Micrococcus sp. IITD107. Classification (NCBI taxonomy): domain Bacteria; kingdom Bacillati; phylum Actinomycetota; class Actinomycetes; order Micrococcales; family Micrococcaceae; genus Micrococcus; species Micrococcus sp. IITD107. Next base: position 22,603 of record NZ_JBHFFN010000002.1, on the reverse strand, counting down.
GGGTGAGCCCTCGCAGGACTATGTCGGCACCATCGGCGTGACCCGCGCGGTGGGTCAGGAGCTGCTGGGCCAGCTGCAGCAGGGCCCGGTGACGCTCTCCCTGGATCTGGACCAGCTCACCGAGCAGCGTCCCACGGTGAACATCCTGGCCGAGACCCGGACCGGCCGTGAGGACAATGTGGTCATGCTCGGGGCGCACCTGGACGGCGTGCCGGAGGGGCCGGGCATCCATGACAACGCCTCGGGCTCCGTGGTGGCTCTGGAGGTGGCCCGTCAGGCCGCGAAGGCGAACAAGGTCAACAACAAGGTCCGCTTCGCCCTGTGGGGCGCTGAGGAGATCGGCCTGCTGGGCGCGGCCCACTACGTCGAGTCCCTGACCCCGGCCGAGCGTGAGGCCATCGCCATGTACGTGAACCTGGACATGGTGGCCCCGCTGGACCATCAGAACACCATGGGCGTACTGCAGGGCGACTTCTCGCTCGGCGCGGAGAGCCTGCTGCAGGATCAGCTGGAGCGGGACGGCCACGAGTACGGTCCGGCCGGCAACGGCAACAACTCGGACTATGCGCCGTTCGTAGCCTCGGGCATCCCCGCCACAGGCCTGCTGTCCTACTACGACGACAACTACCACACCCCCGAGGACGACATCGACAACGTCTCCATCACCTCGCTGACGCACTCGGCTCGAGCCACAGCCAACATCATCGGCACGTTCATGTATGACACCTCGCTGATCAACAGCAAGTGCTCCGCTGGCAAGTCCGGCACGCCGAAGTCCTGCTGATTCCGCAGGAACCACCCGTACGACGACGGCGCCGTCACCCTGGTCTGGAGTGTCCAGTCAGGGTGGCGGCGCCGTGTGCGTCACCGGTGATCGGGCTCAGCCGGCGCGGGTGACGCTCAGGGTGTCCTCCTCGCGGTCCACCAGCACGGTGTCCCCGTCCTGGATCGTCCCGGAGAGCAGGGCCCGGGCCAGCCGGTCCCCGATCTCGCGCTGCACCAGCCGGCGCAGCGGGCGGGCACCGAAGGCCGGGTCATAGCCGGTCAGGGCCAGCCACTCACGGGCGGCCGGGGTGACCTCCAGGGTCAGCCGGCGCTCGGAGAGGCGGCGGCCCAGTGACTGCACCTGCAGGTCCACGATCTCCGTCAGGTCCTCGATGCTCAGCGGGTCGAACTGGATGATGTCATCCAGCCGGTTCAGGAACTCGGGCTTGAAGGAGGCGTTGACCACCTTCATCACCGCGTCCTTCTTCTCCTGCTCGCTCAGGGTGGGGTCCACCAGGAACGGGGAGCCCAGGTTGGAGGTGAGGATCAGGATCACGTTGCGGAAGTCCACTGTGCGGCCCTGTCCATCGGTGAGGCGGCCGTCGTCGAGCACCTGGAGCAGGATGTCGAAGACCTCCGGGTGGGCCTTCTCCACCTCGTCCAGCAGCACCACCGAGTACGGGCGGCGCCGCACGGCCTCGGTCAGCTGGCCGCCCTCGTCATAGCCGACGTACCCGGGAGGGGCTCCGACCAGGCGGGAGACGGCATGCTTCTCCGAGTACTCGGACATGTCGATCCGCACCATGGCGTGGTCGTCGTCGAAGAGGAACTCCGCCAGCGCCTTGGCCAGCTCCGTCTTGCCCACGCCCGTGGGACCCAGGAACAGGAAGGAGCCGGTGGGCCGGTCCGGATCCGAGATGCCGGCCCGCGCCCGGCGCACGGCATCGGAGACGGAGGCCACGGCGGCACGCTGGCCGATCAGCCGCTCCCCCAGGTGGTCCTCCATGGTCAGCAACTTGTCCTGCTCGGACTGCATCATCCGACCGGCGGGGATGCCGGTCCAGGCGGAGATCACCTCGGCGATGTCGTCGGCGGTGACCTCCTCGGAGACCATGGACGACTCCGACTGTGCGGTCTGGGACTGCGCGGCGTCGGCGTCCTGCAGCTGCTGCTCCAGGGCCGGGATCTCCCCGTAGAGGATGCGCGAGGCCTCGGCCAGGTCACCGTCACGCTGGGCCTTCTCGGCCGCAGAGCGCAGCTCGTCCAGCTTCACGCGCAGGTCACCGGACTGGTTCAGCGAGGCCTTCTCCTGCTCCCACTGCGCGGTGAGGCCGGCCAGCTGCTCCTTCTGGTTGGCCATCTCCTCACGCAGGGCGGCCAGACGCTCCACCGAGGCGGGGTCGGTCTCGTCCTGCAGGGCCAGCTCCTCCATGGTCAGCCGGTCCACCGAACGGCGCAGCTGGTCGATCTCCTCCGGGGCGGAGTCGATCTCCATGCGCAGCCGAGAGGCGGCCTCGTCCACCAGGTCGATCGCCTTGTCCGGCAGCTGCCGGCCGGAGATGTACCGGTGGGACAGGTTCGCCGCGGCCACCAGGGCGGAGTCGGCGATGGCCACCTTGTGGTGGGCCTCGTAGCGTTCCTTGAGTCCACGCAGGATGGCGATGGTGTCATCCACGCTGGGCTCACCCACGTAGACCTGCTGGAAGCGACGCTCCAGGGCCGGGTCCTTCTCGATGTTCTCGCGGTACTCATCCAGGGTGGTGGCCCCGATCAGCCGCAGCTCGCCGCGGGCCAGCATGGGCTTGAGCATGTTGCCGGCGTCCATGGCGCCCTCGGAGGCACCGGCGCCGACCACGGTGTGGATCTCGTCGATGAAGGTGACGATCTGGCCGTCAGAGGCCTTGATCTCCTCCAGCACGGCCTTCAGGCGCTCCTCGAACTCACCGCGGTACTTGGCCCCGGCGATCATGGCGCTCAGGTCCAGGGAGATCAGGGTCTTGCCGCGCAGGGACTCGGGCACATCGCCGGCCACCATGCGCTGGGCCAGGCCCTCGACCACGGCGGTCTTGCCCACACCGGGCTCACCGATCAGCACCGGGTTGTTCTTGGTGCGGCGGGAGAGGACCTGGATGACCCGGCGGATCTCGGCATCACGGCCGATGACCGGGTCCAGCTTGCCCGAACGGGCCACCTCGGTCAGATCCGTGCCGAACTTCTCCAGGGACTGGAAGGTGTTCTCCGGATCCGGGGTGCTCACCCGGGTGTCCCCGCGGACCTGCTTCACGGCAGAGCTCAGCGCATCCGGGGTGGCACCGGCGTCACGCAGGGCCTCACCGGCGGCCCCGGCGTCTGCGGCCAGGCCGAGCAGCAGGTGCTCGGTGGAGACGTAGTCGTCCCCCATGGCCTCGGCCTGCTGACGCGCAGCCTGGACCACCTGGACGCCCTGCCGAGAGAGCTGGGCCTGGGCCACGGAGGACCCGGAGGTGGAGGGCAGTGCACGGATGGCGGTGCTGGCGGCGGTGGAGACCACATCCGGGTCAGCACCGGCGGCCTTGAGCACCGCAACGGCGACCGACTCCCGCTGGTCCATCAGCGCCTTGAGCAGATGGGCGGGCTCGATCTGGGGGTTGCCTGCAGTGGAGGCGTTCATGGCCGCAGCCGAGAGAGCCTCCTGGCTCTTGGTGGTGAACTTGGCGTCCACAGCATGCTCCTTCCAGCCCGTCCGCGGGCTGATCAGTCAACGATTCACAGTGTTCCACTCAAACTTGAGTCTACTCAACTCAACCCTGAGTGAGGCTGAGATATTCCGGCTGTGGGAGGAGCAGGCGAGGTGCCGCATCCTGGAGCCGGTGGGCAGAGGCGATGCACAGCGCGGTGGTGGTGCGGAGAGGCCGTCGGCCGGAAGAGACGTTCATGGTCACAGAGAGTCCCCCTCGCTGGTCTGAGATACCGGTCACCATCCACTCTGGCCTATCATGAGGCCCTTGACACGCCCTGCCACTCCCGCGCGGGGTCACTGCCCCATGGGAAGGCAACTCCATGACCGCCACACGACCCCGGCTGACCGCCGTGGCCGCGATGGGACTGGGTGCGCTCGCGCTGAGCGGATGCGCCGTGCTCGGGCCCGCCGCCGACGGCACCGGTTCGGACACGATCGCCGAGAAGACCACCACCGTCCCACTGCTCAACCCCGACCAGCTCTCCGTCTGCGCGGACGTCCCCTACCCGCCCTTCGAGTTCTTCGAGGGCAACACCCTGGTGGGGTATGACATCGACATCGCGCAGCGGATCGCCGACGACCTCGGGGTGCGGCTGAACGTGGTGGACACCTCCTTTGAGGGGATCGAGTCCGGAGCATCCCTCTCCGGCTGCGACCTGAACCAGTCCTCGATCTCCATCACCGAGGAGCGCCAGCGCCTGATGGGCTTCAGCCTGCCCTACCTGGACGATGACCTGGTCCTGGTGTCCGGCAAGGACTCCGGGATCACCGACATCGACTCCGCCCAGGGCAGGCGCGTGGGCGTGCAGGCCGCCACCACCGGCGAGGCCTACGCCGAGGAACAGGGCCTGAACACCGTGCAGTTCGAGGACGGCGGCATGCAGCTGGAGGCCCTCAAGGCCGGCACCGTGGACGCCCTGCTGGGCAACCAGTCCGTCATCCTCTACGGACTGAAGGACGATGAGCGCTTCTCCGTGGTGGACTCCTTCGACACCGGCGAGTCCCTGGGCATCGGTGTCAGCCCCGAGAACTCCCTGCTGCTCTCAGCCGTCAACCGGTCCCTGACCGAGATGGAGGAGGACGGCACCCTGCACGAGCTGCGCACCAAGTGGTTCGGCCAGGAGGCCGCCGACGCCCACGTCACCCAGTCCGGCGCCGCGGCCGGATCCGCGAGCACCGACACCGAGGAGGACGGCCAGTGAGCACCGCATCCCGCCCCAGCGCACCGGCCGAGGCCAGCGCCACCCGACCCCGTCCCGGACGGGCCAAGCGCCGCCAGCAGATCTCCATCGGCATCCAGGCCGCCGTGTTCGTGGCCGTGATCGCCGCGATCCTGCTGGCCATGGACTGGGAGACCCTGGGCACCTCCGTCTTCAACTTCGCCGCGATCGGCCCGATGTTCCCGGACGTGATCCTGGTCGGGCTGGGCAACACCCTGCTGTACACGGTCACCTCGTTCATCGTGGGCCTGATCGGCGGCATCGTCCTGGCCCTGATGCGGATGAGCTCCTTCGCCCCCTACCGGTGGATCGCCACCGCCTACACCGAGTTCTTCCGCGGCGTGCCCGCCCTGTTGGTGTTCATCGCCTTCGGGTACGGGGTGCCGATCGCCTTCGGCGTGCAGTGGCCCATCCCGGTGGTGGTGATGGCTGCGCTGGGCATGGTCTCGGCCGCCTACATCTCCGAGACCCTGCGCGCCGGGCTGCAGGCCGTGCCCATGGGCCAGTACGAAGCCGCACGCTCCCTGGGCATGCCCGGCTGGCGGGCCATGCTGACCATCGTCATCCCGCAGGCCTTCCGCCTGGTCCTGCCCCCGCTGACCAACGAGGTCATCCTGCTCACCAAGGACTCCTCCCTGGTCTACGTGCTGGGACTGGCCGCGCACGAGTATGAGCTGACCAAGTTCGGCCGCGACGGCATCACCGCGCTCGGCGCCGGACTGACCCCCGTGCTGGTGGCCGGCCTGATGTACCTGATCATCACCGTGCCGCTCTCCCTGCTGGCCCGCCGCTTCGAGTCCCGGTCCGCCCGGCCCTCCCGAGCCACCCGAAAGGACGCGTGAGCCATGAGCACCACTCCTGAGAGCACTCCGGGCACCCCCGGCACGCCCGAGCAGCAGGTCCCCGTCCGCCCCCAGACCGGCACCGACGCCGCCGCCTCCCCCGCTGAGGCGGAGGCCAAGGCGACCTTCGAGGCCACCGGCGTGGACGTCGTCGGGCTCAACAAGTCCTTCGGGGACAACCACGTGCTGCGCGGGATCGACCTTCAGGTGGCCCCCGGCGAGGTGGTCTGCCTGATCGGGCCGTCCGGCTCCGGCAAGTCCACCCTGCTGCGCTGCGTGAACCTGCTGGAGGTGCCCGACTCCGGCACCGTCACCGTGGGCGGGTTCGAGGTCACCGACCCGGACGTGGACCTGGACACCATGCGCCGCCACGTGGGCATGGTCTTCCAGCAGTTCAACCTGTTCCCGCACCTGACCGTGCTGGAGAACTGCACCATCGCCCAGCGCAAGGTCCTCAAGCGCTCGCAGGCCGAGGCCGAACAGGTGGCCCGGACCAACCTGGAGCGCGTGGGGCTCTCCGAGATGGAGACCCGCTATCCGGACCAGCTCTCCGGCGGTCAGCAGCAGCGCGTGGCGATCGCCCGGGCGCTGTCCATGGACCCGCAGCTGATGCTCTTCGACGAGCCGACCTCAGCTCTGGACCCCGAGACCGTGGGCGAGGTGCTCTCCGTGATGCGCCGCCTGGCCAAGGTGGGCATGACCATGCTGGTGGTCACCCACGAAATGGGCTTCGCCCGCGAGGTGGCCGACCGCGTGGTCTTCATGGACGGCGGCGTGGTGGTGGAGGAGGGCCCGGCCGCTCAGGTGATCGGCGATCCCCAGCAGGAGCGGACCCAGGACTTCCTGGCGCGGGTGCTGCACCCCACGGACATCGACCTCTGAACAGGCCCTTCCCGACGACGGCCCCTCGCCTGACCGGTTCATCACCGGCCAGGCGCAGGGCCGTCTTGGTCTCAGGAGTCCAGCTGCTCCAGGGCCTGGTCGAACCGCTCCCCCTGAGCGGTCAGGATGGACTGGGCGTCCTCCAGATCTGCCACGGACAGCACCGCATACAGGTGGTTGCGTCCCTCGGAGCGTCCACCGATCACGATGGTCTGCTCCTGTCCGTCGGGGGCCTCGATGCGCAGCTCCATGGCGTGCACGTCCTCGGCGCCGGAGCCGAGCTCCACGGGTGAGAACGTGGCGGTGGCACCGGTGCCCTCATCGCCCTGCAGGGTGCCGCAGGCCTCGGGGATCTCCGAGTAGACGGACATGGCGTCCATGGCGCTCTGGGTGGTCACGGCCATGAACTGCACGGTGGCCGCCTCGGAGTCGCCGCTCGGCTGCAGGTCCGTGGTGTAGGTCGAGGCCACAGCGGAGGACTTCGGGGCCTCGAACGAGTTGACCTTCTCCAGGGCGGTGGCGCACTCCCCCTCCGGCGTGAACCCGTTGAGGTTGACGTACATGGTGAACGGCGCCGACTCCACCCGGGTGTCCTCACGGGTCACCGAGTCCGCCACCGGGAAGCTCTCCTCGTCCAGCAGGGCCTCGCCGAGCTGGTCCAGGCTCATCACACCGGCCGCCTGACCGGATCCGGTGGAGGACTCCGAGGGCGAGGCCGACGCGGACGGTGACTCGGAGTCGGCGGTCGGGGACGTGGAGGACTCGCTGGGCGAGCCGCTGGGGGAGGTGCCCTCCGCGGCCGAGGTGGTGGCCGTCGTCGGGCTCTGCGAGGACTCCTCTCCGGAGGTGACCGTGCAGGCGGTCAGGCCCCAGGCAGCGAGCGCGGCGACCAGTCCCAGGGAGGCGGTCCTTCCGATGCGGGCGGAGCGGGTGCGGTGGCTGGTGCGGATGGACATGTGTTCCCCTTCGACTGGTCCGTTCTCGTCCGTCCATCCTGGCACTTCGATCACGGTGCCGCACGCAGGACCCGGCTACCCTCGAAGCATGCCCAGCCGCCTGTTCCGCCGCGAGCGCCCCGCCCGCACCTACCGCGAACCTCGGGTGTCCCTGGCCTACGTGATCCGGCGGACCGTCATGCGCCTGGTGGACCTGCAGGTGTGGGACGTGGCGGCGTCGATGACCTTCTACTCCATGCTCTCCCTGCTGCCGGCCCTGGTGGCGATGGTGTCCATGGTCTCCCTGGTGGGCATGGCCGACGAGACCGTCCACACCGGCGCGCAGCTGATCCACGAGCTGATCCCCGGCGTGGACCCGCAGGTGGCAGCCGGTGCGCTGCTCGCCCTGGCCAACACCTCCGGCGGCGTGCTCGGCGTGGTGCTGGGCCTGGTGGGCGCACTGATCTCCGCGTCCAACGCCGTGGCCTCGTTCCACCGGGCCATGCACCGCATCCACGACACCCGCGAGGGACGGCAGTTCCTGTGGTTCCGCACCGTGGTGGCGCTGGAGACCCTGGTGCTGATGCTCGGCATGATCGCCACCCTGACGCTGGTGGTGATCGGCGGCGAGTTCTCCGAACGGCTGGGACGTGTGCTGGGGTTCACCGCCGAGTCCGTGGCCACGTGGAACGCGCTGAAGTGGCCGGTGATCCTGGCGATCCTGATCTTCACGGTCTCCTTGGCGTACTACCGTGGGCCGAACGTGAAGCTGCCGCACTACCGGCTGATGACCGCCGGGGGTGTGGTGACCGTGGTCCTGCTGTTCGCCGCCACGGTCATCCTGGGCTGGCTGGCGGAGTCCTTCGGGGCGTTCGACCGCGTACTGGGGACGCTGAACGGCGTGATCACGGTGCTGGTGCTCGTGTGGGCAGGGTTCATCGTGCTGGTGGCCGGCGCCGCGTTCGACGCCGAGCTGCTGCGCGCCCGTCAGCTCGCCGCCGGGCTGCCCGCCTGGGACGTGCTGCAGCTGCGGACCCGGCACACCGGGGTGCTGAAGTTCCTGGATGAGCAGACCGTGGCCGCCCGCACCACCGCCCGGACGGTGGCCGAGGCCGCCCGTGAGGACGCCCCCGTCACCCGTCCGCGCACGCCCTGGCTGGCTGAGGCGGACTCGCTGTGGGCGATCGACGCCCTGGACGACGACGTCTCCACCGGCACCCCGTTCATGCCCCGCTCCCTGCTGGGACCGGAGGACGATGCCGGGTCCACAGCGGAGGGTCAGACGGAGGAGTCTGCCCGGCCGGGCGAGCCCACCACGTAGTGCTCACGCTGGTGCGGCCAGTACGCCTCCCACACCACGGATTCCACATCGCGCCCGTCCAGGGACGCCGCCAGGCGGTCCAGATAGTACTCCCACCCCGGACCCACATCTGCCGCCATGCCCTCGAACCCGCCCAGTGGCTGCTGGAAGGTCAGGTGAGTGCCGCCGTCGGGACGCTCTGCCAGCCCCAGGTCCAGCTGCCATGCGTTGCCCTCCGGGTCCGCCAGCGTCACCTCGAGCGCGTGCCCGCGCTCGCAGCGGCGGATGCGGCACTCGCCGGGGCTGTCCGGTGCCTCCACCATGGCCAGCTGTACGCTTCCCGACGACGGCTCTCCCGTCCAGGTGCCATACCAGCCACCCAGCAGGGTCGGGTCCGTCAGGTGGTCCCAGACCACGGTGGGCGGATGCTGCAGTTCGCGCGCCAGGTGGAGCAGGGGCCCGGCCTTCGTGGTCTCGACGCTGCCGGTCGGTGTGCGCGGCTCCGGGGCCAGTGTGCTGGCGTCTGAATCGGTGTCCGGGGTGCCGGCGACGTGGTCCGGGGTGCCATGATCGGTGTCCATCCCCGCATTCTCCCCCGCCCCAGCGTTCCGCGGCCAGATGCTCCCCCGGCGCAGACACCTGATGCGGGTTCCTCGCCCCACGTCCACCGTGTGGCTTGACATCACAGGTCCTTCGGTCTGCCACCGCGGATTTCAAGCCACACTCTCCACGAGGATGCCCTGGAGACCTCCCGTCGTTCCTCCACAGGTGCTCCAGAGCAGCCGCCTCTCCACAGCTGCCCCCTGCAGGTCGTCCCGGCGAACCTCCACCCGGCACGGTGAGTCCATGACTGCTCGCAGACCTCTGCCTCCCATCATCCGGCGCGCCCACGTCACGCGTGCCGCGGCCCGAGCCGCTGACGTCTCGGATGAACGCCTCCAGAGGTCGGATCTGCGGCGCGTCTCTCACGGCCTGTATCGGTCCTCCCTGTTCCCGGAGATGCCGTGGTCCTATCTGCGTCTCGACGAACCGCCTCACGGGCTGGACACCGCATCGCTGGCCGCCCTCACCCAGGTCTGCGGAGGCTTCGTCTCCCACACCACCGCCGCGCATCTCTATGGAGTGCCCTTGCCCCCAGCCCTGGCCGGCGACCCGCGAGTTCATCTCACCGGCCCAGACCAGCGTCGCCGGGCCCAGCGCGCGGGAGTCGTCGGCCACCGCCGTCCACTGCCTGAGCGACATCGCAGCGTCCGCTTCGACGTTCCCGCGGTCACACCGGAGCGGGCGTGGTTGGATCTGGCGGCGATGATGGACGACGAGCAGCTGATCGATCTGGTGGCGGCCGGTGACCATCTTGTGCATTCCCCCTGGGTCAACGGAATCAGGCACTCCCCTCTGACCACACCGGCACGACTCGACCAGGAGCTCTCGACCATCGGCACCTTCAAGGGCGTCCGGCTGGCCCGAGCGGCACTGGGCCTGATCCGAGTCGGCGCCGATTCATCCCCGGAGACGGCGCTGCGGCTCGCTCTCGTGGGCGCGGGACTCCCAGAGCCGGAGCTGCAGGTCTCGCCCGCACCGGGGGCGCCGTTCACCGCAGACCTCGCCTATCCACAGTGGAGAATCGCGTTGCAGTACGACGGCGGCCACCACCTGACTCGCGCACAGCAGGCCATTGACGCTCGACGGGACGCGTGGTTCCAGAGCCACGGGTGGCGGGTGATCCGTGTGACGCATGAGGACTTGAACAACGGGTTCGTCAGAGTCATCGCACTGGTCCAGCAGCTGTTCTCGTGACCGCCGAGGACAACGTGTGGCTGAGAATCCGTGATGACGGTGGTCCTCGACCGCGGAATCCCAGCCACACGCTGTGAACGAGGCCCGAACGCTCCGTAGGGTGGGACCATGAGCCCCCTGACTGGCACCGACGCCGCCGGCACACCCCCCACCCCCACGAACCCCTACCGTCCCAATGGCCGGTCCATGCGTGAGCGGATGGAGGCCGGAGAGGCGTACATCGCCCTGGATCCGGAGCTCGGTGAGCTCTCCACGCGCGCCCAGCTGCTGACCGAGCGGTACAACGCCAGCTCCATCACGGACCGTGCCGAGCGCCGCCGCATCCTCCAGGAGCTGCTCGGCCACGCCGGCGAGGACATCGAGATCCGTCCCCCGTTCCACGTGGACTACGGCCGGTACATCAGCATTGGCGCGCGCACCTTCGCCAACTTCGGCTTCACGGTGCTGGACATCGCCCCGGTGCGGATCGGAGCGGACTGCCAGTTCGGCCCGCACGTGCAGCTGCTCACCGCCACCCACCCGCTCGAGGCCGGCCCCCGCCGGGACAAGTGGGAGGGCAGCGCCCCCATCACCATCGAGGACAACGTCTGGCTCGGCGGCGGGGCGATCGTCGGCCCTGGCGTCACCATCGGTGAGAATTCCGTGATCGGCGCGGGGGCCGTCGTCGTGAAGGACATCCCGGCCGACAGCGTGGCTGCCGGCGTGCCTGCGAAGGTGATCAAGGACCTTCCGGCAGATCCCGACGACGGCTGGTCCACGCCCGCAGAGATCGGCGGCTGAGCGCCGCCTCGGGTCAGGGGACGTGGACGATCTGCCCGTTGCGCGGCACTGACCCCTGGAGGGTGAACGGCACGGCCGCAGCCGCGGCAGGGTCAGGGGCGTCCTGGGCCTGCAGGTGCAGGTGCGGCTCGGTGCTGTTGCCGGAGTTCCCGCAGGCACCCACCGGCTGACCGGTCCGGACGATCTCCCCCACCGACACCTGGACGCTGCCCCGCTGCAGGTGGCACAGTGCCACGAACGTGCCGCGCTCGGACACCCGGATGATCACGTGGTTCCCGGCCAGCCCGGCCCAGCCGTCAGCCAGTCGGCGTCGCTCAGGGAGGGCAGCCCGCGGTGGGCATGGTGGTCCGGCACGGAGTCATGCGCGGAGACCACTGTCCCGGCAACCGGGGCCAGGATCGGCGCGCCGAAGCCCGGGAAGGACTCCGGCGGTTCGGTGCGGACCAGAGACCGCAGCCGCACCGGAGCCGTGCGGCCCTGCTCATCCACCCGGACGAAGTCGAAGGCATGTGCCGTGGCGAACAGCTCCGTGCCGTGGCTGGGAACCCGGTTCGCCGGACTGTTCTGCACCAGCCAGCGGCCCGTGAAGGGGTAGTGGATCTCCAGAGCGGTGCTCACGCGGCTCAGCGTAACGGGAGAATGGACCCATGGTCTGCCCTCCATCTCCTCCGCCGCCCGCCGCCCCCTCACCCTCCGGCCGCACCGTGCAGCTCAGCGTGTCCGGACAGCAGGCGCGGATCGTCCCGGATGAGCATGACGACGGCTGGGTGCTGGAGATCGGGGGGATGATCCAGTCCCACGTGGACCTGGCCGAGCCCACCCGGATCCGGTACGAGTACCTGGCTCGGATGGCGGCGCTGCTCGACCCCTCGTTCCCACTGGGCGAGCCGATCAGCGTCCTGCACCTGGGGGCCGGGGCGCTCACGCTTCCCCGGTATGTGCAGGCCACGCGACCGGGGTCGGACCAGGTGACGGTGGAGCTGGAACGCGAGCTGCCGTCCCTGGTGATCACCGAGCTGCCGCTGCCGGAGGGGACGGAGTTGGAGGTGGTGATCGGGGACGCGCGTGCCGAACTCGCCGTTTTGAGCCCCCGCCTGTTCGACGCCGTGGTGCTGGACATCTACACCGGCGAGGGTGAGGTGGAGCATCTGACCGGGACGGACTTCTACGCCGAGCTGCTGGGTGCCCTGACCGAGCGAGGGCTGCTGCTGGTCAACGTGGGTGACGACAACGGCCACCGGTTCTACGCCAGGCAGGCCGCCGGCCTGGAACAGGCTGCCGCGGGTGCGGGGCTCAGCGGCGCGTGGACGCTGGCCGACGCGAACCTGATCGAGCGGCGCGAGGCCGGGAATCTGGTGCTCGCCGCCGGCCCCGCGCTGGCGCCCGCACACACCGAGCAGCTGAACGACCTGCGCGCGGACCTGCTGGGCGCTGGCCCCCACCCCGCAGCGGTGCTGACCCCGGACCAGACCGCACGGCTGGCCTCCCAGATCTCCGGCTGACAGGCTCCCCGCCTCCCGCTCCCCGCCTCGCGCTCCACACGGTTCCGAGCCCCCGCGCACCGCTCGGCTCCCCCGCTCCCCCGGGCCCGTCTGCGGGAACGACTGAGGCCACGCGGCAGGAGCACCTGCGGCGTGGCCTCAGTGGGTGTCAGGCGGTCAGTGCCTGAGCGGGATCAGATCTGCTTGCGCAGCTCCGCCAGGTCGTGACGAGCGGCACGCAAAGCCTCGATCTGCTCGTCGCGGGCCTTGTTGATGGCCTCGACCTTGGAGTCCTTGGCCTTGCCGATGCGCTTGGCACGGCGGGCGGCGGCGGCGTTCTTGCGGGCGGTGCGGTTCACGGCGCCGTCGGCCATCAGGGCCAGGCCCATGCCGGCCATCCAGACGTCCTTGGCCACGGCGGTGCCCTCCTGGGTGGGACGGATGCCGTCCTCCTGGGTCATGCCCTCGGTGTTCTTGTACATCGCCAGAAGTCCGCCGGAGAAGGCGGTCAGGGCGGCGCCGGCCAGCCAGCCGGGAACGAACGGAGCCAGCAGGGCCGCACCCACACCGATCTCCGAGGCCACGATGAACTGCTTGAACTGGGCCGGGCTCAGGTCCTTCAGCATGGGGATGCCGTTGGCGGCCATGTCCCGCATGCCCTCAGCCTGCTCCTCGGAGATCTTGGTCTTGCCGATGCCGGAGTTCAGGATGAAGGCGCCTGAGGTCAGGCGCAGGGGGATCTGGACAATGCTCATGGGGGTGTCCTTCCGATGGGTCGGTGTGGTTCCGTCCTTCAGCCTATCGCCAATCCCGTGCGGCGTGTCACGGCTGGATCAGAGCGTGAGTCCGCGCACCACAGTCAGAGCGGCACCGGCTCCGGCCAGGATCACGGCCACCCATCGGGCCCGCACGGCACTGACCCGTGTCGAGAGGATGGTTCCGGCCAGCACCCCGAGCACGATCCCGGCGGCGAGCAGCCCGAAGAACCACAGCGGCGGCAGCTGCTCCACCGAGGCGGTCCCCATGCCCAGCTTGGTGGCCACGGACAGCGCCCCAAAGGTGAGGAACACCGGCTGCAGGGTGGCCGCGAACCGCGCCTGCTCCCAGCGCGAGACAGTGGCGTAGATGACCATGGCCGGCATCGCCACCCCCGCGACGGTGTTCAGGAACCCGCCCACGGTCCCAGCGGCCACTGCCGGCGCGGGCCCGGTCAGATGGGGCACGCGCGGCAGGGCGAAGGTCATCACCAGGGCCACCAGCACGACGACGCCCACCACCACCTGCAGGACGGCTGCGGGCAGCGCCCCCACCAGCAGCGCTCCGGCCACGGAGCCGAGCAGCCCGATGGGTGCGATCTGCCAGAAGCGGTGCCAGTCGATGTTCCGCCAGACCACGGACATGATCAGGGCGGCGGAGACGATGGTGGTCGCGTTGGTGAGCAGCACCCCGGAGACGGGGCCGAAGATCAGCACCATCACGGGGGTCACCACGAGTCCGACGCCGGCTCCGGACACACGCTGCAGGCACGCCCCGACCATGCAGGCGGCGAGCGCGGCGAGGGCCATCCAGGGTTCCATGAGCCCTCAGCGTACGCCGGGGCAGGATCCCCTGAGGTACTGCGTCAGCCGCGCGCGGCGGCCTCCAGGGGCGCCAGGTCCAGCTTGACCATGGACATCATCTGCCGTTGCACCCGCCCGGCCGCCTCACGGTCGGCACCGGACATCAGCTTCATCAGCAGCCGGGGCACCACCTGCCAGCTCACGCCGAACCGGTCCTTCAGCCAACCGCACATGACCTCCTCGCCGCCCGCGGTGAGCCGATCCCAGAAGTGGTCCACCTCGGCCTGATCCTCACAGATCACCTGGAAGGAGGTGGCATCGGTGAAGGTCCGCCCGGAGCGGTTGTCGTCCATCGCGATGAACGGGCGGCCGTCCAGGGTGAACTCGACCATCAGCACCCGCCCCTGCTCGACGTGGACGTCGTCGCCCTCCCGGCGGATCTCAGCTCGGAACTCTCCGTCCCGGTCCACCAGGTCCAGAGGCGCCCGAGTGACAGTGCCCAGGGCGGTGTCCCGTCGGAAGGGCGCGAAGGTGTCCACGTAGTGGGTCGCAGCCGCCTCTGCCTGTTCACCGGGAAACCAGAGACAGGTCAGAAGTCGGTCCTCGGTGTTCATGGGGTGCTCCGATCAGTCGCGTCAGTCATGTCAGTCACGCGGGGAGAGTAGACAGAACTCGTTGCCCTCGGGGTCGGCCAGCACGGTCCAGGTGACGGCGTCCGGCCCGGATTCGATCTGGCCCACATCCACGTGGCGCGCACCGAGGTCAACCAGCCTCTGGACCTCGGCGGCGTGGTCCGAGTCCCGGTCCGGTGCCAGGTCCAGGTGGATCCGGTTCTTCACGGTCTTGCCCTCCGGGACGGGCACGAACACCCACCCCTGAGCACGGTCGGCGAACGGGGTGGAGGACGGGTCCTGTTCCTGCTGGACGGCGATCGGCGGCACGATCACCACCTCGTCGTCTGATTCGTAGACGATCTCCCAGGAGAGCACCCGAGCCCACCATCGAGCCTGGGCGGCCACGTCCTGGGAGTCGATCACCACGGAGTACCAGCGGATAGCCATGCGGCGAAGCTACGCCTGGCGACCCCGCCGGGCAAGACATCCGGTTCGCCAGTGGGTGAGACCCGGCGCTCACCCCTCGCTGGGCACGATCAGTCGACGGATCGCCTGTACGATCCTCGAGCGGTCCTCCAGCGGATCCAGCCCCAGCACCGCGG
The DNA here is from genome assembly GCF_041927415.1 of Micrococcus sp. IITD107. Classification (NCBI taxonomy): domain Bacteria; kingdom Bacillati; phylum Actinomycetota; class Actinomycetes; order Micrococcales; family Micrococcaceae; genus Micrococcus; species Micrococcus sp. IITD107. Next base: position 7,107 of record NZ_JBHFFN010000002.1, on the reverse strand, counting down.
CCCAGTACGGGACCATCTCCTCCAGATACCGATGACCGTGTCCCCCGGGGACGGTGGCTGATCGCGGCATGTCCGAGGCGACCTGCCAGAACGTCACCCAGGGCATCCACCGCACTGACCGGGAGACGTCGGATCCGGCCTGCTCGCGCGCCCACTCCGGCTCCCGCCACATCAGCTCCGGGCTCCACCACACCACGGGGTCGGAGGGGTGCTGGGCCACCACCACGCGCGGGTGGTGCCATTCCCCGTAGTCCACCCCGGTGATGTCGGTGACCAGGTCGCGGGGGCGAGAGACGAACCGGACGTGCCGGCCGTCGTCGACCACGGGGAGGATCTCCGGGGTGCCCAGGCGCCGCCGGGACACCAGCTGCCGCCAGAACGCGGAGATCCGCGGCATCCCCGTCCAGACAGCACCGTCTACCCGCTCGAGCATGTCCTGCAGCCCGTCGAACGCGGACGTCCCACCCAGCGCCCCCAGGGACTCCCCGCCCACCAGGAGCATCGGGCGACGGTCGGCCGGACGTGTGGCCAGCTCGGCCTCCACCGCGTGCAGCAGCGCCTCCCCCGCAGCCGTGGGTGTGGCGCGGTCCACCACCATGGCCACGCCCGAGGGCAGATAGGTGTACTGCATGGCCGCGAGCGCGCAGTTCCCACCGGTGAGGAACTCCACCGCCGAGGCCGACCACTCCTGCAGCCACCCGGTCCCGGTGGTGTTGATGACCAGCAGCACCTTCCGTTCGAACCCGCCGGTGCGCCGCAGCTCGGCCACCACGGCCTGGGCGGTGGCCTCCAGGTCTCGGTCCTCGCGCCAGCCGGCGTAGGCGCGGATCGGCGTCAGCCCGGGCTCCCCGGTGGCGCCCTCGATGTCCACCGCGCGCGGGCCGTCCGAGACCACGGCCTGCCCTTTGGACCCCAGCGTGTCCCACGGCTCCAGGGACGCCGGCGATCCGGATCGCTCCGGCTCGGTGGGCTGGAAGCGCCCGGGCAGCAGCAGGTCATTGGTCTCGTGGGCGGCCCGGGAGACGCGCTCCAGCAGGCGCCGGTAGACCACCTTGTCCAGCACCAGGGTGGTGGCAGCACCCGCGACGACGGCTCCAGCCAGTGCCGCTGCCGGTTCCGGGAGCGCGGGCCGCAGGACGCGAGAGACAGCCTGACCGCCTGCCGTGAGCGCGCGGCCAGCCTGGATCAGCGAGGCGCCCAGGGCCGCACCCATGACGGTGCCGTAGGCGTGCTCCTTCAACGGGATGGGTCGGGTCTCCATCAGTCCGCAGATCTCTGCCTGGCGGTTCACCGACCGCAGCCAGGCCACGGCGCTGATGCCGGCCATCGCCCAGGGGACCCGTTCGCGCACCGGCTGCAATCTCGCCGGGTCCACGGCGATCTCCGCACCGGTCAGCCGGACGGCGGATCGGGCCAGTCCATGCCCGGCCGCGCCCACCAGGTACCCGAACGCCTGCGAGAAGCCCGTGGAGACCGCCGTCATCCACCAGGTCCGCGGGATGAAGCTCGGGGACAGGGACACCCAGCTCATCACGTGCGCGCCGACCAGTCCGGCGGTGGACGGCTTGAGCCTCATGTCCTCCACTATGCCCGTACCCTGTGCAGCTTTCCACAGGGCAGCAGCCCAGGACACCCGCTCCTGACCTGCCACGGCTGCCCCACGCCGGCGGGCCCGTCCAGTTGGTTCTTCGCCGTGAGGTTCGGCACCCGTCTGCGTGCCCGTGTCCTTCCACCCCACACCGTGCGGAACAATGGGGGCCATGTCTTCCTCTGTCTCCCCGCTGTCCGCCCTGCCCGCCCCCGCTGAGGTGAGTGCCGTCGTCGGGAATCTCCCGGTGGCCACCGCCGCCCAGGACGGGGGCGAGGTCTCCTACGGCTGGCTCGGCGACATCGTGGTGCAGGTGATGGAGGCGATCGGTCCGATCGGCGTGGCGCTGGCGGTGTTCCTGGAGAACATCTTCCCGCCCATCCCCTCGGAGCTGATCCTGCCGCTGGCCGGGTTCACCGCCGCGAACGGCTCGTTCGGCCCGTGGGAGGCGGTGATCTGGGCGACCATCGGCTCCGTGGTGGGCGCGGTGGCGCTGTACGGCATCGGCGCGGCCCTGGGACGGCGGCGGATGTACCGGATCGCCGACTGGCTGCCGCTGGTGGACTTCGAGGACGTGGAGAAGACCGAGCGCTGGTTCCACAAGCACGGCTACTGGACCGTATTCCTGGGCCGCATGGTGCCGATCTTCCGCTCGCTGATCTCCATCCCGGCGGGCATCGAGCGCATGCACTTGGGCCTGTTCACCCTACTGACTCTGCTGGGCTCGGCCCTCTGGAACACGATTTTCGTCTGGGGCGGCTACCTGCTCGGCGAGTCCTGGCACCTGGTCTCGGACTACGCGGACGTGTTCTCCAATGTGGTGCTGGCCGCCGTGCTGCTGTTCCTGGCGTGGTGGATCATCGCTCGCGTGCTGCGCAACCGCCGCCGTGCCCACGACCCGAACTACGTGGCCCCGTCCGCCGATGAGGCCGCGGCCCGTGTGGACGCCCTGCTCAACGACGAGTCGCTGGACCTGCGCTCCAAGGGCAAGGGCAGCAAGGGGTCTCAGGGCGGGGCTGGCCAGTCCGGCGGCTCCACCCGCGCCTGAGGTCCGGGCTCAGGCCGGGTCCGACATCGGCATCAGTCTCAGCCCCGGTACGGTGCCACCGGGTAGCGGTGACCGTGTCCGGCGGGGGCGTACTGCGGCAGGGAGCCGGTCGAGCCGGAGTCCACGATCCGCTTGCCCAGCGGCATCAGGGACACCGGGATCATCTTCAGGTTGGCGATGGCCAGCGGGATGCCCACAATGCTCAGGAACATGGGGATGGCGGTCAGCACGTGGCCGATCGCGATCCAGATCCCGGCCACGATGAACCAGATGACGTTGCCCAGCACGGTGAACGGACCGGTGACCGGGCGCGCGTCCACCATCATGCGGCCGAACGGCCACAGCGCGTATCCGGCGATCCGGAAGGACGCGATGCCGAACGGGATGGTCACGATCAGCAGGCAGCACACCACCCCGGCCAGCATGTAGCCCAGCGCGAGCCAGAGCCCGCCGAAGAGCAGCCAGATGATGTTCAGGATCAGGCTCAGGACACTGCTCGCACCGTTCATGTCTCCATGCTCGCAGGCGCGGGTCAACCGGACCAGCCTCGCGGGTGTGGCTCCGCTCAGGGCGCAGGTCTCAGAACGGTACCGATCTGGTGACGATTGCCTGAACATCCCGACGACGGCCCCTCGCCCAGTGTTGTCAGGCGCACCATGGAGTTCGTGCCACCTGCCGTGCCCCGCCTGCTCAGCCCGGCCCACCCGGTCCAGGTCGACCACCAGGGTCCGCGCCGGTGGACCCGTACGCTGACACCACGCAGCACCATCCCCACCAGAGGACAGACATGGCGCCCACAACTCCCCCACAGCCCACCCGCTGCCAGGTCCTGCGGCGTGCCGCCACCGGGGTGCTGCTGTCCGGCGTCCTCGCCCTAACGGCCTGCCAGACGGACACCCGCCCGGATCCGCGTCTGACCGCCGAGCGGCTCGCCGCCGCCATCGACACCCGCGAGTTCTCGGACCTGCCACTGACCGACGGTTCCGCTCCCGTGGCAGAAGAACTGCCCACCGTCCTCGAGCCCCTGGGCGAGGCGCGCGGCCATGTTACGGTCAACGACGTCGCGGTGGACCGTGATGATGCGAACCGGGCCACCGCCGACCTCGACGTCGCCTGGGACCTCACAGAGCTGGGCGCCGAGGGCTCGGCCTGGACCTACCCCACCACCGCTGACCTAATCTGGGATGAGGACGCCCAGGCCTGGGAGTTGGATCTGCGCCCGGACGACGTCGTGGCAGGGCTCGCCCCGGGTGGCACCCTGGAGGCGGAGACCACGGTCGCCGATCGCGGGCGCATCCTGGACGGCGCCGGCGACCCGCTGATGATGGAGCGGGATGTGGTCCGGCTGGGTCTGGACAAGTCCCACATCACCCCGGACGAGGTCGAGTCCTCCGCGCGAGCTCTGGCGGCCATTGCCGAGATCGACCCCGACGCCTTCGCCGCCCGTGCGGCCTCTGCCGGCGAGCAGGCGTTCGTGGAGGCGATCACCCTGCGCGCGGACGGCTCGGTGAACCTGCCCACCTCCGCGGTCCAGCAGGTCCCGGGCGGCCGACTGATCGAGGACACCGCCGTGCTCGCTCCCACGCGCGCCTTCGCCCGCGGCGTGCTCGGCACCTACGGCGAGCCCACCGCCGAGCAGGTGGAGAACTCGGACGGACGGCTCACCGCCGGTCAGCCCGCCGGGCTCTCCGGACTGCAGGCCACCTGGGACGAGTACCTCGTCGGGACGCCTGGTCTGGACATCACGGTCCAGAACCCAGACGGCACCGCGCTTCTCGACGGCGGCTCCTCGCCCCAGACTTCCGGCAGCGCCTCCCCGGGGGCCTCGCCCAGCGCATCGGGCACTCCCGGTGAGGGGGCCACAGGTGGTGAGGGGCCGTCGTCGGGAAGCCCTGGATTCACGGTGGACCCCGTGCCTGGCCAGGACCTGACCACCACCTTGGACCGCAGACTGCAGGAGCTGGCCGAGCAGACCTTGGCCGATTCCGGGGTCCCCTCGGCTCTGGTTGCCGTGCGCCCCTCGGACGGGCATGTGCTGGCAGCGGCCGCCGGTCCGGAGGGAATGAGCACGCCGATCGGGACGTCCGGGAGGTATGCCCCGGGCTCCGTGTTCAAGGTGGTGACCGGCTTGGCCATGCTGCGCAACGGCATGACCCCGGACACCACGGTGCAGTGCCCGCCGACCATCAATGTGGGCGGCATGGAGATCAAGAACTTCGACGGCTACCCGGCCGCCTCGCTCGGAGCGATTCCTTTGAAGGAGGCGATGGCGCAGTCGTGCAACACGGTGTTCGTGGGGCAGTGGCAGGACATCTCCCCCGAGGATGAAGCCGCTGCCGGACGTGCCCTGGGGCTGACGCCGGAGCCGGTGGTGGGTCTGAACGGCGCATTCCTGGCCTCGATCCCGGAGGACTCCGAGGGCACGGAGCACGCCGCGAACCTGTTCGGCCAGGGCGTGGTGCAGGCCTCGCCTCTGGGCATGGCCACGATGGCAGCGTCCGTGGCGGCCGGTCACACCGTCCAGCCAGTGGTGGTCAGTCACCCGGAGATCGACCTCCCCACCGCGGCGGCCCCAGGGGACGGTGGCCTGACCGAGGAGGAGGCGGTCCAGCTGCGCGAGATGATGACCGGGACCGTCACCCACGGCACCGTGCCGATCCTGCAGGAGGTCCCGGGCGCCCCCGTGCTGGCCAAGACCGGCACCGCCCAGTTCGTCTCTGAGGGCGAGACCCTGGCACACACCTGGCTGGTGGCGATCCACGGCGACCTGGCTGTGGCCCTGTTCTTCAACGAGGGCTTCGGCGGCGCCCAGACCAATGGTCCGGTGATGCGCGACTTCCTCACCGCCGCCGAGGAGATCTTCCCCTCTGAACCGGCTCCAAAGTCCCGTTGACCCAGAACCAGTGGTGGGCATGCATGCTGATGCCCGCCACTGCTTCTGGCTCGGCGGCGAATCTGAACGCACGCTGCATCCACGTAGGCTGGACGCTTGATGAGCGAGCACGAACACGGTCACAACCCGAACCCCGATCCTGCCCTGTACCGCCGCGAGCCGGTGTCCTTCGTCCGCCGAGGCGATCGGATGACCACCCGCCGGCAGCTGAGCTGGGACCGCAGCCGCGCGGCATACATCCTGGACGTGCCCCGGCACCGTGCGGACACCTCGGTGGCCCCGGATGCCACGCTCACCCCGGACGATCTCGAGCGCATCTACGGCCGCACCGCTCCCCTGGTGGTGGACGTCGGTCCGGGGCTCGGAGAGTCGACCGTAGCTGGCGCCACCGCACACCCGGACTGGAACTTCCTGGCCGTGGAGGTCTACACCCCGGGCCTGGGCGCCCTGCTGGTGGAGATCGAGGACCAGGAGCTCTCCAACATCCGCGGCGTGCAGGCCAACGCTCCTGAGGTGCTGGAGCGGCTTCTGCCGCCGGCCTCCGTGCAGGAGATCTGGGTGTTCTTCCCGGATCCGTGGCACAAGACCAAGCACCACAAACGCCGGCTCATCTCCCCTGCTTTCGCCGACCGCGCTGCCCGCGCCCTGGTGCCCGGCGGCATTCTGCGCCTGGCCACGGACTGGTCGGGTTACGCCGTCCACATGCGCCAGGTCATGAAGGCCCACCCCGAGTTCACGAACCTGCACCCCGGACGAGCGGTCGGCGAGGAGTCGCCCCTGACACGAGTCCGGCTCGAGGAACGTGAACTGGAGGTCGGAGCCCAACCGCTGCGGAAGGCGAAGCCGAGCGCCGTCTCCCCGGACGGGACCCCCTTGCCGGCCCAGCCACGCGCTGGCCTGCGCGAGGCGGCGCAGGCCTCCACCCTGGAGGATCCCGTGGACCACGAGGGCGGCTGGGCACCCCGATTCGCCACCCGCCCGTTGACCAGCTTCGAGTCCAAAGCGGAACGGGCAGGGCGCCTGATCTTCGATCTCGCCTACCAGCGGAGCTGACCTCTCAGCCTCTCGCGTTCTCGACACAGCTGTCCCCTGGTTCATTGGTCGTGCCAGTGCAGGTTGCGTGCGGGGACGGGTTGGTGTTCCTGGGTCTGCTGTGACGCGCTGGTGTCCTGGACCAGCGGGATGCCGTTGTTCATCTGGATGGTGAGTTGGTCGTGGTGCAGGGCCTGGTGGTGGTGGGAGCACAGCAGGACCCCGTTCTCCACGGAGGTGGGCCCTTCGTGTTTCTTCCAGTACCGGATGTGGTGGATCTGGCACCAGGCTGCTGGGCTCCCGCAGCCGGGGGCGGCGCAGCCTTGGTCGCGGGCGATGATGGCCTTGCGGATCCCGGGCGGGAAGGGTCTTTGGGCTCGTCCGATGTCCAGCACGTCACCGGCACCTCCTAGGACGACGGGTATCAGGTCTGCATCACAGGCCCAGGCTCGGATGACCCGGGGGTCGATCGGCCCGGTGAATGTCCCGGCCGAGACGACCGGTCCGCGCAGCACCCCGGGTGGGTGTTGGTCTGACAGGTGCTCG